>NZ_CP155567.1:0-635000 GCF_039696035.1 Microbulbifer sp. SAOS-129_SWC
TTGTCTGAGTCCGTCTGGAAGCAGTGCGCTGACTGTTTGCAGGATGAATTGCCGTCACAGCAGTTCAATACCTGGATCCGGCCGCTGCGGGTGAGTCCCGCGGCCGCGGCCGGGGAGTTGCGCCTGCAGGCGCCGAATCGGTTTGTGCTGGACTGGGTTGGAGACAAGTTCCTGAACCGCATTCTGGAGCTGGTGCAGCACTTCGGGGGCGAGCAGCCACCGCAGGTGGTGCTGGACATTGCCGAGCGGCGCACCGCGGCGCGTTTCCAGCGCAGCCGCGCGGGCGCCGCGCAGCCGGAGCCGCGCGGCGGCTCGGGCAGGGGGTCGCGGGTTACCGCGCGCAGAGAGCCGGCGCGCACCGAGCGGCGCGGCTTCGAGCAGCCGCGCGGGTCCGATGCCGCTGCGGCGAGCCCGCGGGTGCAGGCCGGTCTGGCCGGCTTCAACAGTAGCTCGGCGTCCCGCGCTGCGGCGGCGGAAGAGGCCACTGCGGATCAGATGACCAGCGGCGAACTGGCGCTGACCGACCTGCGTCAGCCGCCGCCGGCACAGCCGCCGCAACCACGCAATGTCGAGGTGGAGGGCGCGATCAAGCATGGCAGTTCCCTCAACCGCAATTTCACCTTCAAGTCGTTCGTCGAGGGCAAGTCCAACCAATTGGGCCTGGCTGCGGCGCAGCAGATTGCCGACAACCCCGGCGGCGCCTACAACCCGCTGTTCATCTATGGCGGTGTGGGCCTGGGCAAAACCCACTTGATGCACGCTGTCGGCAATGCGCTGCTGGAGCGCAATCCCAACGCCAAGGTGGTCTACCTGCACTCCGAGCGTTTTGTCGCCGATATGGTCAAGGCGCTGCAGCTCAACGCGATCAGTGACTTCAAACGCTATTACCGCTCGGTGGACGCGTTGCTGATCGACGATATCCAGTTCTTTGCCGGCAAGGAGCGCTCCCAGGAGGAGTTCTTCCATACCTTCAATGCGCTGCTCGAAGGGGGCCAGCAGATCATCCTGACCTGTGACCGCTACCCCAAAGAAATCGATGGCCTCGAGGAGCGCCTCAAGTCCCGTTTCGGCTGGGGCCTGACCGTGGCGGTGGAGCCGCCGGAGCTGGAAACGCGCGTGGCCATATTAATGAAGAAGGCCGAGCAGGTTGGCGTCGATCTGCCCCATGACTCCGCCTTCTTTATCGCCCAGCGCATTCGCTCCAATGTGCGCGAGCTGGAGGGGGCGCTGCGCCGAGTGATTGCCAATGCGCAGTTCACCGGCCGCGCGATCGACGATATTCTGGTGCGCGAGGCGCTCAAGGACCTGCTCGCGCTGCAGGATCGCCTGGTGAGCGTGGACAATATCCAGCGTGTGGTGGCCGAGTACTACAAGATCAAGATAGCGGATTTGCTCTCGAAGCGCCGCAGCCGCTCGGTGGCGCGACCGCGCCAGGTGGCGATGTCCCTGGCCAAGGAGCTCACCAATCACAGCCTGCCGGAAATTGGCGATGCGTTTGGCGGCCGCGATCACACCACCGTGCTGCACGCCTGCCGTAAAATTCGCGAGTTGCAGGAATCGGATGCGGATATCCGTGAAGACGTAAAGCTGCTGACCCGCTCACTGACCACCTGATCGAATAATTGACGATAACTGTTACAAAGTAAGGCGAAACAACCGATGAAATTCAATGTAAACCGGGACGCCCTTCTCAAGCCGCTGCAGCTGGTCGCCGGCGTGGTGGAAAAGCGTCAGACACTGCCGGTGCTGGCCAATGTGCTGATGCAACTGCAGGGGCAGGAGCTGTCCCTGACCGGTACCGATCTCGAGGTCGAGATCGTCGGTCGCCTGCCGGTGGACGGTGTGGAAATGGAAGGCGAAGTGACAGTGCCGGCGCGCAAACTGCTGGATATCTGCCGCTCGCTGCCCGACAGTGCCGAACTCAAGTTCGAGCGCGATGGCGAGCGCCTGATCCTGCGTAGTGGCCGCAGCCGTTTTCAGTTGTCGACGCTGCCGGCCGCGGATTTCCCCAACCAGGAGGAAACCAGCGCGCAGACCCGGTTCGACATCTCCCAGCGCGAGATCCGCCGCCTGATCGAGGCCACCGGCTTTGCCATGGCCCAACAGGACGTGCGCTACTACCTGAACGGCCTGCTGCTCGAGTGCCGTCCGCAGCAGCTGCGCGCCGTGGCCACCGATGGCCACCGCCTGGCACTGTGCGACCGCGACGCCCCGGGCCTGAACGTGGACAGCGCCATCCAGGCGATTGTGCCGCGCAAGGGGGTGCTGGAACTGGGCCGCCTGCTCGAAGACACCGACGCCCAGGCGCAGGTAGTGCTGGGGAACAACCATATCCGTGTCGTCAGCGGCCAGTTCACCTTCACCTCCAAGCTGGTGGACGGCAAGTTCCCGGATTACGAGCGGGTGCTGCCGCGTGCCACTGGCAACCATATCTACGCCGACCGCCAGGCCCTGCGCCAGGCGTTCTCCCGCGCTGCGATCCTGTCCAACGAGAAATACCGCGGTGTACGCCTGCAGGTGTCCGAGGGGCTGCTGCAGATCGTTGCCAACAACCCCGAGCAGGAAGAGGCGGAAGAGCAGCTGATGGTGGACTATGTCGGCGATCCGCTGGAGATCGGCTTCAATGTCGGTTACCTGCTCGACGTGACCGGTGCCATTCACAGCGACCAGATCCGCATCGGCCTGGCCGACGCCAACAGCAGCGCACTGATCCAGCAGCCGGAAGACGGCGATGCGCTGTACGTGATCATGCCCATGCGGCTCTGATGATCGCCCGGCAGTTCACGCAATTCGCCCACGCAAAAGCCGCCATTTCCCCGGAAATGGCGGTCTTTTTATATGGGGCTGACCCTGCGCGCGGCATTCCGGAGGGGCGGCCGTGACCCTGTCGCGTCTGGCGTTGACTCACTTCCGCAATATCGCCACTGCTGATCTGCAGCTGGCACCGGCGGTCAACCTGTTCTGCGGGGCCAATGGCAGCGGCAAGACCTCATTGCTGGAGGCGGTGCATATGCTCGCCACCGGGCGCTCCTTTCGGTCGCGCCAGCACCAGTCGGTGATTCGCGAAGGGCAGGGTAGCCTGACGGTTTTCGCGCAGCTGGCGGATGGCACCACCCTCGGGGTGGAGCGGGCGCGCGATGGCAAAGGCCGCATCCGCATCAATCGCGACCCGGCGGAATCCAGTTCGCAGCTGGCCACCTGCCTGCCGCTGCAGATCATCAACAGTGACAGCTTTGCCGCCCTGGACGGTGGTCCATCGGTACGCCGCGGCCTGTTGGACTGGACAGTGTTCCACGTGGAACATGGCTACGCGCAGCAGTGGAAAAATTACCAAATCGCGCTGCGTCAGCGAAATGCACTGCTGCGACGTGGTAAAATCGACCCCAACCAGATGGATATTTGGGAGCAGCGGCTCGCCGAGAGCGGTGCGCGTGTCGACAGCTTGCGCCGCGAGGTCTTCGAGGCCCTCGCGGATGCGATCCGCACCTTTATTGACGACCTGCCGGACACACCGCTGGCGCGCGTGGAAATAGCGTATCGGCGCGGCTGGAGCAAAGAAAAAGATCTGCACCAGGCGCTGCGCGACGCCCGCGACGGCGATCTGGCGCAGGGACACACGCGCACCGGACCACACCGCGCGGACCTGCGCTTCGGCGTTGGCGGTGAGTCAGCCCACCATATCCTGTCGCGCGGCCAGCAGAAGATGCTGGTGTGTGCGCTGCGCACGGCGATGGCGGAACTGGTGTGCCGCCGCGGTCAGAAACCGGTTTTCCTGATCGACGATTTGCCCGCAGAACTGGACGAAAATAATCAGATGCTGTTTGCCCGCTGGGTGAGTGGCTGCGCCAGCCAGGTGCTGGTGACCGGAATTGATGTGGACGCCACCAGCCGCCCGTGGCTGCAGTTGGCGCCCCCCTGGAATAGCCCGCAAGTGTTCCACGTGGAACATGGGAGTATCAGCGCCGAACCTTCGGCCGCCACATAAGTTAATGGAGCGTATAAATGTCAGAGCAGCAAAGCTATGACTCCAGCAGTATCAAGGTGCTAAAAGGCCTGGATGCGGTGCGCAAGCGCCCGGGCATGTATATCGGGGATACCGATGATGGCACCGGCTTGCACCATATGGTGTTCGAGGTGGTCGACAACTCCATCGACGAGGCGCTGGCGGGGCACTGTGACGAGATCCGCGTGACCATCCACCCGGACGAATCGATTTCCGTGTCCGATAACGGCCGCGGTATCCCCACCGAGATGCACGAGGAGGAGGGGGTTTCCGCCGCCGAGGTCATCATGACGGTACTGCACGCCGGTGGTAAGTTCGATGACAATACCTATAAGGTGTCCGGCGGCCTGCACGGTGTCGGTGTCTCGGTGGTGAATGCGCTGTCCGAGCAGCTGAAACTGACCATCCGCCGCGGCGGCAAGATTCACGAGCAGGTCTACCGCCACGGCGTGCCGCAGGCGCCGCTGGCCGTGGTCGGCGATACCGACAGCACCGGTACCGCAGTCCATTTCAAGCCGTCGGCCGAGACTTTCACCAATATCCAGTTCCATTTCGACCAGCTGGCCAAGCGCCTGCGCGAGCTGTCCTTCCTCAACTCCGGCGTGCGCATCGTGCTCAAAGACGAGCGCAGCGGCAAAGAGGAGGTCTATGAGTACGAGGGCGGCCTGCGCGCCTTCGTCGAGTTCCTGAACCAGAACAAGACATCGATCAACAAGGTGCTGCACTTCCAGAATCAGCGCGAGGACGGCATCGCCGTGGAAGTGGCGCTGCAGTGGAACGACAGCTTCCAGGAAAACATCTACTGCTACACCAACAATATCCCCCAGCGCGACGGCGGCACCCACCTGGCCGGCTTCCGCGCCGCGCTAACCCGTGGTCTGAACAACTACATCGAGAAAGAGGGGGTGGGCAAGAAAGACAAGGTCAGCACCACCGGCGACGATGCCCGTGAGGGTCTGACCGCAATCATCTCGGTCAAGGTGCCGGACCCGAAATTCTCCTCCCAGACCAAGGATAAGCTGGTGTCTTCCGAGGTGAAGCCGGCAGTGGAGCAGGAGATGGGGCACTATTTCAACGATTATCTGCTGGAAAACCCGCAGGAAGCCAAGGCGGTGGTCGGCAAGATGATCGATGCCGCCCGCGCACGCGAAGCAGCGCGCAAGGCGCGCGAAATGACCCGCCGCAAGGGCGCGCTGGATATTGCCGGCCTGCCCGGCAAACTGGCCGACTGCCAGCAGAAAGACCCCGCACTGTCTGAACTCTACCTGGTGGAGGGTGATTCCGCCGGTGGCTCCGCCAAGCAGGGCCGCGACCGCCGCACCCAGGCCATCCTGCCGCTGAAGGGCAAGATCCTCAACGTGGAGAAGGCGCGCTTCGACAAGATGCTGTCCAGCGCCGAGGTGGGTACCCTGATCACCGCGCTGGGCTGCGGTATCGGCAAGAGCGAGTTCGATCCGGACAAGCTGCGCTACCACCACATCATCATCATGACCGACGCCGACGTGGACGGTGCGCACATCCGCACCCTGCTGCTGACCTTCTTCTTCCGCCAGATGCCGGAGCTGATCGAGCGCGGGCATATCTATATCGCCCAGCCGCCGCTGTACAAGATCAGCAAGGGCAAGCAGGAGCAGTACCTGAAGGACGAGGGTGCGCTGACCCAGTACCTGACCAATGCGGCCCTGGATGGCGCCAGCCTGTTCGTCAACCCGGATGCCCCGGCGCTGTCCGGCGAATCCCTGGAGACGCTGGTGGGCGAATACCGCGCGGTACTGGCCACCATCGACCGCCTGTCGCGGGTCTATCCGGAAGAGGTACTGCGCAGCATGATCTATCTGCCCAGCCTGACACCGGCAGACCTGCAGTCACAGGAGCGTATGGCGTCCTGGTGCGCGACCCTGGAGGAAAAGCTCACCGAAGAGGCGAATGGCGGCGGCCGCCGTCACACCGTAACGGCGGTGGAAAACACCGAGCGGGAGCTGTTCCTGCCGCATATCCACGTGGTTGCCCACGGTGTCGGCAGCGACTTCCCGTTTGGCCACGAGTTCTTCGAATCCGCCGAATACCGCTCCATCCGCGACCTGGGTGAAAAGCTGGTGGATCTGCTCGAAGAGGGCGCCTATATCCAGCGCGGCGAGAAAACGCAGCCGATCAGCAGCTTCCCCGAGGCCCTCGCCTGGCTGATGAACGAGAGCCGCCGCGGCTATGGTATCCAGCGCTATAAGGGACTCGGCGAGATGAACCCGGATCAGCTGTGGGATACCACCATGAACCCGGAAACCCGCCGCATGCTGCAGGTCACCGTCGAAGACGCAATTGCCGCCGACCAGATCTTCACCACGCTGATGGGGGACCAGGTGGAACCGCGCCGCGACTTTATCGAGAGCAATGCGCTGGCGGTGGAGAACCTCGACGTCTGATTCGGGATCGTTTGCCTGCACCACCAGCCAAGCGGCCGCCCTGTGCGGCCGTTTTTATTGGCGCTGAAAGCAATCTCGCGGCGATTTTCGCGGTATTCCCAAGTATTCCTGTACCTGCCGGCTGCCGTTGCCTAATTTCGGCAGCAAACCACTACCGCCGGGGAATACCGATGAAAACCACCACTGTCGCCATACTGACCACGCTGCTGCTGATAACGCTGGCCATCACCACCCGCGCCGACAGCGCCACTTTCGCTCTACGTGTGCAGCAGGAGCGGCTCGTCGACGTTTGGCGGCTGGTAGAAAACTTCTGCGACGACAACGCCTCTGCACAAGGCAGCAGACTGCGCCACCCGCAAATGCGCGTCAGCGTGAATCTGGCGCAGGCCAGCTGCAGCGAGGCCTACACCACACTGAGGGAACTGGATGACGGAGTCGACCACTAAGCGCCAGCTGGGCGAGCTGATGAAGCTGGCGCGGCTGGAGCGGCAGCTGCCACAGAGCGCGGTGGCGGAACAGCTGGGTATTCAGCAGTCCTATCTGTCCAAGGTGGAAAATGACACCGCGTTGCCGTCGGTGGACATCCTGCGCCGGCTGAGCGGCTTCTACGGTCTCTCCACACCTCGCCTGCTGCGCCAGTTGGACCCGGCTATCCTGCGCCGCAACGCCGCCTACCGTGCACACCTGACCTGGGCCCTGCGTCGCCGGCAGATGATTCGTGCCGGTGTCGTCGCTGCGCTGGTGGCGGTTGCCTTCGGTGCGTCCCGTCTGCTGCTGAATCGGGAGACGGTGGCGCCAATCCATCAGCCGGTTACGCTGCAGCTGGAAAATATCGACGGCGCCCGGGCCATCGATCTATTCGCCGCCTATGGTCATCTGGAAGTCCGCGGGCGCGATCTGGTCGCCGGTAAAACGGTCAGTATCGATGTGCGCGACATGCCCTGGGACCGGGCTTTCGTCGAGCTGGCCGATCGACTGGGGATGCGCGCGGAATTTTCCGGCGCACTGGTGCAGCTGTATCCCAAGGCGGGCGCGCACTGAGCGCGCGGCGTTTAGCCGCGGCAGGAAAACAAACGGCCGCTCACAGCGGCCGTTTTTCTATGCGGGGCAGGGAAAGGCGGTGCCTGCTTACTTCTGCAGCAGCAACCCGCACTCGCGGTGTTCCTCACCCTTGGTCGGGTCGAAGTAGATGTCGTTGTCCGGCAGCTGCTGCTCGTAGACATATTCCTCGACATCAATTTCCTTCAGATGGAACATCGGCGCCACGCGCACCGTGCCGTGGTTGCCTTTGGTAAAAACATCCAGCGTGCGGCGGTGTGCGTTCTGATCGTGGCGGATACCGTTCAGCCATACATCCGGCTGCAGTTCCTGCATGGCACGATTGAACGGTTCCAGCTTTACCGTGCGCGAGAAGAAGTCGTGTTCCGGGGTATCCAGCTCGGGAATACCGCCGTAGACCGCGTTGTAGTGCGCCGCGGACATCTTCGGCGAGTAAACCTGCAGGTTCAGATCCAGCTGTTTGATCAGCCGCTCGATATGCCGGTAGGTCTCCGGAGTGTTGTAACCGTGGTCCACCCAGATCACCGGGATATCCGGCCTGACGCGGGTCACCAGGTGCAGGAAGGCCACCGCCAGCGGGCGGAAGTTGGTGAACACCACCGGGTTAACGGCATTGTCGAGGGTAAAACGCATGATGTCGCTTGGCCGCGCGTCGCGGAAGCGCGCGTTGAGGGCGTCCAGGTCGGCGCCGTGGTGGAATAGCGGTTGCGGCATGGTGCGCTGAGCGGTAACAGACATGACTCTTCCCAACGTGGATTGGCACTGTGCCAAGCATGCTACTGCGTCCGCGTTTGGCTGAGAAACAATAAAAATAAGTGATAACCAAAGATTTGGTTATATGGCACGGCGCACACAACCGCTGCTGCACAGCATCACAATCGCCATCTGGCCGCTGTCGCCGTCCGCGTAGCGTTCGGTCTCGACAAATCCGTGTCGCTGCAGGAAGTAACGCCCGAGCAGGTTTTCCTGTAACAAGTGTGCCTGTAACTGTGGGCAGGCGCGCTTGGTCGCCTCCATCAATGCAGCGCCGGCACCGTGGCCGGCCAGTGCCGGCGTGACACACAGGAACTTCAGCGTATCGTCGCCGGCCACCAGCGCGAAACCGTCCGCGCTGCGGTGGCCCCGCTCGGTGTATACGAGGCAGTAGTCGGCATCCAGGCAGTCGCGGCGGAACGCGGCCAGGCGCGCGCGCCAATAGTCCCGCGGCAGCGACGGGTGGGCGGTGATGACCGAGTAGAGCCACAGCTGCTCAAGGCGGCCAAGATCGTCCGGGGAGGCGTTGCGTATCATCCGCTGCTCCGTAAGTGAATACTCGCACACAATCCTAGTCACGGCGGCGCGCAGCTCCTAATCGGGCCTTGCCGCGATATCGCGCTATCAACGCGGCAAAATTTATTTTACCCGGATAAAAATAATTGGTATTTTACCCGGGTAATAATTGAAACTGCTGCGAGGAGCCCTACCGTGCCCGACAACTTATCGCCCCTGCGCTGTACCGCCTTCAGCGGCCAGCGCTGCATTGCCAGTGGCAACCTGCGCGAGGTGGCGCACGCGGCTCATCGCGCTGCGCATGCACATCCCGAGTGCCCTATCCTGATCTTCGATGACTGCGATAGCCGCCCGGTGGAACTGGATCTGCGCGGCAGCGAAGCCGAGGTGCTGGCGCGCCTGCCGACGGTGGATGCGGACCAGCCGCCGCCGATCGAGAAACCCCGCGGCCGCGGTCGCCCCAAACTCGGCGTTGTGGCGCGGGAAGTGACGCTACTGCCACGGCATTGGGACTGGTTGAAAAGCCAGCCCGGCGGCGCCTCGGTGGCCCTGCGTAAACTGGTGGAGGAAGCGCGCCGCGCGAACCTCGGGCGCGACCGGCGCCGCGCGGCACAGGAATCCTGCTATCGCTTTATGACAGCGATCGCCGGGGATCTGCCGGGTTTTGAGGAGGCCACGCGGGCACTGTTCGCCGGCGAGCGAGCGCTGTTCGGCGCCGAGATCGCGGCCTGGCCCGAGGATATCCGCAGCCACTGCGAGCGGATCGCCGCCGACGCCTTTAGCAACCCGCGCACTGCCGATCGGCAGGGGGGACATAAATGAGGTACGACGGTTACCGCAGCCGCCCGACGAATCGCCGCTGGCGCCATTGCGCTGCCAGCGGCCGCGGGCACCGCAGCAGATTTAACCCCGGTCGTTAACCGAGGTGCACGAAATGTGCTTTCAGATAGCGGGTCTCGGCGATGGCCGGGTGCACCGGGTGGTCGGCGCCCTGGCTGCCACTGCTCAGCAGGCTGGCCGGGCGCTCCAGATGGCGCGCGGCACCGCGCACGCAATCGAGCAACTCGTCATCGCCGAGATGCATGGAGCAGGAAGCACTGACTAACAGGCCGTCCGGCGCCAGCAGGCGCATCGCCAGCTCGTTGATATGGCGGTAGGCGCCGAGGCCGGCCTTGTGATCCTTGCGCCGCTTGATAAACGCGGGCGGGTCCAGCACCACCACATCGAAGCGCTCGCCATCCGCCACCAGCGCCTTCATCACCTCCAGCGCCTTGCCGCGCCGGGTGTGCAGCCGCTCGCCGACACCATTGTGCGCGGCGTTGGCGCGACACCATTCCAGCGCCTGTTCCGACGCGTCGACACAGGTGACGTCCACCGCCCCGGAGGCCAGGGCCTGCACGCCCCAGCCGCCGGCGTAGGAGAACAGGTCGAGCACCCGGCGGCCGGCCACCCACTGGTTGAGGCGCGCGCGGTTGTCGCGGTGGTCGTAGAACCAGCCGGTTTTCTGCCCACTGTGCACCGGCGCCAGCAGTGGCACCCCGTTCTCCTCGAACGGCGCCATTTCCGGTACCTCGCCGTACACAACCTCGTTGACCGCCGGCAGCATCTCCACTGCGCGCCCCTGGTGGTCATTGCGCAGCAGTATGCCTTTGGGTTCCACCAGCGCCTTGAGACTGTCGATGACACTGCCGAGCAGACGCTCCATGCCCCAGTTGCTCACCTGTACCACCAGGTAGTTGCCAAACCGGTCGACCACCAGCCCCGGCAAGCCATCGGAGTCGCCGTATACCAGGCGGTAGCCGGGGAAGTCGAAGTAGCGATCGCGCAACCTCAATGCAGTATGTAAGCGCTCACTGATCGTTGCGTCGTCGAGAGCGCCGCCGCGGCTGATCAGGCGGCCGCAGATCAGCTGGCTCGGATTAATAAATGCAGTGCCGAGTAGCGTGCCGCGGCTGTCGAGGATCTCGCACTGGCTGCCGGCCTCGATACCTTTCAGCGGTGAGCGCTTGGTATCTACTTCATTGCTGTAGATCCACAGGTGGCCGCGCTTCAGGCGGCGCTCAGCGCCGCGGTTTAAAAACAGCTGTGACAAGGCACTTCTCCATTGGAAATTCGGGGTCCCGCAGAGCGGGGCGCTATTGTGCGTGCCGGCAGCGGCGGGTCAAGTGATGGCCGGCTTGAACCCACATTTTAATCGACCGGTCTGCCTCTGCCGGCCAGATGCGGAAGCGGGCACGAATCCCGCCACCGCCATGGCCGTTTTTGCTCCCCTTTTGTCATTTCTGCCACGGTCATAATGTGGAACACTGTGCCGATGAAGACCCCGTTCCCCGATCCCGCAACCGAACCGGTCCGCCGTGTGGCGATGGTGATCTACCCCGGTGCCCAGTGCCTGGATGTCACCGGCCCGCTGGAGGTATTCTCACTGGCCAACCGCCAGTTGCGCGAAAAAGGCCGCATCGACCGCGACGTCTACGAGATTCAACTGCTCGCCGCGGCGCCGGGCCCGGTTGCCACCTCTGCCGGCATCCGCCTCAGTGCCGATCGCGCCTTTGACGACGCGGACGAACTTCACACACTGTTGGTGTGCGGCGGCGAAGGCGGCGCCGTGGCGCTGCAGCAACAGAACGAAAAGCTGTGTCGCTGGTTACGCCAGCGCGCAGCGCAGGTGCAGCGCCTCGGTTCCATCTGCAACGGTGCGCTGTTGCTCGCCGGTGCCGGCCTGCTGGACGGCCGCCGCGCCGCGACCCACTGGATGGACGTCGATCTGCTCCGGGCCCACGAGCGCGTCGATGTAGATGCCGACGCCATCTTCGTGCGCGACGGCAATGTCTACAGTTCCGCCGGCATCACTGCCGGCATTGACCTCGCGCTGGCGCTGCTGGAAGAGGATTTCGGCCGCGCGCTGTCGCTGGCAGTGGCACGGCGCCTGGTTTTATACCTGAAACGGGACGGCGGCCAGCAACAGTACAGCGCCCATCTCTCCAGTCAGGTGGCCAGCGACCGCTTCGCCGAACTGGTGGAGTGGATCTACGCCAACCTGGCCCAACCCCTCGATGTCGACACGCTGGCCCGGCGGACCGCCATGAGCCCGCGCAATTTCGCCCGCCATTTTACCGTCGAGCTCGGCCAGACCCCGGCCAAGTTTGTCGAACGAGCTCGCGCGGAAAAGGCGCGCCAGCTGCTTGCCGAACAGAACCTGCCTCAGGCAAAAGTGGCCGCCTTGTGTGGCTTCCAATCCCAGGAACAATTGCGCCGCGCCTTTAAGCGCCAGCTCGGTGTTCTACCGGAAGACTATCGCAAGCGCTTCAACCGCTAGTGATGGAACTGGATGACGCGGGAACGGAAGATGCCACATTTACAGCTTGGTAATCGCCGGACTCATCAGGCTACGGTTGGGGAAATATTGAAATCAATGGGCTATTACGTGAAGAAATAGCACCTGTTAGTTGAAAAGCAAGAAGGATATAAAGGGTATGAAATGCATAAGGGAATATATTTTCGTGGCGCTGATTGCTGCGTCATCCGCGGCTGACGCCATTATTATTCGTGACGACATCAGCGATGATAAGTACCAAATACCGGCCTCTACGCTACCCGCACTGGCCGACTTTCCCGGTGAAGGTCACGGTGCGCTGATTTCTCCTCATTGGGTTGTCACTGCCGCGCATGTAGTTCATATGCGAAACATCCAGGAAATCACCATTAACGGCGCGCCACGAGAAGTTGAATCAGTTGTCGTTCACTCTGAATATAAGATGCCACCAAAGTCCCTTATCAAAGAGGCGCTAGCCTCTGGTGACGGGTCCCGGTTAAGGGCGTTTCTGGCATCGTGCGACGATATAGCCCTGATCAGATTAAAAGCGCCTGTTACGGATGTCCAACCAATCTCGCTTTATCGCGGCAGCGAAGAACTGGGCCGAACTGTAGAGCTAATCGGCAAGGGGGCCACCGGTAATGGCAAAGAGGGGGTGGCACCTCACAGCTCACATCGCACTACTTTACGGAGGGCCTTCAATGTCATATCTGGTGTTGATACGCGGTGGATTTCCTATACGTTTGATTCGCCAAAATCTGCCCTTCCACTCGAAGGCGCTGCAGGTGACGGAGATAGCGGAAGTCCCGTCCTGATCAGGGAAAAAGGCCAGTGGCAGCTTGCTGGCCTCGTGTCCTGGGATTCCAGTCCAAGAGACTTACGAACCTATCGCGGTCCAAATTACGGCGACGGCGGGAACAACGTTCGTATTTCTCATTATTTCGCCTGGATCGAAGGCACCATATCTGCCGCGGAACAGAAATCGATTCAGAACTCGGCGGCAGACTAGTTATTTGCTCAGGGGTAGCCGAATTAGCTGCGCGACCAGGCTGGGATGCCGGGAATGCAAATCGGCTCCCCGGGGAGCTGAGTGACGATACAGGATTTTCGGACCTGGGCTGCGCTTTTCATTGCTCGCCGGCTATTTCCCCCAGACGACTACCGCCTCTTCGGGTGCGAGATCTGAAAAAGCCACCCGCCCTGCCGAGAATAAGAAGCTGAAAAGATAACGAAAGGGAAATTTCTATGTCAGTAAAAAAGATACCCGTCTATCTCCTCGCGATTGTCACGGCATTGTTAGCCGCGGGCAGCGCCGCGGCGCCGCGCATCGATGTCGCCAGATTCGACGGCGCCGACAACCTGCAGCGGCCCGTCAATCTGGACGAGTGGATCTTTGTCGGCGCCATCGTCGGCCACGGCTATCCGGATGGCGACGCGCGTCATTTCAGCGCCGCCAGCCCGGGGCGTATCCAGGTCGTGCAGATGGAACCCGGTGCCTACCACTACCTGCAACAGCACGGCGAATACGCTGACGGGACCCTGCTGGCACTGTCGTTTTACGACACGCAGAAAAAGCCGGCACCAGTGGTCGACGGGGCGGTACAGGGCGCGCTGTCGAGTTTCGAGATTCACCTGCTGGACAAGCAAAAGTTTGCCGATCGCAGCGCCTTTTATGTTTTCTCCAATGATGCGTCCACTGCGCCGATGATTCCCGCCGGTAATAACTGTGTCGCCTGCCACCAGAAAGACGGCGCCTACGATGGTACTTTTGTGCAGTTTTACCCGGCACTGCGCGATCGCCTGCTGAAGCGCGCACTCGCGCACAAAACGGAATAGTGCGCTGTCCCCCGACTGATCGACGCCGCAAAGTGGCGAATTCAAGGATGATTCAATGGGGAGGGAGCGCCATGCGCGAGCTTTTTGCGGCATTTCCAGTGTGCGGATTTTTCGCTGTGTCCCGGGCAGCCGAACAATCCGACGGGGGCACTGATCGAGCGACTCGACGGCAGTCGTATCAGTGCGGCTGATTCGAGTGAAAAATTCGAATAGTGCCATCGCGCACCTGCGCTACAGGGCCTCACGGACCGTGCTTTTAATCCGCGCCATAGCGTTTACTTCCATGCCTTGGGTTATGTCGACCTCCCCAACAACGTACGCTGACCACGCAACCGATAGTAGCGCCCAGCAGCGCCCACTCGCACGACACCGAGGAAAAATGCGCGACCGCAGTAACCCCGGTGAGCTCTGTCGTGTTCAGTCGCCCCCTTTAAAAACTAATTAATTAGTTGACACTCTTGGCGCGGGCCCCTAAGGTTTAAAAACTAATGAATTAGTTGAATTGATCGAGAGTGTGATGGCCAGGAAAAAATCAGATCAGCTCACCGACGGTGAGCAGGCAATTATGGAAATTCTGTGGCAGCAGGGTGAATGCTCCGTCAAAGAAATCGCCGCCACCCTGTCGCGGGACAAGCCCACGGCCTACACCACCGTGCAGACCATGTGCAAAATCCTCGCGGAAAAGGGTTTTGCGGATTTCCGCAAGGAGGGGCGGGCCTTTGTCTACCGCGCCAGCATCAGTCGCGACGCCGCGCGCCAGAGTGCGCTGAAAAATCTGCTTAACCGATTTTTCGGCAGTTCCCCCGAATTGCTGGCGCAACACCTGCTTCGCGAAACGGATATCGAGCTGAAAGATCTCGAAGCGCTGCAGAAGAAAATTGACGACACCGACGAAACGGATTGAGCGGGAGCAGGGACGATGCTTTTCGAATTGAATCTATTCATCACTTTCATCGCCAGCCACTTGCTGCTCGGCGCGATGCTGATCCTGGTATTGCTCGCCGCGATCAAAGTCTGTCGAGTGCATACCGAGCTGCAAAGCTGGTTGTGGGCCACCGCGCTGCTGGTCTGCATTTCGGTGCCGTTCCTGTCGCTGGCGGGCGGCGATCAAATCGGGGCGTCGCTGCCACCGCCAACCCCGGCGGTGCACGCGGACGCCGTTGCGGTGGTGACAGATGCCAATCTGACAAAGCACGCGACGGTGTCGCCGACAAAAAATCAGTCTGAAGTGGCGGTCCCCGGCCGCTGGGTCAAGCAGGCGCGCCACGGTGTCTACCTGTTGCTGGGGCTGTGGCTGCTCGGTGCGCTGTGGCGACTCACCGCGCTGGCAATTTCCGTCCGGCACACGCGCGCGTTGATCCGCAGCGCCACTCTCTATCACGCCACTCCCTACCGCGTCGGTCCTTACCGCGCCACTTCCTACCGCGACAGTCTCCAGTCTGCGGTGACCTGTCCGTTACTGGTTTCCGCGCAGATCGCGGCACCGATGGCGGTCGGGCTGTGGCGGCCGGTGATATTGCTGCCCGCCACCTTTGTCGAAAATTTTACTGCCGAGCGCCTGCGGCCGATCGTGCTGCACGAATGGGCCCATATCCGGCGCCGGGACCTGTGGGTCGGTGCGCTGCAGGAATTTATCGCAGTCTTCTTCTGGTGGAGTCCGGTGCTGCGCATGATCAATCACCGGATGCATGTCTCGCGTGAACTGGCCTGCGATCTGCGTGCGGCGCAACTGTTGAACAGCGGCAAACGCTTCGCGCAGTCACTGCTCGATTGCGCTGAACTGCTGGTTACCCGCCAACAGGCGGCGCTGGGAATGAACCTGTTTCGTAAAAAGAAGGAACTAACCGAGAGGATTAATGCCGTGTTGAAATTCAAACCTGAAACCAAACCCGGGCAGCTGGCAACCTTAGCCGCCTGTGCACTGTGTGCCGCAGCGAGTCTGGCGGTGGCGCACGAATACGGACCGCGAATCAACCTGGTGGCAATGACCGGCCAGGGTCAATACGCATCAGGACTGACCCGCGCCGAGGGCGAACGGCTGATCGCAGTGGTGCGCGACGGTGACGTTACGGCGCTGCAGACCCTGTTGAACAACAACATCAATATCAACGCACCGGTGCTGGGTGAGGGCACCGCGCTGATCGAGGCAGTGCGGCAGGGCAACCGCCCGATGGTGGAGCTGCTGCTCAGTGCCGGCGCCGACGTCAACCTGCCATCGCCGGGTGACGGCAATCCGATGATCGCCGCGGCACAGCACAACCGACTCCAACTGGCCGAACTGCTGTTCCAGCGCGGCGCGAATCTGGACGCGGTGGTACCGCGGGACGGTTCGCCGCTGATCGTCGCGATCCGCTCCGGACACGAGCAGATGGCGGAACAGCTGCTCGCCTGGGGCGCCGATGCCAACCGCGCCGCCGAGCGCGACGGCAACCCGCTGATTGCGGCGGCGATGACCGGCAATCTGAAAATTGCCAGGCAATTGGTCCAGCGCGGCGCTGACGTCAACGGCATAGTGCCCAGAGACGAAACCCCGCTGATCAACGCTGCCAACCGCGGGCGCCTGCAGATGGTGAAGTTTCTGGTGGAGAACGGCGCTGACGTCAATCTCGGCGTGAAGACC
This sequence comes from Microbulbifer sp. SAOS-129_SWC, assembly GCF_039696035.1. Classification (GTDB taxonomy): domain Bacteria; phylum Pseudomonadota; class Gammaproteobacteria; order Pseudomonadales; family Cellvibrionaceae; genus Microbulbifer. The sequence goes on from NZ_CP155567.1 coordinate 16,524, forward strand.
AGCGGTGGCGAGTTCAGGACGCCACTGAATCGGGCCGCCAATGATCGGGTGCGCAATTATCTGCGCAGCGTCGGCGCCAGCGAATAGTCGCGCCACTTTCAACGGCGTAAATCAACGGAAAATAAACAAGGAAAAACCAAGATGGCAGGGAAGAAGTGGCTGCTGGGTATTGTGCTGGTTTGCGGAGTCTTCGGCTGGTACGCCTGGCCGGTGTACCAGTTCTTCGCCTACCACCAGGACAGTGTACCGATCGTGCCCTGGGGTTGGCTGCAGATACCGGCGCAGAACCCGCAGATGCAGCAGGTTTACGACCCCGCATTCGCTGCGCCCGGCCGCGCCTCGCTGCGGGCGCTGGCGGAACATCGCCGGCGCATCCAGTCGCCGGGCATCAGTGCCGCAGTGGCGCAATGCGGCAAAGTGGTATGGGCCGGCGCTGCTGGCTGGTCGGACATCGCGTCGCGAACGCCGGTGACACCGGAAACACGATTTCGCATCGGCAGTACCTCGAAGTCGCTGACCGCCACTGCGCTGGCGCGATTGGTGCAGAGCGGGGCAATGCAACTGGATGTACCTATTTCCAGTTATCTACCGGTGCTGCCCAATCCCGCGTGGAGAGATTTGACCGCGCGCCAGCTCGTTTCCCATATGGCGGGTTTACCCGAGTACAAGGAAACGCGAGACCTCGACGGACTCTACCAGATAATAGCAATGCGCAAGCACTACGATCGAATGCTGGATGCGCTGGAAGTTTTCGACGAAACGCCGTTGGTCAATAAACCCGGTACCGAGTTTCATTACACCACCTACGACACGGTGCTGCTCGGCGCCACCATGAGCGCTGTCGCAAAGGTGCCGTACCTGGATCTGATGCGTACACAGGTGTTCGAGCCGGCGGAAGTGAATGCCATCATCGTTTCCCCGGTCGGTGGTGAGCCCAAAAACAACGTCGCCACGCCCTACAAAAGTAACGATTTGCCTAGCATCCAGCAGCGATTGCGTCCGTGGCGCGATGTGGATCTGAGCCATCGGTTGCCCGGGGGTGGTTTCGCTTCGACATCGGTCGATCTGGTGAAATTCGGTAGTCTCTATTTCGACCATCAGTATCTGCACCCAGATGTCCGCGCGCAGTTCTGGACACCGCAGAAGACCACCGACGGTAAAATCAATCCACAGAACTATGCGCTTGGCTGGCGCATCTCCGAGTTGAAACTGGCGGGAATCGGAGCGGTGCGCGATATCAATCACGGCGGCGTGTCCCGCGGTGGCCAGAGCTGGCTGATGCTAATGCCGGATTACGAGATGGCGGTGGCCGTGAACATCAATCGTAATACCGATGTATTCTGGGATTTTGGCCGTGTTTCTGAGCAGATTGCGGCGGCGTTCATCCGGGCTGGCGCGGGCGCGCGTTGTGCGGAGGTGACCACCAGTTAGGCGTTGCGTAGGGATAATTGGGGGGCCGTTGTGCGAGCGGCCCTGATTGCGGGGCTATAGCAGGATAAATTCGGCAAACTGGGCCAGATCGTCGAATACCGCGGTTTGCGCCAGCGCGGGATCGGGGTTTTCGATCAGCTGGGTGAGCGTCTGCGCGCCGGCGCCGGTTTTTACCAGCACCGGTTTACAGCCCTTGGCCTGTGCCACCTGCAGGTCTTTGAGCTTGTCGCCCACCAGGTAGCAGTCGTGCAGGCTGGTATCGAACTCTGCCTCGATGGCATCGAGCAGACCGGTATTCGGTTTGCGGCAGCGGCAGTCGTCTTCGGGGCCGTGCGGGCAGTAGAAGATGGCGGCGATCTCGCCGCCGGCATCCTCCACCAGCGCGCGCATCTTGGCGTGCATGGCCTCCAGGTCGTCGAGGTCGAACAGGCCGCGCGCCAGGCCACTCTGGTTGGTGGCCACCACCAGCTGGTAGCCGGCGCGGCTGAGATCGGCGATGGCATCGATGCTGCCCGGGAGCGGAATCCACTCGTCGACATTCTTTACGTAGTCGGCGGAGTCGTGGTTAATGACCCCGTCCCGGTCCAGCACGATGATGCTCATAGGGTTTACTTCGCCGGTGCCAGCAGCGAAATATCCGCCACTTCGAGGAACAGCGCGCGCAGCTGCGCCAGCAATGCCAGGCGGTTGTTGCGCAGTGCCTCGTCATCGGCCATGACCATTACGTGGTCGAAAAAGCTGTCGACGGTTTCGCGCAGTCCGGCCAGCCCGGCCAGGCCCTCGGTATAGCGGGCCTCGTCGTAGAGCGGCTGCACCTGCTGCTGCGCGTCCTTGACCGCGGCGTACAGCTGCTTCTCGGCAGCTTCCTGCAGCAGGCTTTCGTCCACCTGGGTCGGTGCCGGGCCGTCGAGCTTGGCGAGGATATTGGACACGCGCTTGTTGGCGGCGGCCAGGGCCTCGGCCTCGGCCAGTTGGCTGAACGCATGCACCGCGTGCACGCGGTTGTCGATATCCAGCGGGCGCGACAGTTTGCGCGCGGCCACCGCCATGAAGACCTCGGTGGCGATACCCTGGTCTTCGTAGCGGGCGCGGAAGCGCTCGAGGATATAGTTCAGCGTCGCCTCGACCACACCGTTGTATTCACCCAGCGCGGTGCGCGGGTAGTTGTCGCGGGCCTTCGCCAGCAGGTCGCGCAGATCCAGGTCCAGCTGTTTCTCCACCAACAGGCGGATCACGCCGAGACTGGCGCGGCGCAGCGCGAACGGATCGCGCGAGCCGCTGGGCGGCTGGCCGATACCGAAAATACCCACCAAGGTGTCGAGGCGATCCGCCAGTGCGATGGTGGTGCCGGTGTCGCACTTCGGCAGTTCGTCGCCGGCGAACTTGGGCATGTACTGCTCGTACATGGCCTTGGCGACCTCTAAGGGTTCCTTGTCGTTTTCGGCGTAGTAGTAGCCGGCGATGCCCTGCATGTCGGCGAACTCGAACACCATCTCGGTGACCAGGTCGGATTTGCACAGCTTGGCGGCGCGCTCGGCCCAGTCTTTGTTGGCGCCGGTCAGCGCGGCGATCTGCGGCGCCAGCGCGGCCAGGCGCTCGGTCTTGTCGTACACGGTGCCAAGCTTCTGCTGGAAGATCACCTGCTTCAGTTTCTCGCGGCGCGCTTCCAGGCTGGTTTTCTTGTCGGTGTCGAAGAAGAAGGCGGCGTCGGCCAGGCGCGGGCGGATCACGCGCTCGTTGCCGTGGATCACCTGCGCGGCATCCTGGCTCTCGATATTGGCGACCGTAATAAAGAAGGGCAGCAGCTGGCCGTCGCCGTCGACCACGTGGAAATATTTCTGGTGCTCTTTCATTGACGAGATCAGCGCCTCGGCGGGCACGTCGAGAAAGCGTTCCTCGAAGCGGCCGGTCAGCGCCACCGGCCACTCGACCAGCGCGGTGACTTCGTCGAGCAGGTCGTCGTCGATGACCGCCTCGCCGTTGACGTTGTGCGCCTCGGCGGTGACCTGGTCGCGGATAATCTCGCGGCGCTCGTTGAAATCGACAATCACGTAACCGGGGTCGCGCAGCTGCTGCACATAATCCTGCGCCGAGTGGATCTCGAGTTCACGGTTGCAGTGGAAGCGGTGGCCGCGGCTGCTGTTGCCGGCCTGCTGGCCCAGCACTGCGGCGTCGACCACATTATTGCCGAACAGCATCAGCAGCCAGTGCACCGGGCGCACGAATTCCTCGCGGCGCGCACCCCAGCGCATCCGCTTGGGAATCGGCAGCTGTGCCAGGGATTTTTCCACGATACCGCCGAGCAGCGTCTCGGTGGCGGCACCTTTCTGTTCGCTGACAAATGCCAGGCGCTCGCCCTTGTCGGTGTCCTTGCGCTGCAGCTGGTCGACGCTGACACCGTTGCTGCGCGCGAAGCCCTCGGCCGCCTTGCTCGGCTTGCCGTCTTTATCGAACGCGGCTTTGACGGCCGGGCCGAGTTTTTCGATCTGTTTGTCGTCCTGCTTTTCCGCCAGGCCGGATACGGCTACGGCCAGGCGGCGCGGGGCGGCGTAGGCCCTGATCTCGCCAAAGGCGAGGTCGGCGCCCTTGAGGCCCTGTTCGATACCGTTGGCAAAGGCGTCCATCAGCTGGCGCAGCGCTTTCGGGGGCAGCTCTTCGGTGCCCAGTTCAACCAGAAAATCCTGCGCCATTACTGCTTCTCCTCTTGTTTGGCCGCCTGCTCGACGTCTTCGGCCAGTATCTCTTTACGGATGTCGTCGGCTGCCAGCGGGAAGCCCAGTGCGCGGCGCGCATCGTAGTAGGCCTGGGCGACGGCGCGCGCCAGGGTGCGCACGCGCAGGATGTAGCGCTGGCGCTCGGTGACGGAAATGGCGTGGCGCGCGTCCAGCAGGTTGAAGGCGTGGGAGGCTTTCATCACCTGCTCGTAGGCCGGCAGTGGCAGGCCCAGGTCGATCAGGCGGCCGCTTTCGCGCTCGCAGTGATCGAAGGTGTTGAACAGGAACTCGACGTCCGCGTGCTCGAAGTTGTAGTGCGACATCTCCACTTCGTTCTGGTGGAAGACGTCACCGTAGGTGACCGGGCTGCCATCCGGGTTACGGGTCCATACCAGGTCGTAGATGGACTCGACGCCCTGCAGGTACATGGCGATGCGCTCGAGGCCGTAAGTGATCTCGCCGGTTACCGGGTAGCACTCGAGGCCGCCGACCTGCTGGAAGTAGGTAAACTGGGTCACTTCCATACCGTTCAGCCACACCTCCCAGCCGAGGCCCCAGGCGCCGAGGGTGGGAGATTCCCAGTTGTCCTCGACGAAGCGGATATCGTGTACCGCCGGGTCCACGCCCATGGCGCGCAGACTGTCCAGGTACAGCTCCTGAATGTTGTCCGGCGACGGCTTCATCACCACCTGGTACTGGTAGTAGTGCTGCAGGCGGTTGGGGTTCTCGCCGTAGCGGCCGTCGGTGGGGCGGCGGCAGGGCTGTACATAGGCGGCGTTCCAGGTCTCGGGGCCGATGGCGCGCAGGAAAGTGGCCGGGTGGAAGGTGCCGGCGCCCACTTCCATATCCAGAGGCTGTAGAATGACGCACCCTTGGCGCGCCCAGTAATCCTGCAGGGCAAAGATCAGGCCCTGAAAGGTGCTGTGGTCGTATTGCTTGGACACCGCTATCTCCGGATATGTTGTGTTGGTTCCGCGCCACCGCGCCGGGCGCGGGCCGGCGGCGGTGGGCAAAGGGACGCAATTATAGCGGCAGCGGGTGGCGCACTAAAGGCGCCGCTGCCACGCAGTCGCGCTGAACTCGCCATAATTGGTGTAGCGGGGGGGCGTATCCCCACAGACCCCGCGTTCGACTCTGGAATTGGGAAGTAGTTGCAATTGGATATCAAAGGCCGGCTGGCGGCTACAGCATTGAAACTGGTGGGCAGGCTGCCCCTGCACTGGACCCGGCGGCTGGGTTGGCTGGTGGGCAAGATCGCGGTGCTGACCCGCGGCGAGAGCCTGCGGGTCAGCCGCATCAATCTGGCCATCTGCTACCCGGGCATGGATCCGGTCGAGCGCGAACAGCTGGCGCGGCGCAGTGTGGTACAGACCGCGATTACCGGCTTTGAAGTGGCGACCATCTGGCGCCAGCCGTGGAACCGCAGCGAAGACCAGATAGTGCGGGTGCGCAACCAGCAGCTGTTGTGCAAAGAGATACACGAGGATCACGGTGTACTGGTGTTGATACCGCACACCGGCAACTGGGAGATCTTCGGCATGTACCTGGCCACACTGGGCCAGTCTACCGCGCTGTATGCGCCGCCGAAGCTCGCCGCGCTGGACCCGATCATCCGCGGTGGTCGTGAAATGACCGGGGTGCAGATGGTACCCACCAACGTGCACGGCGTGCGCGCACTGCTGAAGGCGCTCAAGGGCGGCGGTATCGTGATGGTATTGCCGGACCAGGAGCCGGACACCCGTGGCGGCGACTTCGCGCCCTTCTTCGGCAAACCGGCGCTGACCATGACGTTGGCCCACAACCTGCTGCAGCGCACCGGCTGCCGCTGTGTGTTCGGGTTCGGCAAGCGGGTCGAGGATGGCTTCGAGCTGGTGTTCCTGCCCGCCGAACAGGCAATCTACAGCGACGAGACCCGCGTATCGCTGGCGGCGCTGAACCGGGGTGTCGAGGCCTGTATCGCCGAGGCGCCGGATCAGTACCAGTGGGAGTACAAGCGTTTCCGGCGCGGACCGGAAGGCAAGACGCGTATTTACCAGCGGCAAAAGCGCTAATCGGCTCTTACGGTCCTGCCTTTCCTCCCTGACCGCGGGACACCTCAGGCCCCGTTGCGGAACGCCACGATCACCGGCAGGCGCGCCGCGCGCCAGGCGGGGAAGAAGCCGCTGGCGAAGCCGATCACCAGTGCCAGTACGGCGCCCTGCACGAACAGTTCCGGCGACATCTCGAAGCGGAACACCACCTGGGTGAAGCTGCCACCAAGGGTGGAGGCATTGAGGCCGTCGAAGAACAGGTAGGCGGCGATGGAGCCGAGCAGTCCGCCGGTAATCGCCAGTACCAGGGCCTCAGCGATGGTGCCGCAGAAGGCGGACAGGTTACTGAAACCAAGCGCGCGCAGCGTGGCGATTTCTTTCGCGCGGTCGGCCACCGAGGTGTACATGGTGTTGAGCGCACCGGCCAGCGCGCCCAGCGCCATGATAAAGCTGATCACGCGGCCGAAGATGGCCATGTACTGCAGCTGCTTGCCCTGGCCAGCGAAGTAGGCCTTCTCGGTCTGCACGTCGAGATTCAGGCGCGGGTCTGCTGCGATGGCTTTCTGCAGCGGCTCCACATTGCCCGGTTGCTGCAGTCGCACGCGGATGGTCTGGAAACTGCTGCCGCGGTTGTAGTGGCTCTGGATCACCTTGGCGTCGGCCCACAATTCGCTCTCGAACACGTTGCCGCCGGTAGAGAAGGCGCCGACCACCTTCCAGGTGTTCTTGCCGAAGCGCACTTCGCTGCCCACATCGAAGCCATCGAATTCCCGCAGCACCCCCTCGCCGACAATCAGCTCGTTGGTGCCCGGGCGGAAACTGCGCCCGCGGGTCAGCTGTACGTTGCCGCGCAGCGCCATGCCGGCGGCATCGAGCCCGCGCAGCGGGATATTCGCGTCGGTACCGGTGGACTTCTTGGTGCCGTCGACGATCACGTACAGTTCCGGCGACACGATCGGTCCCTTCGCGTCACTGGCGATACCGGGCAGGTCCTCCACCAGGCTGACCTGGTCGCGGGTCACGACGCTGTTCAGTTCCGCCGCCGCGCCCTCGCGCATCAGCATCGCCACGCCGTCGGAGCCGGCGCTGTTCATGGTGGTTTCAAACCCCTTGGCCATGGCCAGGAAGGCGAGCAGGATCGCCACCACCACCGCCGAGGCCAGCACCATCGCCAGCGACATCCACAGGCGCCGCGGCAGGCTGCGCACATTCATGACCGTAACGGTGGCTATCTGTGAAAATAGAGATCCCATGGCTCACACCCCCGCGCGGTTAAATGCAGTAACGATATTGAGGCGCAGCGCGTTGACTGCCGGCAGCAGGCCGGTGACCAGGCCCAGCAGCAACATATAGCCCACCGCCTGCACGACGATATCGCCACCCATAACCAGGTTGGACAGGAACTGTGCCATCGCCGTTTTGGCGCCCTCGATCAGCAACTTGGCGGCACCGAGTCCGGCGAGGCCGCCGACCAGTGCGATTAGCAGCGACTCCAGCAGCACCATCTTGAAAATGCGCGCGCTGGAGAAACCGAGGGTTTTCAGCACGGCGATTTCGCCGGTGCGTTCGCGCACCGCCAGTGCCATGGTGTTGCCCACGACCACCAGAATGGTGAAGAAGGCCATAAACACCACACCGAAAATAATCAGGCCGATATTACCGATCTGTTCGATAAACGCCTTGCTGAAAGCCTTTTCCGTGCTGGTATCGGTTTCGAATGCGGAGTTGGCAAACGTCGTATCGATTTTTTTCGCCACTTTTTCATTCAGCGATGGATCTTCGGTAGTCAGTACCAGCCAGCCGATATTGTCGCCGCCGAAGCTCTGGGTCTCCTGGAAATACTTGTAGTGAAACACCATATAGCCGGTGTCGTACTGTTCGGTATTCCCGGTAAAGATACCGTCAATGACGAAATCCCAGGTGTGACCGCCGTTCTTCTGCGAAAAAATATTCGACGAAACCGGAATCTTGTCGCCGACTTTCCAGCCGTAGATCTTTGCCAGCTTCTCTCCCACCAGAATGCCCTGGCGGTCGCGCAACCAGGATTTTTTCTGCTCGGGTTTTACCACGACTTCGGGATACACACGCAGATAAGATTCCGGATCCACCGCCATCACCACCAGCTGTTTTTTCGGATCCTGGTAATAGCCGCCGAACCAGTTGGCGTGGGTTACATTTTTCACGCCGTCCATTGCCGCGACCTTGCGGAAATAGGAAATCGGCAGTGGCACGGTGAAGTTGATGCGGTTGACCACCATCAGGCGGTTGTCCGCGGCCAGATCCACACCCGCATCGAGTGCGCCTTTCAAAGTGGTCACCGCGCCGTAAATCAGGAAGGCGATAAAAATGGCAAAACAGGTCAGAAAAAGCCGCAGTGGCTTCCTCGTCATGTTCTTGTAGATCAAATAGAAATCGCTCATGCCGCCACTTCCTTGTGCACGAATTCGCCCTTATCGAGGTGCACGGTCTTTTTCGCGTAGTCGGCGGCGGCCGGGTCGTGGGTAACCATGACGATGGTCTTGCCGTGCTCGCGGTTGAGCAGCTGCAGCATTTCCAGGATTTCGTCGGCGGTCTTGCGGTCCAGGTCGCCGGTGGGTTCGTCACACAGGATCAGCTGTGGGTCGGAGACGATGGCGCGGGCGATGGCGACGCGCTGCTGCTGGCCGCCGGACATTTCGCTGGGCATATGCCTGGCGCGGTCGTTGAGGCCGACCAGGGTCAGCGCCGTTTCCACGCTGGCGCGCCGCTGTGCCTTGGAAAGATTGGTCAGCAGCAGCGGCAGCTCGACATTGCGCGCGGCATTGAGCATCGGCATCAGGTTATAGAACTGGAAAATGAAGCCGATATTGTGCGCGCGCCAGCGGGTCAGCTGACTTTCCTTGTACTGGTCGATGCGCTCGTCGTCGAACCAGATCTCACCCCCGCTGGGCTGGTCGACGCCGCCGAGCATATTCAGCAGCGTGGTCTTGCCGGAGCCGGACGGCCCCATGATGGCGAGGAACTCACCGCGCTCAATGGTCATGTCGAGACTGTCGAAGATTGAGATCTTCTCCTTGCCTTTGACGAAACTCTTGCTGACCCCTTTCAACTCAAACAGCACACCCTCTGACATCGCCGATTCCTCCGGTGATTCTATTGTTTCGGTAAATCCTCTATCACTGATTCGTCGCGCTGCAGGAAGGCGACCTTGACGCCCATGTCCGGCAGTATGCGCGCGTCTTTTTCGTCGATCGCAATGCGCACTCGCACCGTGGCCTTGGCGCGGTCAGCGGTGGGGATGATTGCCGCCACGGTGGCGGGGATATCCCAGTCGGGGTAGGCGTCGAGATTGGCGCGCACCTTCTGTCCGGTGGACACGCGGCCGATAAACGCCTCATTGACATCCACCTGGATTTCCAGCGAATCCATATCGACGATGGTGCAGATACCGGTGCGGGTGAACCCGCCACCGGCGGAACTGGGCGCGACGATTTCCCCGGGCTGGGCATTCTTGACCGTGACCACGCCGGCAAAGGGCGCGCGGATGGTGAGGTCGTTCAGGTATTCGCGCTGGCGCTGTACTTCCAGTTGCGCCACCTTGATGTCGGCACGCGCACTGGCGCGCTGCGCCTGCAGGCTCTGCACGTCGGCCTCGCTGCGGGTCAGCTGTGCGCGGCTGGAGTAGTGCTTGTCGCTGAGGTCGGCGTAGCGCACCTGCTGGCGGTGCGCCTCGCCGAGATTGGCGACGATACTGTCGAGGCGTGCCCGCAGCACCGTCACCTTGGCTTCCGCCAGCTCCAGGTTGGTGCGCGCCTTGGCGTCGTCGAGGTGCGCCAGTACCTGGCCCGTCCTGACCCGCATACCTTCCTCGACATCGACACTGGTGATCAGCCCCATCACCTGCGCCGATACGGTGGCCATGCGCCGCGCGGTGATATAGCCGGAGGCATTCAGCACGGCGGCGCCGGGTATCGGTTCGGATGTCTCGGCGGGGGAGGGATCCGCGCTGCTGACCGGTGTGACGGCGGGCTCGATGGTGGCGGTTGTCTGGGGAGCCGGTGACGGGGCGCCGGTGAACAGGGAAACCGCGAGCGCGCCAAGCAGCAGGCCGCCGGCAGCGCCGATGGCACCGGCGATCAGCCCGCGCTGCGACGGCGGCGGTGCGGTCCTGGCATCGCGATCAATCTTGAGCTGGCCGAGCAGCTCACTGGTGTTGTTGCCCATGGCACCCCGATTATTGTCGTTACTTCCTGTATAGGGGCCAACTCTGGCAGAAAAAAGCAACTTTGACTATCGCCCCGGGTAGGCGTTGCGGCGGGGCGACTGCGGCGCCGGTCAGTTGCGCCAGAAGGCCGGGGTCAGCAGTACCAGCAGCGTGAAGATCTCCAGGCGGCCGAGCAGCATGGCCAGGATCAGTAGCCACTTGGCGCGCTCGTCCAGGCCGCCGTAATGGGCGGTGGCGTCACCCAGCGCCGGGCCGATATTGCCCATGCACGAGGCCACGGTGGAGAAGGCGGTCTCGAAGTTTTCACCGCAGGCCATCACCGCCACGGTCAGGGTAAAGAACGACAGGATATAGACGGCAAAAAACCCCCACACCGCATCGGTAACCCGCTCGGGAATGATCTTGCGGTTGACCTTGATCGGGATCACCGCACTCGGGTGCACCAGGCGATTCAGTTCGCGCAGCCCGGATTTCATGATCAGCATCACCCGCACCGCCTTGATGCCGCCGGAAGTGGAGCCGGCGCAGGCACCCACGATGCCCACCAGAATCAGCACGTAGGGCAGGAAAGCGGGCCAGGCGGCGAAGTTGACCGAGCCGAAGCCGGCGGTGGTGCCGATCGACACCACCTCGAACACGCCGTGCAACAGGCTGGTTCTGAGATTGAAGGTACCGGACATCCACAGGTAGCCCACCACCAGCGCGCAGGCACAGGCTGTCAGTCCCATATAAAAGCGGAATTCGGAATCGCGCCAGTAGTGCCACAGGCTGCGGTTGCGGAAGGCGTAGAAGTGCAGGCTGAAATTGACCCCGGCGGCGAGCATGAACACGATGCTGACGATCATGATCGCGTGGTTGTTGGCGTAAAAGCCCATGCTCGCATCGTGGGTCGAGAAGCCGCCGTTGGCGACGGTGGCGAAGGCGTGGCAGACGGCGTCGAACATGGTCATGCCGGCAGCCCAGTAGCCGAGGATACAGGCGATGGTGATGGCGATGTAGATCCACATCAGCGCCCGCGCCGTCTCGGCGATGCGCGGTGTCAGCTTGGTGTCCTTGACCGGTCCCGGCACCTCCGCCTTGTACAGCTGCATGCCGCCGATACCCAGCATTGGCAGGATCGCCAGCGCGATCACGATCACGCCGATACCGCCGAACCACTGCAGCTGGCCGCGGTAGTAGAGAATCGCCGGCGGCAGGCTGTCGAGACCGGTAATTACCGTGGCACCGGTAGTGGTCATGCCGGAGATGGATTCGAAAATCGCGTCGGTGACATGCAGGTGCGGCTGGTTGCTGATGATAAACGGCAGGGCACCAAAACAGCCGAGAATCAGCCAGAACAGCGACGTCACCACAAAGCCGTCGCGGGTGCGCAGTTCCTGGTGCAGGTCGTGCACCGGCAGCCACATGAACAGGCCGGTGACCAGGGTGATGACGAAGGCGGCGCTGAACGCGCTGTGGGTGTTGTCGCCGTACCACAGCGACACGCCGATCGGCGGCAGCAGTGTCAGGCTGAACACCGTCAGGAGAATTCCGAAAACTCGCGCAATTACAGCTATTCGCATCGGCGCCAATCAGCCCGTGTCGTTATTGTTAGAAGAACCCGAATCCTACCTGGAACAGCTGCTCCACGTGGCGGGTATGGCGGCGGTCCACGAGGAACACGATCACGTGGTCGTCGGTCTTCACCACCACATCGTCGTGGGCGATCAGCACCTCGCTGCCGCTCGCGGTCTCGCGCACGATGGCGCCGATGGCGGCGCCCTCGGGCAGGTCGATATCCTCAATTTTCCTGCCCACCACCTTGGAGGTGCGCTCGTCGCCGTGGGCGATCACCTCGATCGCCTCGGCGGCGCCGCGGCGCAGCGAGTGCACATTGACCATGTCGCCGCGGCGCACGTGGGTCAGCAGGCTGCCGATGGTGTTCTGCTGCGGCGAGATGGCGATATCAATCTCGCCGCCCTGCACCAGGTCGACATAGGCCGGGTTGTTGATCAGGGTCATCACCTTGCGCGCGCCGAGGCGCTTGGCCAGCAGCGACGACATGATGTTGGCCTCGTCGTCGTTGGTCAGCGCGAGGAACACATCGGTGTCCTCGATGTTCTCCTCCAGCAGCATTTCCTGGTCCGAGGCGCTGCCGTGCAGCACGATGGTGTTGGACAGTTCTTCAGACAGGAACAGGCAGCGCTGGTGGCCGCGCTCGATCAGCTTGACCGAGTAGCGGTGCTCGAGCTTGTGCGCCAGGCGCAGGCCGATGTTGCCGCCGCCGGCGATCATGATGCGTTTGTAGCCCTGTTCCAGGCGGCGCAATTCGCTCATCACCGCGCGGATATCGGTGCGCGCGGCGATAAAGAACACCTCGTCGCCGGCCTCGATCACCGTGTCGCCCTGGGGAATGATCGGGCTGTTGCGGCGGTAGATGGCCGCGACACGGGTGTCCACCTTGGGCATGTGCTGGCGCAGGTAGCGCAGCTGGTGGCCCACCAGCGGCCCGCCCTGGATGGCGCGCACCGCGACCAGCTGTACGCGGCCACCGGCAAAGTCCAGCACTTGCAGCGCGCCCGGGTGTTCCATCAGCCGCGCGATATATTCCGACACCAGCTGCTCGGGGCTGATCAGTACATCGATCGGGATCGCCTGTGGATCGAACAGTTGCGGGTACTGCAGGTAGGCGGCGGCGCGCACGCGGGCAATCTTGGTGGGCACCTTGAACAGCGAGTGCGCGATCTGGCACGCCGCCATATTGGTCTCGTCGTTGTTGGTTACGGCGACGAGGATATCGGCGTCCTCGATGCCGGCATCGAGGAGGATATTCGGGTGGGAGGCGTGGCCGGCGACAATACCGATATCGAGGCGATCGCGCAGTTCGCGCAGGGTTTTCTCCTCGTTGTCCACCAGCACAATGTCGTTGCGCTCCGAGGCCAGGCTTTCCGCCAGCGAGCCGCCCACCTGACCCGCGCCGAGAATGATGATTTTCATAAGCGATTACAGCCGACTTTTTATACTGGCCGCAGGGCGCGCCGTGCGCACCGTAAACTGGAAAAGGGCCAAGGTTGGGTAGCGCGCTGCCTACGCCTTGTGCAACAGAGCGTAGTAGAAACCGTCGCCACCGTCGGTTTGTGGAAACAGCTGCATGCCGGCGGCCTGCGGCTCGCCCCAGGCGCTGCCGCCGAGCAATTGCGGCGTATTGTCGCTCGCATCATCAGTCTCCGCAACGAAACGGGCCACCACCGCGGCGTTTTCCGCCGGCAGCACCGAACAGGTGGCATACAGCAGGCTGCCGCCGGGCTTCAGCAGTGACCACTGGGCGCGCAGGATGCGCCCCTGCAGCTCGGCCAGCTCGGCAATGTCCGACGCGCGGCGCAGCAGCTTGATATCCGGGTTGCGGCGGATCACGCCGGTGGCGGAGCAGGGCGCGTCGAGCAGAATGCGGTCGTAGGGGGTGCCGTCCCACCAGTCCGCAGTGGCGGCGGCATCGGCGCAGATCAGTTCCGCTTCGGCGCCGATTCTGGCCAGGTTTTCCGCTACCCGGTCGAGGCGTTCCTCGTCGATATCCAGCGCGGCGAGATGGATGTCCGGCTGCAGCTCCAGCAGGTGGCAGGTCTTGCCGCCGGGCGCCGCGCAGGCGTCCAGTACCCGCTCGCCCGGCTGCGGTGCCAGCAGCAGCGCCGCCAGCTGGGCGGACTCGTCCTGCACGCTGACCAGGCCCTCGTCGAAGCCGGGCAGCTCGGTCACCGCACAGGCCTCGTCGAGCACGATGCCCACCGGCGAGATGGCGCAGGGGCGCGCCTCTATGCCGGCCAGTTGCAACTGCTGCAGGTAGTCATCGCGGGAGGTTTTGGCCCTGTTGACGCGCAGCGCCATCGGCGGGCTGGCGTTGTTGGCGCGCAGGATGTCGCCGGCGCGTTCGGGCCAGGCGGCCTTGATCTGCTGCTGCAGCCAGGCCGGGTGCATGGAGCTGAACTGCGGGTTGCCGGACAGCTTGCGCTGCAGCGGCTCGCGATTGCGCAGGCTGTTGCGCAGCACCCCGTTGATGACGCCGGTGGCGCGGTCGAGGCCGAGGGCGCGGGCGGCGTTAACGGTGGCGGAAATCGCGGCGTGATCGGGCACGCGGGTGTATTCCAGCTGGTACAGCCCGAGCAGGATCAGTGCCTCCACCTCTTTGTCCGCCGGTGGCTTGCGCAGCAGCTTGCCCGCCAGCAACTGCAGGCGCGGCGCGGTGCGCGCACCGCCGTAACAGAGTTCGCGCAGCAGGCCGCGGTCGCGCTCGCTCACCTGGGCCTCGGCGCGCGGCAGCAGTCGCGCCAGCGAGCCCTGGCCCGCCAGCAGTTTGGTCAGGACCTGCGCCGCCAGGGCGCGCGCGTCATTCGTCATCGGCTTGCCCCAGTCGCTGCCCCGGCGCGAACAGCGCGCGGTAGCCCTTGAGAATTTCCGCAGCCGGCAGCGCCTTTTTACCGGGCAGCTGTAGCAGTTCGAGGCGTAGCGCCTCGCGGCCGCAGGCCACCAGGATGCCCTCGTCGTCGGCATTGATAATGGTGCCGGGCGCCTCGCTGTGGCAGCCGCGCTCGTGTCTGGCGCGATAGACCCGCAGGCGCTGCGCGCCCTTGCTGTCGCGGTAAGTGGTCCAGCACACCGGGAAGGGATTGAAGGCGCGCACCTGGCGCTGCAGCTCGTCGGCCGGGCGGCTCCAATCCAGGCGCGCCTCCTCCTTGCTGATCTTGGCGGCGTAATTGGCCGCGCTGTCGTCCTGCGGCCGCGGCGCGGCGCTGCCGCTGGCCAGCTGCGCCAGCGCCTCGAGCAGCGCCGGGCCACCGAGTTCAGCCAGTTTGTCGTGCAGGCTGCCGCCGCTATCGGCGGCGCTGATCACACAGCGCTGCTCCACCAGCACCGGCCCGGTATCCAGGCCCGCCTCCATCTGCATGATCGCGACGCCGCTCTCGGCGTCGCCGGCCTCGATGGCGCGCTGGATCGGCGCCGCGCCGCGCCAGCGCGGCAGCAGCGAGGCGTGCACGTTCACGCAGCCGAGGCGCGGCGTGTCCAGCACCGCCTGCGGCAGGATCAGGCCGTAGGCCACCACCACCATGATGTCGGCGCCGAGCGCAGCCAGCTGCGCCTGTGCCTCTGCGTCGCGCAGGCTTGGCGGTTGGTAGACGGGGATATCGTGTTGCGCCGCCAGTTGCTTGACCGGGCTCGCAACCAGCTTCTTACCGCGCCCGGCGGGGCGGTCTGGCTGGGTGTAGACGGCGATCACCCGGTGCGGGCTGTCGAGCAGCGCCTGCAGGTGCACGGCGGCAAAATCCGGCGTGCCGGCGAAGATAACGTTCAGTGGCTGGGTCATAGACTCATACAAACAAAAACCGCCGGGCTGGCCGGCGGTGGGTATTCGGGTTCGCGGTGGCGCCGGCTCAGGCGCGCTTGCGCTGGGACTTTTCCAGCTTGGAGCGGATGCGATTGCGCTTCAGCGGCGAGATGTAATCGACGAACAGTTTGCCGTCCAGGTGGTCGATCTCGTGTTGGATACACACCGCCAGCAGCCCTTCGGCCTCGATGGCGAAGGGTTCGCCGCCGCGGTCGAGCGCCTTGACCCGCACCTTGCGCGGCCGCTCCACGGTCTCGTAGAAGCCGGGGACCGACAGGCAGCCCTCGTCGTACTGGTGGATCTCCTCGTCCAGCACCTCGACCTGCGGATTCACGAACGCCAGCGGCTCGTTCTGCTCCTCGGATACGTCAATCACCACGATGCGCTGGTGCACATTGACCTGCGTCGCGGCGAGGCCGACGCCGGGGGCCTCGTACATGGTTTCGAACATGTCGTCGATCAGCGTACGCAGTTCGTCGGTGACTTTTTCGACCGGCTTGGCGACCTGGCGCAGACGCGGATCGGGGAATTCGAGTATCTCAAGTTTGGCCATAACACCTGGGCATCTCTGTCAATTTACTACACGTGTGCCCGGACGCAGGCACACGCTCGCCACGATTTCCAGAGCTGTCCAGCTGTGACAAACTTCTAGTAATCGTGGAACTTGCGCTGATAACATAATGATCGCGCTCAATATTTGCCGATTGAAGCCATTTTGTTCTAGTGGCCTCCGCCAGCTTGTGACGACAGTAGCCACTCAGCCAGCGGCCCGGCGCTGTGAATTATAGCGATAAAGAGCATAGGAATGCTTCCATGAGAAAAATTATTCTGGCCGCGGCCCTGACGCTGGCGGCGGCTTTTGGCATTCACGCACAGGATCAGGTGCGCCTCAACCCCAACCACCCGGACGTCTATGTGGTGCAGAAGGGCGACACCCTGTGGGATATCTCCGCTCGCTTCCTCGCCCAGCCCTGGTACTGGCCGGAGATCTGGCAGGCTAACCCGCAGGTGGAAAACCCGCACCTGATCTACCCCGGCGACCGCCTGCGCCTGGTCTACGTCGAGGGCCAGCCACAGCTGCAGCTGGAGCGCGGCCCGCGCCCGTACAAGCTGTCTCCGGCCACCGACAGCAATGCGCTGCACCCGCAGGTGCGCCGCGAGGCGATCGCCGAGGCGATCCCGGCGGTGCCGCTGGAGGCCATCAACGCCTTCCTGTCGCGCACCCGCATCGTCGATCTGGACGCCTTCAACGGTACGCCCTATGTGATTTCCGGTGCCGACCAGCGCATCCTCAACGGCGCCGGCGATAAGATCTACGTGCGCGGCGACTTCCACGAGCCGCTGGCCTCCTACGGTATCTACCGCCCGGGTGAGCTGTATGTGGACCCCTACACCGGTGAAAAACTGGGCATGAAGGCGCTGGATGTCGGCTCCGCCGACCTGTTCCAGCTGGACCCGGACCGCCGCCAGGATTTTGCCGTCGCCACCATGGAAGTCACCCGCGTGGCGCGCGAAGTGCGCCTCGAAGACCGGCTGATGCCCGCCGAGGAACGTTCCATCGCCGCGCTGTTCCAGCCCGGCGCACCGTCGATTCCGGTGGACGGCGTGATCATGGGCGTCGATGAAGGCGTTACCCAGATCGGCAAATACGACGTGGTCGCGATCAATCGCGGCGAGCGCGAGGGCCTGCAGCCGGGCCATGTACTGGCCATCTACAAGCGCGGCGCCACCGTGCGCGACCGCATCGAGCGCGAGGACGTCAAGCTGCCGGACGAGCGCGCCGGCCTGATGATGGTCTTCCGCACCTTCGACAAGATGAGCCTGGCACTGGTGCTCGAAGCCGATCGGCCGCTTGAAGTGATGGACCTGGTGCGCAACCCTTAAGCGCACCGTCCGGATTCTCTCCGGCGGACCGGGATCTCCGGTCCGCCACTACCGTAAAAACTCGAATATCCCGGTGAATCGCATGGATGCGCTGACCGCCACACTGATGTTGTGCCGCCTCGACGGTATGGGCCCCGGCCGCTACTGGCAACTGCTCGAACACTGCGGTGACGCCGTCGCCGCGCTGCACAATTTCCCCGACAAACTCCTCGACCGGCTGCCGGACAGCGCGCGCATGCTGTGGCGCGAGTACGAGCGCCGCGGCGCCGCCAGCGCACTCGCGGCGTGGGCCGCGGCCGAGCGTGCGCGCTGTGCCGACGCCGGCGTGCAGCTGCTGTGTTGTGGCGACGGCGGTTACCCGTCGCTGCTGGCACAGATCTCGCGGCCGCCGCCGCTGCTGTATGTGCGCGGCAACGCCGATGCGCTGCACCTGCCACAGATCGCCGTGGTCGGCGCACGTCGCGCCAGCCGCGCGGGTCTCGATAACGCGCGCGCCTTCGCCGCCGACCTGGCCGGCGCCGGCTTCACCATCACCTCCGGACTGGCACTGGGTGTCGACGCCAGCGCGCACCGCGGCGCGCTGCAGGCCGGCGGCGCCACCGTGGCGGTGCTGGGCAGCGGCGTGGACAAACTGTACCCGCGCCGCAATGCCGCGCTGGCGGGGGAGATCATCGCCAGCGGCGGCGCCGTGATCAGCGAATTGCCGCTCGGCAGCGCCGCGGAAGCGGCGCACTTTCCGCGCCGCAATCGCATCATCAGCGGCCTGTCACTGGGGGTACTGCTGGTGGAGGCGGCACTGCGCTCGGGCTCGCTGATCACTGCGCGCCTGGCGCTGGAGCAGAACCGCGAGGTATTTGCGATCCCCGGCTCGATCCACAACCCGCTGGCGCGCGGCTGTCACAAAATGATCCGCGACGGCGCCGCGCTGGTGGAGACCAGCGCCGATATCGCCGGCCAGCTGGGTGGGTTGCTGTCAGTCGCGTCCGTGCCGCAGGACGCCGCCGCGGCGCCGCTGCCGCCGGAGCAGCGCGCGCTGGTTGCGGCGCTGGGCGGCGATCCGCGCAGTATCGAGCAGCTGGCGGCGGACACCGGTGGCGACGCCGGCAGCCTGATGGCCGCACTGCTGCAACTGGAGCTGGCGGGCCTGGTGGAGACACTGCCCGGCGGCTACCAGCTGACACGCCGTGGCGCCGCCTATCTAGAACCACAGCACTAGCAGTTACAGCACTGAGCGGCGCGCTCAGGCGCGCGCCGCGGTCACCTCGGTCGGCAGCGACTCCCGCTCCAGCATTGCCACCAGCCGGCCATAGAGCTCCGGGCTCGACAGCAGCCAGGCGGTTTCGCCGCGATCCATAAACGACAGCGCCTCGGCGGCGCTGCGCGCTTCGCCGAGCTTGGCGATCACCACCGCCTCGCGTGGGCCGGGGCTGCCCGGCTGCCGCGGCGGCACCGGGTCGATCAGCGCCAGGCGCCGCCGCGCCAGGGGCAGATTGCCGGCGAGGTGGTGTGGCCGCGGTGCCGCGGCGACGATATCGCGGTACAGCGGCTGCACGCGCGCGAGCGCCTGTTCGATGGCCGGGGCGGCGGCCTCCTCGGGCGTGCACAGCCAACCGCCGCGGCGCAGCAGGCGGCCCAGGGTTGGCGAGGCGGTGCAGTAGGACAGCGGCACCGCCAGCACCAGGCTCACGATCACCGGCGACAGCCACGCCAGCAGCTGCCAGGAGATCAGCCAGGCGGCGCCACCGAGGGCAATGCCGACGGCCATGTGCAGCCGGTGGCGGCGCCACACGTCCCGCCACGGCAGGCTGCCGTCTTCACGGCGCTGCGGATTCCAGCCGCCATCGCTACCCAGCAGCACCGATACCACCGCGCCGCAGTGGATCAGCATCATCACCGGCGCGATCAGGGCCGACAGCAGCAGTTCCAGGACAAAGCTTTTCGCCAGGCCGAGGGTACCGCCGCTGCCGCGACGGCTGCGCGCTTCCAGCAGCGAACTGGCGAAGCCGAGGATCTTGGGCGTGAACAGCACCAGCATGGTGGTGGAAAACAGCCGCAGGGCGCGCTCGGCATCGAGCACCGGCCAGGCCGGAAACAGCGTCGAGCCGTTGGCGAAATAGTCCGGCGGAATAAAGTGGGCCTGCAGTGTCAGCGCGAAACCGGACAGGACCAGCAGCAGCCACAGCGGCGAACTCAGGTACGACATGATGCCGGTCAGCAGGTGCATGCGGCTGACCCAGGACAGCCCGCGGGTTGGCAGTATCCGCGCGTGCTGCAGGTTGCCCTGGCACCAGCGGCGATCGCGCACCGCCATGTCGATCAGCGACGGCGGGCTCTCCTCGTAGGAGCCGTCCAGGTCCCAGGCGATGGTTACCGCCCAGCCGGCGCGCCGCAACAGCGCCGCCTCGACGAAATCGTGGCTGAGTACATGACCGCCGAACGGCGGCCGCCCGCGCAGCTCCGGCAGGCCGGCACAGTCCATAAAGGCGCGCGTGCGCAGGATGGCGTTGTGACCCCAGAAGTTGCCGTCCCGGTCCGCCCACCAGGCCAGCCCGGTACCCACTACCGGCCCGTAGATGCGCGCGGCAAACTGCTGCAGCCGCGCCATCGGGGTGTTGCCGCGGATCAGGGTGGGAATGGTCTGGATCAGGCCGGTATCCGGGGCCGCCTCCATGCGCCGCGCCAGCTGGATCAGGGTCTCCGCCTCGATCAGGCTGTCGGCGTCGAGCACCAGCAGGTGGTCGTAGTGACGACCCCAGCGGCGGCAGAAATCGGCGACATTGCCCGCCTTGCGCGCGCGGTTTTCGCGCCGGCGGCGGTAGTAGACGCGGTATTGGGCCCCGAGCCGGCGCCGCAGCGCCAGCAGCGCCTCCTCTTCCTGCAGCAGGATGTCCGGGTCGGTGGTATCGGAAATGAAAAACCAGTCGAACGAGTGGCCCTCGCCACCGGCGGCGATACCGCGGGCCATGGCTTCCACCGCAGCGAACAACCGCGCCGGATCCTCGTTGTAGGTGGGCATCAGTATCGCGGTGCGGCTGGTCAGCGGCTGGGTCAGCGGGGCGGGGCGGGTGCCGAACATGCGCACACAGAAGCCGGCCACGCCGGTGACGCAGGCCAGCGCAATCCAGCAGAAGGTAGCCGCGAATAACAGCAATACCACGTATTCCGGCCAGGCCACGGAGCCGGCGCGGAACACCATCCACATTTCGCCGATGGCATAGCTGCACAGCGCCAGCGTGGCGGCGAACACCAGCAGGCGCCGCCAGCCGCGCGAGCGCACGGCGTGGCCGTCTAACGGGGTGCGGCGGCTGAAGGATTTCAGATCCTGCGGCGGCATGGCGCCCGGCCGCTGCGCCGGTGTGCCGGCGCTCACGAATCGGGCACCCAGCGATCAACCCAGGTCTCCGCCTCGCGGCCATCGGCAAATTTCAGCTCCAGGCGCAGTTCCGCCACCGCGCTGCCGTCCGGATCCAGTTCGAAACTCACGCGGTAGCCTTTGGTGGTCGGGTTGCGCTGCACCACCACATTCTTGATGGTGCCGGTGGAGGCCGTGACTGTCGCCCCGGGCAGTTTCTCCGCCGGCGGCAGGCTCTCGGCGTAGTCGACCACGAACAGCCGGTTGGGTGTCGGCTTCTTGATGTCGGCGCGCCCGGAGCGCGTGCTGACCACGCGCACCGCATTGGACGCGGGCTGGGTGCCCCAGATCATGCGGTAGGCGAAGCTGAATTCCGAGCCGGCCTTGAGGACCTGCTGCGGATTCCAGTAGCTGACGATATTGTCGTTGGCCTCGGACTGGCTGGGGATCTCCACCAGCGTCACCGCGCCCTTGCCCCAGTTGCCCACTGGCTCTATCCACAGGCTCGGGCGCTTCTCGTAGTGCGCCTCCAGGTCCTCGTAGCGGGCGAAGTCGCGTTCGCGCTGCATCAGCCCGAAGCCCACCGGGTCGGCGTCGGCGAAGGCGCTGACCTGCAGCTGCTTCGGGTTGGCCAGCGGGCGCCACAGCCGCTCGCCCTTGCCGTTCTCGATCAGCAGGCCGTCGGAATCGTGCACCTGCGGGCGATAGTCGTCGGCGTGACGGCGGTCGTTCATCGAGAACATGAACATACTGGTGGCGGGCGCCAGGCCGACCTTGTCGAGGTCGACGCGCGGGAACAGGGTCGCCTCGACATCCATCACCGTGTTGTCCCCGGGGCGGATGGTAAAGCGGTAGGCGCCGGTGGTGCTGGGGCTGTCGAGCAGTGCGTCGACGGTGATTGTATTGCTGTCGCCGGACGGCTTTTCAATCCAGAAAGTACGGAAAGCCGGGAATTCTTCCCCCGCCGGGTCGGCGGTCTTGAGCGCCAGGCCGCGCGCCGACAGGCCGTAGCTCTGGTGGCGCCCCAGCGAGCGGAAATAGCTGGCGCCCTGGAACACCGCCAGCTCGTCAAAGTAGTCCGAGTTGATCGGTGCGTGCAGGCGGAAACCGGAAAAGCCGATGTCCTTGCGCGGCAGCGGCTTGTTCATGACATCGCCGGTGGTGAAGA
The DNA here is from genome assembly GCF_039696035.1 of Microbulbifer sp. SAOS-129_SWC. Lineage (GTDB taxonomy): Bacteria > Pseudomonadota > Gammaproteobacteria > Pseudomonadales > Cellvibrionaceae > Microbulbifer. The sequence goes on from NZ_CP155567.1 coordinate 38,663, forward strand.
GGTCGGGGCTGTAGGGAATGTGTCGGGCCTTGCCGTTTTCGACCTCATACACCTGCACCGGGTTCTTGAAAAACAGGCCGAGCGGGAAGAACTGCACCTGGTAGGGCAGGTTCTCATGGGCCCACAGGGCCCGGGCGGGAGCGAAGCGGATATCGCGGTATTCGTCGTAGCTGATATCGGCGAGTTCCGGCGGCAGCGCGTCGGCCGGCGCCTGATAGGGCTTTTGTGCCAGATTGCGTGCCAGCGTCAGTACTGTTGCGCGGCTGAAACTGGCCGATGCATGCGCCTCGGTGGCCGGTGGCTTGCCGGATTCGGCGGCGGGCGCCAGGTTTGCCATGCCCGCCAGCAGCAACAGTGCGCTGAGCCTCCATAGAGTGTTTGCTACCGATCGATGCACATGACCTCCCCACCTGGGTAATTCCGTTGAAGTTGGCTGCGAGCCGGCGCAGACAGGGAAATTGCCGCGCCAGAGTTGGCGTTAGACGCCATCCGCCGCGGATTTATCCGGAACTAGTGCACAAAAATTGAACGATGGCGAATTTGGCTGCGGTTTCGGGCGCTAGCGGCGGGTACCGCGGTGTTGCGCGGTGGGGCATGGCGGCTGCTCAATGGACTCGCCGGCGCGGGTTCAGGCGCGCTCGGGCGCACGCTGGTCGCTGCTGCCGGTCGACAGGCGCTGGTGGGCGAGCAGCCCCAGGCACAGCAGGGATCCCGTTGCCGCCCCCCACAGGTGGGCGTCTGTGGCCACGGGTACCCCAATGAGCCGGGCGGTGGCGTCACTGGCGCCGACCAGTTGCTCCCACGCCACCTTGGCCCAGGTACCGGCCACCAGCAGGTAGCCGGTCCGCCAGCCGCTGGCGATGTCGCGGTAGCCACCCCAGATCACCAGGCCGTGCAGCACGCCGGATAGCCCCAGGTACAGCTGTGTCGCCGGTGAAAACCAGTAGAGTCCGAGACCGCAACCGAGCGCGATCAGCGCCACGACGCCGAAAAAATTCGCCGGGCGGTAATGGGACCGGTGCAGCACCCACAGCAGTGCCAGGCCGGCGCTGTTGAGGAGAAAATGTGCGGTGCCGGAGTGGGTGAGATGGCCGCTCAGCAGGCGCCACCACTGTCCCTGCGCAATCAGTGCCCGATCGTAGATCAGCGGGCCTTGCAGGCGCGCGCTCCACCACCAACAGGCGGCAATGGCGATAAACAGCACCAGGGGGCCGAGCAGTCCGCAGCGCCTCCGGCCGGTGGTGATTTCAATCATGCGGATAGGTCGAAAACAATAAAACAACTGCCAGTATCACACAGGGGGATGGCGCTGCGCCATCGACGGCGCCGCGTCACGGACAGTTGCGCAGCGCGGCGGAAAACCGCTGCACCGCCGGCACTTTTTCGTTGTGTATGAATTTTTCCGGCCCGGCAAAAACCTTGCTGGCCGCCAGGATGGGGGCGCGCTATTGTCGCTATCGATAGCGGCATCAGCGCAGAGCGCCGCGCGCCCGGCGGGGTTTTATCGGCTCTTGCGTGTTGCGGGTACCGCAAGGCCGCACCGTGCCGTACTTGTCTAATCTTCTACTATTCGTTAGATTGCCGCGTTTTCCCGCATCGCCAGTGTAAAAGAGAACAGACATGAGCAAGCCTTTTGTCGCCATTCTGATAGGAGCTGACTCCGACCTGCCGGTGATGGAAGCTGCCTTCGGCGTCCTGGATAAATTTGATATCCCGTTTGAGGTCAAAGTCTCCTCCGCCCATCACTCGCCCGACAGCACCCGCGACTACGTCAGCGACGCCGACCAGCGCGGTTGCGCCGCCTTTATCTGTGCCTCCGGTGTGGCTACGCATCTGGCCGTGGCCGTGTCGGCGGCAACACTCAGGCCGGTGATCGGTGTGCCCATCGATGTGTCCGCAGGCGACCTGAATACGCTGCTGCCGACCGTGCAGACGCCGGGTGGTTTCCCGGTGGCCACGGTTGCCACTGGCAAGGTCGGCGCGCAGAACGCCGCCTATCTGGCTGCGCAGATCCTCGCTTGCGTCGATACCGACCTGCACCAGAAGCTGGTCGACGAGCGCCGCGCCAATGCCGAGGCCGTCGTCGCCAGGGACGTGCAATTGCAGAAAGATCTGCAATCGCGCCGGTCCAGGTAGGCGGGATGAAGTTTTCCCCGCTCGCCGTACAGCAGGCCGCCCGCACCATCGCCGCCGGTGGCGTCATTGCCCATCCGACTGAATCCGTATGGGGGCTCGCTTGCGATCCGTTCAATGCGCAGGCGGTCGAGCGCTTGCTGCGCCTGAAGAACCGCCCGCTGGAAAAGGGCCTGATCCTGGTCTCCGGTGACGAGCGCGACTTTGGCGCATTGTTGGACAATCTCTCCGGCGCGCAGCTGCAACAGCTGCACGCCACCTGGCCCGGCCCGGTTACCTGGCTGGTGCCGCATTTCGGCCGCGTCCCCGCCTGGATCAGTGGTGCCCACCACTCGGTGGCGCTGCGCTGCACCGATCACCCGTTTACCGCGGCACTGACGCGTGCCTACGGCGGTGCTATTGTGTCCACCTCCGCGAATCCCGCCGGCAGCCAGGCGGCGCGGCACAAGTATCAGGTGCTGCGTTATTTTGGCGACGAACTGGATTTTGTCGGTGGCGGTGCCACCGGCGGTCGCCGCGCCCCCAGCGAGATCCGCGACCTGATCAGCGGCGGCGTGGTGCGCCCGAGCTAGACACCCATCCCCTCACAGCAAACGATTGATCCCGCATGAGCCAAGTCGACCCCAACGCCGTCAAACAGTACCTGCTCGACCTGCAGGAGCGTATCTGCAGCGCCCTCGAGAATGAGGACGGCGGCCGCTTCCGCGAGGACAGCTGGGAGCGCCCGGGCGGCGGCGGTGGCCGTACGCGGGTGCTGGAGGAGGGCGACCTGATCGAGAAGGGCGGGGTGAATTTCTCCCATGTGTTCGGCGACGGCCTGCCGCCCTCGGCCACCGCCGGCCGCCCGGAACTGGCCGGACGCTCGTTCCAGGCCATGGGCGTATCGCTGGTCATCCACCCGCGCAATCCCTACGTGCCCACCAGCCACGCCAATGTGCGGCTGTTCGTGGCGGAAAAGCCCGGCGCCGAGCCGGTGTGGTGGTTCGGCGGCGGCTACGACCTGACGCCGTATTACGGCGTTCACGAAGATGTGGTGCACTGGCACCAGACCGCGAAGGACGCGCTGGCGCCGTTTGGCACCGGGGTCTATCCGCGATTCAAGAAATGGTGCGACGACTACTTTTTCCTCAAGCATCGCAATGAGGCGCGCGGGGTCGGCGGCCTGTTCTTTGACGATTTCAACGACGGCGGCTTCGACAACGCCTTTGCGCTGATGCGCGCCGTCGGCGACAGCTACCTCGACGCCTACCTGCCGATCGTGCAGCGGCGCAAGGGCAGTGACTATGGCGAGCGCGAACGCGACTTCCAGCTGTACCGTCGCGGCCGCTATGTGGAATTCAACCTGGTCTACGACCGCGGCACTTTGTTCGGCCTGCAGAGCGGCGGCCGCACCGAATCCATCCTGATGTCACTGCCGTCGCTGGTGCGCTGGCGTTACGACTGGCAGCCGGAACCCGGCTCCGAAGAGGAAAAGCTGTACACGGACTTCCTGCCGCACCGCGACTGGGTCTGAGCCCGTCGCTTCATCATCCACGGAATATCGATTAAGGAGAGCCGCTGTGCACAAGGCGCGACTCGAACAGATCAACCGCCTGTTTCTCGACTACCGGCGCCATTTCGAAATCGGCGACGCGCAACAGGTCGCGGATTTCTACCGTTTCCCGCTGCACTACTATCGCGAGGACGGCAGCAAGCTGACCGTATCGCGCGACGAGTTCGTGCAGCATGTGGACAAACTGCTGAGCGCTTACCGGCGCCTGGATGTGAACCAGATTCTCGGCACCGTCACCGATGTGAACGAGTTGAACGAGAACAACAGCCTGGCGACCCTGAACTGGATTCTGCTGTGCCCGGATGGGGACAAGAGCACGGAGCTCTACAGCGCCACGACCCGCTACCTGCTCGGCGACACCGAGGACGGCCTCAAGATCGACGGCCTGATCCTGGTGGACGAGGCAGCCAAGATCCGTGGTGCGGTGCGCGCGCGCAAGCGCGGCGAGCGGGACTCAACACCGTGAGTGATCGCTACGCCGTGGTGGGTAACCCCATCGCCCATTCGCTGTCGCCACAGATTCACACCGCCTTCGCCGCGCAGACCGGTGAGGATATCCACTACGACAAGCTGCTGGCGGAAAAGGGCGCGTTTGCTGAATTTGCACGTGACTTTTTCGCCACCGGCGGCCGCGGCCTGAATGTCACGGTGCCGTTCAAGCTGGACGCCTGCGAGTTGGCCGATCGCCTGACCGAGCGCGCCAGCGCCGCCGGCGCGGTCAATACGTTGAAACTGCAGGCGGATGGCAGCTTGCTCGGCGACAACACCGACGGCGCCGGCCTGGTAGCAGATATCCGCGACAACCTGGGCTGGCCGATCGCCGGCCAGCGCGTGCTGCTGCTCGGTGCCGGCGGTGCCGCGCGCGGCGCGCTGTTGCCGCTGCTGGCGGAGCGCCCGGCGCTACTGACCATCGCCAACCGCACCGCCGCCAGGGCGCTGGATCTGGCGACGGAATTCGCCGGCCTCGGCGGGCAGGACTGTCCCCTCGGTGGCGGCGGTTACGAGACTCTGGTGGGCCACTTCGACCTGGTGATCAACGCCAGTGCCGCCAGCCTTGGCGGCGAGGTGCCGCCGTTGCCGGAGGATCTATTCGCCGCCGGCGGGCGCGCCTACGACATGGTCTACGGCGCCGAGCCGACCCCGTTTATGCGCTGGGCGCAGGCGCGTGGCGCCGAGGTGGCGGACGGCCTGGGCATGCTGGTGGGGCAGGCGGCGGAAGCGTTTTCCCTGTGGCGCGGTGTGCGCCCGGACGTGGCGCCGGTGCTGGCCGCACTGCGCACACGGCTGGCTGAAAAGTGACGGGGTAAACGGCCCGCCGCCCCGGCGGCGCGGGGCAAATGGCCGGCAGGGGTGCTTTCTTGCCCGGTTTTGGTATCCTCACGCCCCTGATTTGTGGCGGCCAGCGGTGCCGGTGTGGGCATTCTGCCGGAGTTTCCCCCCGGCGATTACCTTACCCTTTCAATATAAGCCGGTGGCGATAAGCCAGTCTGGCGCTCTTGCAATACTGGAGTTAAGCGTAAGTGAAACAGATTCCCTTCGAAAAAGTCACCATCGTGATGGGATCCCAATCTGACTGGCCGACCATGCAGCGCGCGACGGCGCCGCTGACTGAATTGCAGGTGCCGTTCGCCACCGCGGTAGTCTCCGCCCACCGCACACCCCAACGGCTGGTGGAATTCGCCACGACCGCGCACGAACAGGGCACCCAGGTGATCATCGCCGGCGCCGGCGGCTCCGCCCACCTGCCGGGTATGATTGCCGCGATGACGCCGCTGCCGGTGATCGGCGTGCCGGTGGAGAGCAAGTTCATGACCGGGATGGACAGCCTGTTGTCGATCGTGCAGATGCCCAAGGGTGTGGCCGTTGCGACTCAGGCCGTGGGTGCCTCCGGGGCCTATAACGCCGGCCTGATGGCGGCGCAGATGCTGTCGCTGACAGACGCGGAGCTGCAGCAGCGACTGATCGCCTGGCGCGAAAAGCAGAGCGCGCAGGTGCCGTTCGAAGTTGAATGAAGTCGATAATGAGAAATCGGCAATGAGTGAGGTTTACCAGAGATGAGCGTCAGGCGCGTAGGCATAGTCGGCTGTGGTCAGCTGGCACAGATGATGGCCCAGGAGGCCCGCCCGCTGGGGATTGAATTCAGCTTTCTGGCCGAAGGCGCAGAGGACACCACCTGCGTCGAGGGGCTCGGTACCATCGTGCGCGCCGCGGACGGCGTCGAGGGCGATAGCGCGCAAATAGAGTCGCTCTATCGCGCCATGGGCAGCCCCGAAGTGATCACCGCCGAGCGCGAGCAGGTTTCGGGCGCGCTGCTGCGCGCGCTGGAAAAGTTCTGCCCGGTGTACCCGCGTCCGGATGCGTTCGAGAAGACCCAGCACCGCCTGCGGGAGAAAAATGCCATCACCGCCGCCGGCCTGCCGGTGGCGCCGTTCGAGCCTGCGCACAACTACGACGAGATCTGTAGCGCGGTGCAGAAACTGGGTTATCCGGCGTTTATCAAAAGCTGCGAAAACGGTTACGACGGCAAGAACCAGTGGCGCGTCGACAGCGACGCGTCCCTCGAGGCGCTGCGCGGCCAGGTGCCGGCGGGCGAGTACGTGGTGGAGCAGGGCATCAACTTCTCCCGGGAAGTGTCCCTGATCGGCGCGCGCACCGCCGACGGCGAGGTGATTACCTACCCGCTGGCGGAGAACGATCACTATCGGGGTACCCTGCTGGTGTCCACCGCACCGGCGCCGCACGTGAGTGAAGAGCTGCAGCACACCGCCGAGACCTATCTGGCCACGCTGATGAACGCCTGGGACTACGTGGGCGTGCTGGCGATGGAGTGCTTCGTCACCGACGACGGCCTGCTGATCAACGAGCTGGCGCCGCGGGTGCACAACAGTGGTCACTGGACACTGGCCGGGGCGGAAACCAGCCAGTTTGCCAACCACGTGCGCGCGATTCTGGGCATGCCGCTGGGCGCAACCCACTGCGATCGCGTGGCGGTGATGATCAACATGCTCGGCGTCGACAAAAAGCCCGCACTGGCCAATGAAGGTGTGTGGCTGTACGGCAAGGGCCTGCGCCGCGGGCGCAAGATGGGCCACGTGATTCTGCTCGACGACACCCAGGAAGCGCTGGCCGCGCGTATCGACGCCATGCTGGAAGAACTCTACGGCGCATCCAAACGGCCCGCCTGAGGTCCTCTGTCAGCAGGGCCGCGACCCCGTCAGAAGGCATAGCCCCGTCAGCGGGCTATGCCGATCCCGCATTCCGATCCATCCCGAACTGCAAAAATGCATAACCGTTTACGGTCCTGTGGCCGGGATTTGGCATACTGCCGTCTATTCATCCTGCGGTTTATCAATCGTTGTTACGGACTCCAATCATAGGAAGTAATCAGTGCGAGAGTTTGTTAAAAACCTGTCCGTCTGCTTCGCCGCCGGCTGCCTTGGCGGCCTGGGGTATGCGCTGGCGCTGTGGGCCATGGGACACTACGGCATTACCCGCGCCTTTGCTGTAGATATCGCGCCGCACCTGTCCAACGGCTACATCTATCAACGGGTGGTTTGGGGCGGTATCTGCGGGCTGGTGTTCCTGCTACCGCTACAGAAAACCTGGTTCGCGCGGGGCTTTTTCCTGTCGCTGATTCCGGCCGGGGTGCTGCTGCTGTTGATCCTGCCGATGCACGGCTACGGTATCGGCGCACTGCTGCTGGGTACGCTGACCCCGCTGGTGATCGTGCTCGCCTGCGCGGCCGGCGGCATCGCCGGCTCCGGCCTGCTGCGCGCGCAGGGCAAGTAACCCGAGCCGACGGCAGGGCCCGGACTGCTATTGCTCGGGGAAAGCGTCTGGACACGTCTGCTGCAGGTACTCGTCCTTCAGCTTGACGTAATTGGCGGCGGAATAGCGGAAAAACTCGCGCTCCTTGTCCGTCAGCGGGCGCGCCTGTTTACACGGCGCGCCGACATACAGATAGCCACTCTCGAGTTTCCTGCCCGGCGGCACCAGCGCGCCGGCGGCCAGCACCACCTCGTCTTCGATCACTGCGCCGTCCAGTACGATGGCACCGATACCGACCAGCACCCGGCTGCCGACGGTGCAGCCGTGCAGGCACGCCTTGTGGCCGATGGTGACGTCCGCACCGATGGTGAGTGGCCAGCCCGCCTCGTTGAACGGACCGGCGTGGGTGATGTGCAGCACGGCGCCGTCCTGCACGCTGGTGCGCGCGCCGATGCGGATGCGGTGCATGTCGCCGCGCACGACCGCCATCGGCCACACCGAGCAGTCATCGCCCAGTTCGACATCGCCGATAACCGTGCACTGGGGATCGATATAGACGGCCTCGCCGAGTTGTGGTGATTTCTGCTCACCGCCGTGGTTGTGAGGGCGCAGTGGGGACATGGACAAGCTCCTGTACAATGGGCTGTCTATCATAGCCTTAGGGCTCGCGCAGGTATAACTTCTGCATTCGAGCGCATCTGTGCTCTCGGACAGATTTTTGCTCCTGCAAAATCTGCACTTCCGCCATCCATGGCGGTCGTGCGACGAAGTTATACCTGCGCGAGCCCTTATCATCCATCGAGCACAGGGTGTCCCATGTCCAATCCGTTGTTGAATCTCCCGCTGCTACCCGCCTTTGACCAGCTGCAACCGCAGCAGGTGGGGCCGGCGATCGAGTCGCTGATCGCCGAGTGCCGCGCAGTGCTGGCCGAGGGGCTGGAAAGCCCGGGCTGGGACAGTACCCTGGCACCGCTGGAACAGGCCCAGGACTACCTGAATCGCGCTTTTTCCCCGGTCAGCCACCTGAACAGCGTGCTCAGCGGCCCCTGGCGGGAACCCTATGAGGCGGCGCTGGCACAGGTCACCGCCTACTGGACCGAACTGGGCCAGAACCGCGATCTCTATCGCGTCTACCAACAACTGGCGGCGGCACCGGACTTCGCCGACTGGCCGCAGGCGCGGCGCAAGACCGTGGAGCTGGGTCTGCGCGACTTCCAGCTGAGCGGTGTCGGCCTGGAGGGGGACGCGCGCGCGCGTTTCGCCGCCAATAGCCGGCGGCTGGCGGAATTGTCCAGCCGCTTTGCCAACAATGTGCTCGACGCCACCAATGCCTGGAGTTACCACACCGAGGAGGAAAGCGAGCTGGCCGGCCTGCCGCAGACAGCACTGGCGACCGCGCGTGCCGCTGCCGAGGCCAAGGAGCTGTCCGGCTGGCTGCTGACCCTCGACGGCCCCTGCTTCCTCGCCGTGATGACCCACGCCGACAACCGCGAGCTGCGTCGCCAGGTCCACGTTGCCTTTGTCAGCCGCGCCTCGGATCGCGGACCCCACGCCGGCCAGTTCGACAATGCCGCGGTCATGGAGGAAATCCTCGCGCTGCGCGCCGAACAGGCGCAATTGCTGGATATGGGCAGTTACGCCGAGCTGTCGGTGGCCAGCAAAATGGCCCCCGATGTGGAGAAAGTGGTGGAATTTCTGCGCGATCTGGCCGCGCGGGCGAAGCCGGCGGCCGCGCGCGAATTCACTGAACTGCAGGCGTTTGCCGCGGAGCAGCTGGGCCTGGCGCAGCTGCAGCCGTGGGATATCGCCTGGGCGGCGGAAAAGCTGAAGCAGGAGCGTTACGCGGTGAGCCAGGAGGAGCTGCGCCCCTACTTCCCGTTTGACCGGGTGCTGCATGGCCTGTTCGCGGTGGTGGAGAAACTCTATGGAGTGACCGTTGAGGCGGATACCGCGGTCGCCACCTGGCACCCGGACGTGCAGTTTTTCTGGCTGGCCAAAGACGGCCAGCGCATCGCCGGTTTCTATCTCGATGCGTTTGCCCGCGAGCGCAAGCGCGGTGGCGCCTGGATGGATACCGTGTGTGTGCGCCGGCAAACCGCCAATGGCCTGCAACTGCCGGTGGCCTACCTGGTGTGCAACTTCTCCCCACCGGCCGCGGGTGCCCAGTCATTGCTGACCCATACCGAAGTCACCACGCTGTTCCACGAGTTCGGCCACGGTCTGCACCATATGCTCACGCAGGTGGACGTGGCGCCGGTATCGGGTATCAATGGTGTGGCCTGGGACGCGGTGGAGCTGCCGAGTCAGTTCCTGGAAAACTGGTGCTGGCAACCGCAGGCGATCGCGATGATTTCCGGCCACTTCGACAGCGGCGAGCCACTGCCACAGGCGCTGCTGGACAAGATGCTGGCGGCGAAGAATTTCCAGTCCGCGATGTTTACCGTGCGCCAGCTGGAGTTTGCGCTGTTCGATTTTCTGCTGCACAGCCGCAGCGGCGGCGCCAGCGCCGCAGAGATCCAGCAGCTGCTCGACGAGGTGCGGGGGCAAGTCGCGGTGGTGCCGGTGGCCGATGAAAACCGATTCCAGAACGGCTTCAGCCATATTTTTGCCGGCGGCTACGCGGCCGGCTATTACAGCTACAAATGGGCCGAGGTGCTGTCCGCGGATGCGTTTTCCCTGTTCGAGGAAAACGGCATCTTCGACCGTGCCACCGGCGAGCGCTTCCTGCACACGATACTGGAGCAGGGCGGCAGCCGCGACGCGCTGGAGCTGTTCACGGAATTCCGTGGACGCGAACCGAGCATAGACGCGCTGTTGCATCATTCCGGTATCGTGGAGCTGGAACTGAACACGGCGCCGGGCTGAGTCGCCCGTGCGCCGGCACCATTGCAGTAACGACATCGAGCAGTAGATAACGATGAACGAACACAAACCCCAAAAACCGAAAAAGCGTTTTATTGCCGGCGCGGTGTGTCCGCGCTGCAGCGCCATGGACCGTATCGTGAATTTTCGCGAGGGCGGGCGCAACTATCGCGAGTGTGTGGAATGCGGATTCAAGGACGAAATTCGCCTGCAGTCGGAGCCGCGCGAATTGAACACTCGCGTCAATAGCGAGGCGCAGCCCGAGGAAGTGGCCCCGGTAAAACTGATCGAGCCGGCGCCGGCGGCAAAAGTAAAAAAAGTGGTAAAAGGTCAGGGTGCGGACAAGCCGACGGAAAAAGGTGAAAAGCCGCAGTAAATTCCCTGTGAATCAAGCAACGCTACCGTAAAAAAATAATTGTGAAAAAACGTTTTCCACTGCTGGCCCTGCTGTTGCTGGTGGCTATTGTCGGGCTGTTTGCCCTGGATCACTATCGCAAAGAGCGTGCCCAGCAGCGTGAACAGACCGCCGGGCTGCTGGCCAGTTGCGTGAATCAGGGGTTGTTGTCGCTGTTCCGCCTGCAGGCCAATGACTGGCGTCGGCGGCCCGATTTCTTGGCGCAGCAACAGCGGAAGCTGGAGGATGCGGTGGCGGCGCTACCGGAAAAAATCCTTGCCGGCCAACCCTTTGCCGAGTGGCAAAACGCGGTCGCCGTGTGCAAGAAACTCACCCGCCACAGCGTCGTACAGCACGGCACTATCTTCCGCGCCCTGGATGATCTGGCGGCGCCGGCGATGACCGATAGTCGCACCTATAAAGATCCCGGCGCGCTCAAGCGGCGACTGCGTACGCTGAACCGGCTGCGCAATTCCGCCAAGGCCGCGGGCCGCTACCTGGACGACCTGCGCACGGATGTCCGTACGCAGCTGCAGCGCAGCGATCTGTCGGCGGCCAGCCGCGAACAGGCACTGGCGGAAATAAACCGCCAGGTGCTCGAGCACTACCGCCCCGGGCATTTTTCCGTGCAGCAGGTGGATTCGTACCTGGCGCGGCTGGAAAGCTATTACCGGCTGCTGGCGCAGCACCCGCGCGGCTTCAGCCTGCGCGGCGGCAGTCTGTATTTCCACGATATTGCGCTGCGCCGCCAGATAGAGCAGTTGAACAGCGCGATACTGCAGGGCGACGCAGCCTTTTACGCCAACTGGTCACAGATCGTCGCCCGGCAGCAGGGCGGATTTGACGCAGGGTAACGATTGCGCGGCGGCAGGTAGCGGAAAAGTAAACGCGGGGTGCGGGGAGATCCCGGGAAGAAGAGTAGCGGGCGGAATCGTGAATATGCGTGATACCGCCCCAAGGTGCCATCCTGTCGTATTGTTATCGGGATCTTTGCGCTGCTCAGTGCAGTGTGTCGGTATCCAGTGCGAGTATCGGCGGGCGCAGGCCGATCTGCAGCTCGCCGGCGAAATCCGGCCAGTCGCCGGGAGTGTCGGTGAAGCGCTGCCGGCACAGGATCAGTGCGACGATGCTGTCCGGTCCCAGGCGCTGGTTGCGGTAGCATTTTCCCAGCTGCACGCAGATGGCATCCAGCTCCGCGGCGAAGCTTTCTCCCAGCAGCTCCCGCACCACCAGGTTGGCCACCATCGGATCCATCGGCAGCAGCGGTACACCGCACACCGGCTGTAGCTGCTCGTTGATTTCCTCCAGGGCGCGGTGCGCCAGATAGGCGTCGTCGAGCAGTGCCGCCAGCCCTACCTGGTCGGGGTGGCGCTCCGGTGGCTCGGTAAAACTCTGGCCGATCACCGCGCGCACCGGTTCGAAGTCGATGCCAGCGGCCTCACACAGCTTCTCGATTTGCTGTAGCCACACCGGAACTGCCTGTATATAGCGAATCACAAAACTGGTGAGGTGCATGGGGCCGTCGTTTGGGGGAAGTCGAATACTGTGGTGGAGGTGGGGCAGGGACCTTCGCAGTGCGCGGAGAAAGCGACCCTTATGCCGTTCCAGGGTAACGGCGCGGTCGATACACTGTTGCATGATCAGATAGTCATCAGTCATTGATACCACTGTCAATTAACAACGGTGGCTCCCCCTTTCCGTCGATTTGCACCGTATCAAATGCACCGGGGCAATACCGCCTAACGCTGAAAAGAAGAGCTGTTACCGCTGCTCCAGTTACATCCAGCTTCTATTAGAAGTGTAGTAGCCATAGTAAACCAGTAGACCCACAGAGCGTGCACCAGTCCACAAAAATAGGCTAAACCAGACGCCATGGTTGCCCCAGGAGCGGGTAAACCACCACACCGGGAAGAAAATCAGCACGGTTGCGACAAACATAGTATTGCGCATCTCGCGACTTTTTCCCGCGCCGATAAAAATTCCATCCAGCTGATAGCTCCATACCGCGATCAGCGGCAGCGCGCACAGCCAGGCGTAAACACTCTGTGCCTGCGCCTGCACGGCAGTGAGATCGGTAAACAGTGGCAGTAGCCAGCTGCGACCGGTTGCCAGCAGCAGCGTAATCAGTATGGCCGTGGCCAGTGCCCACAGACCGGCGCTGCGCACGGCGGAGTGGAACATGCGTACCGATTTGGTGCCGATCGCTTCACCCACCAGCGCCTCGGTGGCGTGGGCGAAGCCGTCCAGTGCATAGGAGGTCATCATCAGCAGCTGTAACAGAATTGCATTCGCGGCCAGTACCGTGTCGCCCTGTGCGGCCCCCTGCGCAGTAAAGAAAGTAAAAGTGAGTAGCAGCAGGCAGGTGCGCAGAAACAGGTCGCCGTTGATGCGCAGTAACTCCAGCCACGGTGCCGCATCATGCTGTGGCTGGAAATCGGGCCGCCGCAGTCGCGCCGCCAGTGACTGCCAGATATCCGCCTCCACCCGCGAGAGCAGGCGCAGGCCGAGGATGAAAGCACAGATATCCGCGCACACGGTCGCCACCGCCGCGCCGCGGGCGCCCAGGTCGAAACCGACAATCAATACGAAGTCGAGCAGGATGTTGAGCAGGTTGGCGGCAAGCAGGATCAACAGCGGCGCGCGACCGTCCTGGCGGCCGATAAAAAAGCCCAGCAGGGCGTAGTTGGCCAGTGCCAGCGGCGCGCTCAGCAGCCGGATCTGCAGGTAGACATGCGCGTGGGGCGCGGCCTCGGCACTGGCGTTCATCCAGCGCACGGCGGAATCGAGCAGCGGCGCCGCCAGCAGGTTCAGCGCGGTGCCCAATAGCAGTGCCAGCAGCAGCGCGCGCAACAGCCAGTCGCTGCCGCCGTCGCGACTGCGCGCCACCAGCCCGGTGGTGCCCATGCGCAGGAAGCCGAATGCCCACAGCAGCATCGACATGACACTCGCACCGATGGCGACCCCGGACAGGTATTCGGCCGACGGCAGGTGGCCGAGAATCGCGGTGTCCACCGCGCCTAACAACGGCACCGAGATATTGCTCAGGATCATCGGCCAGGCGAGCTGCCAGACTCGCCGCCCGGAAATGGGATTGGACTGGGTCATTGGAGATTTAAATCGGGGTTCTGCGTCTTCACATGGAGGCGGAACGGAATTCTAACCGATCGCAATTGGTACACGTTGGCGATCTGGTAGCGTGCCGCGCGCTGCGGCAGGAAAGAAATAAGAGGTCTGTCTGGTCATAAATAGTTGGCGCCAATGCGCAGTTTCTGTTGGCGGTGTAATTGACTTTCCCCCGGCGATGTGTTCCTTTTAAGGCTGCAGTAGTTGCGACGAAATAAAGAGATACAGGTTGTTGGTTGTACCTTCCGGACGACGGCATCTGAAGTAAAAATCTTGATAAAGAATAACAAGTTGCACTGACGGCAGTATCGCGGGGAAAAGGCCCCGTCCAGTGTATGTAGTCTTGTGTTACTACAGCATGTCCACAATTTTTGTGTGGAATTGCTCCGCCTGCGGGTGGAGAGCTCCAGTTATCCGTGGCAGCCGATGGTTGATATAAAAACAATCACACGGAGATCTGTAGGCGATGTTGAAAGGCTTCAAACCGCTGTTCGCCTTGTTGGCCGCCCTTATGCTGACTCGTTCCGCCGTTGCGGAAGATCCGGGGCGCTGGGACACCAACATGACCCGCGGGGTGACACAGGTCGCCCACACCACCTACGACCTGCACATGCTGATCTTCTGGATCTGCGTGGCGATCGGTGTCGTGGTGTTCGGGGTGATGTTCTACAGTATGTGGCGCCACCGCAAGAGCCGCGGCTACAAGGCGGCGCAGTTTCATGAGAGCACCGCGGTGGAGCTCACGTGGACGATTATCCCCACCATCATTCTGGTGCTGATGGCGATTCCCGCCAGCAAAACCCTCTACAAGATCTACGATACCAAGGAAGCCGATCTCGATATCAAGATCACCGGCTACCAGTGGAAGTGGAAATACGATTACCTGGGTTCCGGAGTCTCCTTCTTCAGTAACCTGGCAACGCCCCACACCCAGATCGACAACCTGGAACCCAAGGACAAGCACTACCTGCGCGAAGTGGACGAACCGCTGGTGTTGCCGGTGCACAAGAAGATCCGTTTCCTGATCACTGCCAACGACGTCATCCACGCCTGGTGGGTGCCGGAGCTGGCGGTCAAGAAAGACGCTATCCCCGGCTATATCAACGAGGCCTGGACGCGTATCGACAAGCCCGGTATCTACCGCGGCCAGTGCGCCGAGCTGTGCGGCAAGGACCACGGCTTCATGCCGATCGTGGTCAAGGCGGTGCCCGAGGCCGAGTACACCGCCTGGCTGGATCAACGCGCGGCGGCGGCGGCCAAGGCCAGCGAGCTGGCCAAGAAAACCTTCACTTTCGACGAGCTCTATGCGCAGGGCGAGCAGGTGTACAACCGCATCTGCGCGGCCTGTCACCAGCCCAACGGCCAGGGCGTCCCCGGTACCTTCCCGGCCATGGCCGGCTCCAAGATCGCCACCGGCCCGATCGAGGCACACATGGACATCGTCGTGCACGGCTCGAAGAAAAACCCGGCCATGCAGGCGTTCGGCGAACAGCTGTCGGAGGTGGATCTCGCCTCGGTGATCACCTTCGAGCGCAACGCGTTCGGCAACGATATGGGCGATTCCATACAGCCCGTCGACATTCTCAATTTCAAGAATAAGCAGTAAGGCGGGGGAGCATTAGCATGGCACACGGACCTCAACCCGGATTCAAACGCTGGCTGTTTACCACCAACCACAAAGACATCGGCACGATGTATCTGTGGTTCAGCTTCGCGATGTTCCTGCTCGGTGGCTGCATGGCGCTGGTGATCCGCGCCGAGCTGTTCGAGCCCGGCCTGCAGATCGTCAAGCCGGAATTCTTTAACCAGATGACCACCATGCACGGCCTGATCATGGTGTTCGGCGCGGTCATGCCGGCGTTTGTCGGCCTGGCCAACTGGATGATCCCGATGATGATCGGCGCGCCGGATATGGCGCTGCCGCGAATGAACAACTGGAGTTTCTGGATTCTGCCGTTCGCATTTACGATGCTGATCTCCACGCTGTTCATGAAAGGCGGTGCACCCAACTTCGGCTGGACCTTCTACGCACCGCTGTCCACCAAGTATGCGCCGCCGAGCGTGACCTTCTTTATTTTCTCGATCCACATCATGGGCGCATCGTCGATCATGGGGTCGATCAATATCATTGCCACCATCCTCAACATGCGCGCCCCGGGCATGACCCTGATGAAAATGCCGCTGTTCGTGTGGACCTGGCTGATTACCGCCTACCTGCTGATCGCGGTGATGCCGGTGCTTGCCGGTGTGGTCACCATGATGCTGATGGATATCCACTTCGGTACCAGCTTCTTCAGCGCAGCCGGTGGTGGTGACCCGGTGCTGTTCCAGCATGTGTTCTGGTTCTTCGGGCATCCCGAGGTATACATCATGATCCTGCCGGCGTTCGGTATTATTTCGGCGATCATCCCCACCTTCGCGCGCAAGCCGCTGTTCGGTTACAGCTCGATGGTCTACGCCACCGCGAGTATCGCCTTCCTCAGTTTTATCGTCTGGGCGCACCACATGTTTACCGTGGGGATGCCGGTGGCCGGTGAACTGTTCTTCATGTACGCGACCATGCTGATTGCGGTTCCCACCGGCGTGAAGGTGTTCAACTGGGTCACCACCATGTTCCGCGGTTCGATGACCTTCGAAACCCCGATGCTGTTTGCGATTGCGTTCGTGATTCTTTTTACCATCGGTGGCCTGTCCGGCCTGATGCTGGCGATCGCGCCGGCGGATTTCCAGTATCACGATACCTACTTCGTGGTGGCGCACTTCCACTATGTGCTGGTGCCCGGAGCGATCTTCTCGATCACCGCCGGAGTCTACTACTGGCTGCCGAAGTGGACCGGCCACATGTACAACGAAACCATGGGCAAGGTGCATTTCTGGCTGGCGTTTATCGGCCTGAATGTGACCTTCTTCCCGATGCATTTCGTCGGCCTCGCCGGTATGCCGCGACGGATTCCCGATTACGCGCTGCAGTTTGCCGACTTCAACCAGATCTCCAGTATGGGGGCCTTCCTGTTCGGCGCCGCACAGCTGCTGTTCCTGTTCAATGTGGTGCGCACGATTCGCGGCGGCCGCAAGGCCAGCGGTGAAGTCTGGGAGACGCCGCAGGGACTGGAGTGGACGCTGCCGTCACCAGCGCCCTACCACACCTTCAGCACACCGCCGATTGTGCGCTGATCGGGGGAGCGGGCCATGCGCATGAGTGCCAACGCCAGAATTGCAGCCAAATTGATGGCGCTTGCCACCGGCATGCTGGCGTTCGCACTTTTTGCGATGCCGCCGCTGTACAACGCGTTCTGCGATATCACCGGTCTCAATGGCAAGACCGGGGGCAAGTACGAGGCGGTGCCCGCTGCGGTGGACAGAAGCCGGCTGGTAACGGTGCAGTTCATCGCCAGCAATAATGAAAATATGCCGTGGGTATTCCGCCCCAATCAGGTGTCCCTGAGGGTGCACCCGGGGGAGCTCACGGAAACCACGTTTTACGCCCAGAACCCCAGCGGTAAGGATATGGTGGCGCAGGCGATACCGAGCCTGGTGCCCTACGATGCCGTGTCCTACTTCCACAAGACGGAGTGCTTCTGCTTTCACCAGCAGGCACTGAAAGCCGGTGAATCGGCGGATCTGGCGCTGCGCTTTATCGTCGATCCGGACCTGCCGCCGGCCGTCACCACGGTCACCCTTTCCTATACTCTGTTCGATATTACCGAAAGGGTTGCCGCCAACCTCGAAACGGATCAAAAGAATACCGACTCCCAGCGAGAGGGATAAAAAACTATGGCCAGTGAAAGCAGTTACTATGTGCCCGTGCAGTCCCGGTTGCCGATCCTGGCAACCATCGGCCTGTTCATGATGGCGTTTGGCGCCGCCTACTGGATTAACGGCAATGGAGCATACATTTTCTTTGCCGGCGCCCTGACCATGGCGGGGGTTCTGTGGTCGTGGTTTGCGCAGGTCATCCGCGAAAATATGGCCGGCCTCAACAGCGCGCAGTTGAAACGCTCATATGTCTGGGGGATGGGTTGGTTTATTTTCTCCGAAGTGATGTTCTTCGCCGCCTTCTTCGGTGCGCTCTATTACGTCCGTAACTTTGCCCTGCCATGGCTGGGTGGAGAGGGGGACCGCGGTTCCTCCAACCTGCTGTGGCAGGGGTTTGAAAACACCTGGCCGCTGAAGATCACTCCGGATGCCGCTATACACGGCGACGCCGCCACCGTGGTTGGTCCCCAGGCAACCATCGATCCCTGGCACCTGCCGCTGCTGAACACCGTGTTGCTGCTGTCTTCCAGCTTTACCGTGCACATTGCCCATGTGCTGCTGAAAAAGAACAAGCGTAAAGCATTCAACCTGTGGCTCGGCGCCACCGTACTGCTGGGCGCCGGCTTCCTGTACTGCCAGGCGACCGAGTACTACGAAGCCTACGAACACCTGGGTCTGACTCTGCACTCGGGTATCTACGGCACCACCTTCTTTATGCTCACCGGCTTCCACGGTGCCCACGTGACCCTGGGCACGATCATGTTGCTGGTGATGCTGTTGCGCTCGGTAATCGCCCACCATTTCAAGCCGGATGACCATTTCGGTTTCGAGGCGGCCAGCTGGTACTGGCACTTTGTCGACGTGGTGTGGGTGGGGCTGTTTATCTTCGTCTACGTACTCGGTTCGTAACGCAAAAGAGAGATCAGTATTTATCGGCCCAGGGCGCGGTGTTGCTGAGAATGCCGGCATGAAAGCCATACCAGATGGCAAACACCAGCAGCGCCGCCAGGGTAATACGAATACCCAGCGCATACAGGGTGCGCTTCGACTGCGGCGCGCCCATATCGCGCAGTAGAAAGAACAGTGCACTGGAAAGGCTGACCAGCACGGCGAGAAACAACAAGACAATAACGACTTTCAGCCACATTTTTTATTAGCCATTTTGTAGTAGGAGCCTGTTTGCAGGCGAAAATCGGCATGACGGTACAAACTACTTCGGTTCAAACCGCAGACGCCAGTGTAGCACTGATTCGCAACTGGCCGCTTACGCTGTTCAGCGCAGCCCTGTTGTTGCTGTTGGTCGGCCTGGGCTGCTGGCAGCTGCAGCGCGCCGGGGAAAAAGCCGCGCTCACTGCCGCTATCGATACGCGCCTTGCAGCACAACCGCGAAACCCTTCCACCCTCGCACAGCTACAGCGCTATTCGCCGGTGCGCCTGCAGGGCCACTACACCGACGAGCGCTACTATCTGGATAACCGCACACGCAATGGCAGCGCCGGCTATGAAATCCTGCAGGTATTTATCGCCGCGGATCAGCGCTGGCTGATCAATCGCGGCTGGGTGGCTGCGGGTAATGATCGGGATGTTTTACCGGCTGTGCAATGGCCGCGGGCGGCGAAGGTAATTACCGGTTTCCTCTATCCGGTCTCCGCTTCAACTGCGAGTGAAAAATCCGTCGCGATGCGCATACAGAACCTGGACCGGGGTTTTACCGCGCCGCTGCGCCTCGCGCATCCCCACTGGAATATCCGCCTGAGTGCGGATTCGGATACCGCGCTGGTGACCGACTGGCAGCTGCTGAACTTCCCGCCGCAGCGCCATATCGCCTACGCCGTGCAGTGGTTTGCGATGGCTGCAGCGCTGGCCATCTTGTGGCTGTATGCGGCCACCGGTCTGCGCGACTGGCTGAAAAACAATAATTATTCATTGAAGAGGTAAGGTGTCGTGAGTGAATTAGCGCACAGTAACGAGCTCCCCGAGGGACGTTCCGGTCTCAGCCGCCTGCAGGGCATCGCCGTACTCGCCGCGGTATTCGTGCCAATCCTGGCCGCCTATGTCGTCTACTACACCGGGGTTGGCATGCCCGCCGGTACCACCAACGAGGGGCAGTTGCTGCGCCCGCCGGTGCGCGTGCTGGACCTGCCATTCCAGGAGCGCGACGCAGGCCGCCTTCAGCTGGGTGCCGAGCAGCCCAGGTGGCGCTATCTCGTGATTCCCGCCGGGCGTTGCGCCAGTGCCTGTGAAAAACTCCTCTATACCAGCCGCCAGGTGCATATCCGTCTGGGGGAAAAAGCCGACCGTGTCGAGCGCCTGCTGGTGACCGCCGCCCCGCTGGGCGATGCGCGCTACCGGCAATTGCGGCAGCAACACCCGCGCCTGCGCTTTGTCACGCTGGAGCCCGCCGTGCTGGAAAAGCTGCAACGTGCGGCCGGCTTCCGCCAGTGGCATCAACCGCGCGCATTGCTGGTCGACCAGCAGGGTTACGCGATGATGGCCTACGACAATCACCACAGTGGTAACCAGCTGCTCAAAGACATCAAGCGGCTGTTGAAATATTCCAACGAACAATAGGGGCATAGCGGGCTGTTGTGTCGTCCGCTACCGACAAGAATAACAACAGGGACCTCTGAACCGGAAAGCGGTCTCACCGGCATTCAAGGGTTCCCGGGTACGGCGCTGCGGCAGCGCCGTGGAAGTGCACAGGGGCGTGCGCAACGCGATGACACCGGGAGATAGCGATGGAATACCTGGCAGGAGACCCCACTGAAAACAATGCGCACACCGATTGGCGTCTGCGCCTGGCGTTACTCGGCAGCTTGCTCGCAATTGCGGTGGTGGTGCTGGGTGCGTTTACGCGCCTGTCCGACGCCGGTCTCGGTTGTCCGGACTGGCCGGGCTGTTATGGCCATCTGACCTGGCCCGATGAGGCGCATGAGATTGCCAGTGCCAATGCCGCGTTCCCGCAGTCGCCGGTGGCTACTGATAAAACCTGGCCGGAGATGGTACATCGTTATTTTGCCGGCACACTGCTACTGCTGGTGGCCGGCTTGACGGTGCTGGCCTGGCGCCGCCGCGGTCAGCGGGGATTCAAGCAGACCCATTTTCTATTGGCGCTGATTCTGCTGCAGGCCGCCTTCGGCATGTGGACGGTCACATTGAAACTCTGGCCGCAGGTAGTGACTGCGCATCTGCTCGGCGGCATGGCGACGCTGGCAATGCTGTGGCTTACGGTGGAGCGGTTGCGCAACCGCGGCCGCTTTATTCCCGCACACGAATTTCGCGCACTGCAGAAACTGCGCCCGCTAGCGTTTGCCACCGTGGTCGCAGTGGGATTGCAGATTGCACTGGGCGGCTGGACCAGCTCCAACTATGCGGCACTGGCGTGTGCCGACTTTCCCACCTGCCACAGCCAGTGGTGGCCGCAGGCGGACTTCACCCAGGGCTTTAATATTGCCCAGCATATCGGCCCGAATTATCTCGGTGGTGCGCTGGAAAATCAGGCGCGCACCGCCATCCACATCACCCACCGCATCGGCGCCCTGGTGGTCAGCGTGCTGGTGCTGACACTGGCGGCGCTGGCCTGGCGCGCCGGTTCGCGGCGCTGGGCGGTGGGGCTCGCCGCAGTGCTCGCGCTGCAGGTTTGTCTCGGTATTGCCAATGTGGTGCTGTTTCTGCCGCTGCCCGTCGCGGTGGCGCACAATGCCTGTGCGGCGCTGTTGCTGTTGGGGTTACTGACCTTCTGTTACCGTATCCAGACAGCGCAGCCAGCTGCGGGGAATCCGGTCGACGTCGATGAAGCACCACCACTGACGGGGGAACTGTGAAAGCCAAGATACTTTTTATCGCGGTGTTGTTGGCCGGTTGCGACAGCATGACTTTTAACAGCAATTTGGGGAATTACGCTCGCGGCAAGATCGCCGCTGCGGGTGTGCGTGAATATACTCTCGCGCAAATCGGCCAGTACGATGCGGTGCCACTCGGCTACGTCGAAGCATCTTACTGCCAGGACAAGCCCGGTGAGCGCAAACCCAGCCGCGCAGGGCTGGTCGAGAAACTAAAACTGCAGACCCACAGCCGCGGCGGCAACGGTGTGGTGGTGGAAGCCTGCAGTGCGGACGCGGTGCCGTCCTGTATCGCATATATGCAGTGCCGGGCTTTGGCCTATGCAGTGCCGGAACGCAAAGGCTGAGCCTGAAAACCACAGTGAGGTGACGACATGAGCACACAAGCGGTAATACCCGGGCGCGCACGCTGGCGCGACTACTACGAGCTCACCAAGCCGCGGGTGGTGATGCTGATGATCCTCACCTCGCTGATCGGCATGTTGCTGGCGGTGCCGGGCCTGCCGCCGCTGGATCTGCTGCTGCTGGGGAATCTGGGGATCGCGCTGTGTGCCGGCAGTGCCGCCGCGGTCAACCACCTGGTCGATCGCCATATCGACCTGAAGATGGCGCGCACCAGCAACCGCCCGGTAGCGCGCGGCCGCGTCGAGCCCCAGAGAGCACTGCTGTTCGCACTGGTGCTGGGCTGTGTCGGCATGGCGATACTGCTGGCCTGTGTCAACGCGGTGACAGCGTGGCTGACCCTGTTTTCACTGCTCGGCTACGCGGTGATTTACACCATGTTCCTCAAGCGCGCCACGCCGCAGAATATCGTCATCGGCGGGCTCGCCGGCGCGGCGCCGCCGCTGCTGGGCTGGACTGCCGTCAGTGGCGACATGCACGGCCACGGTCTGCTGCTGGCGCTGATTATCTTCGCCTGGACACCGCCGCATTTCTGGGCGCTGGCCGTGCATCGGCGTGAAGACTACGCGCGCGCCGAAATACCGATGCTGCCGGTCACTCACGGTGTCGCCTACACCAAGCTGCATATCCTGCTGTATACCCTGGTATTGCTGGCGGTAAGCCTGCTGCCGTTTGCCACCGGCATGCTCGGCTGGCTTTACCTGCTCGGCGCTGTGGTGCTGGGGCTTGGCTTTATTTACTGGGCTATCGAAATGTTGCGGGACAAAAACCCCGATGCCGGCATGGAGACGTTCAAGTACTCGATCATTTACCTGATGGCGCTGTTCTGCATCATGCTGCTCGATCACTACCTGATTGCGGTGTAGTTACATGGATAAACTCACAACTGCTGCACAAAACGCCAAGACCCCGCAACAGCAGCGCGGCATTCTGATTACCGTGGTCGTATCGGTGCTGTTTATCTGCGCCGTGTTGCTCGGTTTCCTGCACAAAATGGGGCAGCCGCGGGTACTGACGGATTCCGAGCTGCGCGCCAATGGCGCGGTAAAACTGACACGCCCGCGCATTATCGACAATTTCGAATTGCTGTCGGACAGCGGCGAGCCGTTTCACACCAGCGCGCTGGCCGGCCACTGGACCCTGGTTTTCTTTGGCTTTACTCACTGCCCGGATGTCTGCCCGACGACGCTGGCGACACTGAACCAGTTCTACCAGATGCTGGATGCAGACACCCGCAAGCAGACGGATATCCTGCTGGTGTCCGTGGATCCCAAGCGCGACCGGCCACAGCAGCTGCGCGACTATGTGCGCTATTTCAATAAAGATTTCCGCGGACTGACCGGCGAATTCATCACCATCAAGCGCTTTGCCAACCAGCTCAATGTGCCGTTTAACAAGGTGCCGCTGGACGACGGCGACTACAGCGTGGATCACGGTGCGCAGATCGTATTGATCAACCCGCGTGGCCACTACCAAGCCTTCTTCAAGGCGCCGCAGGATCCGGCCAAAATGAAATTGACTTATCGTTCCATGCGCGCCACCTTTAGCGGCTGATCCACGACTGCACAGGCAGAGCACCATGGCCGGACTACTGCCGACCCATCTGCGAGCAAAATCAACGCTACCACTATTTTGTACCGAGGTGTGGCTGGTCGCCGCCGCACTTTTGCTGTGCGCCATTCCTTTCGGATGGACCGGGCTACTGGCGCCATTCATTTGGCTGACCCTGTGCGCCCTGGAAAACGCGGATGGCTGGAGGCGTGGTTTGGTCTACCTGATAGCCGCACTGTTGATGTCGAGTGCTGCACTGGGCGTACTACCGGGTAGCGAGCGGATCTTGTTGGCTCCCACCTACTCCGACAGCAGCGGCAACAGTATCCAGGCGGCCATCAATCCGGGCAAGGCGGTGATAGCCATCGCGATGCTTGTGTTGCTGGCGCGGTCGCGCTATCGACCGCGATGCAATGACCTGCCTTTTATAGCAGCAGTAATACTGATACCTCTGTCATGCGCGGCTGCCGTCTTCGGCCTGTCTGCCAAGTTTGCGCCCACCATCGTGCCTGCGGCAATGGTCAACCTCTTAGTGGTCTGTATCAGCGAAGAGGGCTTCTTTCGCTGGATATTACAGCGGGCCCTGGAGGAGGGATTCGGGCGCTGGCGCTGGTGCGTACCGATGGCTGTTACTGCCATTTTCACCGGATTGCATACCGGCTGGGCAGCCTCACCGGTGGTACTGCTCCTGGTTTCGGTAGCGGGCTTCTGCTACGCCGGCCTGTGGTATCTGCGGCGGAGTTTCTGGGCCTGCGTGCTGGCCCACTGGGGAGTCAATGCGCTGCACATGTTTCTCCTGCCTTACCCGCTCCATTAATACGATGCTAGCGGTTAGAATCCCCGATCTCCGTCCCACAGACAAGGCACAATAATGAACCTCAGCGCACATATCATCTATTCACTGATTTCCTACAAGCTGGCCTCGCTTATCGTCGGCAGTGTCTTTGCCTATATGGGCTATCGCCTGTTTATGTCTGGTATTTGGGGGAACGCCGGCCAGATGGAGACGGCATTCGGAAACACCAAGGTGGTACTTAAAGAAGCCGCCCCGGGAACCTTTTTCGCCATATTCGGCGCACTGATTATCGCCATTACCCTGTACAAGGGCTTGGAGTTTGAGAACTACACCCGCGGCAAGCAGTCCTTTGTGGAGATTGCGGAGGAAGGAGATGCAAATCTGCCACAGGCCGAATCGCAGCAGACCGCGAATACTGCGTTCAAGAAGAAATTGCGCTAAGGGACGGGCTGCCCGTGTTAGCCATTTCTATCCT
The DNA here is from genome assembly GCF_039696035.1 of Microbulbifer sp. SAOS-129_SWC. Lineage (GTDB taxonomy): Bacteria > Pseudomonadota > Gammaproteobacteria > Pseudomonadales > Cellvibrionaceae > Microbulbifer. Next base: position 63,317 of record NZ_CP155567.1, read on the forward strand.
TTTTGATGAGTATATGCTGATTTGCGTTGACTTATAGAAAACAACTCAAGTCACGCATCTAATAGTGATGGATATTCCTATAAAAATAATCAGTATCCTGTGTATGTGATTGCCTGGCATTATTCTTGTACGTCAATTCGGTGACAACAATATTGTCAGCTGGGCACCCTTTATGCGCGGTTGGCGTCATTCTGAAATTTCAGGCATTGTTAAAGCTCGAAGCGAAAATCTAGAATAAATTCTAGTCATTACTACAAAATTCAGCGTCCTATGTGTGAAGCTATCAAGTAATACGTACGTTTTCCTGAATGGGATGTTTAAATCTCGTCGTTGATTTTTTGTTGCAAATTAATATCTAAGTCGATCTAGGGTGCGCTGGTAAGTAGCAAATTTATTAAGCTTTTTCTATTGTTTCTCAATATAAGGGATTTATTTATGAGCAGTGCTGTAGCTGAAGTCCGCATTAAATCGAGTCACACAAATAACAATACAACGAGGTCGATTAAGGATCTGGAGAAAAGCGATAGCAATACTGCGTCCTACCCTTCTGACAAAACAATACAAGAGGTCTTCGAAAAGCAGGTTAAGTTGACACCAGATCATATAGCAGTTGTGTTTGATGGCAGAAGTCTGACCTATGCGCAGCTGAATGGAATTGCTAACAACCTGGCTAAAAGTATCAGAGAGAAACTACAGAAAGAGAGTGTACTCGGTTCGTCCTCCAATTCCCTCGTTGCACTTTATTTCAAACCTGGATTGGAGATGGTGACTAGCATTCTGGCGGTGTTGAAAGCCGGCGCTGGCTACGTGCCGCTTTCGATAGACTCGCCGGATGACAGAATAGTCGCAATTCTGGAGGATTCCAGAGCCAAAATAATACTTACGACCTCTGAATTTAAACAACAAATAAGGTGTTGCTCGGAAAAGTTAACCTCCCCAGGCTCAGTTACCTGTGTTGGATGGGATGACATTTCAACCGATAGGCAATCCGAAAATTTGCCTGTGATCAATGACTGTCATGACTTGGCCTACATTATTTTCACGTCCGGAACAACGGGGAAACCAAAGGGAGTGATGGTGAACCACCAAAGCGTGCTTGCTTTTGCTTTCGATGAAAAATATGTGGTTAGAAAAACTGTAAATAGAGTAGCGAGCTTGTCCAACTACTCATTTGACGCTTTTGTTTTCGATTTCTTTTTTTCGTTGCTTAATGGTAAATCTGTTTACCTGCTAGACAGGGAGACAATGCTTTCACTAGATGAACTAAAACAGTTCATAGTATCTAATGAGATTGACACATTCTTTTCCACCACGTCTTTTTTCAATGCCTTAATCTCTAGCGAAACTCTCATCGGTACGTCAGTCAAGAATTTAATTTTTGGTGGTGAAAAAGCAAATGAATACTATTCAAATAAGGCAGTTGCCGACCTTCCCGACACTGAAATCTATAATGTATATGGGCCTACCGAAACAGTGGTGTTTGCCAGTAGTTTTCGCTTAAAGCAAGGCTTGGAATTTGTGCCGATCGGGAAACCCATAGGTAGCAAAAGCTTTTATGTGTTGGATGAGCATCAAAATCGTCTGGCGGCAGGTGAGATTGGTGAACTCTATGTTGGCGGCGCAGGCCTGGCGATCGGGTATCTGAATAGACCCGAGCTGACCACCGAAAAGTTCCTGCCCAATCCCTTTGCCAGCGAAGAAGACAGGGCCAAAGGTCACGAAACCTTCTACAAAACCGGCGACCTGGTACGCTGGCTAGCCGACGGCAACCTAGAATTCATAGGTCGCTCCGACACACAAATCAAACTCAATGGCTACCGAATCGAGTTGGAAGAGATTGAGCTGGCGCTGCTGTCCCAGCCGACCGTGAAGCAGGCTGTGGTAACGTTGTACGAGCAGGACAACACCAAAGCCCTGGTGGCTTACGTGGTACCGGAAGCTGAAACTGAGCTTAACCTATCGGCTCTAAGAGCAGCCCTGTCGAATCGACTTCCCGGTTATATGGTGCCGGTATCGATTAATTCGATTGAACGGATTCCGCTTACGCCCAATGGCAAAACGGATAGACGCGCGTTACCGCAACCCGAATTTTCTCGGGCTCAGTTGTATGTGGCGCCGCGCAACTCCCTGGAGCGCCAGCTGTGTGCACTCTGGGAACAAACTTTGGGTCTGGATCGGGTTGGAATCGAGGACAACTTTTTTCACCTGGGAGGCAATTCCATCTCGGCGATTCGTCTGAGCGCCGCTTGTCAGCGTGAGTTGGGTAACGCGATTCCGCTTCACCTTCTGTTTGAAGGAAAAACCATTGCTGCGGTAGTCAAAGCGATGGATCAACATCAGTTTGCCACGATTCCCAAATTGAACCTGACATCTTATCCCTTGTCCTCGTCGCAAGAGAGTCTGTTCTTTATTCACAACTTGGCTGATAGCAAGGACGCCTACCACATTCCGGTTATCCGCCAACTGCGTGCAGATATAGACCTAGAGCGGTTAAGGCAGGCCCTCCAGTATCTGGTAAAACAGCATCCCATTTTAAGAACGATATACCGCAAAGACACGACGGGGGCTATGTACCAGGTCGTACTGGAAGAGGGTCCGGCCATTACGATAAGTGAGCTGCCTGATGACAGCGATCTGGAAGGAGTGCTGGCCGAGGCTCAGCGAGCGCCCTTTGATCTGGAGGTTGAACCTGGTTTTCGAGCCAGCATCTACCAGGGGGGAGAAGCGAGTTGCCTATTCTTGTTATGGCACCACATTGCCTTTGATGGATGGTCACTGGACTTGTTTTTGGAAGCGCTCACGGCCACTTATGATGCACTGAGCAATCACACGTCATTACCAGAGACGCCGAATCTGGGTTACGGCGACTATGCACACTGGCAGCGCCAGCAGCTGAGCGAAGGGGCCTTTGCTGCCCATCAAGAGTTCTGGAAAAAGCAGCTGCAGGCGGTGGAGCCATTGGCTTTGCCGTTGGACTTCCCCCGTCCCAAAGCATTCGACTACCAAGGCGGCCGGCACCACTTTGTGTTAGATCAAGCCACCTCTGATGGTGTGCGTACTCTGGCTAAAGCTCACGAGACCACAGTTTATACCGTGCTGCTCAGTGCTTTTTTTATCACCGTGTCACGGCTGAGTGCTCAGAATGACATCGTAATAGGGACTCCTTCGGATGGCCGCTACCAGGGCCAGACGCAAGCATTGCTGGGGTATTTTGTAAACTCGTTACCCTTGCGAATGCAGATGTCGGGTGATGCCAGCGTTGACAACATCATCAATGAGACCAGAAAGGTCATCGCTGATGCCAAAGCCCACGAGGCTCTGCCGTTCGAGAAAATGGTCGATGGATTGGCCATGGAGCGGGACCTCAGCCGGCACCCCGTTTTCCAGGTTATGTTCGGGGTGCAGTCTTTTGGGCGAGGTGCGGAGGTTGATAGGCTGTTTTCCTCGACACTGACTGCGGCGGCACAGGCTGCGCAATTTGATGTGAGCCTATTCCTGGACGACGCCGAGGCCCGCATCAGCGGCGAACTCCTGTATGCGAGCAGTCTTTTCAGTGCCGACACTGCCCGGCAAATGGCAGAGTATTACCAGCGAATAGTACAGGGGTGTGTAGAAGACAGTTCGCAGGCGATGGGTACTCTGGAACTCCTGTCGCCGGCACAGCGCCAGCAGGTGCTGTATGACTGGAACAACCTGCATGCGAATTATCCCACTGACACCACGCTGTACCAACTATTTGAGGCGCAGGCGGCGCGAACCCCGGAGCAGGTAGCGCTGGTCTATAACGGGGAGACCCTGACTTACCGGGAGTTGAATCTTCGCGCCAACCAATTGGCGCACCTTATTCGTCAGCGCTATCAAGACAAGCATCAAAGCACACTCGCTCCCGACACACTTATCGCCTTGTATCTGGAGCGGGGGCTGGGGATGGTAGTGGGGATCCTGGGAGTGCTCAAGGCAGGTGCGGCCTATGTGCCCATCTCTCCCGAATACCCGGTGCAGCGCGTTGACTACATCCTGGAGGATACACGGGCGGAGATGGTGCTGTGCAGCAGTAGATACACAGGGCAGATGCAAGCACGCCTTGATGCCGTGTCCGCAGAGGCAAGCCTGCTGGATATTGACAGTCTGGGAGACATTGCGGAGCTGTTGGACGGGAATCCTGTGCCGCTGAGCGGGTCACAAGATCTGGCGTATGTGATTTATACCTCGGGTACCACTGGAACTCCTAAAGGAGTGATGATTGAACATCGCGGTGCAATCAACTTAGTGTATGCACAATATGAAGTCTTCGGCATAAAGAGTTACAAGCACACAGCGATATTCTCCTCCTACGTATTCGACGCCTTTGTCTTTGAACTTTTCGCGTCAATAGCCAGCGGCTCCACGATCCATGTCTGTTCGGAGGAACAACGAAAGAACCAAAGTAAACTATCTGCCCTTATTAAAAAAGAGGGGCTGGAATTAATTACATTACCTCCGATCGTCGCTGAGTTGCTCGATGCCGATGCAATCAGAACGCTGAAGCAGGTCATTCTAGCTGGAGAATCTCCATCTTTAGAAATTATGGAGAGCTTTGCTCAGTCTGTGACAACGTACAACGCCTATGGTCCTACTGAGATAACAGTATGCGCAACAGCGAAACGATTTAGCGGCGGTGTGAGTGCCAGCAACATTGGATCAATTTTACCAAATATTAATGCCTACATACTCGATGAAAGCAGAAATCCGGTTCCCGTCGGGACGCCCGGAGAGTTGTATCTTGGTGGCGCGGGGGTTGCTAGAGGCTACCTTAATCTTGCTGTGCATACCGAAGAAAGGTTCATGCCAAATCCATTCGTGGAAAATAGCTCAACCTCAGATAGGCTATACAAGACCGGAGATTTGGCCCGCAGGATGGCCAGTGGAGATATCGAATTCCTGGGCCGAGTTGATACCCAGGTAAAGATCAGAGGTTTCAGAATAGAGCTGAAAGAGATTGAAGCACATATTAAAAAAGTTATTGGGGTTTCTCAATGTGCGGTCATTGACTTCAGTCATCATGGGCATAAGAGACTGGCAGCATACGTAGTCGCAGAAGCCGGAACGGATCTAACACAAGAGTACATTATAAGTAAATTGTCTGAGTCTTTGCCTGACTATATGATTCCTGCAGTCATCTCTTTTCAGCATGAGATACCAAGAACGATTAATGGCAAATTGGATAGGGATAAATTACCCGAACCCACTTTCCATAATTCTGAAAAAAAAGTCCCTCCCGCTAACAAAACCCAGAGTTCATTGCTAAATATTTGGAAAAGCACATTAGGTATTGATGAATTGGGTGTTACAGATAGTTTTTTCCACTCTGGCGGTGATTCTATTCTCGCGATGCAGCTGACGTCAAAAATGAAGGCAGCTGGCTTTAATATCGGGGTGAATGATGTTTTTGAAAACCCCACGGTAGAAAAAATATCAGAACTCCTTTCCGGCGGGCAGGACGGTGGGCAAGTGCAGGGCGAACAAGGTATCTTGGAGGGAAGTTTCGATTTGTCGCCCATCCAAGAGTGGTTTTTTGATCAGGATTACCCCAAAGTTTCACATTGGAATCAGGCGTTCATGATTCCCGTTTCGTCCGGCTATGATCCTGAAGACATTATTCTGGCCTTAGAAAGGCTGTCAGAGCAGCATGACATGCTAAGGTGCTCATTTTCCGGGTCAAATCATAAAATAGTCCAGAATTACAACGAACGAGTTGTTGTTTCCTATGAAAAACGTGACGTGCGAAATATCAGTAAATCTGACTTACTGTCCATAATTGATGCGCAGCAAAGTTCTCTGTGTATCTACGAGCCACCGTTATGGAAGGCGGTTCATTTTGTCAATTATGATGACCAAGGTGACAGGCTCCTCTTTATCATGCATCACCTAATTTTTGATGCAGTATCAATTAGGATTGTTGCCGAGGATTGTTACAGACTGCTAGAAAAGCAGGATCTGGGTACGAAAACAAGTAGCTTCAGGCAATGGCAAAGCACCATCACTAATTATTGCCACAAAAATTCGGAACAATATTCCCACTGGGAAAATGTTCTCTCCAGACAGGTCAATATTGACGCGCAGTCCGATGAGTTAGAGGAAATCGGTATATCTCTGGGAGAAGAGGACTCTAGCGCTCTAATCGATTGTGCCAGAAATCGGTACAATACGAATGTTGGCAATCTACTGCTCTATTCTTTGAGCATGGCCGCATCGGTAGTCTTCGATATTCATAAGACGCCTATCCTCTTGGAGTCTCATGGCAGAGCCATGATTGATCCGCTCGTCGATGTTTCAAGAACCATCGGCTGGTTCACGTCAATTTATCCAGCAGTGATAGAAAATCATGACGATCTGGATAAAGGGATAATGTTGCTCAAGGAAGGTGTGAAGAGTGTTCCTGATTTGGGCGTGAGCTTTGGCTTTTACTATCAGAACTCTGAGCTTGGGAAATACTCACTACCCAAAATACGGTTTAACTACCTTGGCAAGATTGATTACTCCGGAAATGATAGTGAGGCAATTGATATCCAAGTGGAAGGAACTGGTACATCAATAGCCACTGAAAATACCGATGACAATCTAATTGGTCTTGATTGCTATTTATCCGATGAAGGTTTACATCTTAATTTCCAGTCGCGGTTGCCTGGAAAACAAAGTTTAGAATTTCAGAATGAATTCATCAGTGCCGTCAGAAGCATAATTGATAATTGTAAAGAATCTCCAGATAAAGTTGTTCATACCTTAAGTGATCTCTCTGACTTTGATGCAGAGGTTTTCTTGGATATAGGTGATAAGGAGACTGATGAAGTTCTGCTCATGTTCCCCCCGGGGAATGGAGGAGCTGAAAGTTACTTGAACAATATCGGAGACGCATTAAAGCCGAGGAGAATGATTCTTTTCGATAATATTTACTATCGTCTGGCCTGTCATTATGGAACTTCCTATGTAAAACAGATAACGTATGAAGAGCTGGTCGACCAGTACTTTATATGGGTTAAAAAGATAAGGCCGGCAGGCCCTTATCACCTTTTTGGGTGGTGCTTCGGGGGTATTTTGGCTTTTGAGGTCGCCAAGAAGTTAATTGCCAATGGAGATAGAGTAGGAAGCATTACGCTTATTGACTCATATTTTGACTACAAAAGCGCTAAGGATTCTCTGGTTAAAGATTTTCCAATGATTAAGGATAATGACTCTAACCAGATCAACTATCAATATGTTTGTGAGAAAGGTGGATTTTCAGAAGATACCAATGTAACGCTCTTTAAAGCAGGGTGTACCATGACAGATAAGGAATTAAGCGTGCTCTCGGGTATAGAAGAAGCGGCTTTAAAAGAGCTGGTTCTTCTTGATGAGTTTTACGTTAGCTCAAAAGATAATCTGTTGGGGGGGTATCTTAGTGAAGAGCATTTTCAGGTTGTCCCGTTAGAATCAAGTCATGCCGGTTGGATCGATAGTTGTTCTGACATGGGGAAAATACTAGCACATTTGCGAAAAGTCTTTTCTACAACGCCTGAGTAATGCAGATGCTCAATTCCAGTCAGCTGTTTATAAGGGGGCTCCCTCTCCCAGGCGGCAGCGCCTTGTCGAAATTAATGCAAGGTGTTAGCGATTCGGCCGATATAAAAACTGTAATGAACGGAGTTCGAGTCCGTGAGAGATAGCTATCAATTTATGCAGGCTGCAATCGAAGAGGCGCAAAGGGGTCTCGCCGAGGGCGGCATTCCCATCGGCGCGGTGCTGGTTATGGACGACCGCATCATTGGCCGTGGCCACAACCGGCGCGTGCAGAAAGGCAGCGCCGTTCTGCACGCGGAGATGGACTGCCTGGAAAACGCCGGGCGGCTCAGTGCCGCGGAGTACCGCCGCAGTACGCTTTTCACCACCCTTTCCCCCTGTGATATGTGCAGCGGGGCGGTGCTGCTGTACGGCATTCCGCGCGTGGTAATTGGCGAGAACCAGACCTTCCGCGGCCCCGAAGATTACCTGCGGGCCCGCGGCGTCGCGCTGACCCTGCTCGGCAGCGATGATTGCCGGACCTTACTGCAGACATTTATTGCCGAGCACGGTCGCCTGTGGCACGAGGACATTGGCGAGTAACGGAGACGTATGACGATCCACCAGCGCGCGCCGCGGCGCGCGAGAAATGTATTCCTGCAGCGGCTGCCGCTGTGGCTGGCCGCGTTGTTCGCTCTGGCGCTGGCGCTCGCCGCCGTGCTCGCCTACCTGCCGCCGGCGCTCCTGTTCTGGCCCGCATTCACCAGTGTTGTCTGCCTGGTGCTCTATGCCCGGGACAAGTACGCGGCGGTCAAGGATCGCTGGCGCACGCCTGAATTGACCCTGCACCTGTGGTCGCTGCTGGGCGGCTGGCCGGGCGCCGCACTCGGCCAGCGGCTGTTCAACCACAAGACCAGCAAGCGATCCTTCCGTGTGGTGTTCTGGTGCACGGTGATTGCCAATAGTGCGCTGATCGCCTGGGGACTCGGCAGCGCCGACGGGCGCGACGCACTGCGCGAGGTGGCTGTGCAGATTGAGCACTGGCTGGCCCGACTCGACGCCTTAGCCGGCCCGTAAACCGCCGCGGTCGGCAACATTGCTCCCCCGGCGAAGACGCCCAAACGCTTTGCCAACCCACCGGGCCGGGCCAAAACCCAAACGGCCGGGTGAAAGATCCGGGCTAGACTTGCTATTGATGCTTTGAATAGCTACCAGGCGGCCGGATCTCTCCATGAAAAACCTGTTCGACACCTTTGCGCGATCGCGACGGGCACGCCGCCTGGTGGGCTTCGGCGGCCTGTTGCTCGTGTTGCCGATTGTGCTGTGGCTGCCGCTGGGCTGGCTGGGGCTGGTGCCGACCATGGTGGCGGTATTCGGTGTAAGCGGATTGCGTCTGCCGGCGGGTATCGTGGTCGCCGGACTGCTGATCGCGGCGGTCGGCTTCTGGGACTACGATAGGGATTCCGTGTAATTGCGCCGAACTGCCACGGCGACCATCCGGCCGGTCACGAGGATCGGCTGGATTACCCGGTTAATAGGAGTGTGCCATGTTCCGCTTATCGGACCTGTTCATCTTGCTGGCGGTTGCCGTGTCCTTCGTGCTGTCCGGCTACCTGTGGTTCAACGGTTACAAGGATCAGGGGGTGTTCACGGCTCTGTGGGTGCCCACCATTCTCGCGTTCGGGATCTACTTCAAGGTGTCGGCGCTGCTGGCCCGCAGCCGCCGCTGACCCTGCGCATTACCTGGCCGGGATAGAAAGATGTCTGACAAGTTATTGCTGGCGGTTGCCGTGGGTGTTTTCCTGTTGCTGCTGCTGGGTATCGGGCTGACGATCTACGAATTTCATCGCGCCGGCTGCGAGCCGGTCGAGCGCGACCGCAAGCGCGATCGACGCCGCTGAGCGCACGTCTCAGGCCGGTGCGCGCCGCAGCTGGCACAGCAGGAACAGCAGGCTGGCGGCGAGTACGATCGACGGCCCCGCCGGCGTGTCCCACAGCACCGAGGCCAGCAAGCCGAGCAGCACCGCCGCGCAGCCGATCGTGGACGACAGCAGTGCCATGCGCTCGGGGGTGCGCGACAGGCGCCGCGCGGCCGCGGCCGGAATGATCAGCAGGGCGGTGATCAGCAGCACACCCACGACTTTCATCGCGATGGCAATCAACAGCGCCAGCATCAGCATCAGCGCCAGGCGCACCTTTTCCACCGGCACGCCCTCGACCGCCGCCAGCTCCTCGTGCAGCGTGAAAGCCAGCAGTTTTTCCCACAGCAGGTAGAGCAGGGCGGCGATCAGCAGTGCCGCCGCCAGCATCAACACCAGGTCGCGCGGGCTCACCGCGAGCAGGTCGCCGAGCAGCAGCGACAGCAGGTCTACGTTGATATTGAACACGCTCACCGCGACGATCCCCAGCGCCAGCATCGAGTGCGACAGAATACCCAGCAGCGTATCCACCGACAGCTTCTGGCGCCGCTGCAGTGCCACCAGCAGCACCGCCAGCAGGCAGCTGCTGGCGCCCACGGCCAGGGTCGCATCCACCTGCAGCACAAACCCCAGGGTTACACCGAGCAGCGCCGAATGGGCCAGGGTATCGCCGAAATAGGCCATGCGCCGCCACACCGCAAAGCAGCCCAGCGGGCCGCTGACCAGCGCCACCAGCAGGCCGGCGGCCAGCGCGTACCAGAGAAACTGGCTGTGGATCAGTTCGCCGATGGAAGCCACTTACTGCTGCTCCGGTTTATGGTTGTGGTGGGTGTGATCGCAGCTGCCGGCGACGATATCGCCGCTCAGGTCGTGCTCGTGGTTGTGCTGGTGGGTATACGGCGCCACCTTGTCGCCGAACAGTTCCAGGTAGGCCGGGTCGCGGCTCACCTGTTCCGGGTGACCCTCGCAGCAGATGTGCTGGTTGATGCACAGCACCTTGTCGGTGGCCGCCATGACCAGGTGCAGGTCGTGGGACACCAGTAACACGCCGCAGCCGAGTTCGTCGCGCAGCGCCGCGATCAACTGGTACACCTCGCTCTGACCGCCGACGTCGACCCCCTGGGTGGGTTCGTCCAGCACCAGCAGCTGCGGCCTGCGCGAGGCGGCGCGGGCCAGCAGCACGCGCTGCATCTCGCCGCCGGACAGTTCCGCGAGGCTGGCGTGTGCCAGCGCCTCGGCGCCGACCCGCGCGAGCGCGTCGCGGGCACCGGCTTCGCGCAGGCGCGACTGGCCCAGCTGCAGGAAGCGCAGTACCGACATCGGCAGCGTGGGATCTATGTGCAGGCGCTGCGGCATATAGCCGAGACGCAGGCCCGGGCGGCGCCACACCGCGCCGCTGGTGGGCGCGGTCAGGCCCAGCAGCAGGCGCAGCAGCGTGGTCTTGCCGGCGCCGTTGGGGCCGATCACGGTAACGATTTCGCCCGCCAGCAATTTGAGGTCGATATGCTGCAGCAGCTGGCGGCCGGACACCTCCAGCCCGAGATCGGTGGCGGTGATTAGCGGCTCGGAATGGCTCAGGGTGGTGTCTCCGCGACGGCGAGAAATGAACTTTGACCGGCAACGTGTCATTACCGGCGCAACAGTGCGTGACCGCAACCGGGCTGGCGGCCGCGGGCGGGGTGTGATTATATCGTGTCCGCCCGCAAATAGGGGCGGCTCGCGCCAGCCGCGAAGATTCCCCCGATAGTAAAAGAGCCACAAGCGCCCGGAGACCGATGAAATTCCCGCAGTTGCTGTTCCCGCTAATCCTTGTTGTTTGCCTCGGCGGCTGCGGCCAGTCCGCACCGGCGCCGCAGCGCGAGCTGCTGGTCAGTGTGCGCCCGCTGGCGCTGATCGCGCGGGAGATCGTCGCCGACGACATGCCGGTGCAGGTGCTGGTCAACAACGGCGACCCGCACCACTACGCGCCGACGGTATCCGACCGCGCGGCGCTGGAGCGCGCGCAACTGGTGGTGTGGCTGGGGCCGCAGATGGAGGCGGTGCTGGCGCAGCAGATGGAGCGGGTGCCGGCGCAGCGGCAGCTGCAGCTGATACAGGCCGGCGGTTACGAATACGGCGGTGCCTCACCCCACGACCCGCATATCTGGCTGCGCCCGCGCAATGCGGCGGTGATCGCGGCGCATATCGCCGAGCGGCTGGCGCAACAGGAGCCGGCGCGGGCGGACGTGTACCGCCAGCGCGCGCGGGATTTCTCGCGCCGCATGGCCAACCTGCAGAAGGTGCAGAACCGTGCGCTGTGGGCCTACAAGGGCACCCCGATCGCGGTCACCCACGACGCCTACGGGCATTTCTTCGGCCCCGCCGGCGTGTACACGCATCCGCTCAGCGACAGCCGCCACAGCCAGCGCGGCGCCAAGACGCTACTGCAGCTGCAGGGCGCGGGTGACGGCTGTCTGTTCGGCGAGGTGCCGGCCAACGACCGCGATCGCCAGACCGCCGCCAGCCTCGGGCTGCGTTATGTGGCGCTGGACCCGCTGGGCACCAAGCTGCCGGCGGATGCCGACTTCAGCGCACTGCTGACCCAGCTGCTCGCCGATGCCCGCCGCTGCCTGGCCGAGGTGCCGGACCGGGCAGCGGAGGCGTCGCCGGACCGCGCGGTGGATTGAGTCCCGCCGCGCGACAGCACCTTCCGTCCGACTGTCGTATCTGCGGGCGCTGGCACCTCTGCCTTCAGGTGGCTTCGCCGGTGTCGCCCGGCGGTGTCTGCGCGTTTTCCATTTTGGCGCGGAAGCTTTTCAGCATCTGCCGCTGGCGCTCCGCCAGCAGGCGCAGCTGTTCCTGTTTGTTCAGCTGCAGCAGGCGCTCGGCAAAACGCTCCGGAATGCCGGCGATCTCGGTCAGCCCCCAGATGGCGGTGACCTGCACATATTCCATCGGCCCGGCCTGCTGCAGTGCCCGCTGTTCCGCCTGCGCCTGTGCGCCCGCCGCGCCGCAGGCACAAGCCAGCAGCGCTCCACAGATCAATCGCTTGCTCATGTTCTCGTCCTCTCGCTGTCGCGGCGCGCCTCGCGTAGCGGCGTCGGGCACGTCCGTTTATCTAAAGCCTAGAAGCGCGCGGCGAAAACGCCGTGAAGCTGCGATGACAATGCCAAAACCGGCGTCGGGGCGAGCGAAAAAAAACGATCGCGGTTATCCTGTCGCCCACTGTGAACAAACACGACAAATTCCAATTGCCGGATATCTATGAGTAACGACAAGTCCAGTGCCGCGCCGCTGATCCTGGTGGACGGCTCCTCCTACCTGTACCGCGCCTTTCACGCCCTGCCGCCGCTGACCAACAGCAGCGGCCAGCCCACCGGCGCGGTGCGCGGTGTGATCAGCATGCTGCGCCGCCACCTCAAGGAGCACCCGGGCAGCACCGTGGCGGTGGTGTTCGATGCCAAGGGCAAGACTTTCCGCGACGAGCTGTTTGCCGACTACAAATCCCATCGCCCGCCGATGCCCGATGACCTGCGCGCGCAGATCCAGCCGATCCACGACATCATCGACGCCATGGGCCTGCCGCGCCTGGTGATCGACGGGGTCGAGGCCGACGACGTGATCGGCACCCTGGCCCTGCAGGCTGCCGCGCAGGGTCTGGAGGTGATCATCTCCACCGGCGACAAGGACATGGCGCAGCTGGTGCGCCCGGGCATTACGCTGGTCAACACCATGTCCAACACCGAGATGGACAGCGACGGGGTCAAAGAGAAGTTCGGCGTGGGCCCGGAGCTGATCATCGACTTCCTCGCGCTGATGGGCGACAAGTCCGACAACATTCCCGGCGTGCCGGGGGTGGGCGAGAAGACCGCGCTGGCGCTGCTGCAGAACTTGGGCGGACTCGACGCGATCTACGCGGATCTCGACGCCATCGCGCCGCTGGGTTTCCGCGGCAGCAAGACCCTGGGCAAGAAAATGGCCGAGCACCGCGAGGCCGCGGAGCTGTCCTACAAGCTGGCCACGATCAAGACCGATGTGGATATGCCGTACCAGCCGGCCGCGCTGCACAACGCCGAGCCGCACAAAGACCAGCTGATCGAGCTGTTCGGTGAGATGGAATTCCGCGGCTGGCTGGAAGAGCTCTCCGGCGAGGATGCCGAGGAGGCCATGGCCGAGGCGGTGGAGCGCGACTACACCATCGTCACCGACATGGCCGAGTTCGACGCCTGGCTACAGAAGCTGAAGGCGTCTGAGATCTTCGCCTTCGATACCGAGACCACCAGCCTCAATTATATGCAGGCCAAGCTGGTGGGCCTGTCCTTTGCCGTGGAACCCTACAAGGCCGCCTATGTGCCGCTGGCGCACGATTATATGGGCGCGCCGGCCCAGCTGCCGTTCGACGAAGTGCTGGCCAAACTGAAACCGATCCTCGAAGACCCGGCGCAGAAAAAGGTCGGCCAGAACCTGAAGTACGACAGCCATATCCTGGCCAACTACGCTATCGAGCTGCGCGGCATCGAACGCGACACCATGCTCGAATCCTACGTGCTCGACAGCACCGCCAGCCGCCACGATATGGACAGCCTCGCGCTCAAATACCTGAACGAGAAGACGGTGCACTTCGAGGATATCGCCGGCAAGGGCGCCAAGCAGTTGACCTTCAACCAGATCGAGCTGGACAAGGCGGGCCCCTACGCCGCCGAGGATGCCGACATCACCCTGCGCCTGCACCGGGAGCTGTCCGCGCGCCTGGACAAGATTCCGGCGCTGGTGAAGGTGCTCGACGAGATCGAGATGCCGCTGCTGCCGGTACTGATCCATATCGAGCGCAACGGCACCTACCTGGACGCACCGATGCTGGCCAAACAGAGCGGCGAGCTGGAACAGAAGATGCGCGAGCTGGAGCAGAAGGCCTTCGACGAAGCGGGCGAGGAGTTCAATCTCGGCTCCACCAAACAGCTGGGCGCGATCCTGTTCGACAAGCTGGGTATCCCGGTGATCAAGAAGACCCCCAAGGGGGCGCCATCCACCGCCGAGCCGGTACTGCAGGAGCTGGCGCTGTCCCACGAGCTGCCGGCGCTGATCATGCAGTACCGCGGCCTGGCCAAGCTGAAGAACACCTACACCGACAAGCTGCCGCAGATGATCGACCCGGCCACCGGCCGCGTGCACACCTCCTACCACCAGGCGGTGGCCGCCACCGGGCGCCTGTCGTCCAGCGACCCGAACCTGCAGAACATCCCGATCCGCAGCCCGGAGGGCCGCCGCATCCGCCAGGCCTTCGTGGCGCCCGCGGGCAGTATCATCATTGCCGCGGACTATTCGCAGATCGAGCTGCGCATCATGGCGCACCTGTCCGGCGACAAGGGGCTCGTCGATGCCTTTGCCCACGGCGAGGATATCCACCGCGCTACCGCCGCCGAGGTGTTTGGCGAGAAACCGGATGACGTCAGCGACGAGCAGCGCCGCCGCGCCAAGGCGATCAACTTCGGCCTGATCTATGGCATGTCCGCGTTCGGCCTGGCCAAGCAGCTGGGCATCTCCCGCGCCGATGCGCAGAAATACGTGGATCTGTATTTCGAGCGCTACCCGGGCGTGCGCGCCTACATGGACAACACGCGCCAGCAGGCGGCCGAAAACGGCTATGTGGAGACCCTGTTCGGCCGCCGCCTGTACCTGCCGGAGATCAACTCCAGAAACGGCATGCAGCGCCAGGCCGCCGAGCGCACCGCCATCAACGCGCCGATGCAGGGCACCGCCGCGGATATCATCAAGCGCGCGATGATTGCGGTCGACGCCTGGCTCGCCGAGCAGGGCCTCGCCAGCAAGCTGATTATGCAGGTACACGATGAACTGGTGCTGGAAGTGGTGGAGTCCGAAGTGGACACCGTCAAAGCCGGGCTCACTGAACTGATGCAGGGCGCCGCCGAACTGGACGTGCCGTTGATCGTCGAGGTGGGGCAGGGCGCCAACTGGGATGAGGCCCACTAGAAGAGAACCGCACATCTTCTGCGCGGGCGCCTGGCGGCGTCCGGCGGTGCTGGAGCGCCAGCCCGGTCCAATCGCTCACGCACTTAGCGTACACTCTGGCGGTCGCTCATACAGGAAGAACAACGTTCAATAACCAAGGAGGTGAATATGACCAAGGGCTTCTGGATTCGGCGCTTTGCGCTGGTGTATCTGGCCGCGGTGGCACTGATTGCCGGTGGGCAGATGGCGCGCGGGCGCGAGGCGGAGTTTGCGCTCACTCACGGGCTGTTGTGGGGCGTAATCACGGCGGTGGTCTACACCGCGGCGCTGGTCTGGCGCACGCGGCGCGGGTGTATCGCCAGCCGCGGGGACTAAACTGGCGACAGAATCGCCAGCTTGTTCAATTTTTTAACACTTTTTAACAGAATTTGGGGAACCGTTCCGACGCCGCCTGCTCTAAACAGGCAAGATCGTTGGAATGCGTCATCATCCCCCAAGGAAGTCAGATATTGCCCCGGAACCCCCCAGTTCCGGGGCTTTTTTTTGTCCGCTCGGTGAGGGTGGGTGTCACGGGCAGCGCTGCAGTGCCGCGGCCAGGTAGGTCCCGGTCTTGCGGCGCCATTTGTCCGGCTCGTTGACCCGGCCATCCTGCAGGTGCGCGGCCGCCAGCTGGGCGCGCAGCAGCGCGCGGTAACACTGGTAGAAGCGCACCAGCTCTGCCGGCGCCGCGCCGGCGCTGTGCACTATCTGTTGCGCCAGGTCGGCGCGTCCCAGCAGCTCGCACTCCAGCGCCAGGTAGCTGAGTTCGTCGAGCGGATCCACGCAGCGCAGGGTGCGGTTGAACTCCAGGCAGTCGATCACCTGCGGTGGTTCGGTCAGGAAGCAGTGCTCGGGGCGCAGGTCGCCGTGGCCCTCGACGATCAGTGCCCCGCGGGCATCCAGCAGCGGCTGCTGCTGTGCGCTGAATTCCACCAGCGCGCGCGCCACGCTGTCCACGGCGTCGCGATCCAGGGTCAGTTTCTCTTCCAGCTCGGGCGCCAGCAGCGCTGTGCGCAGGGTGTCGACCTGTCGGCGCAGCCGCGCCAGGTACTGGTTGCCGGTCAGCGGGATGGGGACCGCATGGCGGTAGAAGGTCTGCAGTCGCTGTAGCAGCGGCGCTAGTCCGGCGGCGTCCAGTGTGGCTAGGCGTTGCGGCAAGCTGGCCTCCGCCGGCAGGCGGCGCATTTTCACCAGCCACTCCACCGGGGTACCGGCCTCCTGTAGGGTCAGCCGGCCCGGTGCGGTCAGGCACAGCGGCACCGCGTCCAGGTACACGTCGTCGGTGAGGCGACGGTTCAGGCGCAGCTCCTCGAGGCAGACCGCATAGCGCTTGTCGAGGCTGCTGAAATCCAGGTAGCTGGAGCGCACCGGCTTTTTCATTTTGTAGGCGAAACGGTCGGTCAGGAATACCCGCGCCATATGGGTTTCCACCAGGCGCACCGAGGTCGTGCCCTCCGGGTAACTGGCCGGGTTGAGCAGGAAGTGGGTCTTGTCGTCCAGATCCGGGATATGCAGTTGGGTCATGAGCACTAAGCGTGGTGGTCTGTTTGCTAGTCTAGTTTTATTACCCACCTTTATCGCCAACCAGTCGGGGCCGGATTGTCATGCAGCCCTTCGCAAACCGCATTGAAGCCGGCCGCGCGCTGGCACAGTCCCTCGGCGACTATCGTGACCGCAAAGACACCATCGTGCTGGCGCTGCCCCGTGGCGGCGTGCCGGTGGGGCTGGAAGTGGCGCGCGCGCTGAGTGCGCCGCTGGACCTGATGCTGGTGCGTAAGCTGGGGGTACCCGGCCACGAGGAACTGGCCATGGGCGCCATCACCGGCAGTGCGCGGGTGCTGAATGAGGATGTGATCCGCAGTTGCGGTATCAGCGACGACGACCTGGAGCGGGAGACGCGCGCCGAGCGCGCCGAGCTGCAGCGCCGTGCGGTGCGTTACCGCGGCGAGCGGCCGTGGCCGGCGCTGCGCGACCGCTGTGTAATCCTGGTCGACGACGGCATCGCCACCGGTGCCACCATGGCGGCGGCGGCGCGCGCGGTGCGCGCCGAGCAGCCGGAGCAGCTGGTGATCGCCGTGCCGGTGGCACCGCCTGCGGCCCTGGCGCGTTTCAGCGGGCTCGCCGATCGCATCGAGTGTCCGCTGCGGCCGATGTCCTTCTGGGCCATCGGTGCCTGGTATCACGATTTCTCCCAGCTCAGCGATGAACAGGTGCTGGCGCTGATGCGCGAGGCGCAGGCGCTCGGCGGGGGCGCCGCGGATGAGTGACCGGAGCGGGGCGGTGCAGGAAGTGCTGGTCGATGCCGCCGGCGAGCAGCTGGCCGGCTTCCTGGCGCTGCCGGAAGGGAGCGGCGCACTGGTCCTGTTCGCGCATGGCAGCGGCAGCAGCCGCTTCAGCCCGCGCAACAACAGCGTGGCCGCGCGCCTCAACGATGCCGGCATCGGCACCCTGCTGTTCGACCTGCTGACCGCCGAAGAACATCGCGTGGATGAATTCACGCGCGAATACCGCTTCGATATCGACCTGCTGGCGCGGCGTTTGTTAGCCGCGCTCGACTGGGTCGCGGCCGAGCCGGCTACCGCCCGCCTGAATCTCGGCCTGTTCGGCTCCAGCACCGGTGCGGCCGCGGCGCTGATCGCCGCTGCGCGGCGCCCGCAGCTGGTGAAGGCGGTGGTCTCCCGCGGCGGTCGCCCGGACCTGGCCGGCGATGAGCTGCCCTGTGTCAGAGCGCCGACGCTGCTGATCGTCGGCGGCGAGGATCACCAGGTGATCGAGCTGAACCGCGCCGCCGCCGCGCGCATGCACTGCGCGCCGCAGCTGCAGATAGTGCCCGGCGCCACCCACCTGTTCGAGGAGCCCGGCACCCTGGATGTGGTGGTCGACCTGGCCATCGACTGGTTCCGGCGGTACCTGCGCGATGCGTGAGTTGAAACTGTTCAGCCTCGACGCCGGCGCCGCCCTTGCCGGGCGCGTGGCCGCCGCGCTCGGCCTGCCGCTGGCGGCGCATGAGGAGCGCGATTTCGTCGACGGCGAGCACAAGCTGCGCCCGCTCGACGATGTCGAGGGCGCGGACGTCTACCTGGTGCAGTCCCTGTACAGCGATGTCGACAGCAGCGTCGACGACAAGCTGGTGCGGCTGCTGTTCTTTATCGGCGCGTTGCGCGATGCCGGTGCGGCGCGGGTCAGCGCCGTGGCGCCGTACCTGTGCTATGCGCGCAAGGACCGCCGCACCAAGCTGCACGATCCACTCTCCAGCCGCTACCTGGCGGGGCTGTTCGAGGCGGTCGGCTGCGACTGCGCGGTGACCCTGGATGTACATAACCTGGCCGCGTTTGAGAACGCCTTCCGCATTCGCACCCTGCACCTGCCGGCGCAGCCGCTGTTTGTCGACTTCGCCGCGCGGCAGCTGCAGGGGGATCACAACCCGCTGGTGGTGGCGTCGCCGGACGTGGGCGGCGTCAAGCGCGCGGAGGCATTCCGCCAGGCGCTGGGCGAGCGGCTGGGGCGCGAGTGCGGGCGCGCGTTTGTGGAGAAATACCGCAGTGGCGGTGAGCTGTCCGGCGGCACGCTGGTGGGCGAGGTGCGCGGTGCCACGGTGCTGATCGTCGACGACCTGATCGCCGGCGGCAGCACCATCGAGCGCGCGGTCGTCGCGCTGCAGCGCGGCGGCGCGGCGCGCATCCTCGCCCTGGCCAGCCACGGCCAGTTCTGCGGCGAGGCGCTCGCGCGCCTGGCGCAGCTGCCGCTGGAGGCGGTGGCGGTGACCAATTCCCTGCCGCAGCGCGCGGATGGCCCGCTGCAGGTGGTGGACTGCGCCGGGCTGCTGGCGGAGGCCATCCGGCGCCTGCACGAGTGCGGCCCGGCAACGCGGTTGAGTGTCTGAGATGGACTATTTCGAGACCGAGATATCGCGCTTTATCTGGGAGACCAAGTACCGCTTCCGCGGTGATGGCGAGCCGGTGGGCGACGCCGCGCTCGAGGACAGCTGGCGGCGGCTGGCGCGGGCGCTGGCGCGGGGCGAATCCCGCGAGCGCGGCCGTTGGGCGCTGCGCTTCTTCCGCAACGTGGAGGATTTCCGTTTCCTGCCCGGCGGGCGCATTCTCGCCGGGGCCGGCACGGGCCAGCGTGTCACGCTGTTCAATTGCTTCGTCATGGGCACCATCGAGGATTCGATGGAGGCGATCTTCGAACGCCTGAAGGAATCGGCGCTGACCATGCAGCAGGGCGGCGGTATCGGCTGCGATTTCTCCACGCTGCGCCCCGCCGGCAGCCGCGCGCACCACAGCGGCACCATCGCCTCGGGCCCGGTGTCGTTTATGCGCATCTGGGACGCGATGTGCGCCACGCTGCTGTCCACCGGCAGCCGCCGCGGCGCGATGATGGCCACACTGCGCTGCGACCATCCGGATATCGAGCGCTTTATTGACGCCAAGCGCGACCACCGCGAGTTGCGCCACTTCAATTTATCCGTGCTGGTTAGTGACGACTTTATGGCCGCGGTGGACGCCGATGACGACTGGCCGCTGCTGTTTCCCGAAGCGTTGCTGGAGGGGGAGGGGCACGAGCTGCGCGCGCGCTGCTGGAGTGGCACGGAAACACCGGTGCCCTGCCGGGTGGTGAAACGGCTGCGCGCCCGCGATCTGTGGCGCAAGATCATGCGCGCCACCTACGATTACGCCGAGCCCGGCGTGCTGTTCGTGGACCGCATCAACGCCCACAACAATCTCCACTACCGCGAGCACATCAGCGCCACCAATCCCTGCGGTGAGATACCGCTGCCGCCCTACGGCGCCTGCAACCTGGGCTCGGTCAACCTGATGCGTTTCGTGCAGGCGCCGTTCACCGACCGCGCCGACCTCGACTGGGTGGGGATTGCCGAGTGCACCGCGGTGGGGGTGCGCATGCTCGACAACGTGATCGAGCTGTCGCGCTATCCGCTGCCGGCGCAGAAAAAACAGGCCCGCGGCAGCCGCCGCATGGGTATCGGCATTACCGGCCTGGCGGACGCGCTGATCGCGCTCGACCTGCATTACGACAGCGATGCGGCGCGCACCCTGGCGGCGCGGATCCTGCAGACGGTGCGCGACACCGCCTACCGCACGTCCATCGAGCTGGCGGTGGAGCGGGGGTCCTTTCCGTATTTCGAGCGCGAATCCTACCTGGCCGGCGCCGATGTGCGCGCGCTGCCCGAATCGCTGCGCACCGGCATCGCCGAGAAGGGCATTCGCAACAGCCACCTGATCGCCATCGCCCCCACCGGCACCATCAGCCTGCTGGCCAACGGTGTTTCCAGCGGTGTCGAGCCGGTGTTCGACTTCCGCCATCGGCGGCGGGTCCTGACCCCGCGCGGCGATTACCGCGAGTTTGAGATCGCCGACCCGGTTTACCGACTGTGGTGCGCGCGCGGCGGTGATCCGCAACAGCTGCCGGCGGCATTCGTGTCGGCGCGGCGGCTGTCACCGCGGGCGCACCTGCTGATGCAGGCCGCGCTGCAGCCCTACGTGGATAACGCTATCTCCAAGACCGTGAACGTGCCCGAGGATTTGCCGTTTGCCGATTTCGAATCCCTCTACCGCGAGGCCTTTGCCCTGGGCCTGAAGGGCTGTACCACCTTTCGCCCCAATCCGGTGACCGATGCGATTTTGCGTGGGTCGGATGATTTCCCCGCCAGTCACTGCTGTGACATCGAGCGCGAGGGGGAATAGCAGGGCACCGGCAGGCGGGGAAAGCAGGTGGGAGACAGCAGAGCGGCAACGGCCGACGCAGGTTTACGCTTCTTTACACGATGTGGTGGAACCGCGCTACCCGGGTGGCCTCTAAACAAGCACAACCTAGTTGCTCCTCACCACAACCCCGTAAGTGAGCTTCCCTCGCCCCGAAACCTCCCCAACATCGGGGCATTTTTTTGTCTGGTGAAAAATAGCCTGCGGCTATCCATGCAATTGGGATTTGTTCCCGGCCTTGCCGCCTGAATCGGAATAGAATCACTGCAGTTCGTACCTCGCCACCCGGGTGCAATTTCCCTGTGGAGCGGCGCCGCAGCATCTTACTCTTCAGTAACGGTTGTGAGCTTGAACGAATTTCGGAAGGTTTGGGTGAGAACCCACAGGCGTGCCCGTCCCCCTGGGCGCGTCTGACCAGGTGCCCATCCCCAAGGGCATCTGACCCCTGGCCGGCAGTCCCCATCTGCCGGCTTTTTTTTGCCATCTGTTCGGCGGCGAGGCCAAACTGCCGGCGCTTATTCCGGTTCCAGTGCCAGCCACTGGTTCAGCTGGATCTCCAGCTTGTCCAGGCCGCGCTTCTTGGTGGCCGAGAACAGCTGCACGCTGACGCCTTTGTCCAGTCCCTGTTCCTTCAGTGCCTTTTCCACCGCGAAGCGCACGTTGTTGGCGGGGCCATTTTTCATCTTGTCGGCCTTGGTCAGCAGTATGTGTGCCGGCATCCCCGAGCTGACTGCCCAGGTGAGCATGTGCAGGTCGAATTCCTTCAGCGGCTGGCGGATGTCCATCAGCAATATCAGGCCGCGCAGGCAGTTACGGTTTTCCAGGTAGAACGCCAGGTGCCGCTGCCACTCGTCTTTCATCGAGCGCGCGACCTTGGCGTAGCCGTAGCCCGGCAGGTCCACCAGGCGCTGGTGGTCGCCCACGCTGAAGAAGTTGATCAGCTGGGTGCGCCCGGGGGTCTTGGACGTGCGCGCCAGCTTGGTGTTGTCGGTCAGTGCGTTGATCGCGCTGGATTTGCCGGCGTTGGAGCGGCCGGCGAAGGCCACCTCGGCGCCATTGTCCTCGGGACACTCCGCCAGCGTCGGTGCGCTGATCAGAAATTGAACGGAACGGTAGTTGAGGCGTTCGGTTTTTTTTTCAGACATAGTGGGTTAAACCAGATTCGGTACACTCGAATGGCGCGCAAGTATATAATGTTGCGGTTTATGCGTCGCAGGGGTTGCGACCCGTATGGCCACCGACACGCCGCGGTGGCGACTACCGCCGCGCAGGCGGGTACGGGCTTTGCGGCGGCGCAGAGGTCTTAGAGGTCTGCGAGAAATCGCGCACCAACATGCCACAATTCAGCGCGCAATGGGACGACGTATGAAAAGAATTGTAATAAACACCGCTCTGGCCCTGGGACTGGGCATTGGAGCAGCCTCACTCGCGATGGCCGATGGCGACGCCAAAGCCGGGCAGACCAAGGCCGCAACCTGCGGCGCCTGTCACGGTGCCGACGGCAACAGCGCCGTACCAACCTTCCCGAAACTGGCCGGCCAGGGTGAGAAGTACCTGGTCAAACAGATGATGGACATCAAGAGTGGCGCGCGCCAGGTGCCGCAGATGGTGGGTCAGCTGGACAACGCCACCCCGCAGGACATGCGCGATATCGCCGCCTATTTCCATGCGCAGACCATGCAGCTGAGCGGTTCCAAGCCGCAGAAAGTCAAACTTAACAGTGGCGAGACCGTCGACGGCCTGACCCTGGGGCGCAAGCTCTTCCGCGCCGGCGATGCCGCAATCGGCGTCCCCGCCTGCATGGGCTGCCACTCGCCCACCGGCAAGGGCAACCCGCCCGCCGGCTTCCCGCGTCTGTCCGGCCAGTATGCGGAGTACATCGAGAAGCAGCTGAAAGCGTTTCGCGAGGGCAGCCGCGCCAACGATGGCGATACCCGCGTGATGCGCACCGTGGCCAAGCATCTGTCCGATGCCGAGATCAGCGCGGTGGCCAACTACATCGCCGGCCTGACCGACTGATCCAGCGCTTGCGTATGCAAAAGGCCGGTCTCGAACCGGCCTTTTTTGTGCGCGCGGTTCCGCTATCGATTATCGCGCCGAGCGCTGCCTTGCGCCGGCGGCGGGGAACTTCAATAATCTGCACTGTCTATAGGGAACCTCCTTTCCGTCAACTCGGTTCCCGATACCCGGCCCGCGCGGGCCGTAAAGAATAAGTTGGAGATAATTATGAGAGCCGTTGCCGCCCCGATCACTGTGCTGTTTGCCCTGCTGCTCAGCCTCACCGCCTGCGCCCAGGACAGCGCGCCGGCCAAGTTCAAGCCGGGCATGGACTACCAGGTACTGCCGCAGGCGGTGCCGCAGCGCGACGACAGCAAGATCGAAGTCACCGAGATGTTCTGGTACGGCTGCCCGCATTGCTATCACTTCGAGCCGGAATTCGAACAGTGGGTCAGCAAGCTGCCCGCGGATGTCTCCCTGCTCAAGATCCCCGCCATCTGGCGCCCGGTGATGGACGTGCACGCGCGCCTCTATTACGTCGCCGATGAAATGGGGGTGCTGGACAAGATGCACCGCCCGATCTTCACCGCCATCGCCAAGGAACACCAAATGTTCGCCACCCGCGAAGGCCGCGATTGGAAGCCGGACCTGCCGGCCATTGCCAAGCTGTTCAACGAAAATGGCGCTGACGGTGCCGAGGCCGCCAAGCTGATGGATTCGTTTGCTGTCAGCAGTCGCGTGAAGCAGGGCATGGCCAACCAGCGCGCCTACCATCTGGGCGGCACGCCGGAAATCGTGGTCGCCGGCAAGTACCGCATCAGCACCGCGCTGCCGGGGCTGAAAGGCAAGGCAAACGGCCAGGAGCTGATGCTGCAGGTGGCCGACTACCTGATCTCCAAAGAGCGTATCGAACGCGACAAGCGCAGCTGAGCCGCCGATCGCTTGTAAACCCCGCCCCGCGCGGGGTTTTTTGTGTCCGCACACGACCCTGCTCGAAACCAGAATAAGAAATCGACGACGATGCAATACAACTGGCTTATCTGCGCCGCCCTGTTGTGCCTGCAGCTGTTGACTGCAGCGCCAGCCGCGGCCGAGGAGCAGGAGTCGCTCGCCGCGCAGGCGAGCAACCTGCTGTCCTATATCGCCGCCGACTACGCCGACGCGGTGCGCGACGGTGCGGTGATCGACCAACCCCTCTACCGCCAGCAGCAGCGCAACCTGAATCGCGCGCTGGAGATGATGCACGGGTTGCCGGATCGCCCGGGGCGCGCGGCGTTGGAGAAGAGCGTGCGCGACCTGGATGGCGCCATCGCCGCCAAGCGCAGCGGTGAACAGGTGCGCCGCCGCGCCAATGCGGCCGCCGACCGCCTGGCGCAGCTGTACCAGCTGCAGCGCTCGCCGGCGGAGATGCTGCCCGCCGCCAGTGTCGCCGCGCCGCTGTACCAGAAGCGCTGCGCCGCCTGCCACGGCGCCCGCGGTGAGGGCGCCAGCGGCCCGGCGCTGACCGATTATCGGCGCATGGCCAGCTTCAGCCTCTACGACCTCTACAACATTCTCGACCCCGGCGCCGACACGGTGCACGCGCGGCGACTCGACGCCGACCTCAGCAGTCGCCAGCGCTGGGCCCTGGCGGTCACCGTGGCCAGCCTCGCGGTCACCGGCACCGAGCCGCCGCCGGTGGACGAGGCCCGGCGCTATCCGGCGCTGGTCGGGCTGCCGGGCATGGCCACCGCGCGCCCGGTGGAGCTGTCGCCGGACGCCGCCGCGGCACTGATGTGGTGGCGCGGCCACCCGCAGCGCGTGCGCGCGCTGCAGCATCCGCTGGCGCGCGCCGACGGCCTGCTGCAACTGGCCGAGAGCGCCTACCGCGCCGGCGACAATGCCAGTGCCTACCACCAGATGGTACTGGCCCTGCGCGAGGGCTACCTGCCGCAGCGCGACGCCCTTGCGCAGCGCGACCAGCCGCTGGAGACACAGCTGTCGGCGCGCTGGCAGGCATTGCGCAGCGCCATTCTCGGCGACGCCTCCAACGCCGAGGTCATCGCCGCTTTCCAGCAGCTGCGCAGCGGCCTGGCCCAGGCCCGCACGCGTCTGCAGCCGCCACCTGCCAGCGATTTCCGCGGCTGGGTCACGCTGCTGTTCGCGGTCTCGGTAGTGCTGGGGCTGCTGCTGTGGCTACGCCGGCGCCGGCGCTGAGTAACCGGACTGCTACACTGGAAGCAGTTTGTTGGTTTACGCGCCACCGCACCCGGCGGCGCCGAATCTGCGGGAACTCCCTATGTTGCTGCGCGCTATTCCTACGATTCTGCTGTATACCCTGTTCAGCGCGGCCGGTGCCGTGGCGGCGGAGCTCGATGATTTTCCCGCCGCGCTGGATGGTCACACGCGCCATGTCATCCAGCTGCCCAGGGTGACCGACCAGAGCCGCTACCGGGTGGAGCTGGTGCCGGGCAGGGCGCAACTGGCGGACTGCCGCCTGCTCAGCTATCGCGCCGGGCTGGCGCGGCGCAAGCTCGACGGCGGTGCCCGCTACTATGTGCTCGGTGATCTGCAGCCGGTGCAGGCCGCCGGTGCCTGCGCCGACACCAGTCGCAAGCGCCGCTTCGTGCGCGTGCGCGGTGACGGGTTGCTGGTCCCCTACGACAGCCGCCAGCCGCTGGTGGTCTACCTGCCCCCCGACGTACAACTCAAGTACCGCATCTGGCGCGCCGACAAGTCGCTGCGCGATGCCGATCAGTGACCGCCGGGCGCGGGCCTTCCGTAATATCCCGCGCTGCACCCATCCCCACTGCGGCGCCTGGCGGGCGAATAATTTGATGTCTTCGCTGCCACAGTGGCATTTAGCGTCTAGCCTTTTGATAAGAGGGACGTGAAAAAACGCGCACAGTGCGGTTTTTCATGCCGGCCCGCGGCCGCAGCCGCCGGGACCGGACAGGAAAACCGGCGGCGCCACCGCCGCCATTCGCAGTCACCAGCAGTAGTGGATTTGCGCATGAAGTTTTTGCGTCGGCAGTTGTCCTCCCAAACCCAACCCTCCGTTTCACCTTCTCGCGAGTCCGCGCCACCGCGGCTGCTGCGAGCCGTGTTGTGGCCCATGTGCCAGGCCTACGGTCTGATTCTGATGTTGTTCCTGTTGCTGCCGCTGGCGGCCGCCGCGGCCGAGTCGAGCCAGCGCCAGTGGGCCGGCAACTGGCTGGTGGTCAGCGAGGGTGACGAGCAGCTGGTGTGGCAGCTGCTCCCCGATGGTTCCGGTTTTGCCTATGGCTTCCAGCCAAACGGGCAACTGTCCCATGGCTTCGCGATCAGCTGGAAACTGAAGGGTGATCGCGTGCAGGTGCGCACCGGGGCCTCGGTGCGCTGCAATGGCGGTGTAGTCGCGGTCGCCTTTACCGGCTGGAGCCCGGTGACCCTAAACTTCGCAATAATCGATGGCCGCCACTGGTTGCAGGAAGGCGGTGTCCTGTTGAGCTTCCAGCGCCGCCTGAGCAGCTGGAATACCCCGCGCGCCGGTAAGGAGTGCCCCAATCTGGGCGTTTGACCCGGCTACAGTCGATAGCGATACGGTGTCGGCAGGCAGGACTGATTCTCAGGGAGACAACGTCTCAGGGAAGAGTGGAGCGGACCCGGAGTATAGTGGTGAAGCAGCGACGCTTTATTCTCACCCTGGCCCTGATCCTCACCTGCGGCGCCGCCGCGGCGAATGACCGCGACGGGCGCGACGAGGCCCAGGGCTGGCACGCGCACTCGCGCCTGCAGGCGTCGCAGTGGGTCGGTGACTGGTTGATTTCCCGCGACGGCGAGGCCCGCCACGTGTGGAGCCTGCGCGCCGACGGCACCGGGCGCTCCTACGCCTTCATTGAGCGCGGCGGCAAGATGCATTTCGCCTTCGGCTATGATATCGCCTGGTATTTCGATCCGTTTACGCAAATGGCCAATATCAAGACCGAGCGGCGCATCGTCTGTCGCGATGGCAAGATCTATCCCTATTTCCTCACCCTGAAATCCTACGAAAGCGATTACGCCGTGCGCGGCAAGTATGCCTGGCAGACCACCTGGACCGAAGCCAGTATTGGCCGCAACCACCTGCACAAATCGCTGGTGGTATTCGTCGCGCCGCTGTCGGGATGGCACAATCCGTCACGGGACGAGTCCTGCCCGAGTTTCCCGCAAATGGGACTGGAAAATGATATCAACCGCACGCTGGACCGCTGGGATCGCGAGGCCAAGCGCGAGGCCAAGCGCGAGGCCGATGCCGCGCAGCTGGATACCAGCCCCGCGCCCGGTGAGCCCGATGTCGATGCCGAGACCTTTCCTTCCGGCAGTGGGGCGGCGCCAGACTGAGGGTGGTTGATGCCGCAGCGCGAAGTCGCCCCGGCTGTTCGCGGCGATGGCCGGCACGGCCGGTAAAATGACCGCGGCTTTCGATACTGACAACAGGCGAACACCCTATGAGCGCAGAAGTGCGTCTGGAAAAATTGCTGCAGAACCTGGATCCGCGTCTGCAGGGGGAGACCTGGGTATTCAGTCCCATGCCACCGCACCGGTTGGCGGAACTGGCCGATCAGTGCCTGTGCCTGTTCCGCGAACGCGAGGGCGCCTGTGCCATATTGCCGCGGGTCGCCGCCGAGCGCGCGGGCCTGGAACACAGCGGCGCATTCCGCCAGATCACTCTGCAGGTGCACTCCAGCCTCGATGCCGTCGGCCTCACTGCGGCGGTCGCCGGCGAGCTGGCGCAGACGGGGATCAGCGCGAATGTGGTCGCCGCGCTGCGTCACGACCATATCTTCGTGCCGGAACAGGATGCACAGCGCGCGCTACAAGTTTTGCGCGGACTCGCCAACCGCGCCCAGTACACCTAGCACCTGCGCGCGCCGATGCAGATCGATTATCCGCAGCCGCAACCCCACGGTCAGATACGGCGCCTGCTCCCGGATTTCTTCTGCGTGCCGGGCACGGCCAAACTCGCCCCGGCCACGGTGATCAATCGCAACATGGGCATCGTGCGCTACGGCGATGAACTCACCCTGATCAACCCGGTGCGCCTGCGCCCGGTGCAGGAGGAGCAACTGCAGGATCTGGGTATCATCCGTCACGCAGTACGCCTCGGCTACCACCACGGTTGCGACGACCTCTACTACCGCGACCATTTCAACCTCACCTTCTGGCGCCAGCCCCACAGCGACCTGTACCCGGCGCCGATGCCGGACCAATTGCTGTGCGAGGGCGGCGACTGCCCGGTGCCCGGTGGCCGCTTTATGGAATTTCACCGCGCGCAGTTTCCCGAAGCGGTCCTGTGGCTGCCGTACAACGGCGGTCTGCTGCTCGCCTGCGACGCGCTGCAGTACTGGTCTTCGTGGCACGGCTGCAGCTGGTGCGGTCGCAACCTGCTGCGCCTGGCGGGTTTTCGCCGCGGCCTGCAGGTGGCGCCGAGCTGGCGCGCGCGGGTGACACCGCCGCACGGCGATGTGGCGCACTGGCTGCAGGCCGATTTCGAGCGTCTGCTGACGCTGCCGATCCTGCATTTTATGGCCGCCCACGGCGACTTCTGTGCGGACACCGCCGGCGAGCAGCTCGCCGCAGCGATACGCCACGCCTTCCCGGGGATCCAGCGCGCGGCCTGAAGCCGGTCCCGATGGCGCGCTTGTGGATCGTGGTAAGCTTCCCGTCGTAACAGCAATTGCGGTTGTGTGCCCCGCGGCAACCGCCCACAGAATTCCAAAAAAGACTTGCTTGTCGATGAAAATAAAAACCCTGTTCAGCGCCGTACTGGCGCTCGCGCTGGTGGCCTGCGCCACCGCGTCGCTCGCACCGATTCCCAGTGCCAACAGCGATAACATCCGCAAAACGGTGGAATTCCTCGCCGCCGACAACATGGCCGGGCGCGACACCGGCAGCGCCGAGTACCGCCGCGCGGCGCAATTCGTTGCCGGCAAGTTCCGCGCTATGGGGCTGGAGCCCGCCGGCAGTCACGGCTACTTGCAGGAAGTGCCATTCGTGCGCGCCAGTTGGGGCAAGCGCAAGCCGACCCTGGTGCTGCGCGGCCGCGATGGCGATATCACCTTCCACTTCGGCGAGGACTTTGTCGCTTCGCCGCCCACCGTCAGCGAGGACACCGTCACCACCGCGCCGCTGGTGTTCGTCGGCTACGGTATCGACGCGCCGGACTACGGTATCGACGACTACGCCGGCCTCGATGTCGAGGGCAAAATTGCCGTGGTGCTGGCCGGTCGCCCGCAGCGGCTGCCCAGCGAAGTGGGTGCGCACTACGCCTCCGGGCGCACCAAGCGCGAGACCGCCGCGCGCCACGGCGCCGTCGGCTACATCCTGCTGAATACACCCGAACGGGAAAAGCGCTGGCCGTTCCGGCGCCAGCGCGAGCATTTGCATGACGACAGCTTCGACTGGATCGCCGCCGACGGTGTGCCCGCGGATGCGATTCCGGGTCTGCACCCGGGCGTGATGCTCGATATGCCCGCCGCGCGCCAGCTGTTTATGGGCGCGCCGCGCAGCCTCGATACGGTGTATACCGAGATGGAAAACGGGCTGGTGCCGCGCGGTTTCCCGCTGCCGTACCAGGCCGCGCTGACCAGCGGCGCCGTGCACCAGGAAATCTCCAGCCCCAATGTGGTGGCGGTGTTGCCGGGCATCGACCCGCAACTGAAAAACCAGTACGTAGTGTTCAGTGCACACCTCGATCATATCGGCGTGGGCAAAGGGGAGGGCGACCAGATCAACAACGGCGCCCAGGACAATGCCGCCGGTGTCGCGGTGATGCTGGAAACCGCGCGACTGTTCGCCGAATCCGGTATGCGCCCGCGCCGCTCGCTGCTGTTCGTTGCGGTGACCGGCGAGGAGAAAGGACTGCTCGGCTCCGACTACTTCGCCCAGCATCCGCCGGTGCCGCCGGGTTCGATGGTGGCGGATATCAACCTGGATATGCCGATGCTGCTGTACCCGTTCAAGGACATTATCGCCTTCGGCGCCGAACATTCGACGCTGGGCAAGACCGCCGCGCGCGCGGCTGCGCGCGCCGGCCTCAAGCTGAGCCCGGACCCGATGCCGGAAGAGGTGATCTTCGTGCGCAGCGATCACTATAACTTCGTGCGCCAGGGGATTCCGTCCATCTACCTGATCAGCGGCCGCGAGGCCGCGGACCCGAACGTGAATGGCACCGCGCTGCAGAACCGCTTCCTGCAGCAGCGCTACCACAGCCCGTCCGACGAGGCCGACACACAGATCAACTACGTCGCCGCCAAGCAGTTTACCGAAGTGAACTATGCGATTGCCCGCGACGTGGCCGACGCGAAGCGCAAGCCGCACTGGTACAAGGGTGACTTCTTCGGCGATCTGTTCAGTCCGCCCGCGGACAAAAAAGCCCACTAGGGTTTTCTGCGCACCACCACCGCGGTGCGCAGCTTTTCCCTGCCGAACAGCGACATGGCCGCGAAGTCGTCCCGTGCGATCGGCAGATACTGACTGTCGAGCGGGTTGTCTTCGTCGTCGCTGTCCGGATCGTGCACGTACAGACAGGCCTCGTCGATACCGGTCAGCGCCACCCAGTGTGGCACCTTCTTGCCGTCGAGGCGGTAGGTGCTGATCAGCAGTAGCGCCAGCGCGCCCTCACCGAGCCAGCGCTGCAGATCCGCCTGGGTAAATTCCCGCTCGATCACCGGCAATCCGCGCACGCGCGCCGCTGCACGGAAGTCCGCATCCACCTGTTGCACCACCGCTTTTTTCCCGGCACTGCGTACGCCGTCGACGAACAGCGGCGTGTCCCGGTTCAGGTACACGGAGCAATCGAAACCGCGCGCCGCCATCGCCAGCGCCAGGCCGATCGGGTGGCAGCCGCCGTGGCCGGAGGTCATGAAAATGGTGGTGGCCTCGCGCCACAGTGCCAGCTCCTCGCTGACGGACGGCTGGTAATCGCGCTGCAGCGCTGCCATCGCCATCATCGCTGCCGCCGGACCACAGGTGAATTCGGTGGTCTGGCCATACCAGGGCACGGCCAGCTGCTGCAGGTTTTCCGAGCGGTAGCGGATGCGTTTCTGCATGCGCAGCGCATTGCCGGCGTTCTCGTAATAATTGGAGTAGCTGCCGAAGGTGCGGTAGCCGAGCTGCTGATAGAGAGCAATGGCGCTGCGGTTATCCTCCGCCACTTCCAAACGCATATACAGGCGGCGGCTGTGGCTGCCGGCCTCTTCCGCCGCCAGCAGCAGCGCGCGGCCGATGCCCTGGCCGCGCCCGGCCGGGCCCACCGCCAGCGAATAGAGCCGCGCCAGCCGCGTGCCGCGGCGCAGCAGCACCAGTACATAGCCGAGCAACAGGTCATTGCGCTCGGCCACCAGGAACACGCGGTTGTCCGCCGCCACCCAGTGGCGCAAGCGCCGCCGGCTGAGGCGGTCACCGGCGAAACAGGCCTGCTCCAGCGCGTGCAGCGCGGGCACGTCGGCGGCTTCGACGGGGCGAATGGTGAAGGTCGGCGGGGATTCAGACGGCATGGTGGCGTCCGCCGGAGGCGGCTGTGAACACCGCGAAGTTGCGGCCCGGCAACAGTAGCAAAACCATGGGAAAATGCAGCAAAAAAAGCCGCACAAAAAGATAGGAGAAGTGCGGGTTTTCTTCTATCTTTCGCGCTGTTGACCCACCCCTTTTTGAGGCGCCTTTGTTCATGTCCCAGGTGCTAATTGTGATCGACCAGCCCAGCGACTGGGCGCCCTACTACCCCAGTGAGCGCGTGATCACCTTTGCCGACTATCTGCAGTTGCCCGCCCGCCCGCAGCGCGTGCGCATCATCAACCTGTGTGCCGATTACGACTACCGCGCGGAGGGCTACTACTGCTCGCTGCTGGCGGAGGCGCGCAGCCACCATGTGCTGCCCAGTGTGCGCACGCTCAACGACCTGTCGGTGCCGCAACTATACAAACTCCAGCTGGCGCCGCTGATGCCGGCGCTGAACAAGCTGCAGCCGCCGGAGGTGCCGGGTGCGCGGCGGGTGATCAAATCTTTCTTCGGCCACTGCGCCGAGCCGGCGCTGCAGCCGCTCGCGCGGCTGCTGTTCGACCGCTTCGCCTGCCCGATCCTGGAGATCTCCCTCGCCTGTGATGAGAGCTGGGAGATCGTCGACCTGCACGTCTGCTCCCACCGCGAGCTGGGCGAGGCGGAGGAGACCCTGTTCGCCGAGGCGCTGGACGCGTTCAGCAACCAGGTGTGGCGCCCGCGCACTAAGAGCGCCAACACGCGCTACGACCTTGCCATCCTCGCCAACCCGGACGAGGCGCTGCCGCCGTCCGATGCCGCCGCGCTGAAGAAATTTGTCAGCGCCGGGCGCGAGCTGGGTTTCGCCGTGGAGATGATCGGCCCCGCGGACTACATGCGCCTGCCGGAATTCGATGCGCTGTTTATCCGCGAGACCACCGCCATCGACCACCACACCTATCGTTTTGCCAAGAAAGCCGAGGCCGAGGGCCTGGTGGTGCTGGACGACCCGACCAGCATCCTGCGCTGCACCAACAAGATCTATCTCGCCGACCTGTTCGCCACCCACAAGGTGCCGGCACCGAAGACCCGTATCCTGCATCGCGGTGACGAGGCCGGCGTGCGGCGCGCGCTGGTCGAGCTGGGCCTGCCGATGGTGATCAAGATCCCCGACGGTTCCTTTTCGCGCGGTGTGGTCAAGGTGCATAGTGAGGCGGAATTGCGGGACAAACTGGGAGAGCTGTTTGCCGAGTCGAGTCTGCTGCTTGCGCAGGAATTTCTGTATACGGAATTCGACTGGCGCATCGGTGTGCTCAACAACAAGCCGCTGTACGCCTGCCGCTACTATATGGCCAAGAACCACTGGCAGATCTACAACCACGGCACCAAGAAAAACAATAGCGGCAGTTCCGCTACCCTGCCGACCTTCGAGGTGCCGCGTGCGGTGCTGCAAGCCGCTTTAAAGGCCACGCGGCCGATCGGGAACGGCTTTTACGGTGTCGACGTAAAAGAGTCTGCCGGCAAAGGCTTTGTAATCGAAGTCAATGACAATCCCTCGATCGACAGCGGCGTGGAAGACAAGTATCTCGGTCGCGAGCTTTACCGTTTGATCCTGCAGGAATTTGTCCGGCGACTGGATGCGCGCAGGGCGGGGACGTGAGTCCTGGCGCTGCCGCTGCCAGCCGGGAGAGGGCGAACACAAGGTGCGCTCCACCGAGAGGCGGTCTAGTGTCTAGTTAAAGCAGTGCCCGAAAGTGCCGCAGGTTTTGCAGTAGATTTTAACGATAAAGTGAAATCTGCAGGAGCGAACCTTGTCTTCGCCGGCTCAGCGACTACTCGTGGATATTTGGCGCAAAGCAACGTGGGTTGGAATAGCAACGTCCAAACCCGACGGTAAATTTCGCACAAAATATCAACCGGTATCTTTTCCGCTCGCCGTAGCAGCGGGTAATTTACCCGCGCGTTGCCCTCGCGCCAAAGGAATCACATCGATACTGTGATATTCTCCCGCGTCCGGCTGTGGATAGGCCGGCAATGACAAGAAAGTTATATATTAGGAAGATTCATGATCAAGAAATTTACATTGGGGGTTGTGGCCGCGGGTGTATTGCTGGCTTCTGGTTGCGCGAGCATTCTGAGTGACAGCACTTATCCGGTGACCATTAACAGCACACCGACCGGGGCGAACTATACCATTACCAACGAAGCGGGCCTGGATGTACAAAGCGGCGTGACCCCGGATACCGTCACCCTGTCTGCTTCCGACGGCTTCTTCTCCTCCGCCAGCTATACCGTGAAATACCAGATGGCCGGTTACAACGAGAAAAGCTTTCAGCTGAAAGCGGGTATTGATGGCTGGTATCTCGGCAACATTCTGCTTGGCGGTGTGCTCGGCATGCTGATCGTGGATCCGGCCACTGGCGCCATGTGGAAACTGCCGAACTCCGCCAGTGCTTCCCTGCAGCCGATGACCGCATCGACTGCACTGAACAGCCTGACGATCGCTTCCATCGATCAGGTACCGGAAGAGCTGAAATCACAGCTGGTGCCGGTCAAGTAATTCCGTTTGCCGGAATTCGTGGTCAAGAAGCCATCCGCATGCGGATGGCTTTTTTGTTTACGGTACCTGCCGACACAATTCCAGCCAGCGCTCGATGCCGGCACTGCGATATTTCTGCCGGTGCAGGGCAAAATAGAATTCGCGGTTGAAATCCCGCTGCGGCACCGGCAGCTCCACCAGTGATCCGCGTTTCAACGCGTCGGACAGGCTCACCCGCGACAGACAGCTGATGCCGAGCCCCGCTTCCACCGCGCGCTTGATCGCCTCGGTGTGCTGTAATTCCAACAGGATATTCAATTGCGGCCACAGGCCGGCGAGGCCGCGCTCCAGGGTCTGGCGGGTGCCGGAGCCGGGTTCGCGCACTATCCAGGTGGCCGCGCACAGGTCCTTGTCGGATAGCCGTTTGCGCCCCGCCAATGGGTGCTCCGGTGCACAGAAGACCACCAGCTGGTCGTCGCGCCAGGGCACCATTTCCAGGTCGGGATGATTCAGTTCGCCCTCGATCAGGCCCAGGTCCAGCTCGAAATTCAGCACCCGCTCGGCAATGGACGCCGTATTGGCCACATCCAGCTGCACCCCGGCGCCGGGTTGCTCGGCCATATAGCGGGCCATGACCCCGGCGGTGAGGTAGTTGCCGATGGTCAGGGTGGCGCCGATCTTCAGGCGCCCCAGGTCGCGGTGGGTGGCCAGCGTCTGCTCCAGTTCGCGCGCCCGCTCCAGCAGCTCCTCGGCCCGCGGCCACAGCTGGCGCCCGAGTTCGTTCAGGCGCAGGCGCTTGCCGGTGCGTTCGAACAGGCGCAGCGCGAACTGCTGTTCGAACTCTTTCAGCGCAGTGGACGCGGCGGACTGGGACATATTCAGGCTCTCGGCCGCGCGACTGACATTTTCGTAGTGGGCGCAGGCGAGAAAGACTTCCAGCTGGCGGAGGGAGTAGCGCAAAATGCTTTCTCAGGTTAATTGATAAATTCGATAACAAGTATCGAAATATCCCATTTTGCCTATAGATGTTCCAGGGCTAGAATTCAATCATTAAGAGAAAACAGGAATAAGTGGTTCTAAGCTTATGTCTAATTTGAATATAGAGAAGGTGCTGGAAGTCCATCACTGGAACGACACCCTTTTCAGTTTCAAGACCAGCCGCGATCCCGGTTTCCGCTTCGAAAACGGCCATTTTACGATGATCGGGCTGCAGCAGGACAGCGGTCGCCCGCTGCTGCGCGCCTACTCCATCGCCAGCGCCAACTACGAGGACCAGCTGGAGTTCTTCAGCATCAAAGTGCCGGATGGCCCGCTGACCTCGCAGCTGCAGAAGATCAAACCCGGTGACGAGATCTTTGTCAGCCGCAAGCCCACCGGCACCCTGGTGGCGGATCATCTGCTGCCGGGTAAACGCCTGTGGCTGCTGTCCACCGGCACCGGCCTGGCGCCGTTCTTGAGCATCATCAAGGATCCGGATGTCTACGAGCGTTTCGATCAGGTGATTCTGACCCACGGCGTACGCTATGTGTCCGAACTGGCCTACCAGCAGCATATCGAGGATGAGCTGCCGAACCACGAGTACTTCGGTGAGATGATCCGCGATCAGCTGCTCTACTACCCGACGGTCACCCGCGAGCCCTACCGCAACACCGGACGCCTGACCGACCTGATGCTGTCGGGCAAGATCTTCTCCGACCTGGGCGTGCCGCAGCCGAATGTCGAAG
The DNA here is from genome assembly GCF_039696035.1 of Microbulbifer sp. SAOS-129_SWC. GTDB lineage: Bacteria > Pseudomonadota > Gammaproteobacteria > Pseudomonadales > Cellvibrionaceae > Microbulbifer. The sequence continues at coordinate 99,198 of NZ_CP155567.1, forward strand.
AGGACCGCTTTATGCTGTGCGGCAGCCCGGCGATGCTGAAAGACCTGACCAACATCCTCGACGATTGGGGTTTCCGCGAAACCCGCGCCGGGGTTCCGCACGAGTATGTGATCGAGCGCGCCTTCGTCGAGAAATAAGCAGGGTAATATCTCCTGTGTGCGCGGTGCTTGCGCCGCGCACACAGACTTCCTGGCCGGATAGGTCAGCGGAGTCGGTACTTCGAAAGTGTCAGCGCGACGGATTTGCGCAAGGAACGGTAGGGCAGCCAGCGCTTTCGGAGTGTCGACCCCGGTGTACTATCCTGCACCCTTTTCCAGAGATGTTGTCTTCTCCGTGAACCACCCGCAGGGTGGTTTTTTTGTTTCTGCCACCTGATCCTAAACTGATTTTTATGCGTAGAAGCACTTAGAAGTTAGTTTGGAGTAAATACCGTGCGGAAATTGTGTGTGATGTTGATGGCGGGGCTGACGGCGCTGCTGGGTGGCTGCAGCGGGGTGCCGGCCGGTGTACAGCCGGTCGACGATTTCCAGTTGCAGCGTTACCTCGGCCGCTGGTACGAGATAGCGCGCCTCGACAACCGCTTCGAGCGCGGCCTGTCGCGGGTCACCGCGGAGTACTCGCTGAATGACGACGGTTCGGTCAAGGTGGTCAACCGCGGATTCGATGCGGAGAAGGGCAAGTGGCGGCAGTCAGTCGGCAAGGCAAAGTTCGCCGGCGCCGACGATGTGGGGCAGCTTGAAGTTTCGTTTTTCGGTCCCTTCTACGCGTCTTATATCGTCGTCGCGCTCGATCGCGAGCACTACGATTATGCGCTGGTCAGCGGCTACAACAAAGAATACCTGTGGCTGCTGGCACGCAAACCGCAGCTACCGCAGGCGACCATCGACCGGCTGGTGGCCAAGGCGCGCGCCGCGGGCTTTGATACTGATAAGCTGCTGTTCGTCGAGCAGGCGGCCGAGTAACCCGGCATCAGCGATGGCTGCGCCGCATCAGAGTTCGGCGCGTGCGCGCACTGTGTCGAAGTCGGTTTCCTGCAGCAGCTGGCCGTCGCGGTAGACCGGTTGCAGCAGGTTGTCGCGTGCGCCCAGATCCTCCAGCTTGATCGTGGTGACTTCATCGCGACTCCCGTTACCGTCGCGCACCAGGGCCAGGCGTCCGCGTTTGGATTTTTTTTCCGGGCCGGTCACCGGGTTTTTGTAGACATCCTGCCAGCGGCCATCGATGCGGATGGCACTGGCCTTCATCGCGAAGCTGAGCAGATCGCGGTCGACTTTCTGCAGCAGCGCGCCCCCCATACCGAAAGTAATATTTTCCGCACTCTGGCCGCGCTCTTTCATCGCCTGCAGAATTTCCGGAATGGTTTTGCGGGTCACGCCGTCACCCTGGATTACGCGGATAAAGTCCGGCAGCACGCGGTAGCCCTTGCTGTTCACGCGGCTGCCGAAAATGCGCATCAACCGCTCGAGGCTCTCGGTGACGATCGTTTTCGGATCGCCGGAGTCGGGCCGCACCACCAAAGTGCCGCCGCTGTTGATGACCCGCTCCTTCAACACACCGCCCCAGATGTTTTCGATCGCGTGCCATAAGTCGTAGCTGTCACTGACCACCGCCACGACCTTGCCCGGCCCGGCAAACTGGTCGAGCATATTGGCGTAGGCATCCGCCTCGCGCTCTCTGCCCCAGGCGGTCATGGTGCTGTGTTCGGCGGCGGGAATCGAGAAGCCGGCCATCTCCGCACCGTAATAGCGCCGCGCCGCCACCAGCGCCGATACCGTATCGGTACCGCTAAAATTCACCAGGTGCGCCATGCCGCCGAGCATGGCGCTCTCCAGGCTGCTGGCGCCGCGGCCGCCAAAATCGTGCAGCTTGAACGGGAGGCCGTCGCGGCTGTCCGCAGTGTCGTCCAGGTAGCGGGCGATGGTCTGCTTGATCGCGCGGCTCTGGGTGGCCACCGTCATCGGGTACCAGATGGCGCGCACCAGCGCCGTCTCGATATAGCTGGTCAGCCAGAAAGATTCCACACAGGTGTTGACCACCTGCAGCATCACATTGTGCAGCGGCACCACCGTGCCCTCGGGCACCGCGGAGATCTCCAGCGGCAGCAGACCGCCGTGTTGTTGCAGGATGTGTTCCCAGCCGGCACGGTGAAACGGCAGGCCATGGGCATGGAGCATGGCCTCGGCCTCGTCGATATCACTGCGCTGAATCGGCGTTAACAGATACTGTTGGATAAATGCCTGCAGGCCGAAAAATACTGCCGCGGGAAACTCGCCGCCGCGGCACTCGATATAACTACTCACGTACTCACTGCCCGGCGGGTACTGCAGGTAGTGGCTGGCTTTGTAGCTGTCGACGTTGAGGATCAGGTTGTGGTGGAACATGCGTCTGATCGCTGGCCATGGGTTCTTGCGGACGGCGGCTCAGCAGAGAATGACGCCCGCGGCAAATACTGAAGTGTAGACGGCCGGCACTGCGGTTTCTGTCAATGCCGGCGGTGCAGGTGCGTGCCGACGGTGGCGAGAAAATTGCGGTGGCGCTTCGCGCTGCGGTCGAGGTGGCGGTAGACGGAGACCTTGGCGGCGTCGGTGAGAAACGACCACACAATCGCATAGCCCCATACCAGCCCAATTTCCGGCCACGAAATCGGCGTGACCAGGCCGAACCCGTAGGCGCACAGCACCGTCGCGGCGAGCTTGGTCGACACCGCCGCCCAGATCATGATCGGCGCCGGAAACGGACGCAGGAAATACCAGCTGCGGCTGCGCGCGACAAACAGCGTCAGGTGCCCGGCGACGGCCATTTTCAGGAAGATGTAGGTCTGCACCTTGGCCACACTGAGGTGCAGCCAGTCCACCGCCAGGAACAGCATCAGGAAACTGCCGAGGGTGCCGACCACGCCCATCACCGTCGACACGGTGATCACGCGCTGCATATCCCAGCGCACCGGATGCGGCGACAGCGCCGTGTTGTCGTAGGCGATGGCCATGATCGGCACGTCGTTGAAGAACGCCAGCAGGATGATCATGATCGCGGTGATCGGGTAAAAGTTGAAGACGATCATCGCCAGCACCACGAAGATCATGATGCGGATGGTCTCGGTAATGCGGTAGATCGCATAGGAATTCATGCGCTCGAAAATGCGCCGCGCCTCCTGCACGGCGCTGACGATAGTCGACAGCCCCGGTGCGGTGAGGATCAGGTCGGCGGCCGCGCGCGCCGCATCGGTGGCGCCGGACACGGCGATACCCACATCCGCCTGCTTGAGCGCCGGCGCGTCGTTGACGCCGTCGCCGGTCATCGCGACCAGGTGCCCGCGCGACTGCAGCGCCTTGACGATGGCGTACTTGTGCTCGGGGAACACCTGCGCAAAGCCGTCCGCCCGCTCGATACGCTCGGCCAGATCCGCCGGCACCTGCTTGCCCTCGTCGCCGAACAGCGCGCTGGCCGGCTGGATCTCCCGGCCCAGCCCCAGCTTGCCGGCGATCTCCCGCGCGATGGCGGCGTTGTCGCCGGTGACCATTTTCACCGCGATACCGTGCGCGCCGGCATCGCGCAGCGTCTGCGCCGAGTCCTCCCGCGGTGGATCGAACAGCGGCAGAATGCCGAGAAACTGCCAGTTGCCGTCCGCGTCGGTGCGCGCCACGCCGAGTGTGCGGTAGCCCTTCTCGGCGCTGGCATCGATGGCGCTGGCGGCGCGCTGCGCGGTGTCGCGGTCCGGATTGGCCAGCGCCAGGATGACCTGCGGCGCGCCCTTGCTGACGCGAAAGCTGCTGCCGTCCTGTGCACGGATCTGTGCCTCGGTGCGTTTGTGCACCGGGTCGAACGGGGTAAAGGCGGTCTGGGTATACGCCGCCAGCGCGCTGCTGTCGTCGAGGCCGCCGAGCACGGCCAGGTCGATGGCGTCGCCGTTCTCGGCGCGCGAGGCCAGCGCCGCCGCCAGGATCAGGTCGCCGGCGTCGCGCGCGGCAAACACCTCCGGCTCACCCAGGGTAAGCTGGTTCTGCGTCAGGGTACCGGTCTTGTCCGAGCACAGGATATCGACCCCGGCCATCTCCTCGATTGACTGCAGGCGCGACACAATGGCCTTCATCTTCGACAGCGCCAGTGCCCCCACCGCCATGGTCACCGACAGCACCGCCGGCATGGCCACCGGGATCGACGCCACCGTCAGGATCAGCGCGAACTGCACCAGCTCCAGCAGTGGCGCATGACGGAACAGCTGCACCACGATCAGGATCGTGACCAGTGCCAGGCTCAGGTAGATCAGGTAGTCGCCGATGGCCAGCACCGCCTTCTGGAAGTGCGACGCGGCGCCGGCGCGCTGCACCAGCCCGGCGGTGCGCCCGAAGAACGTCTCGCTGCCGGTGGCGGTCACCACCGCAGTCATCTCCCCCTGGCGCGCCACCGAGCCGGAGTAGACCAGTTCCCCGGCGCCCTTGTTGACCGGCAGCGACTCGCCGGTGAGCGCCGACTGGTCGACGGCCAGGTAGCCGTCGTCGAACAGCCGTGCGTCCGCGGGGATGATATCGCCGAGACGCAGGCGCACCACATCGCCGGGCACCAGCGCACTGGCCTCGATCGCCGACCAGTTGCCGTCGCGGCGCACGCGCGCCTGCAGGGCCAGCTGGCGCTTCAGCGCCTCCAGCGCATTGCTGGCCTTGTACTCCTGCCAGAAACCCACCGCGGCGTTGAACAGCAGCAGCACCAGGATGATGGCGAAGTCGTCCCAGTGTCGCACCAGCGCCGACAGCAGCGCCGCCACCTCGATCATCCACGGGATGGGACCCCAGAAATACCCCAGCAGGCGCCGCAGCGTACTGGTGTGTTCCTCCGCCAGCGCATTGGGCCCGTAGCGCGACAGCCGCGCTGCCGCCTCCGCGGCGGACAGACCCGCCGGTGATGAATCCAGTTGCCGGAACAGCGCGTCGATATCCACGCGTTGCGCTTCTCCCTGCTCCGCACCTGTCTGTCGATGCGCGCCGTCGCGCGCGGGTGAGCCTGCCATCACTGCTATCCGTTGCTTCGGAAGCGGCCCGGACACGCCAGCGCATCGGGCCACATGGATCTCTTAAGCAAAGCACAGCGGCACCCGCGCTTCGCCCGGGTTGACGTCGAGGCGGACGCTAGTGACATTCATACGTAGAAAAAATGCTATTGGCGCCAATCGCAGCGCTGTAAGCGCATGTAATTGACCGGTAATTACGCTGTGTGTACTTTTGTATACATCTCAGGGAAGGGGACATCATGCTCAATAAAACCCAATCCATCTCCGCGCGTTTATCTCCGGGTGACTACGCCTACCTGATGTCGATCGACCGCAACGGCGCGGTTACCCAGAGTGAAAAAGTGCGCGAGCTGATCGCCATGGCGCGCGACTCCGTTGGCATGCACAGCTTTGCCCGCGCCTACATTGCCTCCAGCGAAGCGGTACTGCCGATCAAGGCGCGCTATGCGGAAGAAGAACCGCGCAGCCTGTTGGTGGAGGCACTGCTGGAACTGCTCGCTGAGGGCGCCGCGGCGGTGCAGAGCTGCACCGACGACGAACAGATGGCGCCGCAACTGGAACGCAAATCCCTACCCGCGATTGAGGCCTTCATGGAAAAAATCCTGTTGCTGGCGCTGCAGCAAGATTCGCGCTGCGCCGCGTCAGCAACTGCCACACGGATCAAGAAACAGCTCGATAGCCTGTTGAATAAATAGTTAAATGAGGAAAGGAAGGAGAAAACAATGAAAGAAGGACTCGTAACCCGTATTTCCCGCCTGATCTCCGCCTCCGCCAACGCACTGGTGGATTCGGTGGAAAACGCTACCCCGCAACTGGTAATGGAGCAGGCGATCCGCGAACTCGACGACGCTATTGCCGAAGTCCGCGATCAGCTGGGCAAGGCCGAAGCGGCCAAGTATCTCAGTAGCAAAACCCTCAACACGGAAAACAATCGCCACAGCGCACTGGCCGGGCAGATTGATGTCGCGGTGAAAGAAAACCGCGATGATCTGGCCGAAGCCGCCATCGCCAAACAGATGGATATCGAGGCGCAGCTGCCGGTGCTGGAAAAGGCCATCGCCGAGGCCGATGCCGAAATCGGCGAGCTGAATGCCTACATCAGCGCACTCGCCGGCAAAAAGCGCGATATGCGTGAACAGCTGCGCGACTTTGCCAAAGCCAGCGAACACGTCAGTAATGGCGCCAGCGGTGACGAACGCGGCAGCAGCCGCAATACCGCCGACAAGGTGGATCAGGCCGAGGGCGCCTTCAATCGCGTGCTGGAAAACGCCGGTGTACCCACCGCCCAATCGAATGCCGATGCGAGCAAGCTCGCCGAGCTGGAAGAACTGGCGCGCAGCAACCGCATCAAGGAGCGGCTGGCGAAAATAAAATCGGAGGCCTGATGGCATTCCTGCTTCAAGACGGCAACCTGCTGTACACCGGCGCACTGGTATTGATGCTGATGATTGCGGTGCTGGAGGGAGCCATGACACTCATTGGCGTCGGCATTTCCGATCTGCTCGACAACCTGCTGCCGGATGCGGATATCGACGTGGACGCGCCGGATACCGAAGCGGGCGGCGTGCTGACGCGCTTCCTCGGCTGGCTGCGCTTCGGTGAAGTGCCGGCGCTGATTCTGCTGGTCGCATTCCTGGTCGCCTTTGGTGTTACTGGCCTGCTGTTGCAGATGCTGGCGCATTCGCTGGTCGGTTTCCTGTTGCCGACCTGGTTGCTGGCCATTCCGGTACTGCTGCTGGCGCTGCCGCAGGTGCGCTTTGTCGGCAACCTGCTGCGGCGTTTTGCCATCGGTGATGAAACCGAAGCGGTAGGGCGCAAATCCTTTATCGGCCGTGTGGCGACCATCACCATCGGCGAGGCCGCTGCCGGCTCGCCGGCGGAGGCACGCTTCAGCGATGAGTTCGGCACGACCCACTATGTGATGGTGGAGCCGGATGTAGATGAAACCTTCACTCAGGGAGAGCAGGTCCTGCTGGTGGAAGAGCGCGGAGCCAGTTTCCGCGTGATTCGCCCGACTAGCCAGCACCTGATGGGAAACAATTAAAAAAAGGAGTTAATGATAGTGAATCTGATCGACAATTTTTCCACGATTTTAGTGATGGCCGGCTCGGTACTGGTGGGCCTGATCGTCATCGGTACCATCTTCGCACGCCTGTATACCCGCGCGTCCAAGGAGCGCTCGTTCGTGCGCACCGGTATGGGCGGGCAGAAGGTCATCATGAACGGCGGCGCGCTGGTGTTACCGGTGCTGCACGAGATTATCCCGGTCAATATGAACACGCTGCGCCTCGCGGTATCGCGCAAGGAACACCAGGCGCTGATCACCAAAGATCGCATGCGCGTGGATGTACTGGCCGAATTCTATCTGCGTGTGAAGCCGGATACCGATGCGATTGCCAACGCGGCGCAGACCCTGGGTATCCGCACGCTGGATCCGGAAGCATTGAAGGACATGATCGAGGGCAAGTTCGTCGATGCGCTGCGCTCGGTGGCGGCGGAGATGCAGATGGCAGAACTGCACGAGCAGCGCAGTCAGTTTGTACAGAAAGTACAACAGGTGGTGTCCGAGGACCTGTTGAAAAATGGCCTGGAACTGGAATCGGTTTCCCTCACCGGCCTCGACCAGACGCACAAGGAATTCTTTAATCAGGACAACGTGTTTGACGCCGAGGGTCTCGCCAGCATGACGCGATCCATCGAGGCGCGGCGCAAGGAAGTGAACGACGTCGAACAGGAAACCCGCGTACAGATCGAGACGAAAAACCTCGAGGCCGAACGGCAAAGACTGGAAATCGAACGGGAGAAACGCTACGCCCACCTGGAACAGCAGCGCGAGGTCGAAAACCGCGAGGCGGCGCAGAAAGCCGATATTGCCCGCGAGCAGGCCACCCAGGACCGCGCAGCACGCCAGGCCGAGATTGAGGCCGCGCGCGAGGTCGACCAGTCGCGCATCGCTGCCGAGCAGGCCACCAGGCTGCTGGAGATCGAAAAAGAAAAACGCCTGCAGGAGCAGGAGATCGAACGCGAGCGCATTCTCGAAGAGCAGCGCATCTCCAAGCAGAAGTCGTTGGAAATCGCCGAGCAGGAACGCGCAATCGCGGTAGCGGAAAAATCCAAGGAGCAGTCAGTAGCCGACCAGCAGGCCCACGTGGCGCTGGCCGAATCGGTAAAAGCGGAAGAGCAGGTACGCACGGCCAAGGACGTGGAAGTTGCCGAGCGCGACAAGCGTATCGAAATCATCGAGGCACAGAAGGAAGCCGAACGCCAGGCCACCGCGATCAAGGTGGCGGCCGAGGCGGACAAAGCGGCCGCGGAAGACAAGGCCGAGGCCCTGCGCCTGCAGGCCAGCGCCGAAGCCGAAGCGGTGCGTATCAAGGTGGAGGCAGACCGCGAGAAATACATCGTGGACGCCGAAGGCCAGCGCCTGATGAACGAAGCCTTCAACAGTCTCAGCGAAGCGCAGATTGCGCTGAAGAAAGTGCTCAGCCTGCACGAGAACCTGCCGGGTATCATCCGCGAGAGTGTCAAGCCTCTGGAGAGTATCGAGGGCATGAAGATCATTTCCGTCGAAGGCCTGAGTGGTGTCGACGGTCGCGCAAGCGGTGGCATCGTTAACGCCGACGGCGAAGCCCAGGGTCAGAGCCTGCCGGAAGCACTGGTTGGCAGCGCACTCAAGCACCGCGCCATGGCGCCGCTGGTGGACTCGCTGTTGAAGGAAGCGGGCGTCGGCGATTTTGCCAGGGTCCCCGAGACCGAAAGCTGAGTTATGCTGTCAGGTCAGTGAAAAGCCGCCCACGGGCGGCTTTTTTTATCCGCGTACAGAAGAACAGAAGGCGCTCAGCGCAGGTGCTGATCAAAGAAAGCAATCATATCGTCCAGGGTATCCGGCGCGTCTTTGGCAAAACAGTTACCGAGGTATTTATTACAGCCACTGTCCAGAAACGCGTGGTTTTTGCCCGGGTAGATCTTGAAGGTGATGGGCTGGCCGGCCGCGCGCATCTTGTCCACAAACTGCTTCACTGCTGCCGGTGGTATGGTCTTGTCTTCACTGCCGACAAACGCAAGGGTGGGCGGTAGCTGGTCGTCGGATCGTGCCGGGATCAGGTACAGCGGGGACACGGCGCGGTAGTAATCGGGGTTGGCCTGTGCCGTTATGCCGTCACCAAATAGACCGCGCGCACTGACGCCGCCGAGCTTCCAGAAGATATTGTCCGGCGATTCAAAGCCGTGTTGCGCCTCGCTGTAAAGGTCGAAGGCACCGTAGCTGAGCACGGCCGCCTGTACCGCCAGGCCGTCTTCCGCCGCCACCTGCTCGGCGGTCTTGCCCGCAGGCAGGTAGGTGGGCTTGAATCCGCGCGGCTCATTGCGAAACCCCTGGCTGCTGAGGCGCCGGCCGGCGGTCAGGACCATCGCACTCAGATGCCCGCCGGCGCTGTCGCCGGTGATCCCCACTTCGGTCGGATCGCCGCCGTAGTCGTCGATATGTTCCTTGACCCACAGCACGCCGCCGAACACGTCCTCGACGATCTCGTTCATGGTCGTGCGGTTGTGGTTATCACCGAGCAGCCGATAGTTCAGGTTGGCCACGACGAAGTTGCCGTGTTCCGCCAGGTAGCGGGCGGCGGAATCCATGATGTGGTTGTCGTTAATCAGCCAGCCGCCGCCGTGTACCATCACCACTACGGGGAGGCGGCCGCCGTCGCTCTGCGGCGTGTAGATATCCATCGTCAGTGTCTTGGCGGCGGTTTGCGCCCAGGGGATATCCTTGTGTACCTGGATTGGATGCGCGTGGTCGGCGGCGCACAGCGGGCCGGCGAACATCGCCAGCAGGGACATCAATAGAATACGGAACATGTGGCTCAGTCGTGTTGTAGAGTTATAGGAACTCTTGACTCTACAAACCGCGTCCGCCGGACGCCAGTTTCGTTGTTGGCGGGCGCAAAGTGGGACACTGGACGGCGGTAGGGAGAAAGGATTCCGCGGCCTATGGAATACAAGGACTACTACAAAGTACTCGGCCTCGAGCGCAGCGCCGCCCAGGACGAGATCAAGCGCGCCTACCGCAAGCTGGCGCGCAAATACCATCCCGATGTGAGCAAGGAAGACGACGCCGAGGAGCGCTTCAAGGAGGTCAACGAGGCCTACGAGGTGCTCAAGGATCCGGAGAAGCGCGCCGCGTACGATCAGCTTGGCGGCGCCTACCAGTCCGGGCAGGAATTCCGCCCGCCGCCGGGCTGGGATCAGGGTTTCGAGTTCCACGGTGGCGGCTACACCGAGGCCAATCCGGAGGCGTTCAGCGATTTCTTCGAGAGCCTGTTCGGGCGCGGCGGTTTCGGGCACGCCCCGGGAGGGGAATTCGGCGGCGCGCGGGGATTTGCTGGCGGCCGCCAGTTTCACGCCCACGGCGACAACACTTACGCCAGGATCGCCATCAACATCGAAGACAGTTACCGCGGCGCCACCCGCCAGATCACGCTCAAGCACTCGGTGCTGGGTGCCGACGGCCGCCCGCAGATCCAGGAGCGCAAGCTCAATGTGAAGATTCCCCGGGGCGTTACCGAGGGCCAGCAAATCCGCCTGGCCGGGCAGGGCGAGCCGGGCATCGGCGAGGGCAAACACGGCGATCTCTACCTGGAAATCAGCTTCAATCCGCACCCGCTGTATCGCGCCGAGGGCAAGACGGTGTACCTGGATCTGCGTCTCGCGCCCTGGGAGGCGGCGCTCGGTGCCAAGGTGCAGGTGCCGACGCCGGACGGCCCGGTCCATCTGACCATCCCGCCCAACAGCAAGAATGGCGGCAAATTGCGCCTGAAGGGCCGCGGCATTCCGGCGAAGACCCCCGGGGACCTGTACGCGGTACTGGATATCGTCACGCCGCCGGCCGACACCGACGCCCATAAAGAAGCCTACCGCCAGTTCAGCCAGGCATTTGAATTCAACCCGCGCGCGGGCATGGGAGGCTAGCGATGCAATCGGACAATAACCCGGATATCACCTTACTGGATGAAGAGAGCGAGCTGACCCTGGGCGAACTGTGCCGCGCCTGCGGTATTCCCGCGGACCGGATTCTGGCGCTGGTGGAAGAGGGCATCATCGAGCCGCGCGGTACGGTGCAGGCGCGCTGGCGATTCAGCGGCATCTGCGTGCGCCGGGTGCGGCGCGTCTATCACCTGCAGCGGGATCTGGGCGTGAACCTGGCCGGCGCCGCACTGGCGATACAGCTGCTCGAGGAGCTAGAGCAGCTGCGCGCGCACCTGGCGCGGCTGGAGCGCAAGTAGCGCGCAGGGCCAAGGTTACTGGGTGGCGGCGCGCGTAATGTGGGTGAACAGATAGGCATTGTAAGCGATATAGGACAACAGCAGCAGCGCGCCCTCCCAGCGGTTGATGCGCCCCTCGCCGCGGAAACCGTAGGCGAATATGAACAGTGCCACGGTCATGCCGACCACGGTGGGCCAGTCCCGCGTCAGCACCTCCGACGGGACGCCGGACATGGGCGCAATGGCGCCGGCGATACCGACCACCGCCAGCAGGTTGAACATATTCGAGCCCACCACGTTGCCGATGGCGATATCGTGCTCGCCCTTGCGCGCCGCGATAACGGTGGCAGCCAGTTCCGGCAGCGAGGTGCCCAGCGCGACGATGGTAAGGCCGATGACCAGGTCGCTGACTCCCAGTGCGTGGGCGATGGTGACCGCACCCCACACCAGAATGCGCGAGCTGACCAGCAGCAGCGCCAGGCCGACCACCACCCAGAAGAGCGCGCGACCGAGGCTCATCTCGTGCGTCTGCAGCTCGCCGGCCATCTCACCTTCCAGCACATCCCCCTTGCCACGCAGCGCCGAGACGATCGACCAGCCGATCAGGCCGAAGAAGCCGGCCAGCAGTACCAGTGCCTCCCAGCGCGCCAGCTGACCGTCCCACAGGAAGGCACCGGTCAGGCAGCTGATCGCCAGCAGCAGGGGCAGTTCCTTGCGCACGATCTTCGAGTGCACGCTGAGCGGGATCATGATCGCGGTGGCACCGAGGATCAGGCCGGTGTTGGCAATATTGGAACCGTAGGCGTTGCCCAGTGCCAGGCCGGGACTGCCGTCCAGCGCCGCCATCGCGGACACCACCATCTCCGGCGCCGAGGTGCCGAAGCCGACGATCACCATGCCGATCAGCAGCGGTGGCATACCCGCGTGCCCGGCGGTGGCCGCGGCCCCCTCGACGAAGCGGTCGGCGCTCCAGACCAGCAGGGCGAAACCGGCGATGATGGCGAGCAGGGCGAGTAGCATTTGGCATCCTATTGTTCAGTGGCATACCCGGGCACGCACTGCCGTCGGGAACTGCCGGGTCAAGTTATGGCGCGACAGGCTGTGAGTGTAGGACCAACAGCCAGTACGGCGCCATAAGGGCAAGCGATTGTACCGGCTCCGCCGGGTTCAGAAAACGCTCCGCGGCCACCGGACTGCGTGGAGGGCCGGCGCAAGTCAGTTTCGCCGGCGGCGGCTCAGCGCGATAACCGCATGGCAATGCCCGTTGCCTGCGGCGGTATCAAAAGAGAATGGCCGCGGCGCAATAGCGAGCGGCATCGGATCCACTGTGCCCTGACCAGCGGCGCTGAGAGTGCCCGGGCGGCACTGTACCGGCCCATAAACAATTGTCCTTGATTTCCTCAGTCTCAGATTCGAATCGGCGAACTACTTCTATAATTTTTGCTTAGTCGCAGGGCGCCAGTGATCGGCGGAGTAAATGCCGGTGGCAAAAAATGGCAACGCCCCCGGCTCGGGTTTCAATCGGGTGCAGAGGGCCGAGCCAAACTCGGTCACTCACACACGGGAAAGATAAAGAAGCGCCAAGCCCTGGAAGTACAGGACGTCATTCAGCGCAAGAATCGAAAGGGACAAACTGAATAAAAATGGAGAATTCAACTCGCCTCAGAAATATGTTGCGGCACGTAAAGCATTGGTTTGTTGTAAAAACGACGCCGCGCAAGAATCGTGTCTACACGCAGTTCTACCGGTTTCCGCATCAGTACCAGGCTCTGGTGGAACGGGTGATTCCTGAACTGGAGCGGAGCGGAAAGAAGTCGATCCGTATCGTGGTCTTCGCCTGCTGCAGCGGCGCCGAGCCCATCTCCCTATCCTACATTTTGAAAAAACACTTCCCGCAGCTTCGCTATGAAATCCTCGCGTTTGACATAGTGGAAGACGTGATCGAGCGGGCAAGAGATCCTGTCTACAGCCACGAAACGGTTTATCAGGGGCCATTTGTCACGCAGGCGTTCGTCGAGGATACGTTCGACAAGGTCGGCGATGAATACCGGGTAAAACCGGAGATTATGCAGCCGATAAAATTCGCCGTGGGCAATATGCTTGACCTTGATTTTATCGCCAGCCTGGGAAAGGCCGACCTCGTCTTTGCCCAGAATGTGCTTTTTCACCTGCCGGCAGCCGATGCCAGGCGGGCCTTCTCCTACCTCAATACGCTACTGACTCCAGAATCCGTACTGTTTATCAACGGCATGGATATGGACATGCGCGTGAAAATGACCAAGAAATTCTCGCTGTCGCCCATCGATTACCTCATCGAGGAGATACACAATGATGCGCGTGTCGATCGCGGCAGCGGCTGGGCGGGAGCCTATTGGGGCAGAAAACCCTTCAGCCGCCGCTCCAGGGAATGGATGCGGGAACACTGCACGATTTACAGCAAGGCCAGAACATGAACGTTGCCGACAAGTTAGCGCGCGATGGTGAGGGATTTACGCTCGCCGAGACAGAGCAGTCCGTTGCCGCCAGATTTGAAAAGCAAGTACAAATTCACGGCGAGCGCCTCGCCGTCACCGACGCGAATGCCTCGCTGAGCTACGACGCGCTAAACCAGCTCGCCAACCGCATGGCCCGGCAGATTCTCGCACTTGTGCCCGCGTCGGAACCGGCCAGGGTAGCCATCTACCTGGAGAAGGGGATTCAATACGTCGCGGCAGTTCTCGCCGTGTTGAAATGTGGTCACGCCTATGTGCCGATAGACCCCGAATTTCCCGCGGCCCGGAACCAGTATATTTACGGCCAGTCCGAGGCGGCGCTGCTGTTGAGTAACGGCACCAACCGCCAGGGGGCACAGGCGCTGGCGGGAACGCAAACACAGATACTCGATCTGGATAACGTGGGGGAAAATACCTCCAGCGAAAATCTCGATCTGGAGATATCGCCGGACGCACTGGCCTACATCATCTATACCTCGGGGTCCACCGGCCGGCCCAAAGGCGTGATGCAAAACCAGCGCAATGTCCTGCACGGCTGCATGCGGCGCAGCAACCTGCAGAAGGTCACCGCCGAAGACCGCATGACCCTGTTTTATTCTTTCAGTGTAATCGCGTCGGTTTATTGCATGTTCGGCGCGCTGCTGAATGGGGCCTCGCTGTTCCCGTATGACATTCAGGTCGAGGGCGTGGATAAACTCGCGGGTTGGTTGAAATCGCGCGGTATCACCATCTACCACTCGGTCGCATCGGTATTTCGCCAGTTCGCCAGGTGCTATAGCGATTCCAGCGCGGTGTTCGATATCCGGCTGGTCACCTTTGGCGGCGAGCGGGTACTGACCAGCGATGTTGCTCTGGCGCGCCGCGTGTTTTCGCGCAATATCGAATTCTACACCGGCCTCGGCTCCACCGAGACGGGCACCATGCGATATTTCCATATCGGTCCGGAAACGGAAATCGATGCGGAGGTTGTCCCGATAGGTTATCCGGTGGAAGGGGTCGACATTCAGTTGCTCGACGAGCAGGGGCGGGAAGTCGCCGCGGGTGAGATTGGCGAAATAACCGTACGCAGCCGCTACATCACCCTGGGTTACTGGAAAAATCCGCAAGCCACGGCCAAGACCTTGAGCACGGATCCGCGCGACCCGCAAACGCGAATTTACCGCACCGGCGACCTGGGGCAACTCGATCCCGACGGCCTGCTGCACCACCGCGGCAGAAAAGACTTCCAGGTAAAAATACGCGGTTTCCGCGTGGAGACCAGCGAAGTCGAGGCGCACCTGATCGATCACCCGGATATTGCCGAGGCGGTAGCGGTGGCCAGGGATATCAACAACGAAACCCAGCTGGTGGCGTATATCGTCATCGAGCCGGGGCGCGAACTCTCGGTACAGCAACTGCGCAACTACCTGCGCGAGCGGCTCAACTACTACATGATCCCGACCGTATACGTGCGCCAGGAAAGGCTACCCAAGACGCCAAACAACAAGGTCGATCGCAACGCACTGCCGCCGCCGGATAGCAGCAACGAACTCTCCTGCACGGAACTGGTCAATCCGCGCAGCAAAACAGAGGCCTATCTGGTCAAATTCTGCCGCGAGCTGCTGAATCGCGGTGCAGTGGGCGTCAACCAGAACTTCTTCGATCTCGGCGGCCACTCACTGACCGCCACGCAACTGCTGGCGAGGATCAATGAACGGTTCTCGGTAAACCTGACCATGCGCCACATCTTTGCGGCGCCTAACCTGGAATCCCTGGCTGCAGTGATCGACAGCGCCGAACCGGACGCCGAGGCGCAGGGAGCAATCACCCTGCAGCGTGCCCCTGCCGACGGGCGCCTGCCGGTGAGCGCTGCGCAGCGCAGGATGTGGCTTGCGGCCAAGCTGTACGGCAACAACGCGGTCTACAACATTTCCAATACGGTTTACCTGGAAGGGGATCTCAACATACCCGCGCTGGAACGTGCGTTGAGCACAATCGTCGAGCGCCATGCAATCCTCAGAACCTGCTTTCCCGCGGATGAAGAGGGCCCCTGGCAACAGGTGCTACCCGCCGAAACAATCCCGCTGGAAACCGTCGATCTCTGCCCGGTAGATCCGGATACCGCTATCGATTCCGCGCAGGTACTGTCGATCTGCCGAAAGCTGCTGGATGAACAACAGAACCTGGCGACCGGGCCGCTGTTCCGTCGTGCGCTGATTCGGCTGGGCGAAAGGAAGTTCATCCTCGCGCTGGTCTTCAACCACATCATCTACGATAACATCTGGTCGTCCGGGATCTTCTTCCGCGAGCTGGCGCATCTCTATGCCGGCTTCGCGCGGGGGGTGGCCGTCGACCTGCCGGCACTGGAATTTCAGTTCGCGGATTACGCGTTCTGTGAGCAGCGAAGCCTCGGCAGCGCCGTGTATGAACGGCAATTGGCTTACTGGCAGTCGCAGCTGGCGGACGCACCGGCAGTACTCGATTTTCCATCGGATCGGCCGCGTCCGGATTCACCGGATTCAGCCGGTGGCCATGTCAGATTCAAGCTGCCGGCGTCACAGTGGGCAGCAGTTCAGTCGTTTGCACAGCACGAAGGGGCCACGAATTTTATGCTGCTTGTGGCGGTGTGGCAGCTGTTGTTGCACCGCTACACCCAGCAGGATGACATTCTGGTCGGAACGCCGACCGGCAGGCGCCACCACACAAAAACCGAAGCGATGATCGGGTTGTTTATCAATACGCTTACCCTGCGCACGGATTTCTCCGGGCAGCCGAGCTTCCGCGAGCTGCTCAGGCGGCTGCGCGGTGTCACCATCGATGCGTTTTCCAACGATCAGGTGCCATTTGAGGAGGTGGTGGCCAGAATCAATCCGCCCAGGGATTCCAGGTTGTCGCCATTCTTCCAGTATCTGTTCATACACCGGAAAATTACCGGAAAGCGCTGGCAGTTACCGGGGCTGAAGACTGCACCGGTCGATCTGCAATCCAGCGGATCCAAATTCGACCTGACGTTATCGGTGCTGGAACAAGACCAGTGCCTGCAGGGCACGATTGAATATCGAAGTGCACTGTTTGACCGTGCAACCGTCGAGCGTATCGCGCAGAGTTATACCCAGTTGTTGATCGCGGCCATCGAGCATCCGGATACGCCGGTACGCGCGCTGGAAATGGTGCCGGAGAAAGAGCGCCAGCGTCTGTGTGCGCGCTGGAACCAGACGCAAGCGCCACTTGTGCAGGCCTGCGATACGCGCAAGCGCTTCGAGCGACGCGCGCGACAATGTCCAGAGGATACAGCGCTGGTTACCGATACTGAGCGCCTCTCCTACCGGCAGCTTAACCAGCGGGCCAATGCGTTCGCCCGTGTACTCACCGAAAGCGGCGTCACAGCGGGCGACCTGGTCGCCGTGTGCCTGAATCGTTCCGCGGATCTTGTCATCGCCCTGCTGGCGGTGTGGAAAGCCGGGGGCGCCTATGTGCCGCTGGATCCCGATTTTCCCCGCGACCGCCTCGAGTACATGCTGGAAGACTGCGGCACCGGGTATCTGATCTGCAGTAGCGGGACGCAGGAACCCTGCTCCGGCTTTGCTGGCCGGGTACTACAGATTGACAGTGGTGCGGTCTTCGACGATGCCGTGGCCATGGAAAACCCCGGCCATGTGACGGAACCGGATGATCTCGCCTATGTCATCTACACCTCCGGTTCCACCGGAAAACCAAAGGGCGTACAGGTCACTCAGGGCGGCCTCGTCAACTTCCTCCTCTCCATGCAATCGCAGCCGGGCTTCGATACCGGGGACACGCTGCTTGCGGTCACCACGATTTGCTTCGATATCGCGATGCTGGAAATCTTCCTGCCACTCATCAGCGGCGGCAGAGTGGTGGTGCAGAGCCGCACTGCGGCGCTGAATCCGGAAAAGATTACGCACAGCCTGCGCGAACACGGTGTCACAGTCATGCAGGCCACACCGGCAACCTGGCGCATGCTGCTGGATTACGGCTGGAAGGGCGAGCCGGGTATACGCGTGCTGTGCGGCGGTGAGGCGATGGGCCAGGATCTGGCGCAACGCCTGCTCGACTGCGAGCTGGAGGTCTGGAACCTGTACGGCCCCACCGAAACCACTATCTGGTCCTCGGTGAGCAGAATCCGCAACAAGGAGGATGCCGAGTTTATCGGCCAACCGATCGCCAATACGCAACTCCTGGTACTCGGCGATGCGCAAACCGTACAGCCGCTCGGTGTGCCGGGGGAGCTGTGCATCGGTGGCGATGGCCTGGCCAGCGGCTACCTGAATCGGCCGGAACTCACGGCCGAGAAGTTTATCAACTTCCCGCTGTCACCGAGGCGGCGCATTTACCGAACCGGCGATCTGGTGGAGCGCCTGGAAGACGGCCGCATTGCCTATCTGGGGCGTATCGACAGTCAGGTGAAAATCCGTGGATTCCGCGTCGAAGTGGGGGAAATCGAAGCCTTGATCGCCGAGTACCCCGGTGTGCGCCAGTGTGTGGTGATTGCCCACGAGGACGACTACGGCTCCAATACCCTGGCCGCCTATATGATTCCCGCCAATGGCGAACACATCGATATCCGGCAATTACGCGAAACGCTGCGGGCCTCACTGCCCGACTATATGATTCCCTCCGCCTTCGAGACGGTTGCGGAATTCCCGCTGACACCGAATGGGAAAATAGACCGTAAACAGTTCACCCGGCCGGAGGCCCGATCAACGATTGACGCCACCGCGAGCGTCGCCGACGGCGATGATGTCTCCGCGGCGGTGATCTCCGTACTGCAGCAGGTGCTCAAAGTCGACGTCACCTCCACCGAGGCCAGCTTCTTCGATCTCGGCGGACACTCGCTCTCGGCATTGCATGTCATCGCTCGGCTCAACAGCCAGTTTTCCTTGGAAATGCCCCCCACGCTGTTGTTCGACTTTCCCAGCGTCGAGACATTGGCGGCCGCGATACGGCGCTTTATCAATGGCCAGTCGGAAGCCCAGGTGATTGATTCCGCGGAATTGAGCGAGGAGGCAGAAAGACAGGTCGATACGATTGTGGATGCCGTTGCAGCAAACCGGGATGCGGCAACCTCTGCGAATGTTGCCCACGGCATGCGAATGCGAGAGTCGAAAATAGCCAGGCAATGGCTGGCACCAATGTTCGCGATCGATCGTCGTTTTGTGCGGACGCTACTGCAGAAAGTCATTCTCAAGCTGGAGGGTGGATCCACCTTCAGCACCACGATGCGCAAGCTGTATAAGAAATATTATGATATCGACGTGGGGGATTTCACCAGTATTCGCTTTGACCCGATGCGACTGAAGCTCACTACCAGGGTAGGCAAGTATTGCACCATCTATCCCACGGCAACATTCCAGAATGCCGACCACCCCAGAAACACGTTATCCACACACGGTATCTTCTACTATTCGGAGCTCGGCTTCAGCCCCGGTTACGAGTTGGATCGGGTCCAGATCGAGGTGGGCAACGATGTGTGGATCGGCGATGGGGCGAAAATTCTCTATCCGACCAGAAAAATCGGCGACGGGGCGGTGATCGCGGCCGGCTCCATTGTGGTCGAGGATGTGCCGCCCTATGCGGTGGTTGCCGGCTATCCCGCGCGGGTGGTGCGCTATCGCTTCTCCCGCGCGACGATCAGGAAGTTACTCGGACTCAAGTGGTGGCAGATGTCCGGCAACAAGCTGTACCAGAGCCGGCAGCAATTCATGCAGCCACTGGAGGGCGATCGGGTGCGCTAGACCGATACCGGAAGCCGGCGGTCGCGCAGCAGGGTGCGCGGCTTCCGGATCGGTGCGTGGTTCGATTGGCAGACTGGATAGCGCCGGATATCAGGTGCTGGAGCGGCTGGATTCATCGCGGTGCCAGCGGTAGCTGGAAAATCTGCGCAGATACCGCTTGGCCTGGAGGCGCGCGATCATATTCACAACGGTATAAGCCAGAAATTCTGCCGGGGAGGGCGCAGCCGAAAAGCGGCTGGCTCGCGGCACCGGCGCACTGCCAAAATTAAAATCCCGCTGCAGCTGCAGATTGCCAAGCTTGCTGCGAATCTTGATTTTTATCAGTTCGTACAGATTTTTGGGTACCGTGACCTGGCTGGTTGCTGCGCTGCAGATCAGTATATGCCGATAGCCGTGCACGGCTCTTATGTAGCCATCGTCGGCAATAATCTCGGGGAAGCGCGCAAACGCCGCGCGCGCGACTTTGTTTAATGCATAGATGCCGGTGCCATAACCGAAACGGGTACAGAACACCGTCTTTTCCCACGCCGCGTAATAGCGCCGTACCCACCAGCCGCAGCGTCCGGTCTGCGAGATTACTCGGGGGACAGCGATCTGTGGCCGTTCCACCGAATCACAGCGCTCAATCAGGTGACGGAGGGACCCCTCCGAGATACGCACGTCGGCGTCGACATAGACGCGGGGAAATCCGGGCCCGAGCGCCTCGGCTGCGTTCAGCGCGTTGACTTTGGATGGCGTGTCGATGTCCAGGCAGGTAACGGCCGGGAATCGGGTGCGAACGATATCGACCGTTCTATCACTACAACCATTGCACGCCACGATCACTGAATAATGATTTTTCGCTATTCCGGGGTAGATGTCATCCAGTAATTCACTGATGGAGGCTTCTTCGTTGTACGCGGGTATGATGACCGTGGGCAGTTCCATTTTTTTAAGGCCAGACATGCTAAAAGTCCCATTGCCGCTGTATCTTAAAGAACTTCCACCACAGCTTTCTGTTGCGATCAAAGTCACGTTTGAGCAGGGACAGGAAAGCGAATCCGCAACAGCGAATCAATGCGCCGGTCGCAATGGTCAGGCGGGCGATCTTTACCTTGTAGCCTGGCCAGAACTTACGGAAATAAAGCAATTTTGAATGGTACAGGTAATTCAGCTTGTCAGCGCTGGATAGTGTTTTGCTGCCGATATGCATGACCCTGGCCTGGTCGGTCACCATGGGCCTGGCACCGAGATTGCGGGCGCGGCGGCAGAGGTCTATTTCCTCGGAATAGAGAAAGAAGCGTTCATCGAACCCGCCGAGATTGCTAAACAGCGTTCTGTCTATCAGCAGGAAGCAGCCGGACACCGCATCCACCAGCCCGCGTGAACTGATCTGGCGCTGTGAATAGGCGTCCACACCCGGATGACCGGCACGTTTCAGCAGCGCGTCAATACACAGGCTCCAGGAAAGCAACCCCAGCAGCGACGGCTCGCGCCAGGCATTTTTGCCATCCAGCTGGCCGGATGCATTACAGGTAACCCCGCCCCATATCATGCTCTGGGGGTTGGCCCGCGAGAAGTCCACCAGTTTCAGCAAGCTATTGTGCTGCAGCCGCACGTCAGGGTTCAGGAACAGAATCGGCCCGCTATTGGCGATACGGCTGACGGCCAGATTGCAGCCACTGCCAAAGCC
The DNA here is from genome assembly GCF_039696035.1 of Microbulbifer sp. SAOS-129_SWC. Lineage (GTDB taxonomy): Bacteria > Pseudomonadota > Gammaproteobacteria > Pseudomonadales > Cellvibrionaceae > Microbulbifer. Next base: position 120,359 of record NZ_CP155567.1, read on the forward strand.
AATATTCTTTGGCGACTCGATCAACGTCAGGTTGATATCGGCGATGTTCTGCAGGATCGCGACGGAGTCGTCGGTCGAGTCATTGTCCACGACATAAATCGCAACCCGGTCCCGCGGGTAATCGCCTGTCTTTATATCCTCCACCACGTTGCGGATATCACTGCCGCAGTTGTAGCAGACAAAGACAATGTTCAGCTGCTCTGGTAGTTCCATTTTCACCCTCCCCCGATAGCCGGATCAGCCGGCACCATGCAAGGATATCTTGCCTGGGGCAGGTACGGGCTCTGCGTCGTAGCGGGGTGCATAGCGCTGCACCGTGGTCATGGAAACCGCGCCACCGATGAACAGGTAGAAAAGCTCAACCACCTGGCCGAAGTAGGATACGGCCAGGAAGCTGACGCAGTGTACGAACAGCGATGCGCCCACCCCCCACACGATCCAGGTCTCCGCGGCGTCACTGGTGAGCCGCAGCGAGCGGCCGAGGCGCAGGAAAACGCAGGCCAGAAACATCACGAACAGCAGCAAATGCAGAATGCCGCCGCTGACACCCTCGAGAACATACTGGTTGGTGATATCCTGCAGGCCCCATCCCCAGTGTGCGGTGGAGTTTGTGCCCACCAGCCACCACTCGTTGAAATGGTTGATTGCCTGTTGAATCAGGTTGTATCTATGCCATCCGGTAGAACCGTGAGACAGGTCGATTCTCGCCATCAAATGCCATATCGGGTGCTTCATGACGAGTTGCAGGGCGATGAGTGCGGTAGCGGCACCCAGGAAGATCAGGCGCAGCCTGTAGCGGAACACGTACATGGGGAGCACAAGTAAACCCAGTAATGCCGCCATTAGAGATGTGCTGGATGCGGTGAACACGACGATCAGAAAAGCGCACAGCAGCGCCAGTGCGATTTTAATCCTTGAACCGAGTTTTCCCATCCACAGCGCTATCAGGCCGGGAATAAGGGTGGCCCAGAAAACCCCGGCCAGAATCGGATGTGAGAAGGGGCCCTGGCAGCGGAGCTCGCCATTACGCACGATCAATTTCTCTGGAACGCCGCCGAAGAGCGTAAAGACATTGTGGCCGGTCGTGCGTTCTACCAGGAAGAACAGCAGCATCGGCATCGAGATCAGGGCAAGCCAGTTGAACAACTTGCGCATATCCGCCACGGATCTTATATAGGTCCTGCCAATAAGATAAGCGCCTGCGGTATCGATGGCCCCGCCAATACCGGTAATGACACCACCGAAGCCACCGGTTAAAAAGCCATAGGCGATGATTCCCCACAGCGTCCACAGCAGCAGTAATTTATCCGGGGTGGTGAATCGCACGCTGTGTAGGTGCCCCCGCAGTGCGGCACAGGCAAGTGTCACGAGTATGACGATTCGCAACAGGGTAAAGTCCAGGGAGAAAACCGCTATACGCAGTGCACTGGGCATAAAAACGGCCACCAGTAGCACTGGCAGGATCATCCTTCTGCGCGGCATCAACAATATTGCGCCAAGGGCCAGAACAAGCACCAGCAGCCCGAAAGGGTTGATCAGCGAGTGGTTCGCCCAGAGCGCGCCGCCGAAGTACGCTGGCATTTCACGTTCAATCATGGTTTACACCATTATTGATGCTGTCGATAGTACTGAAGTGAAGACTTCGACAGAGAGATAAATCGAGCAACGCGTCGATGGTCGCGTTCTGGTGCAGGCACATGCCGTCCATTTTTCGAAGGCATACAAGTGCTGTCGGTAATTTGAGGCTCAGGGCGAGCTGCTGCCAACAGTAGCGCGGGTGGAGAGTCTTCATAGTTTCAACGGATTTGCTAATCTGCATCTATTTGAGCAATGGCCGCTCAATCAACTGCGTTGAAAAGCAGGATGTTTACTGCCTCGGTATTTAGTGCGGTTGATGAGTGCATCAATTTTAGCGGTCAGCGCGGAAAATGAAGTCGCGATCATTACGCTAAGCACTCTTTCGCCGCCACAATTGAATGAACCGCGTCAATTCGCACAATTTCAGGGGCAGGCCAGGCTGGTCATCTGCAGACAGGACTGTGCGATATCGTCCATTTGCCGTCTTGCACTGCTGAGAACTTGCGGCAGCCTGCGTGCCAGGGCGGACTTTATTTCCTGCCGCCGACAGAACGAATGGTAGAGGGCGTGGGCCAGGTCTGCGGTGGCGAGGCATCTCGGGTCGAATACCTGGGCTTCCTGCTCGCAACTGGAAAAGACGCCGAACGTTTTGTCGCTATAGGAGATTGCCGCGCTGGGAACACCGGTGGACAGGGATGCGATGGTCGAATGCATCCGCGTGCCACAAAACCACGACAGTCGCGAGATAACCCACTTTATCTCCGTTTCTGTATAGCCGCTCGACAGTGTGGTAACCCGACGCTGCAGATTGGCAGATAAAGAGTGATAGAGCTTTTGGCAGGCCTCGTGGTCGGACTCAAAATGTCCCGGTGGGGTCAATACATGGGGTATCAATAAGATACTCGCATCGGAATTTTTTACGATGTTATTGATGACATCACGTAGCGCTTGCGCATAATCCGCCTTGATCGAAAAGCACCTCGCTGCCCGATCGGGGTCGTTGTAGATAAGTCCGCTGATATTGATGCCGACGATTTCTCCGGAGGAATGCCGCGTGAACTCCTCCAGCTTTTGCCGCAGGCCGTCATCGGGCGGGGTGACCGGTAGCAGAAAGGCCACGTCGACGCCGCAACGGTGTCGCGACGGGTCAAAATCGGTGCCGAGCAATTCAGCCATATAAGCATAACTGTATTTGTCTCTGGCCCAGGCGCTGTGGCAGTCGCGCAATATGTGTTTGGCAATTGCGCGGCGTCTGGAAGAGGTGAACGGACCGTAAGTCTGTGGCAACAGAATCAGTGGCCGTCGCTGCCTGATGGCGAGCTGCTTGGGTCTGCTGATCAGCTCGAAGCGGCGCGCGCCATAGAGGTCGGTAAAGCTGTCGCCGCCGCTGATATCCAGTACCGCGTGTGATTGTGTGAGTACATCGACTCCCGCATTGCCGAGCCCGCCGAAGAGGGCGCTCAGCTGCATTCGCGCAATGCTTTCGGGGCGATATATACGCCGGGTGTTGCTGAGGCCACAGAGCTTTACGTCGATTGCTCTGGTACCAACGACACAGCGGCTGTTGCGCAGGCCGCGGCCGTTGTCAAAAATACAGAACTCGGCATCGGGTATCCTGTCGCAGATTCCCAGAACGATGGATCGGTACAGCGCATTCACACCCAGATTGCCGGTATCCGGAGCAGCTCCGAGCAGTGCCACACTGGTCATGGTTCAATACCCCTGTCTGCTGAGCAGTAAATTGTATTCATTAAATAGCAGGGCCCTGAAGCGCGGTATCAACTAAGACACGTCGCTGTCGGCGGAGACCACATCCCTGGTGTCAGGCACGCCAATAAAGTTCTGCACAAAAGTCACGAGTTCCAGTCTGCTCTGCGTCGGTTTCAGGTTGGGGGCCTGAAGCCGCTCGCGTTGATCGAGATATCGGTACAGCATCTCGCGCGAATAGGCCACGTAGATGCCCCGGCTACCCTCGAAATGTCTTGCCGTGCCCAGCTGGTGATCGTTGTTGTGCTCTGCCCGCCGGTGATCCCTTGGCATGATGATGATCGGCTTGGAATACTCCATCGCTGTCAGGATGGAGCCCATACCGGCATGGGACACGATTAAATCGCACTGGTTAATAAGCTCGGCGTAGCGATCCGGCTCAAGAAATTTGCTGAACGCCATGTTGCGTGGCGCATAGGTGGCATCGCCTATCTGGGCATAGATCTGTATTTCCCTAGTGCTTGCCGCCCACTGGTCGATCGCTTGGACCAGGCGGTTGAACGGTTCCTGCGTACCGATCGTGACAAAGATAGCGTTCACAGGATGGCTCCACGGTAAAGGACATGGCCGTCTCTGCTGAGGCCGGGCCACTGGGACAGGGTGGTGGTGGCGATATGGCGCGCCAGCTTCCCGCTCATTGACAGGTGCTCGACATTGGCGATGCTGTCGATCCAGAGGGTACGGGCACCGAAGAGTCTCCCGGCCAGAATACAGGCCAGCCCGGGCAGAGCCCCGGTGGAAACCACGACGTCGGGTCGCTCCCTGGCGACAACCCACACCGCGGTGATGAGAAGCCAGAGAATCCTGAAGGGGGTTTTCCTGCTCGCTTCCGGCAGGCAGTAATAATGTGCTATGCCGTAATGCGCTTCGAAGTTGTCGCCGGTAGACGCGAAAACTGTTGTACGCGCCTCGAAGGCGTCGATCAAGGCGAGCAATTGTTTCCAATGACCGCCCATAGAGGCTACTGCCAGTACCTTACTTTCCATCTCTTTACCACTACATCCCTATACCGCTACTTCTATCCTTGAAGCCACAGCGAGGCTCCGCGCTCGTCAGTTGCCGCGGGAGGACATACGTCGTATTTACCGACAACGCACAGGTCCCCTTGTCCCGTACTGAATGCAAGCCAACGCATCGGGAAAGTTGGCATCTATACAGTGCGGTACTGACATCGAGCAGGAAAACTATAGCTAAGCTGTGTGAGTGCGAAGCCAATAATGGCAGGCAGTTACCCCCTCGTTACGGTGTCGTAAGAACAAGGCGGAATAATTATCAAGACAGGGTTAACACTGAACACTGGCATGGAAATAATCAGCTGGGGTGCGTCGATACGGCGCCAATCGATGTATAGAGAGATAAGACACGTAAGCATTGAATCACGGAGTGAGCCGGAATCAATCGCGCCCGTCCGGCCCGGCAGAAAGGCAACGGCCGCGCTATGCAGGCCATCTGCACTGACTGAAAACGCGCAAGCAGGAGGGAACAGGTGTCTACCCGGCTGCGTATGGTAAAAGGCGCCTCGGTTCTCGTGTTCAGCCAGGCAATCGTGGCGGTTGCCACCTTCCTGCGCAATGTGACCATCGCGCGTTTTGTCGATGCAGAGAATTACGGCATAGCCACAACCTTTGCTCTTACCATATCGCTGGTCGAAATGACCAGTAATCTCGCGCTTGATCGCGTGCTGGTGCAGGATCGTGAGGGCGAAAGTGATGCCATGCTCGCTTCTGCGCATCTGTTGCAGTTTATCAAGGCACTGCTGATCGCCGCGTTGCTTTACGTGACCGCGGCACCCATCGCGACATTATTCAACCTGCCACATTTGATCTGGGCCTTCCAGTTGACCGCACTGGTTCCACTGCTGCATGGACTCATCAATTACGATTATGTGGCCCGGCAGAGAAACCTGGAGTTTCTGCCCACGGCGCTATTCGATGCGCTGCCGCAGTTGCTGACGCTGCTGGTCGCCTTCGCGGTCGTACATGTCTTTGCCGATTACCGCGTGATGTTGGCGGTGATCCTGCTCCAGGCAGCACTGCATGTCGTTATTTCGCATATCGTGGCGCGGCGACCGTATCGATGGCATTTCGACCGGATCCTGGCGCAGCGCAAGCTCAGTTTTGGTTGGCCGATCCTGGTCAACGGCCTGTTGATGTTCGGGATTTTCCAGGGTGATCGCCTGATTATCGGCAGTCATTATGATATGGCGACGCTCGGCTGGTACAGCGTGGCTTTCTCCCTGTGCCTGGTGCCATCGATCATCTTCGCGCAACTCAGTGGCTATCTGCTGATGCCGATTCTGTCCCGGGTGCGCGACGCTGGGCACAGCGGAAACGTGTATTACAACGTCACCCTGATTGCGTGTTTCTCCTTTGCGATGTTCATGGTCAGCTTCTTTGCCGTGGCCGGTGCCGCACTGATCAGCGTGAGCTTCGGCGAGCATTATCTGGCGGCGGGCAGCGTCATTATCTGGCTCGGCATCATGCAGGCCCTGCGCGTGGTGCGCATCGCCCCCACACTGATTGCCAACAGTCAGGCCAGAACACGCAACGGCATGTATTCGAACCTGGTGCGCAGCATCGCGCTGTTGTTGGCACTCGCATTTGCCTGGCACGAGATGCCGGTGATGTGGATCGCCGTTAGCGGGATCGCCGGAGAAATAATCGCGTTGGGCATGTCGGTAGCGCTGCTTGAACTCGGCGCTGCGCAGGCAGCGTTTATGCGCAAGTTCGCGTACCTGGGGTTCTTCCTGGCATTGTTCACCGCAGGTGTTATCGAGCTCGGGCGCCATATCACGCCGAGCCAGAATCTGCTGGACAATCTGCTGTTGGTTGCCGGTGGTGCGTTGTTGGCATTTTCACTGGCGGTGTTGCTGGCACTGCTGAACCGCGAGGCGCGCGCTGAAGTGAGGCAGCTTATCCACGGTGCCTTGGGGCGCAGCGGCGCGGCGGAAAACGCCGGCGGCTCCTGAGCTCTCCAGTTAACCCTTCATTTAGTGCTGTATTTATCTCTGCGGATATATCGAGGAACACGATGAATTTTCCCAAACAATATATTCTCGCCGATCGGCCGTTCACCGAGTTACCCGGTTGGCACTGCTCGCAAGTGCGGCAGCGGTGGCTCTCCACGGCCCCGGAACTGCCGCTGGTCCAGATTGAAAACGCTGCGGGTGAACCGTATGGCCTGCTGGCCGGCTGGGTGATATTCCGCGGCCAGCTGCTGCAGCATGGCGACACGCTGCAGCTCACCCCGGCAGATCACGGGCTACCGCTGGAATTCGACGAGCTCGGCGGCCGCTTCCTGCTCCTCTTGCACTGTGGCGACGACGTCGGGGTGCTGACGGATGCAGGAGGCCTGCTGTCACCGGTCTACAACACCGAACAGAAAATCCTCGCTTCCACACCGGCGATTCTCAAGCGGGTAGCACCACAGCAATGGGATGAAAGCCGCCGTGACGCACTGACCGGTGGCAAGCGTGAAATCTGGTATCCGGCCGGCGCCACCCCCTATGTGGGCCTACGCAGGCTGATGCCGAACCATATCCTGCTGCTGGCCAACTGGCGCGCGCAGCGTGTCTTTCCGCTGGCCGCCGGGCCTGGTCGTCAAGGGGATACGAACGCTGATCCCGCCGCGCTGGTAGCGCGCATGGCGGATCGGGTGAAGTTGGATGTTGGAGCACTGCTCGACGCTGGCCATACCAACTTGCACCTCACTGGCGGTTACGACTCGCGCATGGTACTGGCAAGTTGCCGGGAGCGGCTGGCGCAATGCCACTTCCAGACCATCTCGGCGAACAATGCCGATAATCGGCTCGATCGCCACCTGGCCGGCCAACTTGCGCGGCAGTTCAATTTATCGCACCGCCTGATCGACTTCGAGCATGCGGAACAACGGGAGAAAGACGCCTGGCTGCAACGCACCGGACGCTGCGTTGAAGATCATGTACTTGAGTTGTGCCGCACGGTACGCGTGCACGATTGTGGCTCGCACGAAATATGCGGCGTGGGCGGCGAAGCGATCCGCAGCTGTCTCTGGTTTCGCGGTGATGGCGCGCGCGATCGGATTTCTGCCGCCGAGTTGCTGGGGCGCGACGGCATCCCGGCCAATGACTTCTCCGTCGGCATCACTGAACAGTGGCTGGAGACGCTGCCTGCGGGCATGAGCGTGGGGAATATCATCGACCTGTCGTTTATCGAATTCCGTCTGGCGGGCTGGGCCGGGCCCAGTGTCTACGGTCATCAGGTCGCGCACCCGACCATGAGCCCCTTCAACAGCGGTGAATGCTACAAGGCGGCACTGGCACTGCCCGAAAGCTACCGGGAAGAGAATTGCATCGCCAAGGACTTTATCAGTTATCTATGGCCGGAGTTGCTGGCGTTGCCCATCAACCGCGCATCTGGCGTGATGAAACTCGCTTTCCTGAAGCGGGAGCTCAAATACCTGGTACCGTTGGAGTGGCGTGAAAAGCTGTTCGCGGTTCTTCGCGCTAAGACCGGCTTGCGATACAACACTACCTATTCCCGCTGATGGCACGGGTGCCAATTACCAGGCGATGACACACCTTCAGCCGCGCCGGAACATCCTGCTCCGGCCCGCATAATCCCGCTGGGCGCTGACACCGTCTGCGGCCGCTGCGTCAGGTAACGGCCGCTGCGCACCTCACTTTCAGCGAGCGCCGTTGCTAGGCTTATCCAGCTGTGAGGTGGCGCCCGTCATTGGCGCGGTCCTCTGCACGGGGCCGACACTCGGATAAGTGACGTCTTTCAGCGGCACGGGTTCGCGAACAAAGCCCTGCTTGTCGATACCATCGATAAAGTATGCCGGCAGGTTGCTGCGGTCCACGGTGACTTTGCGCAGGAATTGATCCGTCAGGGAAATATCCAGAACGGTGCGTTGCGGGAAGGCCAGCGAGCGCACATTACGGAAAATGGTACCGTCTTCGAGAACCTGTGGCTGGTTCCCACAGCCCATGTAACTGCCGGTGATGACTTCAGACGAAGCACTCGGCGCGCGCGCTTTCCAATTCCGGTCTATCGCCAGGGACCAGAAGACGTTACCCCGCTCGGTGGTCTTCTCTGGCATCAGTACCGCCCCGGCAAAAATGTTGTTGTACAGGAACAGGCCGGAACCATCGTATCCCTTTGCAATATCATGCACATTGAGCGCAATGTTGTAACGGTAACGTGCATCCTTGGTGTGGCCGTTGCAGGCACCGGGGCGGATCTTGGAAAACAACAGATTGTTGCGCAGCACAATATTGTCGCCCAGCTTGTAAATCCGGAAGGCGTTGTTGTTCGGGGAGTTGTACAGCACATTACTCTCAAACAGGATGTTGTTGTAGGCCGGTACTTCGTCGTACATCATCACCCCGGACGAACTGCCGAAGCCGTGCATGAAATTACCGCGGACCACCAGGTCACTGCTGGAAATGGCAATGATGCTCGCGTGGGGCTTGTTCACCGCGAGGGGATCCTCCGGATAGGGCGTATAGTCTTCTCCGGTCATGTGGTTGTATTCGATCAATCCGTTTTTACTGCTGTAGGTATAAGTAACGCCGGAGCCGCCTTTCACCTTGATGAAATTGTGCCGCACGGTGGCATTGTCGGAGTGGCGGATCATCACGCCCACGTGCACTTCATAGACCCTGTTATCGCGGAAAAGAACATCGCTGGAGCGGTGAATGTCGATACCGACTACGCCGGAATGGGGCCCACGGGACCAGCGATCCCCGTGGAGTACGGATCCGAGTACCTGTACGTGGCGGGCGTACTTTAATCGCACCAGCTTGCGGTGCACTTCCCGGTAGATTTCGAAGCCCTCGAAAATGAGATAGGCATCATCCGGCTGTTCGTAGGCGACTTCGATGCCGAAGATCCGCGGCCGGTTGTGTGGCGCCGCCTTGAAATGCAGGTAGCCGCGTGGATGCGGGCTTTCGGTCTCGGAAAAAAACGGATAGTCGCCATCATAGACATAGACGGTTGCCGGACCTTTGAGCGCGCGTCGCGCCTGCTGCAGGCTGGCCCAGGGGGCCTTTGCGGAGCCGTCGTTGCCGTCGCTACCGGTTTTTGCATTGACGTAATAGACCGGCCCGGTGTCACCCGCCCGCACCGGCGTGGCAAAACACAGGCTGATGAATATGACGATGGTCAGGGTGTGGATGCTTTTCATGTCGCTTTGTCAGTTTGTAGGCTGTGAGCTTGAGAAAATGCTCCTCGGGGAGCACTGGCGATATGGCAGCTAAAGCTGCTACCAAACAGGGACAGGTGGTCCAGCCTGACCCGGCCATCCCCCGGCCTGATGTAGCGCTGTGGGCGCCCGCGGTCAAAACCGATCTCTATCTGTCGTGGGTGGAGCGACATCCCTTCACCGGTCAACTTCATGAACGCCTCTTTGGCTGTCCACAGCTGAAAAAACAGTGCCGTCGCTGCGCTGCCCTGGCACAACTGTAGCTGGTGCCGTTCCGCCGGGGTAAACACCAGTTGCATCACCTCTTCGACACATCTGCGCGGATCATTGAACTCCACGTCTATGCCGACTTCCGCGCGGCGCGATATTGCGCAGACGGCGACGCCGTTGGAATGCGACACATTGAAGGAAATGTTTTCACCGCGAAGAAAAGGTTTGCCGTTTTCTCCGTAGCTGAAGCGGATTGCGCCAGGGTGTTTCGCCTGAAAGGCACCGAGTAATTTACGCAGATAACCCCGGCAGCGAACATAGTGCTCGCTATCGCTGATGAAGTGGTATCTGCGCGCGCGGTGTCGCTCGTCCCGCGACAGGTAGTCCAGTGCCTCGTCGACAGAAATATCCTGGTCGCTGTCCAGCCGGCAGCCGAATACGTCAATATCCGTATCCGCCAGGTGGATCAGGGGCGTCTCTGCCGCGCGCTGGGAATACCGGGGAAACATCAGGGTGAGTCTGTACCTTCGCAAACCACGCGTGTCTGTCGCTGAGGATATGTCAGTCTGCAGTGGGCGGTATGGTATTTGCCGCCAGTTTTCCCGGTGGCGGCCGGTGGTCCCCAACCACTTCAGCGGCCGATCCATACGTCGATGCAGGCGGCGTGACCCTGCAAAAGGGTGTCACTTTGGCACCGTTGCCATTGGCAATTGGAAGCACAATCCTCTTCTCGCAGATTCACAAATTCGCCTGACAAAAATAATTTGAACTTCCTCACACTTCTGCCAATCTTATGGTGAAAATATGTTCAACATGGTTGTTTAGTGGTCGCCTTTGAGCTGGTGTGTGGAGAAGTAGCCCAGGGAGTTGGGGACATTGCAACAGGGATGGATTCGCGCCTACCAGAGTGATTTGGCGGCGCTCTACCGGTTTATCGATGGATTGCTGATTGTTGCTTCGCTGGCCATCTGTGTCCGCGCATGGGGGCATCAGTTAACCAACGACTGGATCTTGCTCGGTGTTATGGCAGCGGTCTCCTTCGTCTTTATGGCGGAACCTGTGGAGCTGTACCGATCGTGGCGTACCGACACCTACCGCAGTATGTTGACGGCGACAGCGGTCGCCTGGGTGTCGGTATGCCTGCTGATCCTTTTGGTGGGTTACTTCAGCAAGGTGGCGGAGGGCTACTCGCGGCTCGTTGTCGGCTCCTGGGTTTTCCTCACTCTTTTCTTCCTCGGCCTGTGGCGACTCATTCTGCGTCGGGCGCTGGTCTACCTGCGCACCCACGACCGCAACACGCGCTCCGCGGCAATCCTCGGCGTGAGCGAAACCGGTCTGCAGCTGGCGAGGGATCTGGAGCAAAACGCGCATCTCGGTATTCGCCTGCGGGGTTTCTACCGCCTCCCCGGTGACGAAAGCGATTGCCTGCCCGAGTCTGCCGCGGATACCGTGGGTGCGCCCGGCAGCCTGGAGCAGGCCGTGCAGGCCGCTCGCAACGGCGACCTGGACCTGGTTTACATCGCGCTTCCGATTAGCGAAGCCCAGCGCATCGGCGAGATCCTTGCCGCTTTCGCCGACACCACCGCTAACGTCTACCTGTTACCAGACATATTCGGCAGCAACCTCCTGCGCGCGCGCTGGCAGAAGATCGGTTCCAGTGGCGTATTGAGTATCTTCGACACGCCCATCGAGGGGATCAAGGGTTGGCTGAAGCGCCTGGAAGATGTGGTTCTGTCGTCGTTTGCCCTGGTGCTGCTGTCTCCATTTATGCTGCTTATCGCGTTCGGTATAAAACTCACGTCGCGCGGGCCAGTGATTTTTAAACAGCGCCGCTACGGGCTCTGCGGCAGTACCATTGATGTGTGGAAGTTCCGCACCATGACCACGCAGGACAATGGCGACAGGGTCGTGCAGGCGCAGCGCAACGATCCCCGGGTCACGCCATTTGGCCGTTTCCTGCGCCGCACGTCTCTCGACGAACTTCCCCAATTCTTTAACGTGCTGCGCGGCGATATGTCCATCGTCGGACCGCGACCCCATGCAATCGCGCACAATGAGCAGTACCGACGCATCGTCAGTGGCTATATGCTCCGCCACAAAGTGAAACCCGGCATTACCGGTTGGGCCCAGATAAACGGCTGGCGCGGTGAGACCGATACGCTGGAGAAGATGGTCAAGCGAGTGGAGCACGACCTCGACTACATCCGCAACTGGTCGATCTTCCTCGACATCTACATTCTGGCTCTCACGGTATGCAGAGGCTTTGTAGGAAAAAATGCCTATTAAGGCTGACGTCTATCGACAAATTTGCAGCGCTACGGGGCCGGTGCCATGCACCGGCCCCGTTATTTTAAGCAATGAAAATTCCTCCAAGCTACGGACGTTTATGTTGCGCTTGAGTCATACCTGTCAATCAGCGGGAAATGGCTTCAGAAAAAACACCGGGTGTAAATAAATTCACCAATTGCAACACCAAAAATTGGCAATCAATCCTAGACTTAGATATCCGAAATTAGCGGTTGTATGAACAGGAAGATATTGGGGTTTTTTAGGGTCCACGTGATGGTGAAGAAAAGCGAATCTATACCGGCGGAGGGAATGTCGTCTCGGCCCGTTCCCGCCACCGTGTCAGCGCCGCCCTGTGCGCAGACACGTGAACGTCCGTTGGCATGGAAAGCTGTGTCTTCGTTCCTCGGGGATCGCATTGCTGACAATTGCGCCAATATCCCGGATGGCGCCGGTGGCCGGTCGCTGAATTTGTCTGGCCACAGGCGGACGTGGCGAGGCGGCGTATTAACCGCGATCTGCCAGGATTTTTCGCACGGCAAGCGACTGGAGAATGCGCCGGTGTCGGACCCTCATTCAAACCCGCAGCCAGATTCCCGTAAGTGCAGTCAGGCCCCGTCCAGTTGCCAGCTGCGCGACGTCACTTCATCCAGAGTCACTTTAACCAAGAAAAGAGTTTAGCCATGAACGCGGTTTCACTTGCACAGCTAAAAGCCGGTGTCGTAATCGCCATAACATTCATCGCAATGTTGGTTTTTGGAAGCGGCACCTCCATCGCCGAAACCAGGGAAAACCTGGCGGAAAGCAATTATCTACTCAACTGTGGCGATCGAATATCGATCCGGGTCTATGGTGAAGATGACCTGTCGATGGAGATGCTTCTCGATGATAGCGGCGTAATCAACTACCCGTTTCTTGGTGAGATCAAGGTGGCCGGACTGAGCCCGAAGCAATTGAAAGACAAGATAAGGTCCGGCCTCCAGGGTGATTACCTGGTGGATCCCAGCGTGGAAGTGGCGGTGGTCGATTATCGTCCCTTCTTTATCAAGGGCGAGGTCAATACACCGGGAAGCTACTCGTTTCAGCCCGGTCTTACCGTCAACAAGGCCGTCGCTATGGCCAGCGGATTCACGGTGCGCGCATCGCAGAAGAAAATCACGATCGAGCGTACTAACGGCGACGACAAACGAAGATTCCAGGCGGGTCCCAATATGAAGTTGCATCCCGGTGATGTCGTTACTGTAGAGCAAAGCTTTTTTTGAGGGTTGAAGGGTGAACAGGCTAAAAACTAGTGACAACGATGGTGATGTTTTCGAAGACCAGGCCCTGGATTTTCGAAAATACTGGCAGATGATCTCCATGAGAATATGGATGGTTCTGGGGCTGACGGTCGCGATAACGGCGGTGGTGGCTCTGGTCGTTGCAGAAATGCCATCGCGTTACCAAGCGACTGCCACGCTGATGTTTGAAGGGGACAAGGCCAACCTGGTTTCGGTCAAGGACCTGTACGATCTCGGTACCCAGCGCGGGGATTATATGCGTACCCAGGCGGCGCTGCTTCAGTCGCGGGATCTCGCCACGCGGGTCATAAAGCGTCTCAATCTGGTGGATAACCCGGAATTCAATCCCGAGGAAAATGAGGCGGGTTTCGGTCTCAGGAATATCCTGAATCTTTTCAGTGGGGATGAGAGCAGTAACCCCGGGGTAGAGCGCTCAAAACTGGAAAAAGTGACGAGCATTTTCCTGAAAAGACTCACGATAACACCGAAGCCCAATACCAACCTCGTCGATTTGACGTTCGAGTCGAAGTCTCCGGTACTCGCGGCGACGGTCGCCAATGCGATGGTTGCGGAATACATCAAGAACCGATCCGACATCAAGGCCGAGTTCACCAGCCGGGCCACTTCCTGGCTGAATGAGCGCCTGCAGACGCTGCGCGCCAAGCTGGAGCAGTCGGAAGTGAAACTGCACGACTTCCGAGAGGCGAATGACTTGCTGGATGTCAGTGGGGTGCGCAGTCTGGCCGAGCAGGACCTGAATGCGACGACAGCGCAACTGCAGGACTTGCGCCGGGAAAAGAAGCAGGCCTACAGCGTATACAAGCAGGTGCGCGACCTGAGTGCGCATGATCCGAAACTGGCGAACCTTCCGGAATTCCTGTCCAATCCCGCCATCCAGGAGATCAAGAGGAGTGAGGCGGTTGCCAGCCGCAAGGTCGCCGAGTTGTCGCGCCGCTATGGTCCCAAGCACCCGAAAATGGTGGATGCGAAGAAAGAGCTGGCCCTGGTGCGGGAGCAGCTGTTCACGGAGATCGGCAATCTGTCCGAAGCCATCGTCAGCCGCTATGAAACTGCTGCGGCGCGCGTGAGTGCACAGGAGCAGGAGGTGGAGCGTGCGAAGCAAAAGTACCAGGACGTCTCGCGCAAGGAAGTGCGGTATGACGAGCTGAAGCGCGAGGCCGAAGTCAACCAGCAGTTGTTTAATGCCTTCCTCACCCGGGTCAATGAGGCCAAGGAGGTTTCCGGCTTTAATATGGCACCGGCGGTACTGGCCAACGCCGCGGTAGCACCCGAAAAGCCGGTAAAACCACAAAAGGCCCTGATTGTCGCTGCGGCATTCACCCTGGCATTGATGTTCTCTGTCGCCCTGGCAATTATGCTCGATTCGCTGCATGTAGGCCTGCGCAGTATCGACGATGTTGAAGTCTTTCTTGGCCAGAACCTGATCGGCCTGATTCCGGCGGTGAAGGCGGCCAGGGGGGAAGAGGAAGGGCTGTCGCTACACACCTTCTATGACCCCGACCAGCACACCTTTGCCGAATCGGTGCGCACCCTGCGTACGGGGGTGGTGTTGTCCAGCCTGGGCGAGTCCGGCAAAGTCATCGCGCTGACATCCTCAGCAGCGGGGGAGGGGAAAACCTCCGTCGCGGAGAGTCTCGCCTTCGCGCTGGGCCAGGTGGAAAAGGTGCTGCTCATCGACGGCGATCTGCGCAAACCGGTTATTGCTGCGGATTTTGATATCGAGCTGCCGCATGCGGGCCTGACCAATCTGATCGCGGATACCGCCACACTCGAGGAGTGTATCCATCACGACAGCAAGAGTGGTATCGATGTAATCCCCGCAGGCGACATGCACCCGGATCCGCAGAAGCTCCTTATTTCACCGGACTTCGACAAAACCATCAAAATGCTGGCCGAGCGCTACGACCGTGTCATTATCGATACGCCGCCGGCGCAGGCGATCAGCGACGCACTGCTGATCTCGCGTTCCTCCGATTCCATTCTGTACGTGGTCCAGTACGACGTCACCAACAAGCGTCTGGTGAACAAGGGGCTCAGCCGGCTGCGGCAGGTTGGAGCGACCATTTGCGGGGTGGTACTGAACCAGGTGGATGCCGGCAAGAAGTCGCTTTACGCCGACGAATATGCGGGCTACGAATACGGCCGGGACAGAGCCCCGGAGCGCGACCCGGACGCAGAATTGGCGGACACCGAGCAGGAAAAGGACAGTGCCGAGGTTGTATGATTGACCTTCACTGTCACCTGCTCCCCGGCATCGATGACGGTGCCGCCGATATGGAGCAGGCGCTGGGGCTGGCGCGCGCCGCCATCGAGGACGGCATCACCCACGCGGTGGCGACACCGCATATTCATATCGGGCGCTACGCCAACACGCGGGATTCCATTGCGCAGCTGCTTGGCGAGTTTCGCCAGGCGCTGCTGGACGCGCAGATACCCCTGGAAGTCAGCAGCGCCGCCGAGGTGCGCCTCTCTGACGACTTGCCGGCACTGGTCGAGCGCGACCAGCTGCCGTTTGTCGGCGAGTGGCAGGGCGATCGGCTGCTGCTTCTCGAACTTCCCCACAGTCATATCCCGCCCGGTGTCGAGCGAATCATCGACTGGCTCTACCAGCGCAACATCCGCGCCCTGATCGCGCACCCGGAACGCAATCGCGGCATTCTGCGCGATGTGGATCTGGTGCGCCCCCTCGCGCAGCGCGGCTGCCTGTTCCAGGTGACCGCCGGGGCCGTTACCGGCGGTTTCGGCCCCCCGGCGCAGCAGCGTGCGCGGCAGCTGCTGGAGCGCAACCTGGTGACGGTACTGGCTTCAGACGCGCATCATCTTGTGCGCCGCCCGCCGCTGATGACCGAGGGGCGCCGGGCCGCGGAAGCGGTTGTCGGCGAGTCCCGATCCTTGGATCTGGTGCTGCACCACCCGGCGACAATCGCCGAAGTGCATTTCCATGGTATCCGCGAGGCAGCAAAAGAATCCTTCACCCCGGCCTAGGGCGACCAGGTCGGGCCCGCCGCCGCTGCCATCTCTGCCGCTGTTCACTATCGCCACCCGTATTGACGCCCGGCCAGATGATTGTGCTGGCAAAGGTGTCTATCCAGTCAGTGTGGTTTGGCGCCGCCGCTGACTACAGTGGTTGGGGTAACCGAACAACGTTTGGAAGGGCACTTCGCATGAACAAGAAACTTTTACTGGGCGCGCTGATCGGCGCCGGCATGTCGATGCTCAACAAGAAGATGCGCCAGCAGCCGCAGCGCGCCCCGGCGCCGGACCTGTCCCGGGTGCCACCGCCGCAGGCGGGGCCCGGCAACGAGAGCCTGGATGACATTTTCGCCCGCGCCGGTCGCGACGTGGGTGGCGCGCCGGGGCAGCCGAGCCACAGTGGCGGCAGTATCGGCGCCATGCCCGGTAGTGTTGGCCCCGGTGGTGCAGCGCGCGGGGCTGTCCCCGGTGGTATGTCCGGGGGCATTCCCGGTGGTGCCATGGCCGGCGGCGCCGGTGCGCTGATCGAGATAGCGCGGCGCATCTTTGCCCAGGTGCAGCAACAACAGCCGCGCGGTGCCGGCGGGCGTCCCGCTGCCGCCGGAGGTGGTCCCGGGGTGGAAGATATTTTCGCGCAGATCTTTGGCCGTACCGGTGGCAAGTTCGGGCGCTCGGCCGGTACTGCGGCACCGGCGCAGCTGTTCGGGTTTGCCGATGCCGGATCCGGCGCCCACGGCGAGGAGCAGGCGGACGTGATGCTGCGCGGTATGATTGCCGCAGCCCAGGCGGACGGCCGCATCGACGAGGCCGAGCAGCGCAATATCGCCAAGGCCCTGGAAGGCCAGCTGGACAGCGCCGACCTGGACGAATTTCGCCAGCTGCTGACCACACCGGTGGATATGGATCAGGTGATTGCCCGGGTCCACGACCCGGCTACGGCGCTGAACCTGTATCTGGTGTCGGCCATGACCATCAACGAGGACAACCCGCGTGAGACCCGCTATCTCGCGCAGTTGGCCGAAAAGCTCGGTATCTCCGAAGAGGCATTGCACACTATCGAGCATGAGTTGCCGCACGCGGCCTGAGCAGCGTTTGTTAACCCGGCATCGAATCGTTTGCCGGGCTAATCATGCAGCCGGCGCATCTGCAACAGCGGCATGCGCCGGCGCACTTCCGCCAGTTTTTGCGCACTGAGATCCGCCACCAGTACCGCCTCGCCGTCGCTGGCCTCGGCCAGCACATCCCCCCACGGATCGATGATTGCCGAGTGGCCCCAGGTGCGCCGCTTGGGCGAATGTTCGCCGCCCTGGTTGGCGGCCACCACAAAGCAGCCGTTTTCGATCGCGCGTGCGCGCAGCAGTGTCAGCCAGTGATCGCGACCGGTCACATAGGTGAACGCCGCCGGCACGCAAAAAATCTCGGCACCGGCCATGGCCAGCTGGCGATAGAGTTCCGGAAAGCGCAGATCGAAGCAGATGCTCAGTCCGAGGTTGGCGCCAGCGGCCGCGACCATGCTGAGCGCGTCGCCGGGTTCGATACTGGCGGATTCACGATAGCGGCCGGCGGCATCGTCCACCTCCACATCGAACAGGTGAATCTTGTCGTAGCGCGCGCGCAGCGTTCCGCATGCGTCATACACCAGGCACGCGGAGCGGGTGCGCCCGCCACTCACCGGCGCCCCGTCGGCGCGTTCGGCCAGCGGTACCGCCCCGGCCACTATCCAGATGCCCAGCTCCGCCGCCCAGCGCGCCAGGGCGCTCTGGATCGGTTGCGCTTCGGCGTCGGGAGCGCCGTCGCCGGCATAGGCCTCGGCCGCTTCGGCGCTGCCGCGGCCGGACAGGTGGGCGAAGTCCTCCGGCAGCAGTGCCAGCTGCGCACCGCGCTCGGCCGCTTGTGCCAGCAGTTGGGCGGCGCGCGCCAGATTGGTGGCGACGCTGGTGCCGCTGACCATCTGCAGCGCCGCAACGCGAATATCTTTCACCTCGCCATCTCCGTGTTGCTCCGGTTTACCCGGGTGTGCGGTTACCCAGCATCAACCAGCTGTCCAGCGGCTGCTGCGCGGACTGTCGTTGAGTGCGTAGTGATAGCCGTAGGGGAGCATGGCTGCCGGGTTGGGCTTTGCCGCGCGGGGCCGGTTTGTCGCGGTCAGCTGGCCGGCACGGCAAAGATGGTAATGAAACCCAGCACCGCCGCCAGCAGCAGGAAGCACACCCGCTGGCGCCGCGATTCGCTGACGGTCAGCGCCACCAGGCACTGCAGCAGGTAGTAGAAGGCGAAGGCACGCGAGGCGAGGGCGACGATTTCCATGGTGTCGGCGAGCCACGCCAGCGCGATGGCGCCGGCGCCCACCAGCAGGGTACCGAACTTGATGCTGAGCTCGTGCTTGGTCACCTCTTCGAGATTACCGGTGCCGCCGAGCGTGTCGGCCACGGCGGCGGAGAACTGGCTCAGCGCGGCGGCGATCACCAGCGGTGTGACCAGCAGCGCGGAGGCCACCCCGGCGAGCTTGATCAGGCTGTTGTCGGTGTAGTGGCCGTCCAGGGTGTGCACCAGCGGCAGGGCGGCGAGGATAAACACCAGGTACACGGCGCTGGAGATCCACTGCGACAGCCACGAGGCGCGGATGCGCGTCGCCGCGGCAAATTCATCGCCGAGATAGCGGGTAGTTTCGAAGCCCTGCACCACGATCAGGGTGCCGGCGACGATAGTCAGCCGTTCCCACGGGCTGTGGGATTCGGGGCTGAAGAACGTCAGCCCCTGCGGCGATTGCCAGGCGTGCCAGTCGTACCAGATAAAGCCGACCAGCAGCGCGATGATAATCACCAGCGTCACCGCCAGTGCCCAGTTCTCCATCTTCGCCAGCCCTTCCAGACCGCGGGTCATGCCCACCAGTACGATGAAGATGGTCACCAGTGTGGTCAGCAGGCTCTCATTGAAGTTGTTGTCCAGGTTGAAGCTGCCGAGTACGAAGGCGGCAAGGATGTGCAGGTACAGGCACACGGAGATGATATAGGCGAGTACCAGCGCCAGATCGGAGCTGCGCTCCAGCGCCAGGGTCGATTCCTGCGGGTTGCCTTCGAGCGCCGGCTCGGCGTGGGCGATATTGAAACGGATCACATAGCCGACGCCGTAGGCCAGCGCGCACACCAGCGCCATCGCAAGCGGGGCGTAGACACCCACCGCGCCGGACAGGATCGGCACCATGACCAGGAAACCGCTGCCGAAGATGGAGGCCAGTGGCGTGCCGGTGGCGCGCACAAGCGCAGCGGGATTGCCGCCGCTGGCCAGCGTGGCCCGGCGCTTCACCGCGAGCCGCCGTGTACTGCTGTGGAAAAGGTCTGCCGCATTTATGCTGCTCCGCCGTTTTCTGCGCTGTTATCCGTACAACTGCCACTGTGCCTGTGGAGAAAGGCTTTGTTAACCGACTTTTTAAACCATAGATGAGCGGCTGGCCTGTGGGTAAGTTTAACCACAGCCATTGGTTTGGGGGAGGCTCCGGCAGTGCTTGTGGATAAAGTCGTCGTGAGCGGGCATAGCGTCCGCGCCGCCGCGCAGCAGCTGGCGCATTTCCGCGAGCATACTGCGCAGCCGCTCCGCCGGGCGCGTGTCGACGATGGGGTCGTGGCCGGCGGGCTCGATCCCCTGGCCCATCAGCACCGCCAGCCAGCTGGCGCGCTTGAACAGGTCCTCCTCGTGCTCGAACAGCCGCGCGCGGCTGCGGAACAGCGCCAGGCGGTGCGCCAGCGATGCGGGAATCGGCATTTCGCGGCAGTACTGCCACAGCGGTTCGCGGCGCGTGTTGGCGCAGTAGTGCAGCACGATAAAGTCGCGGATAAATTCATACTCGCGTGTGGTCTGCGCGTTGTACTCGTCGATCTCCGCCTGGGCGAGCTCGTTGCCCGGCATCAGCAGCAACAGTCGCGACACGGCGGTCTGCACCAGGTGGATGGCGGTGGATTCCAGCGGTTCCATAAAGCCCGCGGCGAGGCCGATGGCGACGCAGTTGCGGTGCCAGAACTTTTCCCGCCGGCCGGTTTTGAAGCGCAGCCGCTTCGGTTCGGCCAGCGCCGGGCCGTCGAGCTTGGAAAGCAGGGTGGCGACCGCTTCGTCTTCGGACAGATACCGGCTGCTGTACACCAGGCCGTTGCCGGTGCGGTGCTGCAGCGGAATACGCCACTGCCAGCCGCCGGCGTGCGCGGTGGACAGGGTGTAGGGCGGTGTGGGCCCGACGCTTTCGGACGGCACGGCCACGGCGCTGTCCGCCGGCAGGTAGTGGGACCAGTCCTCGTAGCCGATACCCAGTGCGCCGCCGAGCAGCAGGCCGGCGAAGCCGCTGCAGTCGATAAAGAAATCCCCTTCGATGGCGCGGCCGGACGCCAGCTGCAGTGCGCGGATATCGCCGGTATCTTTATGCAGGCTGACATCGGTAATCCGCCCTTCGACGCGCTCGACACCGCGCTGCTCGGCGTAGCGGCGCAGGAATTGCGCGTACAGGGTGGCGTCGAAATGGTAGGCGTAGCCGAGCGACGACAGGATCGAGCCGGGATCGCTGCTCGATGGCATAAAGCGGCCGCGCGCGGCCGCCAGCGCGCACAGGGAGTAGTCGGAAAGTTCGCCGCAGTCGCCCAGGCTGCGTGCGCGCAGCCAGTACTGGTGAAACGGGATGGAGTCGAACTCGCGCCCGTAGTGGCCGAACGGGTGGAAGTAGCGGCTGTGCGCGGCGCCCCAGCCGCGGAACTCGATGCCCAGTTTGAACGTGGCCTGGGTGGCGCGCACGAAATCGGTTTCGTCGATGCCGAGCATACGGTGGAAAGACTGGATCGTGGGGATGGTCGCCTCGCCGACGCCGACGGTGCCGATCGCCGCCGACTCCACCAGCGTGATCCGGTAGTGTTCATTGCCCAGCACCCGCGCCAGCGCCGCAGCCGCGGTCCAGCCGGCGGTGCCGCCACCGGCGATGACGATATTCTGGATTTTATTCTGTTGTTGCTCTGTCATGGCGTGCCGCCCGTGAAATTTTTCCGATCCTAAAAATATTGATCCGGCGGCAGTAGTCGCCGGATCAATGCGGCACACGGACGTGCCGCCGCCGAGCATCGCTCGGGCGAAGGTTCAACAGATCTGGGAGGATCTATTGAATCCCCAAAATAAAAAGGGGTCCAGCCGCAAGCGACTGGACCCAATGGGTCATAGGAGATGATGCCCAGATCCCAATGATGAGAGGGGACTCTTCTCAAGCCTGTCGGGAATCTCGCACTGTGCTATCCAGGTCGGTACGGGTGGCTCCTTCCGGGACCGTATGAGGCATGGCAGATTTTTTGCTCCTGCAAAATCTGCATTTCCGCCATCCATGGCGGTCAGCTGCCGATTACGAGCGTACAGGGACGTATTCACAGCGTGTCCCGGAAGGAGCCGCCCGTACCGGCCCCGCACTGAACGGGCCGCAGGTCGGCTCCCCACAGGCCTTGAGAATTAGAAGTGGTAACCGAAACGCAGGCCCGCTTCCCGGGACGGTGCCCAGGTGTAGGCGGTGTCGGTGCCACCGATAAAGATTTCCTGCTTGATGCCCTCGTTGGTCAGGTTCAGAGCGTAGAGCTCGGCAGACCAGGAATCGTCGGCGCTGGCGTAAGCCAGGCTCGCATCGAACTTGGCATAGGCCGGCTGGCGATCGAAATCCTTCTCGCCCGGATCGTCAGCACCGTAGGTGCCGGCGGGGCGGTCGCCGCGGTTTTCGTAGGTCAGGTAAGTGTCGTCCTGGTAGGTCATCGCGATGCGCGGCGTCAGCATGGCGCCGTTGCTCAGCTGGATATCGTGCTTGTAGGACACGGCCAGGGTGACGTCGGGCGCGTTGGGCAGGGTATTGCCGGAGAAATCCCACAGGTCGTTGGCACAGGTGGACGTGGTGCCGGCACCCTGGGCGCAGGCGTTCCAGTTCAGGCCGGCGGCGCTGTTGAAGTTGGTTTCCTGGCCGTCGTAGTCGTCGTAGGTGGCATCCAGTAAGGAGCCGGTAACGGTCAGTACGCCGTTGTCGGTTACCGCGTAGTTCATGGTGAACTCGAGTCCCTGGATGGTGGCGGAACCGGCATTGGTTTTGGTCAGGCGCGATTCCTGCGTGACCGGATCGATCACCGCGGAAGTCACCTGCATGTCGGTGTAGTCCATCAGGAACAGGTTGGCGTTCAGGGTCATGCGGTTGTCCAGCAGGCTGGATTTGATCCCCAGTTCCAGGCTGCTGTTTTCCTCCGGCTGCTGCACCAGTTTGCTGTTGCCAGCCACATCCGGGTGTTCGTTGGAGTTGCTCGGGCTGGCGTTCTGGCCATCCTGCAGTACGCCGGATTTCCACCCGGTGGCATAGGACAGGTAGCCCATCACCTCGTCATTCAGGTCTTTTTCCAGGCGCACCAGGTAAGTGGTGTTACCCCAGTCGTCCTTCATGTCGTTGACCTGGCGGTAGTAGCAGCCCTGGCCACCGTCGGCGACGATATCCGCCTGGTTGGCAAAGCCGATCTCGATCGGGCTGCCGTCGTGGGCGTAGGTGCAGTCGATACTGCGGCCGCCGCGGTCCTGGCGTTCGTCGTGGGTGTAGCGCAGGCCGAGGGTCGCGCGGAAGTCGTCGGTGATGTCGTAGGTGCCCTGGGCGTAGGCACTGGTGGAATCGGTGGTGCGCTCCGGCTGCTGGAAGGACGACAGCGTCGTGGCACTGTCCTGCGGGGTGAAGCCCCAGCTGCCGTGCAACATGTCGAAGCGGATATCGTTCTCTTCCTCGAACGCATAGACGCCGGCGGTCCAGCGGAAACGGTTGTCGTCGGCGTTGGTCAACTGCAGCTCGTGAGAGCTGGCGCTGTGGCCCGAGGCCACGGTGTGGCGGATATCGCCCTGGTACTGGTTGCCGTACAGCTGGCCCTGGGACATTTCGGTAAAGCCGCCGATATAGCTCAGGGTCAGGTCATCGGCAAAGGTGTAATCCAGGCGCGTGCGGATGGTGTTGGTTTCCAGGTCGATACTGCCCGGCGCGGTGGCATCGTTGACGCGATCCTCGAAGTCAGTGCTGGGCACGTCGCCGGTGCCCTGGTTGGCGAAGTACTCGTAGGACAGGAACCACTGCAGGTTATCGGTGGGGCGGTACATGGAGCTGGCGCGGAACGACGACAGATCGCGGGTGCCGTACTTGTCCCTGCCGGAGAACGGATTGCCCGCGGCAAAATCGGTCTCGCCGTCCTGCTGGTTGGTAACCCCGGCAAAGCGCAGTGCCCAGGTGTCGGTGACCGGCGTGTTGAGCATAAAGCGCACTTCGCGGTGATTGCGCTCACCCAGGGTCGCGCTGAGATCACCGGCGAATTCATCGGTCGGCTTGGCGGTGACCAGCGATACGGCGCCGGCGGTGGAGTTGCGGCCAAACAGGGTACCCTGCGGGCCGCGCAGCACTTCCACGCGCTCCATGTCGTACATCATCGCGGTCGCGCCCTGCGCGCGCGCGGAGAAAACGCCGTCGGTGTAGAAAGCTACACCGCCGTCGCCGGCTTCGGTCTGGTCGATGGTGCCCTGGCCGCGGATAAAGATCAGCGGCACACCGTGGTCGCCGTTGGAGCGGATCTGCAGGCTGGGCGCCATACCGCGCAGATCAAAAATATTGGTTACGTGATTTTCTTTCAGCACATTTTCGTCGAAGGCCGAAATGGCCAGCGGGGTATCCTGCAGATTGGTGGCGCGCTTGGTCGCGGTGACCGTGACTTCTTCCAGTTCTGCGGCGCAAACACTGCCGGCCTGCAGGGCCACGGCCGAGGCGATTACCGCAGCGAGTTTATTATTCCGGAACGCATTGTTCATTCTTCTCTCTCCGTTTTCTCCTTGAAGCGCGCGCATTGTTGTTATGCGGTATTTCTTGCACCTTTGCGCGCGCCCTTAGGACGGACAGGACTTTTGAATCGTCTCCCCCTTTTTCAAATATCAAAAAGTTTTGGAGGTTAATTGGTACGGAAAAGAAATGAAGGGGATATTGAGTTGGCTAGCGAAAGGTCAGCAGACGAAAAAATTACCGTAACTAAATGCGAAGGCCCTGCTACTGACGGCTGTTTGTGGGACCGTATGAGGCATGGATGCCGATTACGAGCCTCCAGGGATGGATGCACGGCGTGTCCCGCAAACAGCCGTCAGTAGCAGGGCCGCCAGCTAGTCATCTTGCGGAGCACAATGTGAGGGATAGTTGGTCGGAGGTTTGGAGTTTCGATCGGGGCGCCGGAGCCGGGTAAACCCTCCCGGGACACGGGCTAGGCGCCCCCCTTATAAATACGTCCCTGTACGCTCGTAATCGGCAGTCCGGCCGCTCCATGCATTCACGGCGCCTTCGGCCCATGCCTCATACGGTCCCGGGAGGGCTTACCCGGCCCCGGCTAGTGCCGGTCCGTGAGTGATGAGCTCCGACATGGGAGGGAATTCGGGTAGTGTTTACTCGCTATCACTCCGCGGCCAGATCACCACACGTTCGCCGCTCTCGCGGTAGACCTTGACCGGCAGTGACTGCTCCAGCATCGATACCACCGTATCGATCTGGTCCACAGAGAAGGATGTGGTCACGCGCAGGTCAGCCAGTTGCGGTACGCCGAGTACGATCTTGCCGCGGCGGTAGCGGTTGGCATCGGCCACCACTTCGGCCAAGCGCGCATCGCGGTACACCAGCTTGCCGCTGCGCCAGCTGGCCACCGCGTCGGCGTCCACCGGCAGCACGCCGCTGCTGCCCGCCGGCGTCATGCGCACCCGCTGACCGGCCAGCAGCCGCACCTTCGGTTCCGCGGAAGTCTGGGCCGCTGCGCCCTGGCTTTTGTGGGTCACATCGACAATGCCTTCCTCCACCGACACCTCCACACCGCCGGGCGCGCGGTGTACATCGAAGTGAGTGCCCACTACGCGCACGCTGGCGTCATCGGTGGCGACGTAGAAGGGCCGCTGTGGATTCTTCGCCACGGCGAAATAGGCCTGGCCTTTCAGCAGCGCCACATCGCGGCGCGCGGCACTGAAGTGGGTTTCGATCTGCGAATCGCCGGCCAGGGTTACGCGGCTGCCGTCTTGCAGGGTCACGGTGCGCACCTGGGCGATGCCGGTGCGGTAACTGGCGGGCGTGGGGCCATTGTCGCGCAGCGCGACAAAACCGATACCGACTACCAGCAGCAGGGCGGTGGCAAACACCGGTGCCGGCGCCAGCGCATTTCTGTACCAGTTGGCCAGGCTCGCGCGCCAGCCGCCGCCGGCCCGCAGGCGCGCGCCTTCCTCGCTGCCGGCGATTTCTTTCAGGCTGCGATCGATCTGTTGCAGCTGCCGGTAGCTGGCATTGTGCGCCGGCTCCTGCAGCCACTGCTCGAATTCGCGCTGCTCGTGCGCACTGAGGTCGCGCTCGCCGCGCAGCATAAACCAGTGTCGCGCGCGCTCGTCGACTAACTTGTGATTGCGCCCCTGCGCCATCTCAATCTCCACCATTGGCACGCAGCTCCGCCTGGCAGGCCGCCAGCGCCTTGGCCACGTGCTTTTTTACTACAGTTGCCGACAGGCCCTCGCGCCGCGCGATTTCCGCATAGGACAGGCCGTCGACACGATTCATCATCAGCAGTTTCCGCCGCTTGTGGGGCATCTTCCACAGAGTGCGGCTGATCAGCCCGAGCAGCTGGCGCCCGACGGCGATACGTTCGGGGCCGGCGCTGTCGATCTCGCGTTCCAGATCGCCTTCCAGCGACTGGGCAAAACTGCGCCGCACCTGGTTGCGCCGCATCAGATCGATGGACGCGTTGTTGACCGTGCGGTACAGGAAGGCGCGGACATTCTCCACCTCGCCGCTGTCGGCCAGCGGGGCGAAGCGCGCAAAGGCCGCCTGTACCACATCCTCGGCCTCCACCGTGGTGAGGCCGAACTTGCTGGTGGCGTAGCGGCACAGCTCCTGCTGGTACTCGCGATAGTAATCGCCGAGAGATCTGTCGTTATCGGCCGCCAACGGGCTCGCCCAGGCTTGCAACATGGAAGCTATTTCCCATTTTTCTCTCCGGGAAGCGGGCGCATTGTGTGCTCCCGGGGCTTCCCTCATCGCATGCGCGCCGCTGTATCGCGTCGCGCTTTTTATTCTCGTCCGCATGTGACGCGCGGGCGGTGGCAATCGTCCCCCTGTTTTTTAAAAAAAGAAAAACAGGCCCTAATCAAATTCTATCTGCAGGTGCACGCCGAGCGTGCGCGGCGGTGCCAGGTAGTACTCGGGCCGGGCCCGTTCCGGGGTCTGTACGTCGTAGCGCACCAGCGTGTCGGTGAGGTTCTCGCCGTAGAGTTCCAGCCACCAGTCGCGCCCCTGCGGCGCTATCTTGAGGCCGGCGTTCCACAGCCAGTAGGCCGGCTGGAAATCGATATGCTCGGCGGGGCCGTTGGGGTCATCGATCCACTCGCCGCTGCGGTCGTCGAGCAGGCGGCCGGGGCGGCGGCCGCGGTTGGCCTCGTCGAAATAGACCCGGCTGCTGTAGTGCGCACCCAGGTGGCCGGTCAGCCGGGCAACGCCGGCGATGGTGACACTGTGGCGGTAATCGAGGCCGAAGCTCAGCCTGGGTGCCTGTTTGAGCTGGTTGCCGCTGAAGTCCATCAGGTCGGGCGTGTCCGCGTCGTTGGCGCTGGGATTCCAGGTCTGGCCGTAGCGCGGAAAGTCGTTGTCGACGGCGAGGAAGCGGTCGTAACGGGCGTCCAGCAGCGACAGGAAGCCGGTCAGGTGGCCGTTGGCCCCGGGGGCCCAGTTGAGCTCCAGCTCCAGCCCGCTGATGGTGGCGGAGGCGGCGTTGGTACTGTGCACGCGCTCGAAACCGGCATCGTCGACGGTGACTCCGGACACCTGCAGGTCGCGGTAGCGGGTATCGAACAGGGCGCCGTTGACGGTCATGGCGCCGTCGAGAAAGCCGAGTTTGAAACCCAGCTCGAGATTGGCGCTGGTCTCCGGCTCCACATAGGCGCGGGTGTCCGGGTCGTCGCTGTTGTTGGCCGCCAGCAGATCGGCCAGCGCGGCGCGGTAGGCCGGGTCATCGGTACCGCTGTACACGCCACTGAGGCTGCCGCCGTCCTCGACGATGCCGGGTTTGAAGCCCTCGGCGTAGAGCAGGTACAGCAGCGCGTCGTCCGCCGGATGGTAGCTGAGGCGCGCCATGGGGGTGGTGCTGTGCCAGGAGCGGGACACGTCGTTGTAGTTACTGACAAAACACTGGCCCGGTGCGGCCGACTCGCGATCGGGCGCCACCACGCCCAGCGCGCCGCCGCGGTCGGAGTCGATCAGGTCGGGGCAGCCGATATTGCGCCCGCCGCGATCGTAGCGGCGGTCGCGCCCGCTGCGCGCCCCGGCGGACAGCTGCCACTCGTTGCTCAAATCGAAATCCACCTGCCCGTACACGGCGTCCAGGCGCGAGCCGCGATCCGGCTGCTGGAAGCTGTGCGACGGCGCGCCGCCCCAGCCGCTGCCGTCGCGGTTCTGGTGCTCCAGGTCGAAGCGGATAGCGTTGCGCTCGGCGAAGTGGAAGTAGGCCAGCAGCCAGCGCAGGCGCTGCTCGCCGTCGCTCTTCCACTGCAGCTCCTGCTGGCTGGAGCGGTGTCCGGCGGAGACGGTGCGGTTACTCTGGTGGTAGACCTGTGGATCGGTCTCGCTGCCGACGGCACCGCTGCGGTCGCCGTCCCAGTCCTGGCTGCGGCGCATGCGGCTGTAGCCGGCGATATAGGTCAGGCTGCTGCCGTCGGGCAGGGTCCACTGCAGGCGGCTGCGCAGGGTGTCCTCGGCCAGGTCGGTGGTGCCCGGCGTATCGATCAGTACCGGAGTGTCGTAGTCCACCAGCGGCAGGCTGCCGGCGCCGCGGTCCTCGAAACGCTCGTAGCTGCTCCACCAGGTGACGCTGTCGCTGGCGCGCCAGCTGGAACTCAGTCGGTAGCTGAGCAGGTCGGTGTTGTTATAGCGCGCGGCGGCCGGTGCGGCGATGGAACCGTGGGCATAGTCGCTGTAGCCGTCGGCGTTGTCCGCCGCGCCGGCCCAGCGCAGCGCCCAGGTGTCGGTCAGCGGCAGGTTCACCACGCCGTCGAGAGTGCGGCGGTTGTCGCTGCCGAGGGTAGCGCCGAGGCGGGAGTAGGCCGCGTCCGCGTCCGGCCGCGCGGTGTGGTAATTGATTACGCCGGCGGTCGAGTTGCGCCCGAACAGGGTGCCCTGCGGGCCGCGCAGGACCTCGACCCGATCGAGGTCGTAGAGCATCGCCGAGGCGCCTTGACTGCGGCTGCTATAGAGCCCGTCCACATGGCTGGCGAGGCCCGAATCGCCGGCCTCGGTGTAGTTGTCGGAGCCGATCCCGCGCAGGTACAGCATCGAGGCGGTGTGGTCGCCGTTGCGGGCGATCTCCAGGCTGGGTACCTGGCGTGCGAGTTTGAACAGGCTGTCGATATGGCGCTGCTGCAGCAGTTCGCCGCCGAGCGCGGTGACCGCCATTGGCGTGTCCTGCAGGTTGGTGGCACGCTTGCTCGCCACCACCACTACCTCGTCCAGCACCGGCCGCTCGCTGCGGGTATTTTGCGCGGGTGCCGCGGTTGCGGCCGGCGCGGACGGTGCCGCGACGATCACCAGGCCGCGGCCCTCGACGCGCCGGAAGGTGAGCCCGCTGCCCGCCAGCAGTTGCGCCAGGGCCGTCTCCACCGACATGGCGCCACGCAGTGGCGGCGCCGCTTGCGCCAGCGGCAGCTGTGGGGAAAACATCAGTGCCAGCCCGGACTGCCGCGACAGGTCCAGCAGGGCCTGATTCAGCGGTTGTGCGGGGATATCGAACCGCTGCACGCTTGCCGGGGTTATCGCCGGGTCCGCTTCCGTTGCCCGCGACAGCGCGCAGCCGGCGCACAAGCACGCCGCCAGCAGTAACGGAAAACCTGACCTTGCAGGGGTCGCGGACACGGACATGGTCTATCGCCGAAAGGCGCGGGGCGGGAGGAGTCAGCCGGTGTCGGGGCGGGCCGCCAGCGCGATGTCATTGTTTTGTAATCGCACAAAAATACATCAGCGGTGGCCCGCGGATCAACCGCGACACCGCATGCCGCCGCGCTGAGGCGATGACCAGACGCCGCGATATGGTCTGGAATTCCGCTATCCCTTGACTTTAGTTTCACGTGCAACTAACTTCGTTGCACCTGAAACTAATAAGTCCGCTGCCACACCACAATTGGCAGCACTGAGTTGGCAGAAACACGAGAGATAACGGAGGACCACATGGCCGATTTGTTTGAAAACCCGATGGGCCTCGACGGCTTCGAGTTCGTCGAGTTCACCGCGCCGGAGAAGGGCATCCTGGAAACCGTCTTCGAAGCCATGGGCTTCACCAAGGTGGCCCGCCACCGCACCAAAGACGTGGAGCTGTGGCGCCAGGGCGACATCAACTTCATTACCAACTACGAGCCGGGCAGCCACGCCGACTATTACGCCCGCGAGCACGGCCCGTCTGCCTGTGGCCTGGCGTTCCGCGTCAAGGACGCGACCCTGGCCTACAACCGCGCCATCGAGAAGGGCGCGCAGCCGGTGCACGTGGAAACCGGCCCGATGGAACTGCGCCTGCCGGCGATCAAGGGCATCGGTGGTGCCAACCTGTACCTGATCGACCGCTATAAGGAAGGCGAGACCATCTACGACATCGACTTCCACTGGCTGGAAGGCGTCGACAAGCATCCGCAAGGCTGCGGCTTCCACACCCTCGATCACCTGACCCACAACGTCTACCGCGGCCGCATGGACTACTGGGCCAAGTACTACGAAGACCTGTTCAACTTCCGCGAGATCCGCTACTTCGACATCAAGGGCGAGTACACCGGCCTGCTGTCCAAGGCGATGACCGCGCCGGACGGCAAGATCCGTATCCCGCTGAACGAAGAGGCGGCCGGTGGCGGCGGCCAGATCGAAGAGTTCCTGATGAAGTACAACGGCGAGGGTATCCAGCATATCGCCTTTGCCTGTGACGACCTGATCGCCTGCTGGGACCGCCTGAAGGCGCAGGGCATGGAGTTCATGACTCCGCCGCCGAACACCTACTACGACATGCTGGAAGAGCGCCTGCCCGGCCACGGCGAGCCGACTGCCGAGCTGAAGAAGCGCGGCCTGCTGCTGGACGGTACCACC
This sequence comes from Microbulbifer sp. SAOS-129_SWC, assembly GCF_039696035.1. GTDB lineage: Bacteria > Pseudomonadota > Gammaproteobacteria > Pseudomonadales > Cellvibrionaceae > Microbulbifer. Next base: position 150,800 of record NZ_CP155567.1, read on the forward strand.
GAGGGTGGCCAGCCGCGCCTGCTGCTGCAGATCTTCTCCGCCAATATGCTCGGCCCGGTGTTCTTCGAGTTCATCCAGCGCAAGGAAGACGAAGGCTTCGGCGAGGGCAACTTCAAGGCGCTGTTCGAATCCATCGAGCGCGACCAGCTGGAGCGTGGCGTGATCGGTGACAAGAAGGAGGCCTGATATGGCTATCCAACGCATTCACCACGTGGCCTACCGCTGCCGCGATGCCAAGGAGACCGTGGAGTTTTACCGCGATCTCCTCGGCATGGAGTTCCAGCTGGCCATCGCCGAAGACAAGGTGCCCTCCACCGGGGCACCGGATCCGTACATGCACGTGTTCCTCGACGCCGGCCAGGGCAATGTGCTGGCCTTTTTCGAGCTGCCCAATTCCCCGGACATGGGCCGCGACGAAAACACCCCGCAGTGGGTGCAGCACATCGCGCTGGAAGTGGAGAGCATGGACGAGCTGCTGGCGGCCAAGGACAAGCTGGAAGCCAACGGCATCGACGTGCTGGGTCCGACCAACCACACGATTTTCAAATCCATCTACTTCTTCGACCCCAACGGCCACCGTATCGAGCTGGCCGCCAACACCGCCCAGCCCGGCATGCATACCGAGCTCAAGCGCGTGGCGGAGGATATGCTGGAGGAGTGGTCGCGCACCAAGAAGGCGCCGCGCCATGCCGCCTGGATGCACGGCGAAGAAGAGTTTGTACCCACTGCTGAAGGAGAGGCACCGTGAAGTTAGCCAGTCTCAAATCCGGTCGCGACGGCCAGCTGGTCGTGGTCAGCAACGACCTGACCCGCATGGCCTCCGCCGCCTCCGTGGCGCCCACGCTGCAGGCCGCCCTGGACAACTGGGACCAGGTGGAGAGCATCCTCGAGGAACTGCACCACCAGCTCGAGCACAACGAGATCGACAGCCAGCCGTTCGACCAGGGCGCCTGCGCCTCACCGCTGCCGCGCGCCTACCAATGGGCCGACGGCAGCGCCTACGTCAATCACGTGGAGCTGGTGCGCAAGGCGCGCGGTGCGGAAATGCCGGAGAGCTTCTGGACCGACCCGCTGATGTACCAGGGCGGCTCCGATTCCTTCCTCGCCCCGCGCGAGCCGGTCAAGATGCCGCAGAGCGACGGCTTCGGTATCGACTTCGAAGCGGAGATCGCCGTGGTCACCGATGACGTGCCGATGGGGGTGTCTGCGGACGATGCGCTCAAGCACATCAAGCTGGTGATGCTGGTCAACGACGTGTCCCTGCGCGGCCTGATCCCGGGTGAACTGGGCAAGGGCTTCGGTTTCTTCCAGTCCAAGCCGTCCAGCGCCTTCTCGCCGGTGTGCGTCACCCCGGCGCAGCTGGGTGACAACTGGAAACACGGCAAGCTGCACCTGCCGCTGGTGTCACACCTGAACGGCGACAAGTTCGGCGAGCCGAATGCCGGCATCGACATGACCTTCCACTTCGGCCAGCTGATCGCCCACGCCGCCAAGACCCGCCCGCTGGGCGCCGGCACCGTGATCGGCTCCGGCACCGTGTCGAACAAACTCGACGGCGGCCCGGGCAAGCCGGTGAAAGAGGGTGGTGTCGGCTACAGCTGTATCGCCGAGATCCGCATGATCGAAACCATCGAAAACGGCAAGCCGCGCACCGGCTTTATGCAGTTCGGTGACAAGATCGTCATCGAGATGCTGGACGCCAACGGCCAGTCCATTTTCGGGCGTATCGAGCAGGTGGTGGAGCAGGCTTAACGCCTTTTCCGCGCCGAAGAAAAAGGCCACCCGATTGGGTGGCCTTTTTTGTTTTAGTCTGTTGTTTTCGCGCAACAACGTGATGCGCTAAATCAGATCCCGATGGCCCGTGAGTTGATCATTTTACTGACCTCGTCTACCTGAAGCTCCATGCTCTTCTGGCTGGGTGGGTACTTCTTGAAGGATTGCACAAACTCGGCAATCTTGGGTCCGGCCAGGCCCAGGATCCAGCTGCGGTTTTCCGCCCATTCATCATAACCGCGTGAGTTGATAAAGCGCTCGAACGGGTCGAGTTTCAGGTTGATGATGTACGGCGTGGTCATGGAGAGTTGCGGCGCCCGGAACCAGTGGTCCTGTTTGATAAACAGGAGTTTCCAGTCGCCGTAGCGCATTCCCTGAAAAGTTGCCTCGGTGAAGTAGAAAAACTCCTTGCGCTTCGATTTTCCATTATTCAAAAGCAGGTCGCTCTGGTCATAGCCGTCGAGGTGCACTTTGAATTTCCGGCCATTGATATTCTTGCCGGTCAGTAACTCCTGCTTGATATTCTTGTCGCCCAGCCACGACATGATGGTCGGCACCCAGTCTTCCATGGTCATGAATTCCCCGGTATAGGTGCCGGCGGGAATGTGCTTGGGCCATTTGACCAGCATGGGTACACGGAATGCGCCCTCCCAGCCGCCGACCCCTTTCTCACCGTGGAACGGCTGGTTGCCGCCGTCGGGCCAGGAGTTGGATGCGGCACCGTTGTCGGTGGAGAACATGACGATGGTGTTGTCCGCTACACCGAGTTTGTCGAGCAGGTCGAGCAGTTCGCCGACATCGTCATCCAGCTCCATCATGCCGTCGGCATAGAGCCCGTAACCGCTTTTACCCTGGTACTCTTTACTGAGATTGGTGCGGTAGTGCATGCGCGTGGTGTTGTGCCAGACGAAAAACGGCTTGCCGGCCTTGACCGCGTTGGTGATGAAACGCTTCGATTGCTGCAGCACATCTTCATCCAGGTGGCGCTGTCGCTCGCGACCCCAGGGACCGAGGTCCTCGACTTTCTGCTTGCCATTCGGCTCCGCCCAGGAGTGGATGACGCCGCGGAGTTTCAGGCCGAGCTTCTCCTGTACTGCTTCGCTTTTCGGGAAATCGTATTCCTCCGGGTACTCGCCGGCATTCAGGTGATAGAGGATGCCGTAAAACTCATCGAACCCGTGGACGGTTGGCAAGTGTTCATTCCGGTCGCCGAGGTGGTTTTTGCCCAACTGACCGGTGCATAGCCGTAGTCCTTCAGCATCTGTGCCAGCGTCGGATCCTTGGCCTGGAGGCCCTCTTTTGCCCCGGGAAGACCCACGGTGCTGAGGCCCGTGCGAATTGGGTACTGCCCGGTGATAAATGCCGCGCGGCCCGCGGTGCAGGAGGCCTGCCCATAGTGGTCCATAAAGATCATGCCGTCTTTGGCAATACGATCGATATTCGGCGTGCTGCCGCCCATCATGCCGCGGTGGTAAGCGCTGATATTCCACATGCCCACATCGTCGCCCCAGATGATGAGTATGTTGGGCTTTTTCGTGGGCGTGGCGGCATCGCATTCAATCGCAAAGCCCAGCAATGCCAGGATGGCGGTGATTGTCAGTAAGAAATTTTTCACTGCTACAACTCCATTACAAATTATTCCTTGAGGTCTTGATGGTCGCGCAAGTTAGCAATTGCGCCGTTTGAACAGGGTGACAGGGCCCAGCCGGCATGGCGGCAGGTCCATGCCGGCATTCCGTTGAACACATTGGAAAAATAAAATATTTATGCCCAGTGACTCAGAACTGGTAGACGAACTTGAGCCAGTAGTAGTCGCCTTCGGTGGTGTTCTTGGTATCCAGCTGCGGCAGCCAGCGGAATTCAAATACCAGGTTCTCGTGGCCCTTGGGCAGCATGTATCCGAGCACCGGGCCGATACCTGAAGAGCGCTGGCGGAACTCTTTGACAAACAGGCGCCGGTTGTCGTCGTCGCTGATCTGGTTCAGGTAGAACGCATTGAGGCCGAGCGTGAAGAAACCACTGCCGGCCTTTATCATCTGCTGGATACTGCCGTCGAGGTGGAAGAGGGTACCGCTCTGGTAGTCGGTATCCGGGTTTTCCCAGTTGTAGGTCAGCCCGCCGAACAGGGTGGCATTAAAGCCTGATTGCTGACAGCTGTAGGCGGCGCCGAAGGTGGGATCCACGGCCCAGTAATTGAGGCCCGGATTGGCCAGCCGGCCGGTTTTGTACTCGCCGGTGGGCGCGTGAACCGGCAGCAGGAAATTGTACTGCCAGTTACCCTTCTGCCAGGCGAGCATCGTCGGGATCAGCGTGGTGTCGCCGAGGCCGCTCTGCGAATCCCGGCGGCCGAAATTGCCGCGCGGGGTCTCGATTTTACCGGTTACATCCACCGACACCCAGGAGAGGTAGGCACCGGCAGTATACTTGGCGCCGAGCACCGGTTTGTCGAACGTATACAGGGCGCCGGCGGTCACCGCGTCGAGGTTGACGTCGATACCCGCGGCGACAACGCCGGCAATCGGCACATCCACATTTGCGCCGAAATCGCCGCTGTAATTGAGATACATCGGCTCCACCACCCAGCCCGCCTGTGTCGGCGCGCGGTCGATCAGCGTTGCGGTGGTGCCCGGCACGTAATAGCCGATGCCGCCCTCGGTCGCACCGGCAGTCGAAGCCACAGCCAGCAAGGCACTGGCAAGAAGTCGTGTGAGAATACTGCCGTCCGGTGCATCAAAGGCGGTACTTTTTACGCTCAAACCGGTGTCTCCTGTTTGTGCTGCGCGCTTGGCCGTGCGTGACGCTGGGCGCGCCGCGGGTTTTTCTGTGCTGACTCCTGTCACTGCTGCAGCATCAGGCGCTTGGCCTCGGCTTCGAGGTTTTTGTAGGGTTCACCCTTGAGCGTTACCGCCACGGCCTGGATTTTTCCACCTGTAAATTTGCCCGGTGATTTGTACAGCGAGCTGACCGCGTCACCGCTGTCGTAACCGACACAGAGGCCGTCGCCGGACAGGGTGAACTTGGCCGGCTGGGTACGCATCTTGCCGGAAGCCACGACTTTATCGTCGATATACAGCTTGGTGTCGCCGAGCGTCTCGCCCTTGTCACCGGTGCCGGTTTTATTGAACTCAACCCCGAAGGTGTACTTGCCGGGCTTCAGCGTAGTATCCGACTTGAATACCTGTTCGGGCTGGATGCCGAGGAAGTTGTAGACGTAATACAGGCGGCCATCCATCAAGAACAGCGAGTGGCCGCCAAAGCGCGAGCCGTGGGCGAAGATCACGCCGGAGGCTTTCGGGTCCTTGATTTCCACATTGGCGAGAATCTTGTAGGAGCGCCCGCGGATATTCGCCGCGACACTCTCCGGCACACAGGCGGTGTCCGGATAGTATTTGTAAGTATCCCGCGGCGGCTCTTCGCTGGGGCGCTCGACAGTCAACAGTTCCGCAGGACTGCGGTCGTCCAGTGGCAGCACGTTGTTTTTCTTCGCCTCTTCGAACCAGGTATCAACCAGCTCTTTGAGTTTTTCCGGGTTTTCCTTCGCCAGGTCGTGGGACTCGGAGCGGTCTTCCTTGAGGTTATACAGTTCCCACTTGTCCTGGTCGAAATGATCCTTCGCGGTCGACGGTGCGTGCAGGGCCGACGCCTTCCAGCCGTCTTTCCAGATGCCGCGCGTACCTAGCATCGAGTAGTACTGCACGTGTTTTTTGGTTGGGTCGTCCGGTGCGGCATCGAAGGTGTAAGCCATGGAAATACCGGACACCGGATACTGCTTCACACCGTGGTTGAAGTCCGGCATCTCGGCGCCGACGATTTCCAGGATGGTCGGCACTATATCCACCGAGTGGTGGTACTGGTTGCGCAGCTCGCCGCGCGCCTTGATGCCCTTGGGCCAGGAGATGATTAGCGGGTCGGCGGTGCCGCCGGCATACTGCGAATAGCGCTTGAACATCTTGAACGGCGCGGAGAAGGCCGCGGCCCAGCCGGTGGGGTAGTGGTTATAGGTTTCCGGGCCACCCAGCACGTCGAGGTACTTCATATTCTCGGCGAGGTCGTCCGGGTAGTTGTTGAAGAACTTGTTCTCGTTGACCGAGCCGTTGGGCGAGCCCTCACCGGAGGCACCGTTGTCGGCGGCGTAGATGATCATCGTGTTTTCATACTGACCGGTCTTTTTCAGGTAGTCGATGATGCGCCCGATCTGCGCGTCGGTATATTCGGAGAAGCCGGCGTAGACTTCGGCCATGCGCGAGAACAGGCGCTTCTCTTCATCGTTGAGCGAGTCCCACGGGCGCACATAGTCTCCCGGGTTCGCCACGTCCTTGGGCAGCGGGTTGACTGCTGTGTTGACCGTGCCCTCCGGCAATACGCCCTTGTCGATCATGCGCTGGGTCACCCATTTGCGGTAGGCATCGTAGCCGTCGTCGAACTTGCCCTTGTACTTGTCGGCCCACTCCTTCGGTACCTGGTGCGGGGCATGGTTGGCGCCGGGGTTGAACCACAGGTACCAGGGCTTGGACGGGTTGGTGGCCTGCTGGTTGCGCAGCATCTGGATGGCCTGATCGGCCAGATCCTTGGACAGGTGATAGCCCTCCTCAGGGCTGTAGGGCTGCTCGATAAAGTGATTGTCGGACACCAGGTCCGGGAACCACTGGTTCGTCTCGCCGCCGATAAAGCCGTAGAAGCGGTCGAAGCCCATCTGCGTGGGCCATTGCTTGCGGCTCGCGCCCGGCGCCACATCAGTCTCCGGCACATTGTGGTCCTTGCCGAGCCAGAAGGTGCTGTAACCGTTGTCGCGCAGCACTTCGGCGATGGTGGTCACCTGCGGCGGGAAGCGCCCACTGGAACCGGGGAAGCCGGTCGCCCCTTCGGTGATTGACGCCATACCGTTCAGGTGGTGGTTGCGCCCGGTCAGCAGGGTGGAGCGGGTCGGCGAGCACAGCGCGGCGGTGTGCCACTGGGTGTAGGTGAGGCCATCGGCGGCAATGCTGTCCAGCGTCGGCATATTGATGCGCCCGCCGTAGGGCGACCAGGCGCCGAGGCCGGTGTCGTCGTAGAGGATAAACAGGAAATTGGGCGCGCCCTCTCTGGCGCGCTTGGGGGTAAACGGCGCCCAGTCGGGGGTGGAGTTACGGACATCCAGTTCAATCTTGCCGTTGAATTGCGGGGTACCGGCCACCGCTTCACCGCTTTCCACCTCTTGCACCTCGCGCGCCTCTGGCGTCGCCGCCGCATTTTGCTCCGCACTTGCGCCGGGCTGTGAGGTGTCTGTGGCGGTTTCTGTGGAAGTGTCGGAATGATTTTCAGCGCGCTCTGTCTTGGTTCCGCAGGCGCTGGCGAGCGCGATAAACAGCGCCAGCAGCAGCCTGATCCAGAGGCGGGTGGTGCGAAAGCTTTCCATGCTAAATCCTGTGCATTGCTTTTTACCTGAAATCAGCCTAGTGCAGATTGCGGGTAAGTCAGCGTTCTGGCGCGGGATTCGGGTGGGGACGGCGCCATCGATGGAATTTTTGGACGTAAATCAAAAAAGCCGAGTCGCGGGCTTCGCAATTTCACGAATATGAACGGGGCTTTTTTGCGTGATCCTGTTCTCGGGCCGGTGTGCTTCTAGCCGTATTTCGACGGGGACAAACTGATGATCGAGAACAGCGAGGCAATGGCAAAGATGACTGTGGCAATGGCCCAGGTGTGGGTCTGCTTCCTGAATACGACGACCAGCAGGTAGAGGCCGATCACCGGGTCCTCGATATTGGGGGATTCCGCCCAGTGCGCGCCATATAACAGCACATTGGTGCAATAGCTGGTCAGGAAATACAGCGCCAGCACCACCAGTGCCCAGCGGCCGTCGGCGCGAAACTGTTCCAGCGCATTGGCGGATTCGTCCCCGGATCGCGGCACCACCAGGCTGCCGGCCACAAACAGCAGTATGGCCAGAAACAGCAGCGCCACGAATTCCAGCTGGTGCCACGACTTCTGCAATATCTTCAATTCAAAGATCGACCACAGGAACTGTAGCTGCCAGGCAAATACCACCGCCGCCCAGGTCAGCGGGATCCAGTGCAGGCGGTAGCTCTGCCGGCTGCGGAAGGCATCCACCACGTCGCTGAGCAGCTGCGTGATACCAATGCCCAGAATCAGCATGATGACCGCAATGATGTAGTCGAAGACTTGCACGTTGGCGGATATGACCGGTTGGAGAATTTCTCGGTCAGTAAGTATATGTCGCGCCCTGCGCCGCCGGCGGCAACAGGGTGGCGCAGCGATGCTCAGGGGCGCCTCTGTTAACGCAGAACGCCTGATCAACGGCGCGGGATTTTTTATCGCGGGGGATGGCGGCGCCGAGCGAGTGCGCGCCGCTACCCGTATCGCGTCGGGGACAAACTGATGATCGAGAATACCGACACAATCGCAAAGATAATCGTGGCAATGGCCCAGGTCTGGGTTTTCGTCCTGAATACCACGATCAGCAGGTACAGGCCGAGAACCGGATCTTGCAGATTGACAGGGTCCAACCAGTGCAAGTTGAACAACAGCACATTGGCGACATAGCCGATAAAGAAATAGGCGGCGAGCACCACCAGCGTCCAGCGACCGTCGGCGCGGAACTGTTCCAGTGCGTTGTCGGATTCGTCGCCGGCGCGCGGTACTACCAAGCTGCCGGCGACAAACAGCAGCATGGCCAGCAGCAGCAGGATCAGAAATTCCACTTCGTGCCACGAGGTCTGCAGCATCTTCAATTCATACACCGCCCACAGGAACTGCATCTGCCAGGCAAACACGAGCGCCGCCCAGGTTATCGGGATCCAGTGCAAGCGGTAGCTCTGCCGGCTGCGGAAGGCATCCACCACATCGCTGAGCAGCTGCGTGATGCCGATACCCAGCACCAGCATGATGGCGGCGGTGATGTAATCAAAGATCTTCACGTTGGCGGGTTTGACCGGTTGAAAGGATTTGTCGGCCAATCAGTATATGTCGCGCCGCGCAATACCGGCGCCGGCAGGGGCGCATAAGAGTGCGGCAGGCGCCTGAGTTAACGGCGACTGCGCGGCGATCGACGCGGGGTTTTGTTGAATGGAGGAGGGCGGCGCCGGTTGGCAGACTGTGCAACGACACGCGCGTTGATTGGCGGCGAGCACGAGCGCGCGGCGGCGGTCTCCGCGCGCGCTAATCCGGGCCGCCAACAAAAAGGCGACCCGGATTTTCACTGGAGCTTCAGCGCACCATTTTGATCATCACATCGAGAATCTTCTTCGCCGTTTTGCCGTAGGGTGGCATCAGCAGTTTGAGCGGATCCAGCGGACCCTGGTAGAACACCGGGCGCAGCTTGGAGAAGGTGACGAAGCCCTCGTAACCGTGATAGTGGCCCATGCCGCTCTCGCCGACCCCACCGAACGGAATGTCGTGCTGCGCCACATGCAGGACGCAGTTGTTGACGCTGACGCCGCCGGAGATGATGCGCGCGATATAGTCGTCGCTGACCGAGCGCTTGCCGGTGAACGGGTAGATCGACAGCGGCCGTGGGCGGCTGTTGACATAGTGCACCACCTCGTCGCCTTCGCGGTAGGTTTTCACCGGCAGTAGCGGACCGAAAATCTCGCGCTGCATCACCAGCATATCGTCGCTCACATTGAGCAGCAGGTGCGGCGGGAACTTGCGCAGTGGATCGTCGCGACGGCCCTGGCCGTCGGACAGGTCGATGGCGGTGGCGCCCCTGGCCACGGCGTCGTCGAGCGTGTCCCACAGGCGCTGGTAACTGCGGTCGTCAATCACCGAGGTATAGTCTTCGTGCTGCAGATCCGGGTAGCGTTTCTGCACCAGGTTGCGGGCTTTTTCCACAAACGGGTCGACGCTGCCCTCGGGCAGGAACAGGTAGTCGACGGTGGTGCAGATCTGGCCGGCGTTGACCAGCTTCCAGAACAGGATGCGCTCGGCGGCGGTGTTTAGATCGTAATCCGGCGCGACGATGGCCGGCGACTTGCCGCCCAGTTCCAGCGTCACCGGCGTCAGATTGTCGGCGGCGGAGCGCATCACCGCGCGGCCGGTGGCGGTGGAGCCGGTAAAGATCAGGTGGTCGAACTTGAGCGCCGAGAACAGCGGGCCCAATCCTCCATCAGGGCCGTCCTCATCGGCAATAAAACGCAGTTTGTCGGCGGGGAAATAGTCGCCGCTGATGCGCTGCAACAGGTCCGCCAGGTGCCGGGAATTCTCCGACATTTTTACCAGCGCGCGGTTGCCGGCGGCGAAGATGCTGGCCAGCGGCGTGAAGCTGAGGTTCACCGGGAAGTTCCACGGCACGATGACACCGACCACACCCAGTGGCTGCGGAATTACCCGGTTGCGGGAAGTGGGGTAGGCGGACAGCGCGACGTGGCGGCGCTGTGGTTTCATCCACTTTTTCAGGTGCTTGATCGTGTCCTTGATGCCGTCGAGCACCGCGTAGATTTCGCAGAACAGGCTCTCCACCGGCGAGCGGTTGCCGTAGTCATCGCTGATCGCCTTCACCAGGGCGTCCTGGTGATTGCAAATCATGCGCGACAGCGCCTTGAGGTCGTTCACGCGCTGGTGGTAATCGGGATTGGGGTCGCGCAGGTAGGCTTCGCGCTGGGTGTTGAGCAGGTTTTGCAGTTGTGCCTGCCGGTTGTCGACTTCGGTTATTGTCGCAGTGGTCATGAGAGCTTCCGCTGATTATTAAAGTCATTACCCGGCGCGGTTGGTGAATGGCCAGTCGCGTTTTTCGCCCGCCGCACCGTGTCCGAGTATGCCTCGCGCCGGCGCAAATCCAAAATATCAGCAGGGAAATGCACCCGCTGGCGCAGAACGGCAAGCTGCAGATTTCTGCACGATTGGCGACACTGGCGAGTGACTGCCCGTTCAGGGTTCAGGTTGTCACGCCTCAATGGCAACAATGCTGGTCCGGCCGGGCTGTGTGCATTAGCACTGACTAGAGGAGGCGAGAGGTAAAAGGGGGCAGCAAGACTTTAATGCTAAGTTTCATTTATGCCCCTGAAACCCTTAATTGTCGCGATAGTAAGCAATTTGACATTCTGCCGGTGACTACTCGGGCAAAATGCTGGCCTGCCCGCACGCAGTAGGGCAGCAGCGTCTGCAGGTCGGCAGTAAACAGTCGATCGTGCACGGCCCGCGGCAGCGTTTCCCACGAAGAATATGCCGTTGTACCAACCCGCGGTTCCGGCCCCGGCGCCGGCAGCAATCAACAAGCCTGGTGAGAGAGGTAAGAAAACAATAATGCGCGAACAGAAGTTGAACCCGCAGTTTCGCAATACGGCGGAATTTATCGAGCACAGCTGCAAACGGTTTGCCGACCGGCCGGCCTATCACTGTCTCGGCCAGGCGCTGACCTTTGCCGAGATCGAACAACAATCCCGCCACCTGGCCCAGTGGCTGCAGCACAGCGGCCTGCAGCCCGGCGATCGCATCGCCATCCAGCTGCCCAACATCACCCAGTACCCGATCGCCGCCTACGCGGCACTGCGCGCCGGGCTGGTGATAGTGAACACCAACCCGCTGTATACGCCGCGGGAGATGCAGCACCAGTTCAGCGATGCCGGGGTCCGCGCGCTGGTGATTCTCGCGGATATGCTGCCGAAATTCGAACAGATCCGGGCCGACACTGATATCGAACAGGTGCTGGTCACCGGCGCCACCGATCTGCGTATGGCGCCGGCAGACAGCGCGCACGGCTACCAGGATTTTGTCGCGGCGATCGAGCAGGGCGCGGCGCTGCCGGCACTGCAGCCGTCGCGCGCGGCGCGCGACGATATCGCCATACTGCAGTACACCGGTGGCACCACCGGCGTCGCCAAGGGTGCCTGCCTGACCCATGAAAATATTCTCGCCAACGCCGCGCAGATGCTCGACCGCATCACCCAGCGCTGCAGCGAGGGGGAAGAGGTTTTCGTGTGCCCGCTGCCGCTGTACCACATCTACGCGTTTACCGTGAACATGCTGGCGATGTTCTCCATCGGCACCCTGAATATCCTGATTCCGGATCCGCGCGACCTGGATACGTTCGTCGCCACGATCAAACCGTTCCGGTTCACCGGCCTCGGCGGTATCAACACCCTGTTCGTCGGCCTGTGCCGCCACCCGGAGTTCCAGCAGCTGGATTTCTCCAGCCTCAAAGTCACCTTCTCCGGCGGCGCCGCGCTGACCCGCACCGCCGCCGAACTGTGGCAGTCGGTCACCGGTTGCCCGGTGACCGAGGGCTATGGTCTGTCCGAGACTGCGCCGGTGGCCACGCTGAACAAGTTCGGTGCCGAGGAAATCGGTACCGTCGGCGTACCGCTGATCGGCACCCGCGTGGAGGCGTGGGATGAGAACGACCAGCCGCTGCCGGTGGGCGAGGTGGGGGAACTGGTGATCAGTGGGCCGCAGGTGATGCAGGGCTACTGGCAGCGCCCGGAGGAGACCGCCAATGTGATGCGCCACGGTTTCTTCCACACCGGTGATATGGGCCTGGTGCAGACCAACGGCAATATCCGCATCGTCGACCGCCTGAAGGACATGATCATCGTGTCCGGCTTCAACGTGTACCCGAACGAGATCGAGGATGTGCTGAGCAGCCATCCGCAGATTGCCGAGGTCGCGGTGACCGGCACCGCGGACGACAGGACCGGCGAGGCCGTGGTCGCCCATGTGGTGCTGGGGGGCGATGTCAGCGCACAGGAACTCATCGACTTCTGCCGCCAGCAGCTGACCGCCTACAAGGTGCCCAAGCACGTGGTTATCCACAAGGAACTGCCCAAGTCCACCGTGGGCAAGATACTGCGGCGGGAGCTGCGCGACCACGCACCGGCCCGGCAGCCCTAAACTCCACTGACGCCAGTACTGTGAAAAGCGGGCTATGGCCCGTTTTTTACCGCGAGCTTTTCCATTGGCCCCCTCAGGCGTGATTTGGCTTTCAGCTGGCCACCAGAAAATTGTTGTTTTTTCACACGACTGTCACAATCCCAGTAACCATGGGGCACCAGGGTGAAATCCCAAACTTATGCACAATGCTATCCAGAGAAATTGTGAGTAAGCGGATATCCACAGTTCGGTTTCGCAGTTGGTATGCACTTACTGACGGCGTAGTGTGAATCAGAGCTCGTCGCGGGAGATGCGCTGGTCCATCGTCGGCGCACGGTAATTCTCCATCAGCGCCAGCAACCGGCCGGGGTGGTCGGCCTCCAGCAGCATGGCCCGGTACTGGGGTTGCAGCAGCTGTTCTGCCACGCAGTGATCCAGGAAGGTCGCCAGGTGGCGGTAGTAACCCGCTACGTCGAGCAGCCCGCAGGGCTTGCGATGAAATCCCAGCTGCGCCCAGGTGAGAATTTCGAACAGTTCTTCCAATGTGCCCAGGCCGCCGGGCAGGGCGATAAAACCGTCGGAAAGCTCCTCCATCATCGCCTTGCGCTCGTGCATGGAATCGACGACCCGCATTTCGGTGATGCCGGAGTGGGGCACTTCCCGCACCGCCAGTGCCTCCGGAATCACCCCGGTGACTCGGCCGCCTTTGGCCAGGACCGCGTCCGCCAGCGCACCCATAACCCCGATACTGGCCCCGCCATAGACGAGGCCGATATCCCGCGCTACCAGCGCCGCTCCCAGTGCCTCGGCCGCTTGCAGATACTCGGGCCGACGCCCGGGGCTGGAGCCGCAGTAGACACAGATATTTTTCATGATTCCCACCGGATTAATTGTTCGGGGCCGCCGCATTGGTTCCAGCCAACATGTTGGTGTCCATTACCGTAACAGGATGCATCACATTGGAGATGTTAGCGAAGCTTAGCGGCAAAGCGAGCGGCAAAGCGAGCGGGAGGGGCGCGGAAAGAGGCGGGACGCGGCCGAATGGCTTCACCCGGCCCAAGCGTACAATGCCGGGTCGGGTGCGCGCTTGCGCGAGCCGGAGGCTAGTCGAGCGGAAAGTCGTGCTTGCGTGCGTCGCGACAGTAGGCGATCACCGCTTCCACCTGCTCCGTCGCCAGACCGGTATAGGTGGAACTATCAAAAAGCTCGTCCAGCTCACTGGCAGTGAATTGCGGCGCAATATCCGGCGATCTTTCGATCGCCTCTCTCAAGCTGATACCTTTCGCCATCGCTTCCACCGCCAGCTCGTGAAGCCGGCCGTTGGCCGTGGTCTTGCCGATCTTGTCTGCCAGGGCGAAGGTGACCCGCTGCGCGAGAATCATGCCGTGGGTTTTCTGCAGGTTGCGCGCCATGGCTTCCGCGTTGACCTTCAGGTTGCCGAGCAGCCCGCGGGCAGCGCGCAGCATGTCTTCCGCGTCGATCGAGATGTCCGCAAGCAATCGATTGGTGCGGGATGTGTTGTCGCGCTCGAACACATTGATCATGTCATCGGCGATCACTTCCGCTGTACGTGGAATACGGCGGGAGTAGAAAATCAGTGCTTCGGATTTACTCGGGTTTTTCTTGTGCGGCATGGTGCTGCTGCCCACCGCAGTCTTGATGCGGACTTCTTCCGTCTCACCGATATCGGTCATCTGCAGCAGGAACAGTTCGTTGCCAATACGCCCATAGGACTTGCTGATCAGTGCCAGCGCATAGGCGTATTCGGCAATCACGTCGCGCGCACCGTGCCAGTCGTCGGGGTAGGGTGCCTGCAGGCCCAGGTGTCGCGCAAAGGCGCGCTCCACTTCGATACCCTTGTCACCGAGGCCCACATAACTGCCCACCGCACCCTTGAGAATTCCGGAGTGCAACAGGCGACTGTGGACATCCTTGAGCCGTTCGATATTGCGACGGTTCTCCCCCAGCCAGGTGCTGACCTTTTTGCCGAAGGTGATTGGCAGTGCGTGCTGACCCAGGGTGCGCCCGACCATGACCGTGTTTTTGTGCTCATCCGCCAGCCGCATCATCACTTGTTCCAGCGCGCGCAACTGCCCGATCAGCGCGCGGGTCGACTCCTCCAGTTGCAGGACCAGCGCGGTATCGTAGATATCCACGGTGGTTGCACCGAAGTGCATATACTCCGCGGCATCCGGATCCAGGGAGCGCTGCCAAACATTGAGCAGTGCCACCATGCGGTGGCGAACCACCTCGTACTCCCGGGCCAGAGCTTCCTGCGATACGTATCGGGTACTGGCTTTGTCGCTGAGCTCCCGCGCGGCACTTTTCGGGATGATGCCCAGATCCGCCTGGGCAGAAGCGAGGGCCGCTTCTATGTCGAGTACTTTCTGGGTTTCGTTGACCGGGGAGAAGATATCGCTGACCGCCGGCACTTTGCCGGCGTCATTGGCCAGCGCTGAGTTGCCTGTGAGCATCGCCAGGGAGGTGGCGACAATCAATTTCCGAATGGCGGCCATGGTGAAATTCTCTTTAGCTGGAGTGGTTATTGTCGTGACAGCAACGGGCGCCTGCCGGGTGACTTGCCCTGCGGCAATGCCGGCCGGCGCCCAATTATCTAAAGACCGAGTATTCGCGGTACCCAAACGATAGCCACGATGGACAGCAGTAACAGGCCGATCAGGTTCAGTGCGAGACCGGCGCGCACCATCTGCGGGATCGTCAGCATGCCGGACGCATAGACGATGGCATTGGGTGGCGTCGCCACGGGCAGCATAAATGCGCAGCTCGCCGCCAGGGCCACCGGCACGCAGAGCAGCGGCGGAGCGATATCTGCCTGTACTGCGATAGCGGCCACGGCAGGCAGGAAAGTGGCGGTAGTCGCCAGGTTACTGGTCAGTTCGGTCAGGAATATCACCAGCGCGGTCGCGGCCACGACCAGTGCAATCACCCCGATGGCCGAGAGTAGTGACAGGCTCTCACCGAGCCAGGTCGCCAGACCCGACGCAGACACCTGTGACGCCAGGCTGAGGCCGCCACCAAACAGGATCAACACGCCCCAGGGCAACCTGCCCACGTCGTGCCAGCTCATCAGCTGTTCCTGTTTCGGGTCCCCGCTCGGCACCAGGAACAGCAGCACGGCGGCCGCCATCGCGATGCCCGCATCGGACAATCCCTCGAGCCCCAGTGCGGCAGACAGCGGGCGGTGAACCATCCACGCCAGCACCACCAGGGCAAATATGATCGCCACCCGCGCCTCGGGTTTGCTCATCGGGCCCAGATCATTTTTAAGTTGCTGCAGGTGTGCCTTGACCTCCTCGCTCTCGGGAATATCCACGCGATAGATCCAGCGCGTGAGCAGCAGCCAGCCAGCGGGCAGCAGTATTGCGGCCACCGGTACACCAATCAGCATCCAGCGCGCAAAACCGATCTCGATGCCGTAATTTTCCGCCAGAAAGGCGGCGAGCAGGGCGTTGGTGGGGGTGCCGACCAGCGTGGCCAGACCGCCGATCGTCGCTGCGTAGGCCAGCGCCAGCAGCATTGCGATCTGGAAATGTTGTTTGGCCTGTTCCGACAGTCCGGCAACATTTTCGACAATGATGGCGGTCACGGAGATGGCAATGGGGAACAGCATCATGGTGGTGGAGGTGTTGGTCATCCACATGGACAGCAGTGCTGCCACCAGCATGAAACCACCGATCATCCGGCGTCCATCGGTGCCGGTGCGGCCGAGGATCATCAGCGCGATGCGCTTGTGCAAATTCCAGCGTTCCACCGCCAGCGCCAGCACAAAGGCGCCCATAAACAGGTAGATGATCGGATTGGCGTAGGGCTCTGTGGCCTCTTTCATGCTGCTGATGCCCACCAGCTGGAAAGTGGCGATGGGCAGCAGGGCCGTGACCGGTACCGGGACTGCCTCGGTCGCCCACCAGGCCGCCATCCACAGGCCGATGGCGGCTACCTTCCACGCCAGCGGGTTCATGGTGGTCTGCACGTCGACCAGCATCATCATAATGGCGAACAGCGCCGGACCGAGCAGCAGGCCGATACTCTGGTAGCCCGGTGGCCCGACCTGCATGCCGGCGTTCACCTGTGCTCCGGCCAGGTTTGGTGTCGTACTCATCAAATATACCTCGGGAATGTACGCGGGTTGATGGGCCGGTATCCGGCTTTTTTACGGCAGGATACCAGCCTTGGGGAGCGGAGCCCTAGAAGCTGGACTTCAGGCTCAGGTAGTAATAGCGACCGTAGTCATTGTGCGCATCGGAGAAGTAACCGAAGTAGCGGTCGGCCAGGGGCGCGCGCTCGTCGGTCAGGTTCTTGACGCCGAAGCGGACCCGGTTGCTCGCCCCGGCGTAATCGAAGCGGTAATCGATGGTGGCATCGTAAGTGGTCATCGACGGAATCACGTAGCGAGTGCCGTCTTCCAGCGTCAGGGAATCCTGGTAGAAATCGCCGATCTTGAAACCACTCAGCGACGCACCCAACTGGTCGTAGCGCCAGGTCAGCTGCAGCGAATGGCGCTCTTCCTGGTTGCCGTCCTTGCCGAGCAGATCGGCAAAACCTACCACCGGGAAGTTCGCCGGGATGTCGCCGTTTTTCTGTGCCTCTACCAGCAGTGCCGCATCACCGCCCGCGTCCTGCTCGAACTTGGTGGTAAAGGAGCCGTTGTACTTCAGGCCGAACTCACCGAAGTCAGTGAACAGGTCGTAGTAGATGCCGACGTCGTAACCGGCCAGGGTCCGTGTGTCGAGATTCGCATACTGGTCATCCACGTAGTTGATGCTGCCCGCGGCGCAAATACCGGCCGCCTCGTAATAGGCGGCTTCCTCGGGATCCACATCGGCGCGGTTCACCGCGGAGTCCCCTACCGAGTCACAGTTGCCGGCGCCGTTCTGCAGGCGGTAGTAGAGATCCAGCAGCGTGTGGTTTTCCTCACCCAGCAGGCCGATGGTGTTGTCCTTCTCGATGGTCCAGAAGTCCACGGTCATGGTCAGGTTTTCCAGCGGGGTAAAGGCCAGGCCGAGGGAGGTGTTGGTGGACTCCTCGGCTTCCAGGTCCTCGCTGCCCTGGGCGATGCGCTGCATGGAGTATTCGCAGTCGAGCACGTCCTGGTTCGGGTCACCGCCGTTCTCGGCCGCGTAGACACAGGCCCAGTCGATATTGGTACCGCTGCGCGCAACGATCTCCTCGTTGATGGTCACCAGGTTTGGCGCACGGAAAGCCTCCGACCAGGAACCGCGCAGCAACAGCTGTTCCACCGGGCGGTAACCGAAGGCCACCTTGCCCACGGTGGTATCGCCGAAATCGGAGAAGTCCTCATAACGGAGTGCCAGCTGCAGGTCGAAGTTTTCCAGCACCGGCACCTGCAGTTCACCGAACAGGGAGGTCACGGAGCGCTCGCCGCTGTTGTCCGGCGTCGGGCTGGAATTCACCACGTCGGAAACATAGGGGTAGGTATCGCCGTCGGCGTCGGTAAACTGGATGGTGCCGTCGAGGCGATCATCGCGGTCATCGACAAAGGACTCTTCGCGGTACTCGAAGCCGGCCAGTGCCGCCACCGGACCCGCCGGCAGGCTGAACAGGCCGTTATTGGAGAACTTCAAGTCGAAGCTCTTCAGTTCGCTTTCGCTGTCGCGGCGCACATTGATCAGGGCGCGCTCGATATGGCTGTCATGGCCGGCGCTGAGCGGGTTGTAGGCATCCAGACTTGTGTCGTTGAGCGCTTCCTGCATCAGGGTGTTGGATACGCGGTTGTGGGTTACATCCGATTTCTCATCCTTGTTCCACAGCAGTGCGGTTTCCCAGTCCCAGTCGCCGTAGGTACCGCGCAGACCCTGCAGCAGGCGGTAGTTGTCGCCGTCGTTCTCGACAATGCGTGGCCGCTCCGCGAAGCGGTAATTGTCGAGTACAAAGTCCACGCCATACGGGTTATAGGGGTTGTCGGCGGGAAAGATCAGCTCGGAAGTCGAGAAAGATGCGGTCGGGTGACGACGCATATTGGTTGAGGAACGGTACAGGCCGATCTCGGAGAAGCTCTCCAGCCCGTTGCCCAGATCGTGGTTCACGAACACGAACAGGTTATCGCGCTGCAGCTCGGAGCTTACATCGCGGAACTCGTTCAGGTTATAGCGCTCGGTGCCCTGGCCATCGACGGCGCCACAGACGTACTGGTTGATGGCATACTCGCAGCGCTCGTCGCCGGCGGGAAAGGTTTCCAGCTCGCCGCGGCTGTCGGTTATCCCATCGATGCTGCCGCTGACCATATCCAGCTGCGGGTAGAGGGAGTTGGCGCTGTTATTGCGGAAGGCGTTATCTTCGAACCACGGAGAATTTTCACCAATCAGGCCGGTCAGGTCGGAGTTGGCCCAGCGCGAGTCTTCAGAGGCCGACACGCGGCCGCGCTGGTAGTGGCTGAAGAAGGCGCTCATATTGGTGCGGCCTTCATTGAAGGTCTCGCCCCACTCGATTGCCAGGTGTTGGGTGTTGCGATCCAAATTATCGAACTCGGTGTGCTTGATCGACACGCTGAAACCGTCGAAATCACTCTTCAGCACATTGTTCACAACCCCCGCCACTGCATCGGCCCCATAGATCGCCGAGGCGCCGTCGCGCAGTACTTCCACTCGCTGCAGGCCGGCGGTGGGCAGAACGTTGGAGTTGGCAGTGACTACCGGCACATAGCTGCCACCCACCTCTTCGGTCTGGTAGGCCGCGGCGTTCACTACCCGGCGGCCGTTCAGCAGCACCAGGGTATTGCCGGTGCCCAGGTTGCGCAGGTTGAACGCGCCAATGTCGCCACGCGCGGAGTTGACTCCGCCACTGATATTTTCCGCTTCGTTGAAGAAGTTCTGGCCGTTTTCCGGGATCAACGCCAACAGCTCATCGCCGGAGTCCACACCCATCGCCTCGATATCGTCAGCATTGACAACGGATACCGCCAGCGCTTCGTTAATCTGCGCACCCTTGATCTGGGTGCCGACCACGGTCACCTGTTCGATGGTTTCCTGTTTGGATTTTTCGTCAGCGGTTGCGGATGTTGCCGCGGCCTGCTCCTGGACCGCCAGGGCCAGCGGACTTAACAGCATGCCTGAAAGCATGATCATGGATCGCTTCATGGATCTTTCCCTCATCGCGTGATTGCTCAATTCTTGAGCCAATTTATTGTTAGAGTCGGACTTATAGTTCTACTTCTAACAGGCTCAACGCATGAGAGAGAGAAAACCCCTACGCCGGGGAAGATTATTCGTCGCCGAATTGAATTTGTTCAAAGCCGGGGGGTTGATGAACGCGGTGAGGCTTTTTGGCGGGGGAATGCGGTGCCTGCAGGGCAAAGGCCAGGCCAACGGCAATCAGCAGCAGGGCGACGACTGAGTGCCGGCGACGGTTATGGCGATAAGACACCGCGCAATCCGTAGCCGGGGAAGCGGAAGCGGTAATTACCTGGGGGAAAATCATTACCTGTGGCGCATGGATTTGCCCGCGCACGTGGGACAGGGATGCGACGCGGGCATTCAGCTGGGACAGCTCTTCGAACGCCCAGCGGTGCAGCGGGTCCTCGTCCAGCCACACCGACAGCTGCTGCCGTTCATCGAGGCTTACATGGTCGGCGTCCAGGCGGGCGAGCCAGGCGGATGCCTGCTCCATCACATCGTCGGGAATGCCAATGCAGAGCCATTCATCCAGCTGCAATTCTGATGTCCTCCTGCCGTTCAGGCACTGCCGGGACTTTGGGTGGGGCTGTCCTGGCGGCAACCAGGTGATCGCGGCACAGGCGCATGCCGCGGTCCAGGTGATTTTCCACCGTCTTGTTGGAGATGCCAAGAATCTTTGCAATTTCTCCGTGGGAGTGGCCATCGATC
Source organism: Microbulbifer sp. SAOS-129_SWC (assembly GCF_039696035.1). Taxonomy (GTDB): domain Bacteria; phylum Pseudomonadota; class Gammaproteobacteria; order Pseudomonadales; family Cellvibrionaceae; genus Microbulbifer. Next base: position 171,235 of record NZ_CP155567.1, read on the forward strand.
TTGCGCATGACAAAGACCTGGCGGCACTTGGGTGGCAGCGCATTGATGGCGGCTACCAGCGCACGCTGTTCCTCTTCCCGGCTGACCTGGCTCTCGACCGCCTCCTCCAGGGTTGCGGCCTGGACGTCATACTGCGCGCTAATGCCATGCTGCTCCACCACCTTCTGGTGCCGCAGGTGGCTGATCGCCAGGTTGCGGGCCACGCGGAACAGGAAGGGGCGCGGTTCCATTGCCCGGTCTTCCTTCAGGGCAACAAACAGCTTCAGGTAGGCCTCCTGCAGTACTTCTTCGGCCTGGGCGGGTTCCAGCATGCGGCGGAGGCTGGCCAGTAATTGATCCCGGGTTTCCGCGTAGAGGCGATTGACCTGTTGCTCGGCATCCGGCTCGCGCCGGATCCAGCTCGACGTAAAGCGGGAAAAGCTGAATTTGGAGAAGAGACTTTTCGACATGGGCGCCCTGTCATTATTGTTCTAGGTGCGCGCATCAGCGCTGAGCGCCTGATACTAGCACGCTGTTTATGGGGACTTGTACCTCACGGAGGAAGCTCACGCCGCTAGTGTTGAGTAAACAAAGGTGTGGGTTTGTCCGTTCGCGACACGCCGGTAATGGCAGCCGGTGCGGGGAAACGCTATCGTGCCCCGACAACAGAGCGCCACGGCAGAAGCAACGGGAAGTGAAAATAATGAAGATAAAAAACATGATCGTGCTGGTGGCAGTGATGACACTGGCTGCCTGTGCAGCGGAGCGGCCGCTGCCGCAAAGAGCGATCGTGACGCCCTCGCTGGTATCCAAAGCGATTGAAATCGAGCAGACGCTGGATGCCCGCGAGGGTGTCGCTGTGGCGCCCGATGCAGACTGGTTCAAGGTCGTGCCGGGGCGCATACCGGTTATCCTCACCGCGCCTCACGCCACCCGCCCGCTGCGCGAGGGCAATCGCCGCTTCTCCGATGGCGGCGGCACCGCAGCCCTGGCGCTATCCGTGGCAGAGCTCACCGGCGCTTACGTGATTTACACCACCCACGAGGGCCCCTCGGATCCCAATTATTACGATGACAACGCGTTCAAGCGGCAACTGGGTCGCCTCATCGCCGAAGTCCGCCCCCGCTATGTGCTGGATATTCACGGCAGTCATCCATTCCGCCCCTACGATATCGACCTGGGCACCATGGGCGGCCGATCTCTGCTCGGGCAGCAAGCACTGCTGCGCGACCTGATTGCCAGCCTGGAGCGCGAGGGCCTGCAAAACATCTCCTACAACTACTTCGGCGCGGCGAAAAACCGGACCATCACCAAGTTTGCCGCCGGCCTCGGGGTGCCGGCCATTCAGGTGGAAGTAAATACTAACTATCTTTCTCCGTCCGAGGGCAATATCCAGGCCCAGCACTTCTCCCAGCTGGCGCAGGCGCTGGTGCGTTACGTGCAGGGCGGGTAAGCGCTAGCGCGCAATAAACGGCGTATTACCGCCGTTTCCGGCCGTGGTATGGTTGGGCACAACCGAGCATGTCGACGACGGAGACACAAGATGGCGTCCAGGCCCCACCAGTTCCTTTCCACACTCGCGCTTCTGTGGCTACTGACCCCGCTGGTCTGGGCCGCCACTGCCACCGAACAGCTGCAGAGCGTTATCGACGACCACTGGCAGTACAGCCTCAGCGAAGACCCGGTCATGGCCGGCCGCATGGGCCTGCCCGGCTACAACGACCGCCTGCCCGGCGTCACCGCCAAAGACCGCGCCCGCCGCCTGCAGGCCGAGCAGGGCTTCCTCGCGCGGCTGAACAAGATCGACGGGAAACAGCTGAGCCAGGCCGACCAGGTCAACCGCGAACTGCTGATGTGGGTGCTGGACAACTCCATCGAGGCCAACCAGCTGTTCCTCGACCGCTTACCGTTCACCACCTATTACGGCTTCTACAACGGCGCGCTGGATGCCAGCGACGGCCTGGCGATGAAGAAGGTCAAAGACTACGAAGACTACATTGCGCGCATCCGCGACTTCGGCCGCTACTTCGACGAGAACATCGCCAATATGCGCCAGGGCATCAAGGACGGCTTCGTGCGCCCGAAGGTGACCGTGGAAGCGGTGATCCCGACCGTGCGCGCCCAGGCCTACGACGACCCGACCAAGAGCAGCCTGTACGAGCCGTTCAAGAACATGCCCGATTCCATTCCGGCGAAGGAGCAGCAGCGCCTGCGCGCGCAGGGCAAGCAGGCTATTAAGGAAGTCGCCATCCCCGCCTTCGCGCGCGTGGCCGACTTCTTCGAAAAAGACTATCTGCCGGCCGCCACCAAGACCATCGGCGCCGAGCAGCTGCCCGGTGGTAAGGAGTACTACCGCCACAATATCCGCACTTACGTGACCCTGGATATGGAGCCGGCGGAGATTCACAAGATCGGCCTGGCGGAAGTGAAGCGTATCCGCGCGGAGATGGACGCACTGATCAAGCAGACCGGCTTCAAGGGCAGCTTCAAGGAGTTCACCCACTTCCTGCGCACCGATCCGCAGTTCTACGCCAAGACGCCGGAAGAGCTACTCAAGGACGTCTCCTATATCGCCAAGCGCATCGACTACCGCCTGCCGGGCTTCTTCGGCAAGCTGCCGCGCACGCCCTACGGCATAGTGCCGGTACCGGACGAGATTGCCCCCATCTACACCACCGCCTCCTACAACCCGCCGGCCATCGGCGGTGTCCACGGCGGCGCCATGTGGGTGAACACCTATGCGCTGGATCAGCGCCCGCTGTACGAACTGCCGGCCCTGACCCTGCACGAAGCCGTCCCCGGCCACCACCTGCAGGGCGCGCTGGCGCAGGAGATGCAGAACGTCCCGCAGTTCCGCCGCAACTTCTACCTGAGCGCCTTCGGCGAAGGCTGGGCGCTGTACGCCGAGCGCCTGGGCAAGGAGATGGGCATCTACCAGACCCCGTACGAAAACTTCGGCCGCCTCAGCTACGAAATGTGGCGCGCCTGCCGCCTGGTGATCGACACCGGCATCCACTCCCAACACTGGACCCGCCAGCAGGCCATCGACTACCTGACCAACAACACCGCGCTGTCGGAAGCCAACGTGCGCGCGGAAGTAGACCGCTATATCTCCTGGCCGGGTCAGGCGCTGGCTTACAAGATGGGTGAGATCAAGATCCGCGAGCTGCGCGCGGAAGCGGAGAAGGCGTTGGGGGATAAATTTGATCTGCGCAAATTCCACGATGCGGTGCTGGCGAATGGGGCGCTGCCGCTGTCGATGTTGGAGGAGCAGATGGATCGGTTTGTGGCCGAGTCGCGCAGCCAGTAACTACCTGGTTGCGCTGCATCCATCCAACGTATCGTCATACCGGCGCAGGCCGGTATCCAGTGGGATGCCATCAGGTAACGGCGCAATTCCAGATGCGCCGTTACCGGCCGACTAATCAGAAATATTTCCAGCGATGGAACCGCTTTGATCAGAATACACGCCACCAAAAAACTGCTCGCCAAACTGCCGGTCGACCAGCAAGGGCTACTTCCCACAGGTGCAAAACACCTGCAGTTGGCCGGCAATACCGACAGCCTGCTGAGTGGCTGGCACGCTAATATCCTGTCACTGCAGGACCGCGACTGCATTCTGCTGGTGCACGATCACACCCGCTTCCCGGTGTTTATTCCCCTTGTGGACAAAGAGGCTTTGGCCGCGCTCGATTGGCATTTCCAGGATATTCTGATGAACACCCTGCTGAAGGCCGGCGCCAGTCAAGCGCAGCTGGATAGCTCCGCGGCGCAATTATCGCGACTGTATTTCGACAACGATTGCGATCGCTCGGTGCAAGGCACCATGAACCAGATGAAGAACGATCTCGAAACCAGGTTGTGGTACGACAGCGCGGACGTTGCGGAGCTGCTGCCTTACAGTACTTCTCTATGGCTTGCGGATCGGCCGTGTACGGTCAAGGGGAAAAAAGGCTGTGTCTGGCCGATAAAGGCAATGTTTGCGCTGTTGGATGGCGAGCAATGAGTGCCTGACTTCCCGCGGCTAACCGATTCTGAAATCCGCATGCAGATGCCTCCAGTGCGCCTGCAACTGTATCTTCTGCTCCGGGTTCATCGGTGCGCCGGCGAGCGCTTGCGGCCACAGCTCCCGCGCCTTTTGTAGCGTATCTTCCAGCTGTGGTTTTATCGCCCGCCAGGGAACGCCAACAGTGTTCGACCAGTTTTCAAAATGGCCCAGCTGCATCTGGTACCAGTCTTTGTGGTCAGCCAGGTTGAGTGATATCTGGCGCTCGCCGGGAATATAAGCCTGGGTGTAGACAATATCGTAAGCGGGTGCCAGTTCTGCGGTGATGCGGTCCGGGTAAACCAGGCTCCAGTTTTTCAGGTGCGCGTCGCCATTGCCCAGCAAAATATTTACCAGCAGGCGCCGCGCCAGCTGTTGCGTATTGGCCAGCCGGTGACCGCTGAATTGATAGAGCACTCTGCCTATCTGTTCAAAATTCGCCGTGCCGTATTTTTCGTGGGGATATTTGAACAGGACCTGGGCGAAGTCTTCCGTATGGATGCGCTGCCGTTGCGCATCGCGGTCGAAGCGGCGGATGGCGTACGCGTGTGTTTCATTCGGGAGGTTTATGGGCGGGAGATCTTGCAGCTGGTCGAGCGTTACCAGCTTCACCTCCAGAATATCAATGCCGGCGAGCTCCGCCAGCTTCATCACCGTGTACTCGTTGAGGGGCACGTCCCGGTGGCGGGTTGAGGGCGTCTTTACAATCCATTCGCCGAGTCGGCCCGGCTGCGACACGTTGAAGCGGCCATCCGCCTCAAACATCGAGAACTTCATCTGCACACCGGCCAGTGAGAAGTGCGGCCGCCCGTCCAGTACCATGCGCGGCACCGGCTCCACGCGCGCGCGATGATCCAGCACGCCCGGGGGAATCTGTTCCGGTGCGACTGGCTCCGCCGTCAGCGCACCGGGCAGGTCGGCAGCCAGCTGGGCGAATAGCGGGAACTCATTGTCCCTGTGCACCTTGAGCGTCTGCGCAAACCAATCCCGCAGTGCGCCCTCCGGCAGCAAGTTGGACAGCACCGGGTGCAGCCGCTGCTGCCGTATCCACGGCGCGGCGAAGAGGCGCTTGCTGGCCGGGTGCTCGGCGCTGCCCGACAGCGTCAGGGTCGGGCGTTCGGAATTGGCGATATAGTCCGGATCAAAAACCAGCACATTGTTGCCGCCCTGATAGCCGGCCAGATAACCGACCGTGACACCGTGTAACGCAAGTTTCAGTACCTCAACCGCTTCTGTTTCCAACGCGCTTTCTCCCTGCATCGCCTGCGCTTACTCCAGAATATCGGACCAGGGGTCCTCATCCGTTCTGGTGCCCTGGTTACCGGCCTTGTCCTCGGGACTCCCTGCGCGCAGGAACTCCCGCACCGCGCGCAGCTTGTCTTTCGGCACCAATACCAGCTCCGCATCCAGCCCCTCTGCCACCAGCTCCAGCGTATCCAGTCGCGGGTTGCCCTCAGTCTCTATGCGCTGATACTGCTGCTGCTTCATGCCGATACGCAGCTGCATATCCTTCTGCTGCAGACCCAGTGCCTGGCGGCGCTGTTTAATTTGCGCGGTCAATTTCAAGATGATTGCTCTTGGAAACAATAGTTAAGTTGTATTGAGTCTATATACAGCTTTTTAGTTGTTCAAGTGTCAATATACAACTTATAAATTGTATTTAGGCCTCTCAAAACGCTTGGAGCGTGGAAAACAACTAATATGTTGTAATTTCGCCAGGCAGCATATTCCGCTGATGGAGACTCCCTCAGCCTCAGCCTCAGCCTTAGCCTTAGCCTTAGCCTTAGCCTTAGCCCCAGCCCCAGCTCCAGCTCCAGCTCCAGCTCCAGCCCCCGTCGCCGCTGGTGCCCCATTTTGGTAATCTGGCGGACTAATTAACGAATTCAGGTTGATGCAGAGTACAGCCTCGCTCAGCTCGGTGGTCTCGCCGATTACCTGTAAGCAGCTGGCAGGAGCGGTTACACAAGTTTATTTACACTCTCGTCACGGAGAGCATCACGGAAAATATCCGGAAAACTACTAAAGCTAATACTTGGGCCAGCACCTCTATCTGTGAAAAAAATAAATAAAATTATCAGCTCGCGTGTATTTACTTTGAGTTTTTGCTCTGAGAAAAATTTCCGCTAGCTTAATTTAGAGGGAATATTAACTGGTTTTATGTGTTCATATTTTTCAGTTTGATTGTCTGCCTGATTTTTTCATTATCGGGTTTTTCTTAAAGTAATAAATACACTCTTAAGGCCGAAATTTGGAGTACGATAGTAGAGAAAAAATGATTTCTAATGATGATTGGAATAAGAATGAAAAATATGTTTCAAGCTCCATTGTAGAATGCGATAAATTCGCAAAAATCTAACTCTTGGCAATCTGAATTTTTTGGGGCGTACATGTTCCATGCTGTAGATTTTGGTCCGATTATGCGCGATTAATTATTTAGAATTTACCTACAGTTTTTGATTCCTAAAGATGACTCTAATGGATGGTGGAGATGACAGGCAGTTACATTCATTCAAAATTGATTTTTCTCTGGTGGGAATTCGAGAGTTCAAAATGCGGTGTATTTCTCACACAGGATCAATACGATTTTGTCTTATGTTTTTATCGGGCAAGGGAGGAGGGGGCGACATGGGGAACTTTATTATCAGAGCTGGGCAAATTTGGCAGAGAGTTCATTGCCCCATTTTTGGCCAGCATGGACTTAGAGCCTAAAGATACTGATCTCATTGAGAGTTTGAGGGATGAAGTTTTTATCTTGAGTGACTATGAGTTTCCACTTACTCAGTGCGCCGAAAAGACAACTACGCTTTTGAGTGAAATTATGCCGATTGAACTGGTATGTAATACAGTAAGAACGGAATACGGAAATTATGTAAATTTCTATAGTGTTGCGAACCTGGCGGAAATCGTCGAATACTTTAGTGGTAAAAAAATAGATATTGATATTCGAAAATCCGAGATTGGTTGTTATATCTGCAATTATTGAAAAATGATGGCAAAACCTATTAACAAAACGATAAAAATTTTATGACTAGTAAGTCAGCAATAAGATTTCTGCGCTCGTTTCCGGGTGGTCAATACCATCAAGTCTTTTTATTAGGCCATTAGGCCATTAGGCCATTAGGCCGGTATCCAATCCAAAATTGGTTATGCATTGACCAGCTTTCATTTTCTGGTGGGTATTCTCGAGTGGGCTCCCAATACAGCTCGAATACTGTATATAATAACAGTATTCATTTCGGTGCTTGGAAGTTCTCGATTGACAAAAAGGGAATAAAATGTGACTATTTGTCACGAATTTATCCCATTCTCCCTCGCAGCTGATCGTTACAAAATGGAGCCCCATCATGTCGGCCTTAACTGATCTTGAGCTTTTGATAAAGGTTGCCTCTATTTTTTCCCAGCAGGCCATTGCTGATGAAATCAGGCATCCAAGGGAGGTAGTCAATCGCTGGCTTAAAGAGCGTAAAAAGCAACCAGATCAAGGCTGGCTGGCTTATGCAGACCGAATAAGACTTGAAAATATGCTGCCAAAGCCACGGTCTGAGAACCATGAATTCACCTTTATTGATCTTTTTGCTGGTATAGGTGGGATCAGGCATGGATTTGAAGAAGCTGGTGGAAAATGCGTCTTTACCAGCGAATATGATAAATATGCGGTAAAGACATATCTTGCTAATTATCACTGTGATCATGATGTTCATGGAGATATCAGGGAAATTACCCAGCCCGAAGGTAAGACAAAAGAACAGGCCTATAAACACATTCAAAAACGCATCCCCGATCATGATGTCTTGCTGGCGGGTTTTCCCTGTCAGCCATTTTCTATAGCTGGTGTATCGAAGAAAAACTCCCTGGGCCGTGCCCATGGCTTTGAGTGTGATACTCAGGGGACTCTCTTTTTTGACGTGGCTCGCATCATTGAGGCCAAACAGCCCTTGGCAATCATGCTTGAGAACGTAAAAAACCTTAAGAGTCATGATCGGGGCAAGACATTCAAGGTCATCATGAGCACCTTAAATGAGCTTGGATACGATGTCGTTGATAGAGAGTTTGATAATGCAGAATCCGATCCCAAGATTATTAATGGAAAGAATTTTGTCCCACAGAATCGAGAGCGCATTGTAATTGTTGCGTTCAGACGAGATTTGAATGTGGCTGATGGATTTTCGCTAAAAGATATTAAGCGCTATTTTCCAAAGAAAGAACCTAGTGTCGGTGATATTCTTGAAAAAGAATCAGATGTTGATGATAAATATATTTTAACTCCAAAGCTCTGGGCCTATCTTAAGGCCTATGCAGACAAACATAAGAAAGCCGGAAACGGATTTGGATTTGGCAAGGTTACTGCTAGTGATCGTTCTACCCGGACTCTTTCAGCTCGTTACTACAAGGATGGCTCTGAAGTTCTTGTAGATCGTGGGCCAAGAAGGCGCCCACGCAGGCTGACTCCACGAGAGTGCGCTCGCTTGATGGGTTTTGATAAGAAGGGTGAAAGCAAGTTCGTTATTCCTGTTTCGGATACGCAGTCTTACAAGCAGTTTGGCAATAGTGTTGTTGTCCCGGTTTTCGCTTCAGTAGCCTTATTGATGAAGCCTTATATCCTTAAAGCCAAAGAAAAAGTTGCAAGTAAGAGCAAAACCAAAGAAATAGCTTGATGGGCGATATTGTAACGCAGCGCAAGCGCTCTGAAATGATGTCTGGTATTAAGGGGAAGAATACTAAGCCAGAATTGTTGATAAGAAGGGCTTTATTCAAGAAGGGGTACCGCTATCGTCTGCATCGCAAAGATTTGCCGGGAAAGCCTGATCTTGTACTTCCAAAATATAAGGCTGTGATCTTTGTGAATGGTTGTTTCTGGCATGCACATGACTGTCATTTATTTCGGCTGCCAAAAACTCGTCACGAGTTTTGGAAGAATAAAATAAGCAAAAATGTCGATAGGGATATTAAAGTACGTCAATTATTAAAAGAGCAAGGTTGGAGGGTTCTGGACATCTGGGAATGTGCTGTAAAGGGAAAATTTCGCATTCAGGACAGCGTTCTCATTAGGGAGGTTGAGGTGTGGCTTTCAAGTAGAGAGATGTACAAGTCTATAAAGGGTTTTTCTGAATAACCTTATTCAGAAAAACCCTTATAGATTTGAATCACTGAAAACACAGAAGTTTATTCTTCAGTTGCTCGCCATCTTTGCACTGCTGGATCTAAATGGAGCTTAAGAAACTCCTCAAAACTTAATACGTTGTACGAACTTTTGTAGTGTGGTATGTCATTTTTTAGAGGTTTTGGCACAACCACGTAGATTTTGTGCTTTGCCGCTTGTTCTATCTGATTGCTTGAAATTTTCTCATCGAATGTCGCAAGAAAAAAGCTGTATCCTTTGTTGGCCTCAGTTACAACCTGACGCCACCTTTCTCTTAGAGTTCTCTTGGCTGTAAAAATAATAGATTCTAGCGGTTTCTCTCTAAAATATTCCTCAGAGGGCATCACAAAATCTGGTTTTGCGCCATCAATATCCACTTGGTCTGAATATGAATAGCCAAGCCTTGAAAATAATTCTTGGAATATTCCCTCGAAAGCTTTTCCTGCTCTACTTTTCCTGGACTGAGAAAGAGACATTGTCAATTTGTTCAGGTCGGGAAAATATATCGCCTGTTTTTCTTGAATTTGCTGGTCAATAACTGATTGAGCGGAAGCTTGCTCATGCTCAAGATATTTCTCGTATATGCGATTTTGAAGGGCGGTCACATATTGCGAAAAATTTTCTTTGATATCTTCTTTAGATTTTCCTGAAAAAATTTCTTCGGCAGCGGCCTTGCAAAGAATATTATTGGATGGAATATCTTTTTTTACTTGGTCGAAAAGGGACAAGCTAACCCCCGCTTTTACTTTAATTTATTGTGCCTGAGTTAATAGAAAAATGATATTCACGTCAATAGCTAATACGTATTAAAGCAGAGAGGGAGGGAGATCACATTTCGCTTGGTATAAACTTCACTCAGTCAGTAGCACGCGAACGAATCTACTAAGCTAGATATATTTCCTCAGACCTCACGTTTGCCTGGATTTGGCTAATCATCAGAAGCTATACGTCAACGCCGCAAACCCCTTAACCACATTATCATCCCCCACAATCGGACTATCCGTTATCTCACTGTCCAGATTCTCCACCGCCACACTCAACGCCACACGCCAGTTTTCCGTAATCTCCAGCAACCCGCCGACACCGGCCTCGATCGTATAGCTGCTGCCTACCGCATAAGCAGGTCGGCCGGGCAGGGCGGCGTAGTCCGGCACGCCGTAATCGTAATCCGCCATCTCGCTGCTCAGCCAGTTGACGCCAAGCTCCGGCACCAGGCGCAGGTTGCCGAACTGGAAGCCCTTGGACACGCTGGCCTTGGCGGTGCCGCCGCCGACGCGGTTGAGCAGGTCGTGTTCATAGCGCAGGCCAAACTCGGTGCCGGCCGGGCCGTCGTACATCAGGCCGAGGCCGCCGAGCAGGGTGGAATCGCGGTCGCCGAGGCCGCGGAGATTCTCGCTGTCGTCTTCCTCATAGGCGCCCACGCGGTAGGAGGCGGTGAGGGCCAGGCGCAGTTTGTCGCTGCCGACGATGCCGTAGCGCAGCTGCGGCCCCACCCACTGCAGGCGCTCGCCGAAATAGGTAATGGCGGGGATCACCTGCACCACGCTGGAATCGGAACCCACATAGGGGCTGCTGCGGGCAATTACACCGAGGCCGACACCCCACTGGCCGGATTCGCCGAGCACCTCGTACAGGTGGATATCCACCTGGTTCGGCTTGCCGGCTTCCACTGCAATGCTGGCCTTGTCGAAACTGGGCGGCCCCTTGGGTTTGTAGTTATTCGACAGCCCCACGGATTCCCGCGGGATACCGATAAAGTTCTTGTCCAGCGTGCGGTTGCCGTTTTCATCCAGGTAGGCGAGCACGGCCACGGTGCCGGCCGGCACCCCGGAAATCACATAGTTCTGCCCGGGCTGGATGGTGTAGTGCACCTCCTTCCGCGGGTTGCGGAAATCCCCGAACGTATGCGCGTCATCGTAGACCTGCAGCACCAGCGATCCCTCCGGCGGCAGATTGTGCACGCGCACGGTGATGTCCTCGGCGGTTGCGGCGGTGGAGCCGCCGAGCAGGGCCAGTAACAGGGCGATGCGGGATGTGTTCATGGGCCGGGGTGTGTTCATGGGCGATGAATCCTGGGGTGTGTCCTGAGTCTTGTCATAAGGCAGCCATCCCCATGTATACGCGCGCCGTGGCGATGCCGATGACTCCTGCCGCGATATCCCGCACTTTCGTCGCCATTTGCTTTCTGTTGTTCTCTTTTTAAGGCGAGGGAGTTAAGGCGAGTGGCCACAGTTTGCGTTTTGCCCATTCATGTAATAATGTAAGTTACATGAAAAGAGACAGCAGACTATCCGGCGTACTCCACGTACTCCTGCATATGGCCGAGACCGATGGCCCGGTCACCTCCGAGGCCCTGGCGGCCATGATGCAGACCAACCCCGTGGTGATCCGCCGCATCCTCGGCGGCCTGCGCGAGCAGGGCTTGGTGCAATCGGAGAAGGGCCACGGCGGTGGCTGGCGCCTGGCGCGGGACCTGGAGACGGTGACCCTCTACGACATTCATATCGCCCTCGGCTCCCCCGGCGTGCTGGCGCTCGGCCACCGCACCGAAGCGCCCGGTTGCCTGGTGGAACAGGCGGTCAACACGGCCATGGGCGATGCCTTTGCCGAGGCCGAGGCGCTGCTGCTAAACCGCTTTCGCGAAATCACGCTGGCGGACCTGAGTCGGGATTTCCACCAGCGCATGCAGCACTGCGGCAACCCTGATCACTGATTCCACCCCCCACCTTAATTCCCTGAAGAGGCGCACGCATGCCCGGTTCCGCAACCCCAGATACGACGGATTTTGACGTCGCCGTCGTCGGCGGTAGTTACGCCGGCATGAGCGCCGCGCTGCAACTGGCCCGCGGCCGCCGCAGGGTACTGGTGCTGGACTCCGGTCAGCGCCGCAACCGCTTCGCCAGCCATGCCCACGGCGTGCTCACCCAGGACGGCCGCCCGCCGGGTGATATCGCTGCCGACGGCCGCAACCAATTGCTGCGCTACCCCAATGTCACCTGGGTGGATGGCAATGTGGGCACGGCAGAAAAGGTCGGTGATCAGTTCCGCATAACTCTCGACACAGAAACAGACACAGAAACCAACACAGACAGCGGCACCGGCACAAGCTACCTGGCCGCGCGCCTGATCCTCGCCACCGGCGTGCGCGACGAACTGCCAGAGGTGCCCGGCCTGGCGGAGCGCTGGGGCCGCTCGGTATTCCACTGCCCCTACTGCCACGGCTACGAACTGAACGGCGCTGCCATCGGCTGCCTGGCCATGGGGGAAATGTCCGTGCACCAGGCCCTGGTACTGCCCGACTGGGGCCCCACCACGCTGTTCACCAACAATTACCTCGAGCCGGACGCCGAGCAGCTGCGTCAACTGGCGCTGCGCAAGGTCAGCATCGAACGCACGCCGGTTACCGGGATCAGCGGCGAGCACGCCACCATCCACCTGCAGGACGGCCGCACCATCGATCTCGCCGGTCTGTATATCGCACCCCAGATGCGCCAGGCAGCACCGCTGGCGCAACAGCTCGGCTGCGCCATTGAAGACACACCGGTGGGCGAGATGATCCAGACCGACGAGAAGCAGGCAACAACCGTGCCCGGTGTCTTTGCTTGCGGCGACAGCGCGCGCGCCAAGGGCAGTGTGACCTTTGCGATGGCCGACGGCGCCATGGCCGGCATCGCCGCGCATGCCTCACTGATGTTTGCGGGGCTGGAGTAAATGAATCGAGTTATCCACAACCTGTAAATTGCGCACCGCCCAGCAACGAACTGCCCTGCGCCCCGGGCGCAACCACAGCGAGAGAAACTCCATGCAGCGCGAAGAAATCCGGGAAATATTCGACCAGCAGGCCGCCACCTACGACCAGCAGTGGCAGAAGACCGCCGCACTGAACAAGGCCCTGCACCTGCTGATGGGCGCCGTGTTTGCCGAACTGCCCGAAGACGCACACCTGCTGTGCGTGGGCGCCGGCACCGGAGCCGAGCTGCTCTACCTCGCCGAGCGCTTTCCCCGATGGCGCTTTACCCTGGTGGACCCATCCTCCGGCATGCTCGAAGTCTGCCGCCACCGCGCGCGCGAACAGGGCATTGCAGAGCGCTGTACCTTTCACCAGGGCTATGTCGAATCACTCCCCGCCACAGAAACCTTCGACGGCGCCACCGCCTTGTTAGTGTCGCAATTCATCCTGGCGCCGCAAGCGCGCAGCGAATTCTTCCGCGACATCGCCCGCCGTCTGCACTCCGGCGGGATTCTGGTGAGTTCGGATCTGTCGGCCGATATCCATTCAGAGGAGTACCACGGCCTGCTAGAAATGTGGCTGCGCATGATGCAGGCCGCCGAGGTTACACCCGAGGCGGTGGAGCGGATGCGCACAGCGTATGCGCGGGATGTGGCGGTGCTGCCGGCGGGAGAGGTGGAGGAAATTATCGGGGCGGGTGGTTTTGGCGCACCGGTGCAGTTTTATCAGGCTGGACTTATTCGCGGCTGGTATTCGCGTCGAAAGCCTTCAGTTTCATGATGGTCTTTGCAGGCCGCTAACGCATCGAGATCCCGGCCCCGAAAAATGGGGCCGTGATCACTAGGATTTCAGATCTTCAAAATTTAACCCGTGTTTGCTGAGCAGCTGCTTGACCCTGTGGGAATCATTGCTTGTTTTCTTGGCCTGCCGGCTCACGTTGAATAATTTCCTGCCCGCCTCCGCCATTGAGTTCGATTGCTGGCAGACGTCTATCAGGGCGGAGAGTTTGAGCTGGTCGTAGTAATCCATTTCCACACTGCTGCCCGGGCCGAGTACGCGTTCGATCGATATTTTTGGATTGTTGGCAGTGTCTGCGGGAAGCTCCCACTTGCGTTTAAGCCGCCGGATTTCTTCATCGACGACCTCGACGGTGATGCGGCCGCCGTCCGCCAGCGTACCCATGCGGGTAATACTGGCATTGAGGTCGCGGAAGTTGGCGGACCAGGTGGCGTCAACTGAGCAGCCGAACACCAGGTATTTCTCCCGGGCGGCCTTGTTGAAGCTCACCAGGTAGCCGGCCTTGTTGGAAAAGGCTTCCAGCTCAAAGTCGATATTGGGCTCCAGATCCTCGATTCGCTCCTTGAGCGACGGCAGCTTGTAGGTCCAGAGGTCAATACGGGCCAATAGATCGGCGCGAAAGCTGCCATCCCGGACGTTTTGGGCCAGGTCCCTGTTGGTGCCGGCTATCAGCTGGAAGTCACTGCTGGCTTCCTTGTCCGACCCGAACGGTGTGAAGCGCTTGTCTTCGATGGCGCGCAGCAGCATCGCCTGCTCATCGAGGCCGAGCTCGCCGATTTCATCCAGGAACAGCAACCCCTTGTTGGCCTCCCTCAGCAGGCCCGCCCGATCTGCCGTGGCGCCGGTGAATGCACCCTTCTTGTGGCCGAACAGGGCGGACATGGTGTTTTCGCCCTTGAGGGTGGCGCAGTTGATGGCAACCAGGCGGCCCTCCAGCTTGCCGCGCTGTCTGCGCAACTCGTACAGCCTCTGCGCCAGCTGCGTTTTGCCGGCGCCGGTGGGGCCGGTAATCAAGATGGGGGCATTGGAGCGGATGGAGACTTTTTCCAGCTGTTCGATCATCCGGTTGAAGGCGGCATTGTTGGTCTCGATCCCGCCTTTCAGATAGACGGTGCCCTCCTGGTGTTCTTTCCTGAAGCGCGATGCGATCTGATCGTACTTGGAGAGATCCAGGTTGATGATCTGGTATTGCCCGGGCTGATTGCTATCGCGCCCGGCCGGTGCCGTTTGCAGCAATTGTCCGGGCAGGTATCCGGCCTCGGTCAGCAGGTAGAGGCAGATCTGCGCGACGTGGGTGCCGGTGGTGATATGTACCAGGTAATTTTCCCGGTTGGGTTCGAACGGATAGCCGCGGGCGAAATCCAGCAGCTGGCTGTACACCGTCTCGAAATCCCACGGGTCCCCGAAGTTTACCCGGTGGTGGACCACCTCAGTCTCCGGCGATACGCGCGCAATATCCTCGGTCACCTGGTTGGCCAGGCCCTGGGAATGGTTGTCGAACAACAGCTCCAGCCGGTCGATCAGCAGATCCTCGTGCTGGAACATGGAAACCGTCGGCCGCCACTTGTCCCAGCGCTTGTCGCCCTTGCCGCGCCGATCCATGGTGGTGCCGAGAATACTGATAGCCACTGTTTTCATGGTTATCAAATATATTATTAAGATATCGAAAAAGATAGATTTTGAAAGGTTGGGGTTCAGATTGGTCTGTTTAAATAATCGCCATAAAATTAAATAAATGTATATATATCAATGGGTTAAATAAAATTCTGATGCCTTGTGAAAAGTTGGCACCTTCCTCGCATTACAGGGGCAACGCAAAAGCGAATAACACAAAACGGATTTGAACAAGGGAAGAGCAATGACTCAGCAAGCGTATGAAGTGATGCAGGATGGCGGTGTACCGATCAAGTCCTGGACCGTCGGGGTGCCTTTCGAAGACGAGGCCAAACAGCAGCTGAAAAATATTTCGCGCATGCCGTTTATCCACCAGTGGGTGGCGGCGATGCCGGACGTTCACCTGGGTAAGGGGGCCACCATCGGCAGTGTGGTGCCGACGCTGGGTGCGGTGATTCCCGCCGCCGTGGGTGTGGATATCGGCTGCGGCATGATGGCGGTGCGCACCAGCATCAAGGCATCGCAATTGCCGGACAACCTGGCTGCAGTGCGCTCGGCGATTGAGCGCGCGGTACCCCACGGCCGTTCGGCGCGCAACCGGGGCAGCCGCGACAAGGGTGCCTGGAGCAATGTACCGGACGATGTGATGAGCGCCTGGGCGCCGCTGGCGACACAGTTTGATGTGTTGCAGGAAAAGCACCCCCTGCTGAGGAAAACCAACAACATCAACCACCTGGGAACCCTGGGAACGGGCAACCACTTTATCGAGATGTGCGTGGATGAACACGGCAGTGTCTGGCTGATGCTGCACAGCGGGTCCCGCGGTGTAGGTAACCGGATCGGTACGCATTTTATCGAGATGGCCAAAAAGGATATGGAGCGCTGGCATATCCATTTGCCGGATTCCGATCTGGCCTATCTGCCGGAGGGAACCGAACACTTCGACCAGTACGTGGAAGCCGTGGAGTGGGCGCAGAATTTTGCCCGCATCAACCGCGAAGTGATGATGGCGCGCGTGATCAGGGCCGTGAAAGAGTCGCTGGGAATGGACTTCGAGGTGCGCATGGAGGCGGTGAACTGTCACCATAACTATGTGTCCCGCGAGCACCATTTCGGTAAGGATGTGCTGGTTACCCGCAAAGGCGCGGTGCGCGCCCGAGAGGGGGAGATGGGGATTATTCCGGGCAGCATGGGCGCGCGCTCCTTTATCGTTCGCGGGCTCGGCAACAGTGAAAGCTTCTGCAGTTGCAGCCATGGCGCCGGGCGGGTGATGTCGCGCACCAGGGCCAAGAAACTGGTATCACTGGACGAGCACCTGCAGGCAACCGCCGACGTGGAGTGCCGCAAAGACGCCGATGTCATCGATGAAACACCGGCGGCTTACAAGCCGATTGAAAAGGTGATGGCGGCGCAGAAAGACCTGGTGGAAATCGTGTACACCCTGAAGCAGGTAGTGTGTGTGAAGGGATAGAGGTAGACGGATTAGAGGAATTAGAGAGATCAGAGGGAATAGCAGGATGTTGGTTATCGACGGATCGCAGGGAGAAGGTGGCGGGCAGATTTTTCGCTCGTCACTGACGCTGTCCATGTGCCTGCAGAAGCCGGTACGTATCACAAACATACGCGCTGGCCGCAGCAGGCCCGGCCTGTTGCGCCAGCACCTCGCGTGTCTGCGCGCCGGGCGGGATATTTGCGACGCGGAGATCTCCGGTGATGAACTGGGTTCCGCGGAAGTGGTGTTCAAGCCGGGTCGGGTTCGACCCGGTGAGTACCGCTTCGCCATAGGGTCAGCCGGCAGTACCAGTCTCGTATTCCAGACGATTCTGTTACCGCTGCTGCTGAGCGATGCCGCCAGCGAAGTTTGCCTGGAAGGCGGTACGCACAATCCCCATGCGCCCAGTTTTGATTTTATCGACAGGGCTTTTTTACCGCTGGTGGCGCAGATGGGATACCGGGTTGCCGTCGAGCTGGAGCACTTCGGGTTTTACCCGGCGGGCGGCGGTCGCTGGAGGGCGCGCATTGAGCCGCTGCAGGAGCCGAAACCATTGGATCTACCCGACCGCGGCGCAGTGCTGCGGGAGGAAGCTTTGGTGACTTCTGCGCATATACCGGGCCACATCGCCGAGCGGGAACTGCAGAAAATCCACGATAAATGCCACTGGCCGCAGGAGAACCTGTGCCGGCGCGAAGTGGATTCCGCCGGCCCGGGCAACATCGTCTCGCTGCGGGTGGTATCGGAGCACGTCGCGGAGGTGATTGAAGTCGTGGGTGAGAAACAACTCAGTGCAGAGCGGGTTGCGGGCCGTGCAGTCAGGGCTTTAAGCCAGTACCTGGCCGCCGGCGTTCCGGTCGGCGAGCACCTGGCCGATCAAATCGTATTGCCGATGGTGCTGGGAAAAGGCGGCTGTTTCAGGACGTTGAAGCCCAGCCAGCACCTGCTGACAAATATCGATGTGATTCGTCAGTTCAGCGGGATCGAGGTGAAAGTCCAGCGGGAAAACGGTCTTGCCTGGAGCGTCAGCGTATAGGCAACCAGCATTGTGAGGTGTGTGTACAACTTGATAAATCATGGATGAACAATCGCACAGGGGATGTGCGAGGGAAAGAATACGGATCATTTGCATGAAGGTCCTGGGTGCCCTCTAAAGTCGCTGATGTGTTTACACGCGAAAGAGGGCATTCAGATGGCGCCAACAGTAAATGAACCTGAAAGAGTTTAGGAAAAATATCCGCTCAGCGGTGCTGGTTCCAAACGCCAGCCTGGCGCAACAGCCAATGGCAACTTGCGTACCGAACGGACAATTGCCTGAACAACACTTTGTAGCTCAGAGGGTAGAGCGGCCGATATACATCGGCTGGTCGCAGGTTCGACTCCTGCCAAAGTACTGTCGTCTTTTAAACGACCTAACTGGTAAAGGCGAAAGCCTGGGGTTCAAGTCCCCGCAGGGCCAAGGCCCTTTTGTGTATCGGAGGCCCACAGACCCTAAATGCCGTCAAACCGTTTCCCTCGGGAAAGGAGCGCCAGCATTTCGGGCACCGGAAACGCAGACGCCGCCGGTGGGCAACATTGCACGTCGTTCAGTCATACCGAATTCGCCGGCAGTGTGGTGCAGCGCTGCTGTCGCAGCGCCCGAAACGCCGGCCGATTCAGTCAATGACGATACAACCTGCTCTGTTCAAGCCGTCGTCCTCCGCGTTTCCGGGTGGGCCTCACCTTTATCGCCATTGCGGGTAAAGGAAATCAAGAGAAGGATAAATACAGTGGTTATATGGAAATGTATCGATATAGCGGATAACGAGCGCGCCTTCCTGTTCCGCAGGAATCGCTTTGTACGTGTGCTGGAAGCGGGCCGCTACCGCGTTATGCGGCTGGCCGGTAAAACCCGCGTCGAGATCCACGATATCAGCGATGTACTGTTCAAGCGGCCCAACGCCAAATTTTTGCTCAACAGCCATGCGGAAAAACTGGAGCCGTATATCGAATCCCATGAATTGACGGATACCCAGGTCGGCCTGCTGTACCGCGATGGCCACCTGGCGGATATCCTGCCGCCGGGCACCTTTCTGCCGGTGTGGAAAAGTGTGGAGCAGGTCCGTGTGGATATCGTTGATATCAGTGAGCACTACACTATTGATGAAAAACTCGTGCGCCTGCTCGGTCGCGGTTCGAAAGTGGGTAAAACCACTGTTGCTGCGTCTGCGGTGCACTATATCGAAGTGCCAGACGAGTATGTGGGTCTGCTCACCGTCAACGGCAAGCTGGAACAGCGTCTGGCACCGGGAAGCTACGGCTTCTGGAAGTACAACCGCTCAATCGGGGTGCAGCTTGTGGATCTGCGCTTGCAGACGGTGGAGGTCGGCGGCCAGGAAATCCTGACCAAAGACCGGGTGAGCCTGCGCATCAACCTGAGCGCCAGTTACAAGGTGCTGGATCCGGAAAGGGTTGTGCTGAAGCTCGGCAACTATGCCGAGTTTATCTACCGGGAACTCCAGCTGCGCCTGCGCGAGGCAGTGGGTACCCGCAGTCTTGACGAGTTGTTGGAGGACAAGGACAGCCTGAACGTCGGCATCGTCAGCAATGTGCGTGAAAAACTGGCCCATTACGGTATTGAAATTGGGACCGTGGGAGTGAAAGACATCATACTGCCGGGTGATATGAAGCAGATTCTCAATCAGGTGGTAGAGGCCCAGAAGGAGTCCGAAGCCAACCTGATCAAGCGCCGGGAAGAAACCCAGGCGATGCGATCGCTGCATAACACCGCCAAGATGATGGAAAACAGTCCGGTGCTGATGCGATTGAAGGAGCTTGAGGCTCTCGAAAGAGTGACTGAGCGGATCGGCAATATTTCCGTCTACGGTGGCCTGGACGGAGTCTTGAATGATCTGGTGAAGTTGCGCCCTTCCGCTACATCGCCATAAAAAACCCGCCCCCTGGGGCGGGTTTTTTACTCATAGAGATCTTCGCCGCTGAACGGCTGGTGCGTTTACTGCTGCCACCACTGCAGGAATTTTTGCCCCACTGCCACCTGCGGCAACGAATGTTCCTCCCCCTCAATCCCCTGTTCCTTCTCCATCTCCGTCACCCGCTTGTCCGCCGCCGCAAACCACGCTGCCGGATCATTGGCGCCCTGATCCAATGCGTCTCCATACAACGCCGAACTGAACCAGGTCCGCTGTGAATCATCGCCGCAGCCAAAGGACGTGCGGTCCGCGGCGGCGGAGGTGAATACCACCCGTTCGGGGTTGGCGAGGGCGTTTTTCCACAGGCCAGAATAGCAGGCGGAGACCACGATCCACTGGTGTTTTGCGTGCAGGCCGCCGAGCCATTGCTTGCCATCGGCGACGGACAGGTTATTCAGCTCCAGGTCGGGCTGCGCCAGGATGACATTGCCGTCGCTGTCGCCATGGCTGACGATGTGGACCAGCAGCAGGTCCTCGCTCGGATCCATGACCTTGTCCAGCGCGGCGAGGCTTTCGCGCACGCTGGTGCGGGTGGCCAGCGGCAGGTCGCTGTTGCTGCCGTTGGTCAGGCGTATCTGGTGTTGCTTGAGATCGAACACGCCGCCGAGGCGCTCGGACACCCAGTTAACTTCGAGGGCGAATACGGATTCGCTGCCGTCACCGCCGACAATCAGCGCGTAGATGTCACGCGTGCCGGGGCGCTGTGGGGCCAGGTCGGTAAAGGCCGCATGCAGTCGCTCAGCCTCACTGTAGAGACGCGCTTCAGTGGCGGCGCGCTGGGTTTCGGTGCCGCTGTGCCAGGCGGCTTCGCTGGGATAGTAGTCGCCGTTGGCGAAGTAGCCCTGTTCGGTCACCGGTTTCCCGTCGGCATCTGGGTGGATGCGCTCACCCTCGCCGCTGGCCTGGCCGTACTCGAAGTTGGCGCGGATCACGGTGCCGTCCGGCTGGATCAGTTCGCCCTCGCCGTTGTAGTAGCCGGAGTCGAAGCCGCCGCGGTAGCGGTAGCCCTGCGGATCCTGGTAGCTGCCCTGCACCAGGTAGCCTTCGGCAAAGGTGCCGCGGTAGACGGCGCCGTCGGCGGTGTTGCGCTGGCCCTGGCCGTTGGGCTGGAAATTCTGGAATTCACCGCTGTAGGTCTCGCCGTCGGTCCAGCTGGCAGAACCCTTGAGCAGTTGCCCCTGTTCGAAGCGGCCACTCCAGACGCCGTCGCCGCATTCGTAGCGGCCCTCGCCGTTGCGGTTGCCGTTTGCGAAGTCGCCGTCGTAGCTGCAGCCGTCGCCGTAGTCCAGGTGGCCGCGGCCACTCATCAGACCCTGCTCGAATGCGCCGGTGTAGTGGCGGCCGTCAGGCCAGGTGAGTTCCCCCTCGCCCTGGAACAGGCCGTTGTGCAACTCGCCGCGATAGACGGAGCCGTCCGGCAGTGCGGTGCCGCCGCCGAACTGGGCAGGCTTGCAACCGGCGAGTAGCAGCAGGACGGAAAGTGACAGCGGGTGGATTACGGGGCGGCGTTTCATCCGGGTTCCATCGTGTTGTGGGTGTACTGGCGTCGCTTCGGTGTTGCTTCGGTGTTGCATCGACGCCTGCGGCCAGACTACCAAAATGCCGCCCGCTGCGCCCCGGAAAACGATTGTGTCGGGCGGCCGCTGGCCCGCTTGGACAACTCGCGATAAAGCGCTGCCGGTAGATCAAGGTTTTGCAATGCTGTCATAAAACCCCGCTAGGCTGGCGAATCAAATTCCAAAACCGGGGGGAAATCCGCGTGAACAGTTTCACTCGACGCCACTTTATCAAGGCTGCGCTCGCCACCACCAGCGGCAGCCTGGTGGTCTCCACACCGCTGCAGGCGATGAGCCGGCCCAAGCTGCCGTCGGCAGTGACTTTCCAGCACGGGGTTGCCAGCGGCGATCCGCTGCAGGATGCGGTAATCCTGTGGACGCGGGCCACGCCACTGGAAAACGATCCGGGCAAGCCTTTACGCATTACCTGGGAGCTGGCGCGGGATCGGGAATTTACCGACGTACTGCGCCGCGGCAGCGTAGAAACCGACCTGGCCCGGGATTACACCGTCAAGATCGATGTGCGCGGGCTCGAGCCGGCCACCGATTACTTCTACCGCTTTGTCGGTGCCGGTGAAAACAGCGCGGTCGGGCGCGCCAGAACCCTACCCGAGCGCGGCGTGGAACAGGTGAAGCTGGCGGTGTTCTCCTGCTCCAACTATCCGGCCGGTTACTTCAATGCCTACCAGTTGGCCGCACAGAGCGACGACTGGGATGCGGTGCTGCACCTGGGCGATTACATCTACGAATACGGTATGGGCGGCTACGCCACCGAGCGCTCGGCGCAGATCGGGCGCGCGCTGCCGGAGGACAACCGCGGCGAGCTCTACACGTTGACGGATTACCGCAAGCGCTACGCCGTTTACCGCACCGACGCGGGCCTGCAGGCGCTGCACGCGGCCGCGCCGTTTATCGCCGTGTGGGACGATCACGAAATTGCCAACGACACCTGGAAGGGCGGCGCGCAGAATCACAGCGCAGATGAGGGCGACTTTTTTGCGCGCCGCGCGGCGGCGGTGCAGGCCTATTTCGAGTGGCTGCCGATCCGCCCGCCGCAGGGCGAGCGCAATCCGCAGATCTACCGCAGCTTCCAGTTCGGCGACCTGCTCGACCTGCATATGCTGGATACGCGGGTCATCGCCCGCGACAAGCAGCTGGAGTTCTCCAGCTATTTCGACGATGCCGGCAACTTCGATGCGCAGGGGTTCAGTGCGGCGATGATGGACCCGGCGCGCGTACTGCTGGGTAACAAACAGCGCGAGTGGCTGGTGGACACCGTGGCCAAATCCGGCGGCCGCTGGCAGTTGCTGGGCCAGCAGGTGCTGATGGGCAAGATGACCCTGCCGCTGGAAATGATGGCGAACTTCCGGCACGGCGGCGGCAAGAAAAATCTCGCCGCCGAACTGGTTGCGCTGAAAACCGCCAGCCTCAAGGGCGAGCCGCTGACCCTGAGCCAGCGCGCGCGCATCGAAAAAATAGTGCCCTACAACCTGGATGCCTGGGATGGTTACGCAGCTGAGCGCGAGACGCTGTATCGGGAACTGGGTGCGCTGGATAAAAACCTGGTGGTGGTGGCCGGGGACACCCACAACGCCTGGTTCAATCACCTCACCGATGCCGGCGGCCGCCGCGTGGGGCTGGAGTTCGCCGCGCCCAGCGTGACGTCACCGGGGATGGAGACTTACCTGAAGCTGAATGAGGAATCCGCGGCGCAGCTGGCGCAGGGGCTGCCGGTGCTGATCGACGACCTGCACTACTGCAACCTGCACCAGCGCGGTTATTTAGCGCTGACTTTCGGCCGCGATGCGGTACAGGCGGAGTGGAAGTTTGTGGATAACATCGACAGCCCCGAGTTTGCCGAGGCCGGCGGGCATAAAGTGATGCACAGCCTGGGCTGAGACGCCCGGTCTGCGACGGTAGATACCCCGAGCAAAAAATGCCGGCGTCGCAAGGCGCCGGCATTTTTGTCGATGCTGTGCTTAAACGACCTCGACCGCGTGGCGCTGCTGCGCGCCCAGCTCGCCGATCGCGGCCAGCTCCAGCCCCTGCTCGGCGGCGGTAGCGAGAAACTCGGCCTCGCCCTCCGGCGTCACTGCCACCAGCAGGCCGCCGCTGGTCTGCGGGTCGCACAGCAGTAGCCGCTGCGCTTCAGCGATGGGCGCGATGCGCTCGCCGTAGCTGTCGAAATTGCGCAGCGTGCCGCCGGGCACGCAGCCCTGCGCGAGGTAATACTCGGCGCTGGTCAGGCGCGGCACCGCGGCGTAATCGATTCGCGCGCTGAGGCCGCTGCCGTCCGCCATTTCCACCAGGTGGCCGAGCAGGCCGAAGCCGGTCACGTCGGTCATGGCCTTCACCCCTTGCAGCTGCGCGAAGTGGCTGCCGGCCCTGTTCAGCGTGCACATCCAGTCGCGCGCCACGCCCACATCCGCGTCCCTGAGCTTGCCCTGTTTTTCCGCGGTGGTGAGGATGCCGATACCCAGCGGTTTGGTCAGGTACAGGCGGCAGCCATCGCTGGCGGTGTCGTTGCGTTTCAGGTGGCTTTTGTCCACCGCGCCGGTGACGGCGAGGCCGAAGATGGGTTCCGGCGCGTCGATCGAGTGGCCGCCGGCCAGCGGGATGCCGGCCTCATCGCAGATGGCGCGGCCGCCGCGCATTACCTCGCGCGCCACTTCCGGGGCCAGCTTGTCCACCGGCCAGCCGAGAATCGCGATCGCCATCAGCGGCTTGCCGCCCATCGCGTAGACATCGCTGATCGCGTTGGTGGCGGCGATACGGCCGAAGTCGAAGGGGTCGTCGACAATCGGCATAAAGAAATCGGTGGTGGAGATGACCCCGCGCTCCTCGTCGAACGCGTACACGGCGGCGTCGTCGCGCGAGGCGTTGCCGACCCACAGGCGCGGGTCCAGGTTCTGCGCGCCGCTGCCGGCCAGCATCACTTCCAGCACCTTGGGGGAAATCTTGCAGCCGCAGCCGGCGCCGTGGCTGTACTGGGTGAGGCGGATCTGTTCGCTCATGCGCTCTCCTGGGGGCGGTGATCGGAAGGCGCAGATAATAGCAAAAGTGGCGGCGGTACCGGGCGGTCCCGTTGCCGGGACCGCCGCATTCATGGCCGGATCAGAGCGCGCCGAAGCGCTTGTTGAACTCCAGGCTCAGGGTGCGCGGGGCGCCGGCGATATAGGTGGGGAAACCGAAGGCGGCACCGGTGTTGCCGGCGTCCATGATGTACTCCTTGTCCAGCAGGTTGCTCGCCGCCAGGGTCAGGGACCAGTTGCGGTCGCTGGCGGCGACGCCGGCGCGCAGGTTGAGCAGGTCCACCGCATCCTCCTCGAACCGGTTTTCGATATCGAAATACACCGACGAGCGATAGCTCCAGCTGCCGCTGCTGGTGAACATCAGGTTGCCGCCGAGCGGCGTCTCGTACAGGTAGCTGAGGGCGCCGGTCACTTCCGGCTGCAGGCGGAACTGGTTGCCGGCGTAGGTACCGTTGGCCGAGTTGTCGTCGATACCGGCATCGATATAGGCGGCGTTGGCCAGCAGCTGTAGCTGGTCGGACACGCTCCAGCGCAGCTCCGCCTCGAGGCCGGTATTGGTGGCCGAGCCGGCGTTTTCGGTGCGGGTCTGACCGCTGTCCTGGTCGACCACGTTGACCTGGAAGTTCTGGTAATCCTGGTAAAAGGCGGCCAGCGAGTAATCCAGTGCGGTATCCGCCAGGCGGCCCTTGAGGCCGACTTCGTAGTTGTCGACCTCCTCCGCCGGCGCGACGCTGGCCGTGCCGGAGGCCATATCGATCACCTCGGAGCGCTCGCCGCGGGACACGGTGCCGTACAGGTTGACGTTGTCGTTGAGCGAGTACAGCAGGTTGAAGCGCGGCAGCAGTGCGGAGCTGTCGGTGTCGCCGCGCAGGGTTGCGCCGCGGGTGTTCAGTGCCAGGCCGAAGAACAGGTCGGTCTGGATACCCTGGGCGGCGAGAATCGCGGACGCGGGCAGGGTGCTGGTGTAGCTGGATGCGCGTTTCTCCCGCACCAGGCGCGCGCCGACGGTGGCTTCCAGTGCGGGCGTGATCTGGTAGGAGACGTCGGCGAACAGGTTCTGGCTGCTGTTGTCGGCACCATTGGCATAGTGGCTCTCGTACGGCACTGCGGCCAGGACACCGCCGGTCAGCAGGGTGGTGGCGTTCGGTTCGCAGCCGGCGATATTGGCCGCCGCCAGCGCGCCGGCACAGCTCAGGAACAGGCCCTCTTCGGAGGCGAAGCCGACGAACTGCTCAGCCTGTTCCTCGAAGTAGCTGGCACCGACAAAGCCGTTCAGGCGCTCGCCGCTGAAGTTCAGGCGCAGCTCGTGGCTGCTCTGGTCGCCGTTGGCATTTTCGGAAAAGTTCAGCATTTCGTAGGCGGTGCCGTCGGCATCGAAGGCCTCGAGCGAATCGTAATCGCGGCGCGCGCCGATATAGGTCAGGGCCAGCTGGTCGCTGATGTCCCAGGATACGGTCGCGTTGAAGTCTTTCACGGTGCGGTCCACACCGATATCGTTCATGCCCAGCACCTGGTTGTCCGGCACGCTCAGCGCGGCATCGTCGGTAAACAGCACCGACTTGTTAACGAAGGCGGTGCCCGGGTCGGTGTCTTTGTCGTAGTTGTAAATGAGGTCGATGGTCAGGTTGTCGCTGGGGGTGATGCGCAGGCTGGGGCGATAGGCGCGGCGGTCGTAGCCGTTCAGGTCGTCCTCGCCGCTGTTGTTCTGCACATAGCCGTCGCGCGCGCGGGACACGAACGCCAGGCGGCCCTGCAGCAGGTCGTTGCCGCCGGTGGTCATGCCCTCGATCTTGCGCATATTGTAGTCGCCGGCGCCGACGGTGAGTTCCGAGGCAAAATCCTGTTGCGGTTTGGCGGTGATAAAACTCATCGCGCCGATGGAGGCCGCGGTGCCGAACAGGGTCGCCTGCGGGCCCTTGACCACCTCGATGCGCTCCATGTCGTAGACCTCGAAATAGGACGCGCGCGAGCGCGACACATCGGTGCCGTTCAGGTACACCGATACGCGCGCCGCGCCGGGTGCGCTGCCGTCGTCGGAGGTGATACCGCGAATCACATAGCCGTTGTTGTTGACGCTCTGCTGCTGCACGACGAGGCCCGGCACCAGGTCCGACAGGCTGTCGAAGCGGTCGACGCCCAGTTCCTGCAGCGTTTCCCCGTCCAGGCTGCTGATCGTCAGCGGCACGTCCGCGATCGCCTGCTCGCGCTTCTGCGCGGTGACGATCACTTCTTCCAGGTTCTGCACTGCGTTGTCCGCGGCGGCGGTCTGCGCCTGTGCTTGTGCCTGTGAAAAGGCGACCGCCGAGATCAGGCAGGCCAGTCGGGACAGCGGGAAAATCCCTTTCGCGATGTTTTTCATGGTGACTCCGGCTCTTTTAATGGGATAAGCAAAGAGCCGGATACTAGAGATGGATTGATACGCCGCCGTGACTGATTCGTGACAGAACGCTTTCCAGCGAGTGAAAAAGATTGCTTACCCGGCCATGGAGGGCCGGGCCGCGAATCCAGCAAGCAAGCAAGTAAGTGCTTGATTTGTCGTGGAGGGGTTGCGGACATGTGCCGCAAACCCGGGTTGAAAAATGCCAAGGATGGCATTGTTCAACAACCTGTTAGAGATGCAGGCGTCCGTCGATAAATTCGAGGAAGGCGCTGACCCGCGGCGACACGGCCGCGGTGCGGTAGTAAACCGCCTGCACCGGTTCACGTGGATTGGGGCTCTGCAGTTGGCCGGGCAGTACCTTCTCCAGCCGCCCGGATTCGATATCCCCGCACACCATAAAATTCGACAGCAGCGCGATACCCTGGCCGGCGAGGCACAGCTGGCGCACTGCCTCGCCGCTGCTGGAGGCGATCTGTGGATGTACCTGCAGCGGCTCGGCAAACGGCAGCAGGTTGAGGTGCGGCGCGTCGGCGAATCCGATCAGGGTGTGTCGCTCGAGTTGTGCAATTTTGTCCGGCCTGCCGGCTGCAGCGAGGTAGGCGGGGCTGGCGACCAGGTGCAGCGGGCTGCGCCCGAGCGGGCGCGCGTGCAGGTTGGAGTCGTCCAGGGTGCCGATGCGGATGGCGATATCCGCGCGGCGCTCGAGCAGGTCGATAATGCGCTCGTTGGCGATCAGTTCCAGCTGGATTTCCGGGTAGGCGCGGCGGAAGTCCGGTACCAGCGGCACCAGCTGGTGTAGCAGAAACGGGGTGGCGGCATCCACCCGCAGGCGCCCGGCGGGTCGGCCGCGCTGCGCGCGCAGCTGCTCCTCGGCAGTTTCCAGCTGGTGCAGGCCATCGCGTACTGTCGCCACGAACTGGCGGCCCTCTTCGGTCAGTTCCACCCGGCGGGTGGTGCGGTTCAGCAGCGTGCTGCCCAGCTCTGCCTCCAGCCGGCTGACGGCGCGCGACACCCGCGCCACCTGGAGTTCGAGCAGCTGCGCGGCGGCGGAAAAGCCGCCGCTGTCGATCACTGCGAGTAGGATCTGCAGGTCTTCGGTGCGGGAGACTATTGTCATAACTGTAAAAATCTTTTGCCTTTGATGCTGTTTTTGTAAAAAGTAGCTGCCGCCATACTCCGCCGCAACCAAATACTGCTGTGGAGTCTGTCATGCCTATCGCCATTCTGGCTTTGGCGCTCAGCGCCTTTGCCATCGGTACCACCGAGTTCGTGATCGTCGGGCTGGTGCCCACCATCGCCCAGGACCTGGGCGTTTCCCTGCCATCGGCCGGCCTGCTGGTCAGCCTCTATGCCCTCGGCGTGGCCGTGGGTGCGCCGGTGCTGACCGCGCTGACCGGGCGCTGGAACCGCAAGGCGGTGCTGCTCAGCGTGATGACGCTGTTCACGGTCGGCAACCTGCTGGCCTGGCTGGCCCCCGGCTACAGTTCCCTGGTGGTCGCGCGTCTGCTCACCGGCCTGGCCCACGGGGTCTTCTTCGCCATCGGCTCCACCATCGCCACCAGCCTGGTGAGCAAGGACAGGGAGGCCGGGGCCATCGCACTGATGTTCACCGGGCTGACCGTCGCGCTGGTTACCGGCGTGCCGCTGGGCACCTGGATCGGCCAGCACTTCGGCTGGCGCGCCACTTTCCTGGCGGTGTCTGCGCTGGGCCTGCTGGCGCTGGTCGGCAGCGCGCTGCTGGTACCCGGCAACCTGAAGCAATCGGCCCCGGCCACCCTGCGCCAGCAACTGGCGGTACTGACCCAGCCGCGCCTGCTGCTGGTCTATGCGATGACCGCGGTGGGTTACGGCGGTACCTTCGTGGCTTTCACCTACCTGGCGCCGATCCTGCAGCAGGTGAGCGGCTTTGCTCCGGGTGCGGTGGGGCTGATCATGCTGGTGTACGGCGTGTCGGTAGCGGTGGGCAATATCTGGGGCGGCCGCCTGGCTGATCGCCGCGGACCGGTCAGGGCGCTCAGCCTGATCTTCGCCGCGCTGGCCGCGGTGCTGGCCCTGTTCACCGCGACCGCCGGCAATCCGGTGACCGCGGTGCTGACGGTGCTGATCTGGGGGGCTTTCGCGTTTGGCAATGTGCCCGGCCTGCAGGTGTACGTGGTGCAGCTCGCGGAAAAGTTTGCCCCCCAGGCAGTGGACGTGGCCTCCGGGTTGAATATCGCTGCGTTCAATGTCGGTATTGCGATTGGCTCGGTGCTGGGCGGCGCGGTGATCGAGCACCTGACGCTGATGGATACGCCGTGGATCGGCGCGCTTATTGTGCTGCTGGCGCTGTTCCTGACGCTGCTGTCCGGTCGCCTCGACCGCCGCGCGGCAAGCGCTGCTACGGTGCCTGCGGGATGTGCCTGATGCGTGGTCGGGCTTGAGAGTACCGGTGGCAGTTCGCTAGCGGAGATTCACCAGATAGCGGCTGCCGCCCAGCTGCCGCGCCTGCCGCTCGATGGTTGCCGCGCGGCCGCGCACATAGCGCGATGGCCGCTGCGCGGACATGCGCCGCGGGTTTGGCAGCACGGCTGCGAGCAGCCCGCTCTGCCAGCGGCTCAGGTAGCGCGCGGAGGTGCCGTAAAAGCGCCGCGCCGCCGCTTCCGCGCCGTACACCCCGTTGCCGAATTCGGCAATATTCAGGTAGACCTCGAGGATGCGCTCCTTCGACCACAACAGCTCCATCAGCAGCGCAAACCAGGCCTCCAGGCCCTTGCGCACATAGCTGCGGCCATTCCACAGGAACAGGTTCTTGGCCGTCTGCTGGGTAATGGTGCTGGCACCGCGGGTGCGCCTGCGGTCCTCGCTCAGGGCCTTCTGCAGCGCCGCGAAATCGAAGCCGAAATGATTCGGGAACTTCTGGTCTTCCGCGGCGATCACCGCCATCTGCAGGTGCGGGGAAATCTGCTCCAGCGGGCGCCACTGCTGTTGTGCCTTGCGGCCGCTGTGCAACTGCCAGGCCTGGATGACGGCGGAGGAGGGCGGGTCTACCCAGCGCAGGGCCAGGACCAGCAGTGCGGTTGCCAGCGCGAAAGCGGTGCCCAGCCAGAGGGTGTATCTGCAGGTTTGCTTCAATAGTTGCGGCATTACGAGTGGCTGCTGGCTGGATTCATCAACACTTTATGATGGTTGTTGGGGCTCGTGGTTCCGGAGAGGTTGCTTGCCGGGCTGATAGGCAAGCTTAACTGGCCTTCGCCCCAGTGGATTAACTCTCTTCGGCCGCTGGTCTCCGGCGGCTGCGCGGCGTGGACTCGCACAGGGTCCGCGATATCGACGCGGCGCGCGATATCGGCAGTTCAGTAGTAGAGGAGCGGGTGCGACAGATCGCCGTCGAGCGCTGCGGACAGGTCGAGCGCATCGCTCTCGGGATAGAGCGTATTGATCACCAGGCGCGGCTCCGACGCGAAGGAGGCCGGGCCCATGGCGCCCACCGTCAGGTTGACACTGAAAAAGCGCATCAGCCTGCCCCGGTATTCCTGTTCCACCCGGAAACTGGCCATCGGCTCGAGCCTTGAGGCGATCTGCGCCCAGTCTTCCGGGATGCCCGGATGCGCGGCCAGCTCGCGCACCATCTCCTGGTAAATCGGGTCGTTGGTCAGCAGCGCCTCCTGCTGGGTATACATCAGGATCATCGCCAGCGTGTGCTGCCAGGAATCCAGCGCGACGCCTGCGGGTGGGCGGCGGAAGACCAATTGGTAATGGTTTTCCACTCTGGCCAGCGCTTCAGCGCTGACCGACTCGCGGTAAAAGGCAACCCAGCTGCGATTCACCATCAGCAGGCGGCCGTACCGGTCTGTCAGCACCGCCGGGTAGGGATCCATCGCGCGCAGCGATAGCAGGGTGGCCTTGCGCAGCCACTTGAATGCCGGCGCCTGGAAGTCGACTGCGCGGCTCTCGGCCAGGTAGCCGGCGGCGAGGCGCAGGTAGTTGCTATCGCGCTCACCCAGATCCAGTGCACGGCTGATAGCACCCACCAGCGCCTCGCTGGGCCGGGCCTTGCCGTTTTCAAGAAAGCTGATATGGCGGGTGGAGGACTCCAGGCTGAGTGCCAGCGTTTCCTGGCTGACGCCGCGCACCCGTCGCCAGAAACGCAACAGGTGGCCGAACGCACTGTAGGCTGTCTCACTCATTTCCCTGCCTCAAATGGCCAGCCAGATTTGCCGTGCCGGTGCCTGCTGAACTTGACCCGGGAGGTCATGGCCGAGTCTAGCAACTCGCCCCACAATACCCAACCGGCCCCAAGCGGCCCACCCCACCCGTCAGTAACAGGAACAAGGTGACCCATGGCAGCACAAGCGCTCAGCGAACGCGACCTGGCTTTCATGCTCTACGAGCTGTTCGATGCAGAATCCCTCACCAGGCGCCCGCGCTACGCCGACCACAGCCGCGAAACCTTCGACGCGGCCATCGAAACCGGCAAGACGGTCGCACTGAAACATTTCCTGCCCATCCGGCAGCAAGTGGACATCAACGAACCCACTTTTGACGGCGAGCGCGTGCACCTGCTGCCGGCAATCAAGCCGGCACTGGACGCGGTCATCGAGGCCGGCCTCGCCGCGCCGGCCACCGATTTTGCAGACGGCGGTATGCAGCTGCCGCTGATCGTCACCAATGCCGTACAGGCCCATCTGTCGGCGGTGGCCAGCACCACGTTGGGCTACATTTCCCTGACCAACGCCAACGCCAACCTGATCGAGGCGCACGGCTCACCGGAGCAGGTGGAGAAGTGGGTCAAGCCGATGCGCGAGGGCCGCTTCATGGGCACCATGGCGATGACCGAACCCGGTGCGGGCTCCGGCCTCGCCGACCTCACCACCACCGCCACCCGCGAGTCCGACGGCAGCTACCGCATCACCGGCAACAAGATCTTCATCTCCGGCGGCGACCACGAGCTCAGCGACAATATCGTGCACCTGGTGCTCGCCCGCGTGAAGGGTGCGCCCAGGGGCGTGAAGGGGATCTCGCTGTTTATCGTGCCCAAGTTCCTGGTCAACGAGGATGGCAGTAACGGCGAGCGCAACGACGTGGCCCTGGCCGGGCTGTTCCACAAGATGGGCGGGCGCGGCCACACCTCCACCGCACTCAGCTTCGGCGACAAAGACGGGGCCGTGGGCTATCTGGTGGGCGAGGAAAACCGCGGCCTGATGTACATGTTCCACATGATGAACGAGGCGCGCATCATGGTCGGCACCGGCGCGGCGCTGACCGCCCTGACCGGTTACCAGTACGCCCTCGACTACGCCCGCGAGCGCCCCCAGGGCCGCCTGCTCGTCAACAAGGATCCGGAGTCTTCGCCGATCAATATCATCGAGCACCCGGACGTGCGCCGCATGTTGCTGACCCAGAAGGCCTACGCCGAGGGCGCCTATGCTCTGTGCCTGTACGGCAGCCAGCTGGCCGATGACGAGAAGACCGCGGAGACCGAGGAAGCGCGGGCCCACGCGCACACGCTGCTCGATTTCCTCACCCCGATCATCAAGAGCTGGCCGTCGGAATACGGCGCGCAGGCCAACAGCCTCGCCATCCAGGTCATGGGCGGACACGGCTATATCAACGAGCACCCGGTGGAGATGTTCTACCGCGACAACCGCCTGAACCCGATTCACGAGGGCACCACCGGCATCCAGTCCCTGGACCTGCTCGGGCGCAAGGTGCCGATGAACAAGTTTGCCGGCTACCGCGCGGTGCTCGCGGAAATGCAGCAGACCATCGAACAGGCGCGCGACAGCGAACTGAGCCTGTTCGCCGGCGACCTGCAGGCCGCGCTGGAGGAGCTGCAGCAGACCACCAGTGCCGTCCTCGGTGCCACTGCAGAGAAAAATCCCGATCTGGTGTTCTCGAACTCGGTCAGCTACCTGGAAATGTTCGGCCATGTCGTCATCGCCTGGATCTGGCTGCGCCAGGGCCTCGCCGCCGACGCCGGCCTGCAGCGCAACCCGCATGCGGATGACGAGCACTTCTACCGCGGCAAGCTGCAGGCGCTGCAGTATTTCTTCCGCTCGGAGCTGCCGAAAATCTACCACTGGTCAAAGCTGGTCAGGGAAGTCGACAGCACCAGCTTCGATATGCGGCCGGAGTGGTTCTGATCCGGCGCCGGGATGACAGGGCGCAGTGCGCTCACTGCATAACAGAACAAGAGAACGACAGGAGAGACTATGAAGACGGTCAGTAAGCAAGAACTGCTGCAAAGCGTGGGCAAAACCCTGCAAACCAGCGACTGGTTTACCGTGAACCAGGAGCAGATCAACCTGTTCGCCGAGGTTACCCACGATCACCAGTTCATCCACGTCGATCCGGAACGCGCCGCGCAGACACCGTTCGGCTCCACCATTGCCCACGGCTTCCTCACCCTGTCGCTGCTGTCGCATTTCGCCGAGGTCTTCAGCCTGCGGGTGGAAGATATGCAGATGGCGGTCAATTACGGTTTTGACAAGGTGCGCTTTATCGCCCCGGTAAAGGTCGACAGCCGCATCCGCGCACACGCGCGGCTGCTCGATGTCAGCGAAAAAAATCCCGGCCAGTTACTGTTGAAAACTGAAGTCACCGTCGAGATCGAGGGCGCGGCAAAGCCCGCGCTGCTGGCCGAGTGGCTCACCCTGCAGGTGGCCGGCTGATTCCGACGCGCCGCTCCGTGTAGCTAATCCGCAACGAAAAAACGAGGGAGAGAAGACTATGAGTGTACGCTTTGACGGCCAGGTGGCCATCGTAACCGGCGCCGGCAACGGGCTCGGAAAATCTCACGCGCTGGCACTGGCCGCGCGCGGTGCAAAAGTCGTGGTCAACGACCTCGGCGGCGCCCGCGACGGCAGCGGCGCCTCCTCCGCGGCCGCACAGGCGGTGGTGCGTGAAATCGAGGCCAATGGTGGCGAGGCGCTTGCACACGGCGCCAACGTTGCCAGGTACGACGAAGTCCAGGACATGGTGCAGCAGGCCATGGACAAGTGGGGGCGCGTCGACATCCTGATCAATAACGCCGGCATCCTGCGCGACAAGACCTTCGCCAAGATGGAGCTGGCCGATTTCCAGCTGGTCATGGACGTGCATGTGATGGGCTCCGTGAACTGCACCAAGGCAGTGTGGGAAATCATGCGCGCGCAGAACTACGGCCGCATCGTCATGACCACCTCATCGAGCGGCATGTACGGCAACTTCGGCCAGTCCAACTACGGCGCGGCGAAAATGGCGGTGCTGGGCTTTATGAACACCCTGGTGCTGGAAGGGGGCAAATACGATATCCGGGTCAACGCGCTGTCACCAACCGCCGGCACCCGCATGACCGAAGACCTGATGCCGCCGGAGATGCTGGCGATGCTCACCCCGGAAGCGGTGACCGCAGGCGCCCTGACCCTGTGTCACAAGGATGCGCCAAACCGCTTCATCCTCTGCGCCGGTGCCGGCGGCTATGCCAGCACCCGCCTGTTCGAAACGGCCGGCACTTTTATTCCGGCCGACGAGCAGAGCCCGGAGGCCGTGATCCAAAACTGGGACAAAATCTGCGACCAGAGTGCCCAGGCGGAACTCACCTCCGGCGCCGGGCAGACCGAGAAGTTCCTCACCATGGCCATGGCCCACACACAGCCGGCCTGATTCAGGCCGCGTATTGTGCCTGGCGCGCGCTTAAGTCTTGATGTACGGAATATAGGTTTCGATATCGCGAAAGGGATCATCGTTGCCAGAAATTCGACTTTGATCATCCCTGGCGCTAAACGAGATACCGGCGGCTGCGCTACCTCTGGGGCGAACGGCGGTTCGAATCTGGGCCCTGGGGTAATCCAGATGCGAAAGGGTCGCTGCGATAGCGGGGAGTTTGGGTCCGCTGTGCGGGCCCCGCCCCAGAGGATTAGCTCCCTGCGGTCGCTGTTCTCCGGTGGCTGCGCCACCTCCGGGTCGAACGGAGGTTCGATTCTTGGCGCTGGGGTAATCCAGATGCGAAAGGGCCACTGCGAGGGCGGCGCTTATAGAAGGTGCTGTGATAGCGGGAAGTTTGGGCCCGCTGTGCGGGCCTCCGCCCCAGAGGATGCGCTCCCGTTGGTCGCGGCCCTACGCTGCGCTCCGGGTCGAACGGAGGTTCGAATCTGGGCCCTGGGGCACCCCATATACGAAAAGACCACCGCGAGGGTGGTCTTTTCGTATATGGCCCGCCCCAGAGGATTCGAACCTCTGACCTTCGCCTCCGGAGGGCGACGCTCTATCCAGCTGAGCTAGGGGCGGGAAACCTGATTTTATCGACAGGGCCAGAGCCCTGTGCGGGACGCGGATTATACAGAAGGGGCGGGGTGCAGGAAAGCGGATTCGGGGGGCGCCGGGGCTGGCTTTCGCTGGACGCTGCGGATTGCGTATAATGACTGGCTGGTAGAGGTACGCGGCGAATTGCCGGAAGTCTACGGAGCTGCAGGAGCGGCCATTAGGGGGAATCCATGAAAATGATTGTGAGTCTGGTGGCGGCGCTGACCGTTGGTGCGGCCGCTGCGATGGCGCAGGCGCCGTCGGTAGACAAGGAAATCGCCGAGCGTATCGCACCGGTGGACAAGACCTGTATGCAGGGAGACAAGTGTGCCGCTGCGGTTGCGGCAGCACCGGCTGCGTCAGGCGGCGCTCCGCGCAGTGGCGAGGCGATCTTCAAGGCCCACTGCACTACCTGCCACACCCCGGGTGCCGCCGGCGCACCCAAGTTCGGCAACGCTGCCGACTGGGCACCGCGCATCGCCAAGGGCATGGACACGCTCTACACCCACGCGATCAACGGCTTCAATGCCATGCCGCCGCGCGGCCTGTGTACCGATTGCAGCGATGACGAAGTGAAAGGGGCTGTGGACTATATGACGTCGCACAGCAAGTAAGCGACTGCTTACTTCAGAGATTTAAAGGCCGCTCACTGAGCGGCCTTTTTTGTTTGCGCTGGGGGAACCGGCGTTGCTTGCTACACCGGCGCGGCCGTTGCTACAAGGTTTCCGACGGCCTGGGAACTCAGTCAAACATACTCAACAGCGATCCCAGCGTCTCCTCGCCCTTGGCCTGGTTCTGTTCCGGGGTCGCCTTGCCAAAGCCCTCGAACTCGCAGTCCTCCGGCGGCAGCTCGTCGAGGAAGCGGCTGGGCGTGGTGTCCTGGTTCTCGCCGAACTGTTTGCGTTTGCCGGCCAGGGTCATGGTCAGGGTGCGCTGCGCGCGGGTGATGCCGACGTAGGTGAGGCGGCGTTCTTCCTCGATATTTTCGTCCTCGATGCTGTTGCGGTGCGGCAGCAGGTTTTCCTCCATGCCGATCATGAACACATGCGGGAACTCCAGGCCCTTGGCGGCGTGCAGGGTCATCAGGCTGACCTTGTCGGTGGCCTCTTCCTCTTCCTGGCGCTCGAGCATGTCGCGCAGGATCAGTTTGGAGATGGCCTGTTCCAGGCGCACGTCCTGCTCCAGCTCGTCGTCGGTGCCCTCCATGATCTTGTTCAGGCTTTCCAGCAGCCAGTAGACATTCTCCATGCGCTTCTCGGCGACCTTCTCGCTGCTGGCGTTCTGTGACAGCCAGCCGGGGTAGTCGATATCGTCGAGCATTTCTCTCAAGGCGGCATCGGGGCTGTTGTCACGGCAGTTGCGCTGTACGCCCTCGAGCCACAGGGAGAAGCGGTTCAGGCGTTCGTAGCCCTGTTCATTGATATGCTCCTTGAAGCCGATCTCGGAGCAGGCGCTGAACATGGAGATCTCGCGGCCCTTGGCATAGTTGCCCAGCGCCTCCAGGGTGCTGGTGCCGATCTGCCGGCGCGGGGTGTTGATGATGCGCAGGAAGGCGTTGTCGTCGTCTGGGTTCACCAGCAAACGCAGGTAGGCCATGATGTCCTTAATCTCGGCGCGGGCGAAGAAGCTGGTGCCGCCGGACATCTGGTAGGGAATCTGGTGTTCCTGCAGCTTCATTTCGATAAGCCGCGCCTGGTGGTTGCCGCGGTAGAGCACGGCGAAGTCCATGAACCTGGCGCTGCGGCGCGCCTTCTGCAGGAAGATTTCGTTAGCGACCCGCTCGGCTTCCTCGTTCTCGTTGGCCACCTTGAGTACGCGGATCTCCTCACCGAGGCCGCGATCGGACCACAGCGCCTTGTCGAACTCGTGTGGGTTGTGCGCGATCAGGTGGTTGGCCACCTTGAGGATACGGCTGGTAGAGCGGTAGTTCTGCTCCAGTTTGATCAGTATCAGGTTGGGGAAGTCCTGCTTGAGCAGGCTCATGTTTTCCGGGCGCGCGCCGCGCCAGGCGTAGATCGACTGGTCGTCGTCGCCCACTACGGTTAGGCCGCCGCGGCCGCCCACCAATAATTTCACCAGCAGGTACTGGGAGTTGTTGGTGTCCTGGTACTCGTCCACCAGCAGGTAGCGGATCTTGCGGCGCCAGCGCTGCAGCAGTTCCGGGTCGGAATCGAATAGCTGCACGGGGATCAGGATCAGGTCGTCGAAGTCCACCGCGTTGTAGGCCTTGAGTGCGTCGCAGTAGCGGCCGTAAGCCAGCGCAATGGCCTGCTCCCCAGGGCTGGCGGCCGCTTCCAGGGCGCGCTTGGGGGTGAGCATGTCGTTCTTCCAGTTGGAAATCTGGTTCTGTACCCGGTCGAGCAGGTCGGTGTCCAGATCGCCGTCGCGCAGCATCAGTTCCTTGATCAGCGCGCGCGCGTCCTCGGCGTCGAAGATGGAGAAGCCCGGCTTGAAGCCGGCCGCACGGTACTCCTTGCGCAGGATATTCAGGCCCAGGTTGTGGAAGGTGGACACGGTCAGGCCGTGGCTGGCCTTGGAACGCTTGCCGTCCGGCCCCGCCAGCAGCTTGCCCACCCGCTCCTTCATCTCGCGGGCGGCCTTGTTGGTGAAGGTCAGCGCGGCGATGTTGCGCGCGGCATAGCCGCACTCCTCGATCAGGTAGGCGATCTTGCGCGTGATCACGCTGGTCTTGCCGGAGCCGGCGCCGGCGAGCACCAGGCAGGGGCCGTCGATATACTTCACCGCCTCCGCCTGGCGGGGGTTC
This sequence comes from Microbulbifer sp. SAOS-129_SWC, assembly GCF_039696035.1. Lineage (GTDB taxonomy): Bacteria > Pseudomonadota > Gammaproteobacteria > Pseudomonadales > Cellvibrionaceae > Microbulbifer. The sequence goes on from NZ_CP155567.1 coordinate 208,996, forward strand.
AGCTTAGACATGCTGGGCTTACATCTCGGTTCGGGTTAGGGGCGCGATTCTACCAGTGTTGTGGGTAAACCTCGCTTGAGAAGAACTATCGGCCGCTGCGATTCCATAGATTGACTACAGGGGCACCTCCAGTCAAAGGCGACCGCTCCGTCGAGTCGGCGCAGTCCATCTGCACCGGCAGAACGTGGACGGACACACACGGTGTTCAAAAATCACCCAGAAGTGTCGCGCAGCCTGTGGATAACCGGCCAGGATCCACTGATGTATTTTTTTCGCCGGCCACTGGGGGAAAAAATCTTGCGAGTCGTCTACCTGCGTGGAGAGTCACCCGGAGGGAATCCATCCGGGGCCGGATACAGAATAATTTCAATAAAAATCGAGCGGTGATATGGCGAATGATGAGGCGCTGGCGGACATCTTTATGCGGGTCCGCGGCAGTCTGGCGCGGCTGGTTTCGAGCATAGCGCCACCCAGGGAAATCGAGGATATCGTCCAGGAGACCTATGTGCGGGTCTGCCAGGCGGCGCGGCAGGGCGCCATTGAACAGCCGCGCTCGTTTATGCTGCGCACTGCGCGCAATCTGGCGCTCGACTACGTCAAGCGCTCCGAGTCGCGGCTGTCGGTGAGCTTGGATGAGGAACTCGATCTCGGGATGGATCTCGGCCCGGCGACGGATCACACCTACGAGGTGGTGGCCAGTCGCGAGGAATTCGCGCACTTCTGCGAGGCGGTGCGGCAACTGCCGGTACAGTGCCGCCGCGTGTTTGTGCTGAAAAAGGTCTACGGCTATTCACAGCGGGAAATTGCCCGCGAGCTGGATATCAGTGAGAGTACGGTGGAAAAACATATCGCCACAGGGATCAAGCGCTGCACCCTGTTTATGCTGCAGCAGCGCACCAGTGACACGCGCGCCGCGCGCAGCGCCGGCAACGGGGGACGCCCATGAGCAATGTCTACCAGTTGCCCGACCGCGAACGCTGTCTCGAGGAGGCCTGCGAGTGGATCGCGCGGCTCGACCGCGGCCTCAGCGACACCGAGACCCGCGACCTGCAGCGCTGGCTGGCGGCCGCGCGCGACAACCGCGACACGCTGATAAAGGTGGCCGAGCTATGGGACAAGATGGACGCGCTGGGGCGCCTTGCCGACCTGTTCCCGGCGCCGGCGCAGAAGGCGCGCCGCCAGCCGTCGTTCGGCCGCCGCTGGCTGGCCGCGGCCGCCTCGGTATTACTGCTGCTGAGCGCTGCCCTGTGGCAGGCCGGCGCGCTGCCGGGCGCGCATCGCACCGCCAATGTCGATAAGGTGTACGAGACGGCGGTCGGTGAGCACTCCACGGTCAACCTGCCGGATGGCTCGGTGCTGGTGCTGAACACCAACAGCCTGGTGCGTGTGCACTACACGCCGGCCAGCCGCCTGATCGACCTGGACCGCGGCGAGGTGAATGTGCAGGTAGCGCACGACAAGCAGCGCCCGCTCAGCGTCCTCGCCGCCGGCCGCGTGGTGCAGGCGGTGGGCACCGCGTTCAATGTGCAGCTGCGGCGCGACCGCAGCGTGGAGTTGATTGTCACCGAGGGCCGGGTGCGGGTTGCCGATCGCGAGGACGAGCCCGACTCCGCCGACCCGCCGCCGCTGCCGGCTACGGCCACGGCCGTATCCCGGGGCGAGCGGCTGATGATGAATGAAAAACGCGGGCCGCCGGAGCAGGTCGAAAAAATAGCGCCGGCGGAAATGGATGCGAAGCTGTCCTGGCGCAGCGGCAATCTGGTGTTCCACGGCGAACCGCTGGAGAAGGCGGTGGCGGAGATCAGCCGCTACACTTCGGTGCGCTTCCGCATCGAGGGCGAGCAGCTGAAGCGGGTGCGCGTAGCCGGCCTGTTCCGTACCGGCGACGTAAAGGGGCTGCTGCGCACACTGAACGACAATTTCGGTATTGCCAGTGAGCGTATCGACGACCAGACAGTAGTACTGCGTCCGCGCGAAGACAGCAGCGCTGCGGCACTGCCGGAGGCGCGCGCGGATTCGCCGCGCAGCGCCCATCGCGGTGCGCGCTGACAAGGCATTCATCCGGCCACCGATCAGGTGGCCAGATTAATAAAAATAACAGAGCAGGAAAAACAGACACCGGTGAAAAACAGCGAGGCGGTAACCGCCGCAGACAGAAAAAAGAATAACTAGATTAAAAAAACAGTGATCCGATGGCGGAAATTTTTAGCCGAGTCGTCTTCTAACCACGCCGCGAAAACAGCGGCGCCCGGGGGAGACGACAGGGCTATTTTTCAGAGTTTGTCCTTTAGCCTGCTTATGATGAGTGCTTCATCTGTGCTGGCGGACAGCGCTCGCCTACACGAAACTGAGCTCTTCAATATTCCCCGGCAAAGAGCGGACATCGCGCTCACCGCATTTGCCGAGCAGGCCGACCTGACCCTGATCTTCCCGTTCGATGATGTGCGGAAAGTACAGGCGCAGCGCTTGGTGGGCAGCTACCCGATCGATGAGGGGGTAGCGATCCTGCTCGAGGGGACCGGCCTCAAGGCAATGGTGGGTGACGATGGCCAGCTGACAATAACAGCAGGACATCCCATTGGAGGGTCGAGCACAGTGTATAAGAAGAACCAACTGTCCAGCGCCATTCTTTCGATCATGGCATCCATGATCGGCACCGGCGCAGCGGGCGCCGCCCAGGCGCAGAGCGATGATGCACAGCAGCCGGGCACCATCGAGGAAGTTTCGGTGACCGGCATCCGCGCGAGTCTGCAGCGCGCCATGGACGTGAAGCGCGATAGCAACGGCGTGGTGGACGCCATCTCCGCCGAGGATATCGGCAAGTTCCCCGATACCAATGTGGCCGAATCGCTGCAGCGCATCAGCGGTGTGTCCATCGACCGCTCCGGCGGCGAGGGCCAGTTGATCACCGTGCGCGGCTTCGGCCCGCAGTTCAACACCGTGCTGGTCAATGGCCGCCAGATGGCCACCGAGAACCAGGGCCGCGAATTCAGCTTCGACACCCTGGCCTCGGAACTGGTCAAGAGCCTGGCGGTGTACAAGACCTCCACCGCCACCCAGCAGTCCGGCGGTGTCGGCTCTACGGTCAACGTGACCACCGCGCGGCCGTTCGATTTCAACGGCCTCAAGGTTGCCGGCAGCGTCAAGAGCCTGTACGACGAAAACAGTGGCGACTCCAAGCCGCAGATCTCCGGGCTGGTCAGCAACACCTTCGCCGATGGCAAGTTCGGTGTGCTGCTGGCGGTTTCGCGCCAGGAGCGCAGCACGCGCCTGAACCAGGCGCAGACCGACGGCTGGCTCACCAATGTGCTCGGCAATGTCGCCCCCAGCGAGATCGACGCCTCCGCCAGCCATTCGGACAACACCTTTATTCCGCAGAACTTCGACACCAAGGTGACCTTCGAGGAGCGCACCCGCACCGGCGGCAGCCTGGTGCTGCAGTTCGCCCCCACCGATGACCTGCAGATCACCGCCGACGGCATCTACTCCGACTTCGATATCGTCACCAACGCCACCTCCTTCGGCCACTGGTTCACCGCCGACAACCTGGAGAACGTGGTGCTGGACGAGAACGGCACCGCCATCGACATGTTCCAGGAAGTGGGCCACGCGACCGACTTCCACTCGAAGAAATTCGACCGCCTGACCAGCACCTCGCAGTACGGTATCAACGTCAACTGGGATGCGACGGAAAACCTGAACCTCAGCTTCGACGCCTCCACCTCCGGCGCCAAGCGTGCCGGCAACAACGGCCGCGAGAACCAGCTGTCGCTGATCGGTTACCTGAACCGCTCGCGCCTGCAGATACTGCCCGGCGAGACACTGCCTTACTCGAGTGAATTCCAGAGCGCCGATCCGGATATCTACAACGCCGACGGTGTGCAGGCCGGGGTCAGCGACTACCTGGATCCGAGCAACGGCCGCGCCCACGTGATGCTGCGTCGCGGCTGGGCCACCGACGACCGCGTCAACCAGTACCGCTTCGACGGCGTCTGGGACGAGGGCAACAGCAGCGGCCTGACCCGCGCCAAGTTCGGCCTGCTCTACTCGCAGGAGACCAAGAGCAACGAATACCTGAGCGACGAAGCCAACGGCGTGCACTGCACATTCTGCGGCTATCCGGAAAACGTCGATATCCCCGACAATTTCATGCACGTGTTCGACGCCGGCTCCGACTTCCTCAGCGGTGTCAGCGGTCACCAGCATATGACCACCAAGTGGCTGGCCCACGACGGCGAGAAGCTGTTTGCTTACCTGGAGGGAATCGGCGGTATCAGCTACGACGCCGTGCGCCGCAACAATTCTTACGAGGTGGAGGAGAATGTCCTCGCCAGCTACATGGAACTGGAATTTGCCGGTGAGCTGGCCGGCATGCCACTGACCGCGCACACCGGTGTGCGTGTCGAGAGCACCAACGTCACTGTCAACGGCACCGAATCGCCGCTGGAAAGCCTGCAGATTCTCGACCAGACCGAGCTGCAGGCAGTGATGGGCGAGCCGCAGTCGGTCAGCGCCGACAACGATTACCACTCGGTGCTGCCGAATATGGACGTGAAGCTGGAGATCACCGACGAGCTGGTGGCCCGCTTCGCCGCCTCCCGCACCATGACCCGGCCGACCCTGGGTCAGCTGTCGCCGGTGTCGGTGCTTAACACCACCCGCCAGGGCGGCAACCTGCGCTCCAGCTCCGGCAACCAGGAACTGGAGCCCTTCCTGTCCGACAACCTGGATCTGTCGCTGGAGTATTACTACGGCGACAACAGCTATGTGTCGGTGGGCTACTTCCGCAAGGATGTGGATAACTTCATTATCAGCTCCACGGAAGACCAGACCTTTACCAACAGCGCCGGCCAGCTGGTTACCGATCCGTCCACCGGTGATATCACTTCCATCGCCCCGGGCGAAGATCCGCAGGACGCGGTGGATCCCAACGACGGCGTGGCGGTGTTCACGCTGACCAAACCGAGTAACGGCGAGAGTGCCGCGGTGGATGGCCTGGAACTGGCGATGCAGCACAGCTTCGACAGCGGTTTCGGCGTTATCGCCAACGCCACCCTGGTGAACAGCGACGCGGAGCTGAACGTCGACGACGTGACCCAGACCTTCGCCCTGACCGGCCTCAGCGACTCGCTGAACCTGGTCGGCTTCTACGAGCGCGGCCCCTTCCAGGCGCGCCTGGCGTGGAACTGGCGCGACGAGTTCCTGCAGTCTCTGGTGCAGAATGTCAGCGGCGAACCGACCTTCGTCGACGCCTACCAGCAGTGGGATATGAGCGCCAGCTACGATATCAACGACCGCATGACTGTGTTCTTCGAGGGCCTGAACCTGACCGATGAAACACTGCTCAAGCACGGGCGCTACGCCAACCAGTTCTTGTTGGCGGAGGACAGCGGCCGGCGCTTTGCGCTGGGCCTGAGAGCCACCTTCTAGGCATGGAAAATATGATCTAGGGAACCGGAACAAGGAGTTCCATTGCAGGCAGCTTTGCTTCTCCAATTGGCCGCCGCCCGGAAACGGGCCGCGGCCCTTTTTGCGAAGCACATCCCTGTGCTTTTGTGCCACATGCGTGGCAGAATTTTACAGCGTGTAGAGACAGCGCGCTGGCGGAATAATCCCGACCCGCCAATCGCCTGTAGGGCGACTCCTACAGGATGGTGCGGACCGGGGAGTAACCAGCAATAACGAGATCGGCGATGACAGAACCGACCAGCAGAGCGATAAAATCCGTAGTGGTAGTGGGCGGCGGTACCGCCGGTTGGATTGTGGCCGGGCGCATCGCCGCGATGCACTCCTGTGATGGTGGGAGCGAGGGCGGTGTGCAGGTTACGCTGATCGAGGCCCCGGGTATCCCCGCTATCGGCGTCGGCGAGGGCACCTGGCCGACGATGCGCAAGACACTGCGCAAGCTGGGCATCGCCGAGAGCGATTTCCTGCGCGAGTGCGGCGCAACCTTCAAGCAGGGCGCAAAGTTCGCACGCTGGGTAGACGGCGGCGACGGCGATTATTACTACCACCCGCTGGTGCTGCCACAGGGTTTCACCAAAATGGATCTCTCGCGCCACTGGCAGCAGTCACTGAAAGGGCAGGGCCTGTCCTTCTCCAATGCGGTCTGCTACCAGGAGCAGCTGTGTGAGAGCGGCCTGGCACCGAAGCAGATGACCACGCCGGAATACGCCTCGGTGGCCAACTACGCCTACCACCTGGACGCGGGCAAGTTTGCCGATTTTCTTCAGAGCCACTGCACAGAAAAACTGGGTGTGCGCTACCTGCGCGACGAGGTGCTGTCGGTCAACGCCGCCGCTAACGGCGATATCGAGTCACTGGTCACGCGCAATAGCGGTGAGTTGGCCGGCGATCTGTTTGTCGACTGCACCGGCTTTTCATCGCGCTTGCTCGGCGGGCACTATAGGGTGCCGTTTATTGGCCGCAGCGACGTACTGTTTATCGATCGCGCCCTCGCTGTACAGGTACCTTACGAAAATGCCGACGACCCGATCGCCTGCCACACAATCTCCACCGCCCAGGATGCCGGGTGGATCTGGGATATCGGCCTGACCCATCGCCGCGGCGTCGGCTATGTCTACTCCAGCACGCACAGCAGCGCAGAGGCGGCAGAGCAGCGGCTGCATGCGTATGTGGGACGGGCCATCGAAAAACTTTCCGTGCGCGAGATTTCGATTCACAGCGGCCACCGGGAAAAATTCTGGGTCAACAACTGCGTGGCCGTCGGGCTGTCCGCTGGTTTCCTGGAGCCGCTGGAGGCCTCGGCGCTGGTGCTGGTGGAGCTGTCTGCGGAGATGATCGCCGAACAGCTGCCTGTGCGCCGCGATGTCATGGATATTACCGCGCGCCGCTTCAACGAAACCTTCCGCTACCGCTGGGACCGCATCGTCGACTTCCTCAAGTTGCACTATCTGCTCAGCAAGCGTGAGGAGAGTTTCTGGAGCGACAATCGCGATCCGGCCTCGATACCGGAGAGCCTGCTGGAGCTGATGTCGCTGTGGCGCTACCGCCCGCCGGGGGACTGCGATTTTACCAGTAACAACGAGGTGTTCCCGGCGGCCAGCTACCAGTATGTGCTCTACGGTATGGGTTTCGACACGGACAGCGGCAGTATGGCGCAGCGGCTGCGGGAAGAGCGGCAGGCAGTGCAACACTTTGCCGCTAACCGCAAGGCCACCGCCCGCGCGCTGGCCGCGCTGCCCAAACACCGCGAGCTGCTGGAGAAGATCCATCAGTACGGCCTGCAGACGATCTGATATTTGGCGCAACAGCCGTTGCCTGTGCTGCGCGTCGCATGCGAACAATAAAAAACTGCGAGAGGTAACCACCATGACCAGACTGGTCGCACTGAACAGCGAACACCACCGTGAACTGCGCATCGACACCAGCCGCATCGAGCGCCAGGGCGCTTCCCTGCGTATGGTGCCGGTGATGCCCGGCGAGTTCTTGAAGCTAGCGATCGACTACCCGATCGTGCTGACCAAGAACGCCGAAACCGGCCAGTTTGTCTGCGTCGCACTGTTCGGTTTTGCCGAGGGCGAAAACCTCTACTGGAACGGCGGTGAGTGGCAGTCGCTGTACACGCCGCTGAATATCGCGCGCCAGCCGTTCTTTGTCGGCACTGAGGAAAACGGCCAGCCGCTGGTTTGTATCGACGAGGACAGCCCCTGTGTCGGCGATACTGGCGAGGCGCTGTTCGACGACGACCGTGGCAGTGCTTACCTGCAAAAGATGCAGGGCATTCTCGGCCAGCTGCTCGACGGCGAACGGCTGGCCGCGGAACTGGTGCGCCGCCTGCAGGCGTTGCAGCTGATCGTGCCGATGCGTCTTGAGGTGACCTTCGCCAGCGGCGACACCCAGCGTATGGAAGGCCTCTACAGCATCGATGAGGAAAAGCTGCAGGCGCTGGACGGCGACGCGCTGCACCAGCTGAATGCCGGTGGCCAGCTCGGCCATATCTACACGATGCTCACCTCGCTCGGCCAGCTCTACGCGCTGATCGAGCGCCGCAACGCCCGCGATGCCGCAACCGCAGCGGCCTGATCCGGGCGGGGCCATGTCGGCGGATCTCGCCTGCGCCGCCGCGCCGCGGATCGAGGTACAGCGCCTCGGCCGCGAGCGGCAGCCGCTGCTGGTCATCGACGGTCTGGCCGCAGAGCCGGAGGCACTGTGCGCATTTGCCGGGAGCGGTGCACCGTTTCGCGCGCGCAGCGGCGACTACTATCCGGGTGTGCGCAAGCCGCTGCCGGCGGCCTACGCCGAGAGCCTGTGCCGAACACTCGAACACAGCGTGCGCGAGACATTCGGGCTGCCCGACAGCGCCCGCGCGCAGCCATTGCTGTGCAGCTTGTCCATCGCCACCACCGTCCCCGAGCTGCTGCGGCCGATTCAGCGGTTGCCGCATTTCGACAGCGGCGACTCACACCAGTTGGCGGTGGTGCACTACCTGTGCCCGCCGCAGTTCGGCGGCACCGCCTTTTACCGCCACCGCGCCAGCGGTTTCGAAACCATCGATAACGAGCGACTGCACGGCTACGCCGCACAACTCAAGCAGCAGGTGCTGGCATCACCGCCGGCGCCTGGCTACGCCAGCGGTGACAGCGAACTGTTCAAGCAGATCGGTCGCGTCGAGGCCCGCTTTAACCGCGCCGTCGTCTATCGCGGCAACCAGCTGCACTCCGGCCTGATCGACCCCGCCGCCGGCCTGTGTGCCGATCCCGGGCGTGGGCGCCTGACCGCCACCAGTTTTATCCGCTTCCTGTAGACATAGTTGGCTGCCTGCCTCGCTCGCCGATATACATCCCGACACGAGTTCGCTATAACTCCTCTTTCAAGACCCGTCGGAAGCATCCCATGCAGCAGCGTATCACCGGCTACCACCGCGACGCGGAAGACCACTGGGTGGCCGAGCTCGCCTGTGGGCACAACCAGCATGTGCGCCACGATCCACCGTGGCAGAACCGCCCTTGGGTGATCACCGAACAAGGGCGTCAATCCCGGCTCGGCCAGGTGCTCGACTGTAAAAAATGCGATGACGGGGCCCCAGCGGACAGACAAGATGGGCCGCCGGACCGAACCGATGAGGTAAAAAACTAATGGCGAAAATCTGGATCGACGCCGACGCCTGTCCGGTCGTGATCAAGGAAATCCTGTTCCGCGCTGCGGAGCGTACCCAGACCGAGATCACCCTGGTGGCCAACCAGTCGGTGCGCGTACCGCCGTCGCGCTTTATCAAGTCGTTGCAGGTGTCCTCCGGCTTCGACGTGGCCGACAACGAAATCGTGCAGCGCTGCGCCGCCGGTGACCTGGTTATCACCAGCGACATCCCGCTGGCCGCGGAGGTGATCGACAAGGGCGCCGAGGCGCTGAGCCCGCGCGGCGAGCGCCACACCAAAGCCAATATCCGCGCGCGCCTGAATATGCGCGACTTTATGGACACCATGCGCGCCAGCGGCGTGCACACCGGCGGTCCGCCGGCGCTGAACCAGCAGGATCGCAAGGCCTTCGCCGATCAGCTGGACCGCTGGCTGGCGGCGAGCCGGGGCAAATAAACCGGCGCGGCTGCGAATAAATAAAAATAACAGGTACAAGGGGGCAATGATGGCTGAGCCGAACCTGCAACTATTCACCGAAGCACAACTGCCGGAATTAATGTCGTGGATCGGCAGCCGCGTACAGGGCCAGCAGTGGGGCGGCCCCACGTTCCGCTATCCGTTCGACGCCGAGACTTTTGCCGAGGACACCCGCTGGCGCGAGCTGCCGAGCTTTGCGCTGCAGGGCGCCGGCGGCCAGCTGCTGGCGTTCGGCCAGTACTACGAGCGCCTGCAGCGCTGCCACCTGGGGCGACTGATCGTCGCGCCGGAGCAGCGCGGCCGGGGCTGGGGCAGTGCGTTGATTACGCAACTGGTTGCACGCGGCTGCGCCGAACTGGGGGTGAGTGAATGCTCGCTGTTCGTACTGAAAGACAACGCGCCCGCGCGCGCGCTGTACCGCCGGCTGGGCTTCGAGTATGCCGACTATCCCGAGCGCTATGACTGGACCCACCTGATTGATTACATGGTGGCCCCGCGCGATATCGCGACAGGACGTGACTGCTCTCCACATTGATTCCACACCAAGCAATAAATGGATTTACCTTATGTTTTCCCGAAAACTGCTCTGCTGCCTTCTGCTCGGTACACTCGGTACTGTGGCGCTGGCCCGGGCTGCCGATCCGCTGCCACAGCTGCACGCCTACCAGGTAGAGGACAAGTGGCGCACGCCGGTGAAACCGCTGCGCATTGCCGAGCACACCTGGCAGATCGGCACGCAAGGCCTGACCAGCCTGTTGCTGCAAACCGATGCCGGCGCGCTGCTGATCGACGGCGGCATGCCGCAGAGCGCCGAGCACCTGCTCGCCAACCTGCACGCGCTGGGGCTCGAACCCGCGGATCTCAGGCTGATTCTGATGAGTCACGGTCACGGCGATCATGCCGGCCCCCTCGCGGCCATCGCCCGCGCCACCGGCGCGCAGGTGGTCAGCAATGCCGAAACCGCCCAGCTGATGGCGCGCGGTGGTACGCACGACATCCACTTCGGCGATGCCATCGTGTACCCGCCGGTGCATACCGACCGCCTGGTACACGACGGCGAAAAGGTGACGCTTGGCGAGTTGCAACTGCAGGTGCATTTCGTCCCCGGCCACACCCCCGGTAGCATGGCCTGGACCTGGCGCGACCAGCGCGATGGCAAGCTTGTCGATATCGCCTATGTCGACAGCCTCACCGCGCCAGGTTACCGGCTGCTGGGCAATCCCCGCTACCCGCGTATCGTCGACGACTATCGCCATACCTTTGCCACCGTGCGCGCACTGCCCTGCGACCTGCTGCTGACCCCGCACCCGGATGCCAGCGGCTGGGTCTATGGCGAACACGCGCAACAGAAACCGGCGATGGACTGCCGCGCCTACGCGGACAACGCCGAGAAACAGTTTGATGCGCAACTGTCCGAGCAGCGCCAGAAACTGATGGCTGCACAGTGACCCAATTGATCGAAGCGCAAACCGGGCGCCGGTGACTGCGCCAGTAGCGCTGCTTTCGAGTGTGGTCGAGCCCCCGCGCGGAGCGGCGGGCCGTCCGCCGTGGCGGCACTTTCCGTAGCGGTCTTTAGCGGATTTACCGCGACATCTTGCAGAGAAATTAGCCGGCGGGTTGCACTGGCTTTAGGCCGGCTGTGTACTTTTCCGATCCAGATTCCGGTACGCCAGCGCCTCGGCAATCTGTCCCGCTCCAATTCTTTCTTCCCCAGCCAGATCCGCCAGTGTGCGCGCGACCCGCAACACCCGGTGATAACTGCGCGCCGACAGCCCGAGCTGTTCCACCGACTGGCGCAGCAACAGCTGTTCCGTTTTTCCCAGCGCGCAGTGGCGGTCCAGCTCCGCGCCTTTCAGTTCGGCATTGATGCCGCCCTGGCGCCCCAGCTGAATCTCCCGGGCGCGTTTTACCCGTTCGCGCACAGCGGCCGAGGACTCGCCGGGCGGCGCGTCCTGCAGCTGGCCGGCGCTCATGGTCGCCACTTCCACCTGCATATCGATGCGGTCCAGCAGCGGGCCGGACAGTTTGTGGCGGTAGCGGTCGATCTGGTCCGGGGTGCAGCGGCAGCGTTGTTCGCCCAGGTAACCGCACGGGCAGGGGTTCATGGCTGCGACCAGCTGGAAGGCGGCAGGGAAGGTGACCTGGGCGCGGGCACGGGAGATGCGCACTTCGCCGTTCTCCAGCGGTTCGCGCAGGATCTCCAGTGCCTGGCGCGGGAACTCGGGCATTTCATCAAGGAACAGCACGCCGCGGTGGGCGAGGGAAATTTCCCCGGGCTTGGGGGTGCTGCCACCGCCGACCAGAGCGGTGGGCGAGGCGCTGTGGTGCGGCGCGCGGAACGGGCGCTGGCGCAGATCGGCGAGGCCGGCGGCGGAATAGACGGCCGCCACTTCGAGCAGCTCGCGCTGTGCCAGCGGCGGCAGTATGCCGGGCAGGCGGCTGGCGAGCATCGTCTTGCCGGTGCCGGGCGGACCGTAGAACAGGAGGTTGTGGCCGCCGGCCGCGGCCACTTCGAGGGCGCGGCGGGCGCGCAGCTGGCCGCGCACGTCAGCCAGGTCGGCGCTGCTGCAGTCCGCCTCCTCGGCGCTGCGTTCCGCCTTGGGCAGGGCCTCGCGGCCGTGCAGATCGGCACACACCTGCAGTAGCGATTGTGCGCTGCGGATCTCACCACCGGCCAGCGCCGCCTCGGCGCCGCAGCAGTGCGGCAGGATCAGCCGCCGACCGGCAGCGGCGCTGGCGATGGCGGCGGGCAGGGCGCCGCTGACTTCACGCAGGGCACCGGTGAGGGCCAGCTCACCGAGAAATTCACACTGTTCCAGCGGCTCGCCGGGAATCTGCCCGGAGGCGGCGAGGATGCCGATGGCGATCGCCAGGTCGTAGCGGCCGCCCTCCTTGGGTAGATCGGCCGGTGCCAGGTTGACGGTGATACGCCGTTGCGGGAATTCGAAATGGCTGTTGACCAGCGCGCTGCGCACCCGGTCGCGGCTTTCGCGCACGGCGGCTTCCGGGAGGCCGACGATATGGAACGCGGGCAGGCCATTGGCGAGGTGGGTTTCCACGGTAACCAGCGGCGCATCGACACCCAGTTGGGCGCGGCTGTAGGTGACGGAGAGGCTCACAAATTCTTCCTTGAATTGACTGGCCGGCGGTTTAGCCGGCCGGTGGTTTGCGCTCCTGCGAAGGCGCTGTAGGCGACTGTTCAGCCAGGGCCTGTTCCAGGTGCTCTACCTGGGCTTCCACGCGCGCGAGCTTTTCGCGGGTGCGACGCAGGATGTCCACCTGCGTGTCGAATTCCTGCTGGGACACCAGCGGCAACTTGCCCAGTGCCACTGCCAGGGCATCGCGCAGGTCGCTGGTGACCACTGCGCCCTGCTTGTGCAGCTCGTTCAATAACTGTTGCAGCTTGTCGGCAGACACCGGCTGTTCTCCACAGAATGACTCAAAAAGGGTTGTCCGGATTGTAACCCAGCGCGGCCGCGGCCGGGAATGTGCGCGCCACGCCGCCCGCGGCGCGGGCACAGCGCACAGTCGGCGCGAACCGTGCTCTTTGTTGGGTCACCGGCGCCCAAGGTGTCCCCACAAGTGTGCGTCGCTGCTGGCCGGGCGCCATTTTGGTGCGTGCGTGCTCGCACTAAAGCCGTCCGCCGTTGCTGGCAGCGCCCAAAACCCGCTCTAAGTGATTGATTCTCTGCACGAATGCCGAGTTGGCATCAAGCCTGCACTAATCCCTGTGCAGCATGGTGCAGGTGTTCCACCGCAGACCATTTTCAGCTGCCGGGCACACACAAGCTCACAAGGCCGATAACAATGCCGCCACCAACCCTAAGTGGTGGGCCTCCCGACGCTGATCGCTAGCTGCGCCGAAAAATATTCGACGACGAGAAGATCACAGAGACAAGGAGAACAAAGGTGGGAATAACTATGAATAAGATCGCTACCATTCTGACAGCCGGAGCCCTGAGCCTGGCGACATCCACCGCCGTAAACGCGGCCGAGGGTGGTATTTCTGCCAGCGCCAACCTGGGTGCTGTCAGCGATTACAAATTCCGCGGCATTTCCCAGAATGACGGCAGCCCCGCAATGCAGGGTGGTGTCGACCTGGACTTCGGCAACGGTGTTTACCTGGGCACCTGGGCCTCGCAGGTGGATTTTGCCTACGGCGAAGACGAAACCAAATTCGAGCAGGACTTTTACGGCGGTTACGGCGGCGAGCTGAGCGATAACGTCAGCTACGACGTGGGCTACATCTATTACGCCTATCACGGTGGCAGCCACGACGAGGACTACCAGGAAGTCTACGGCAGCGTCAGCATCTCCGACCTGACCCTGGGCCTGGCCTACTCCGACAACTACTGGGCCGACACCGGAGCCTTCTACTACCCCTACGCCGAATACAGCTTTGCCCTGCCGGCGGACGTGAGCCTCGGCTTCCATGTCGGTGCCAACATGTTCGATGAGGAAGGCTTCCTGTTCGAAGACGATTCCTATATCGACTACTCGGTTTCCGTAGGCAAGGACTTTGGCGGCCTGAACCTGAGCGCTTCGCTGGTCGGCACCGATATCAGTAAAAAAGAGTGCTTTGGCCTGGATTGGTGTGAACCGTCGGTCCTCGCCGGCGCCACCTACACCTGGTAACCAGCGTGCCCTGCTCGGTGGAGCAGGGCAACTCTACTATGGGGGAACCGATATGAAACTGGTCACCGCAATTATCAAGCCTTTCAAACTCGACGCGGTGCGCGACGCGCTGGCCGAGGCCGGTGTTAACGGTATTACCGTCAGTGAAGTGAAGGGGTTCGGCCGCCAGAAGGGGCACACCGAGCTGTACCGCGGCGCCGAGTATGTAGTGGATTTCCTGCCCAAAACCATGTTGCAGATCGCCGTCGACGACGGCCAGGTGGATGCGGTTTTGGAGGCTGTGGGCAGCGGCGCGCACAGCGGCAAGATCGGCGACGGCAAGATCTTCGTCTCCGAGCTGGAGCAGGTCGTGCGTATCCGCACCGGTGAAACCGGCGCAGACGCGATTTAACGCAGCAATAACAACGAATGCAATTTTGACAAACTCTCGGGATTGAACGGAGCGAAAGATGGAAAACCAAATTTTTCAATTGCAGTACGCAATTGATACGTTTTATTTCCTGGTGATGGGCGCCCTGGTCATGTGGATGGCCGCGGGCTTCGCCATGCTGGAATCCGGCCTGGTGCGCTCGAAAAACACCACGGAAATTCTCACCAAAAACGTCGCCCTCTACGCGATTGCCTGCATCATGTACCTGGTGTGCGGCTACACCATCATGTACGGCAGCGCCGGCTGGATGCTGTCCGGTATCGAGGAATTTAATCTCGACACCGTGCTGGCGGATTCCGCCAAGAATGGCTTCGACGGCGACTCTGTCTACTCCACCGCCGCGGACTTCTTCTTCCAGGTGGTGTTCGTTGCGACTGCAATGTCCATCGTGTCTGGTGCGGTGGCCGAGCGCATGAAACTGTGGAGTTTCCTGGCCTTCGCCGTGGTGATGACCGGCGTCATTTACCCGTTCGAAGGTTCCTGGACCTGGGGTGGCAATGCCGTGTTCGGCATGTACAACCTCGGCGACCTGGGCTTCTCCGACTTTGCCGGTTCCGGCATCGTGCACATGGCGGGTGCCGCTGCGGCCCTGGCCGGGGTGCTGCTGCTGGGCGCGCGCAAGGGCAAATACGGCCCCAATGGCGAAGTCTACGCGATTCCGGGTGCCAACCTGCCGCTGGCGACGCTGGGTACCTTCATCCTGTGGATGGGCTGGTTCGGCTTTAACGGCGGTTCCGTGCTCAAGCTTGGGGACGCCGCCAATGCGCACTCTGTGGCCATGGTATTCCTGAACACCAATGCCGCCGCTGCCGGCGGTGCCGTGGCCGCGCTGGTCGCCGCGCGCATCCTGTTCGGCAAGGCCGACCTGACCATGCTGCTGAACGGCGCGCTGGCCGGCCTGGTGGCGATCACTGCCGAGCCGTCTACCCCGACGCCGCTGCAGGCCACCATCTTTGGGGTCATCGCCGGTGTGCTGGTCGTGTTCGCCATCGTCGGCCTGGACAAGGCGAAAATCGACGATCCGGTGGGCGCCATTTCCGTGCACGGTGTGGTCGGCTTCTTTGGCCTGATGATCGTGCCGATCACCAACGATGGCTCCAGCTTCAGCGGCCAGCTGATCGGCGCTGCGACCATCTTCGTATGGGTCTTCGCTACCTCCTTCGCCGTATGGTTCCTGCTCAAGGCCATCACCGGTATTCGCGTCAGCGAAGAGGAAGAACAAGAAGGTGTTGACTTGGTCGAATGTGGAATGGAAGCTTATCCGGAATTCATGGGCAAATAAGGCCCTGAAGGTCGCCGCCGCAGTCCCGTGACTGCCGCGGCGACTGCTCGGAAAGTTGCCGCCGGCGGCGCCACATGTCGCCGGGACTAGCAAACGGGTCAACGATCGGCCTCCAACCAGGGGAAAGAAATAAGATGAAATTGATAACGGCTGTGGTAAAGCCCTTCAAACTGGATGACGTGCGCACCGCGCTGTCGGAAGTGGGCGTACAGGGCATGACAGTGACCGAGGTGAAGGGCTTTGGCCGCCAGAAAGGCCACACGGAGCTGTATCGCGGCGCCGAGTATGTGGTCGACTTCCTGCCCAAGGTCAAGCTGGAGCTGGCCGTGGACGACTCCATGGTGGACAGCGCCGTGGAAGCGATCACCAAAGCTGCGCAGACCGGCAAGATCGGCGACGGCAAGATCTTTATCACCGCGCTGGAAGAAGTGATCCGCATTCGCACCGGCGAGACCGGCAGCGAGGCGGTATAGCGTTACTGGTGGAAAAATCCGCCGGTTGATCGAAAAGCCCCATCCGGGGCTTTTTTTGTGCCTGCACGGCGTACTTGTCAGCAGTCACAGGCGTGTACTGCCCTGAACGTGGCAGAATTTTTTGTATTTAAACTGGCGCCCGATATTGCATAACCAGGCGCAATAAATCTGCGACACTTCCGTAACAAAAAACTCTACCGCGCAGCCCCCCTCAAGCTGGCGGCCCCACCACTCAGTGCCTATATATTAATCGCCGCGGCTTGGTCGCGGGTCGTGCGTAACACTCGGCAACACCGCCGCACCGCCAGGGCATCCAGCCCGGGCGACGCCAACGGTTGCCGGGTTCTGCGCATGCTCCGTCAGGACGCTCGCCATCGAGATGGCCTGCGGCAGTTCGCAGGGGTTTTCATCGGCTAGCGTCCGGACAAGGCCGGCACAGGGGTATTCCCTCTGTAACAGGAGTAGCAGTTACAGGGTTTTCACTATGAAAGAAGGTCACCAAGAGCAGAGCAGCAGCCCGCGCAGCAGCACTGGCAGCACCAAGGAAAGTGAGGAGTTTGCCGAAGAGCGGAGTCTCACCTCGCGCCGACGAGCGCGGAATCAATTAACTGCCGACGTCGAGGCGTATATCGCCAGCGGCGGTGCGATCAGCGAAATTGATCCCGACGTTTCCGCGGACCCGCCACGCAAGCCGCAGCCGAAATACGGCAGTCGCCCAATCTAGATAGACGCTCGCAAGTGGACTGCGTCGCCCCGTCGGCGGCGCGGTTTCCCTCTCCCTCAGTAGAGCCAGCCTTTCTGGCGCGCGATACGCGCGGCATCGATGCGATTGTGCGCCCCCAGTTTGCTGATCGCGTCCGACAGGTAATTGCGCACGGTGCCTTCGCTCAGGCACAGCTGCGTGGCAATCTGCGCGGTATTGAGGCCATCGGCGGCAAGCAACAGGGCGCGGCGCTCCTTGACCGTCAGCGGATCCGACTCGGCCAGCGCATCCAGCATCAGCTCCGGATCGATCACTCGCCGGCCGGCGGCGGCGCGGCGGATGGCGTCCGCCAGCTGCTCGCTCGGTGCGTCCTTGAGCAGGAAGGCGTCCACACCCATGCTCATCGCGCGGCGCACATAGCCGCGCCGATTGAAGGTGGTAACGATCACCAGGCGGCAGGCCGGCCAGCGCCGGCGCACTTCCTCGGCCAGGGCCAGGCCGCTGGTACCGGGCATTTCGATATCGCTCACCAGCACATCCACCGGCTGCCGTGCCATCAGCGCCAGCGCTTCATCGGCGCTGGCGACGTCGCCGACTACGCGAAAGTCCGCCTCCAGTTCCAGCAGCGCCTTCAGGGCGCCGCGTACTAGGTGCTGGTCCTCGGCGATCAGCAGGTCAAGCGGCTTCAATGCGGGTCTCCAGTGGCAGTTCGACTTCCAGCTGCATGCCGGCCTCGGTGTGGTAGCGCATCTGCCCGCCCAGCGCCCGCGCGCGTTCGCGCATACCGCGCAGGCCGTTGCCCTCGACGATATTGCTGGCGCGGCCGTTGTCGGCGACCCGCAACTGCAGGCAGTCTGCGCGCTGGCGGCACTCCAGCGCGACTCGGTCGCCGTCGCTGTGGCGCTGGATATTGGTGCAGGCCTCGAGCAGGATCAGCGCCGCGGCGGACTCGATACGCGGGGTCAGCTGCTCCAGTGCCATTGCCAGTTCGACCCTGAACCCCTGTTCCTGCAGCCACTGGCGCAGTTGTTGCAGTTCCGCGCGCAGTTCGCGCCGGCGGTAGCCGGCGATGGTCTCGCGCGCCTGGCTCAGTGCCGCGCGAGCCAGCTGCTGCACTTCGTCGAGCTGGTGGCGGGCCTGCTCCAGGCTCATCGGGCTGGTCCCGGCATGGGCCAGCAGGCGCCCGGCCAGCTCCGACTTGAGCGCGATGCTCGACAGGTGGTGGCCGATGACATCGTGCATATCCCGGGCGATGCGCTCGCGCTCGGCGACCTTGGCCAGGCGCTCGATTTCGTCGCGGTCGTGCGCCTGCTGGCGCGCGGCGGCGCTTTGCACGCGATCGAGTATGCCCATGGTGCCCACCGCCATGGACACCAGGCTGGCGGGCAACCAGAAGGCCGGCGACAGCTGCAGCAGCCAGGACTCCAGCCCGATCACCGCGAGCAGCGCCGCCAGGTGTGCACCGGCCTGCCGCTGCGGCAGTCGGTTGCCGGAAAAGGCGGCGGCGTAGATAAACAGCGCGCTGGCGCCGGCGTTGAACGGCGCCTCCACCGCCCCCACGAGCGTGATCAGCCAGATGTAGGGCGCCGCGTGGCAACGGTGCAGCGCGCGGAAATAGGCCCACAGGAAAAGCCCCAGCCCGGCGCCGAACAGCAGCCATTCGGCGGAGGTCATCGGCGCTACCAGTGGCCGGAAGGCGTAGAAGCCGAGAAAGATCAGCCACACCCACGGCGCGAAGCGGTGATGGCCGGGCGGAGACCTGAAGTACATGTTATTTCACCGCCTCCAGCAGGTTGCTGGCCCAGTGGAAATCCGCGCGCGCACCGAGCGCGTCGCGCCAGCGCTGTTCGGCCTCATCCTCGCGCCCCAGTTCGCGCGCGGCCATGCCCTGCCACACCAGCGCCTCGGCCAGGCCCCAATCGGCGGTGGTGCCGCCGCGACCGCTGCGGTACAGCTCGGCGGCGCGGGTGAACGCCTGTAATGCTTTCTGTTTGCTGCCGCCGAAGGCGCTGGGGCGATGGTACAGCGAGATGCCTTCCGCCAGCCGCGCCAGCGGGTTGTCGCCGTCCAGGTCCAGCGCGCGTGTGGCCATCTGCTGGTTTTTGCGCCCGTAGCGCGCCGCGGACTGCGGCGCCAGCGCTATCTGGAAGCCGTAGATCATCGACAGCAGCGCCGCGGCATCGCTGTCTGTCTGCAGTTGCGGGTATTGCTCCAGCTGCTGCATGGCCTGGTCCAGCGCGGCCCCGGCGTGCGGCTGCCGGGTCAGATGCCGGGCGATGGCGAGGCGATAGCCGGCATAGGCGCGCTGGTAGGCGCCGGTGTCCGCGCCGCGCAGTTTCTGCAGCGCCGCGGTATCCAGCTGATTGAAGGCCTCCTCCACCGCGGCGTCGGGGGCGGCGGCGAGGGTGTTGCTGGCGAGCGCGCAGGCGAGCACGGCGGATAACAGTAGAGGTTTGGACGTGTTCACAGGTTGACTCCTTGTCAGTTGAGGGCCTCGACTGCGGCCCGGAATGCACAACCAGTATTCGGCGTTCCGGAACGTGAGCCTATGCCCAACTGTCAGGAGTTGGCAGTGACATTTGTCAGCACTTGCCATCCGTGTTGGCGACGGCGGAGGGGTCAGGGGCTTTGCAGCAGGCGCGGCAGCAGCCGCTCGAGCACTTCGCCGATATAGGAGAGGAACAGCGTACCGAGGCTGGAGCGGTAGTGCTGCGGGTCGGCGGAGCCGACCGCAAGGATGCCCAGCTGGTTGGCCAGCGGTACCACCGCAGCGGAGGCGACGCTGTCGGCGTCTTTGCCGAACAGGTACTCCTTCTCCGCCGGGCGCAGCACGCCGCACACGGTGCGGCCGTTGCGCAGGATGCCGCCGATGGCGCTCTCGGCACTGGCGCGCGAGCTGGCGCGCACGTCGCCGATACCGCGGTGGCCGCTCGGCAGCGGGCCGAACAGGGTCAGTGCGGTGACCTCCACGCCGAAGTCCTCGCGGAAGCTGCGGTACAGCGCGTCGCTGGCCTCGGCCACGGATTCCGCCTCCAGCAGGGCCAGCACCAGATGGCGGCTGTGCAGGAACAACTGGTCGTTGTCGCGCGCGTTGTGCAGCAGCTGGTCGAGGCGCTGGCGCATCTCGATATTGCGCTCGCGCAGCAGGTTGGTCTGGTGTGTCATCAGCGACACGGTCTTGCCGTTTTCCCGCGGCAGTTTGATCGTTTCCAGCAGTTCCAGGTGATCGGCGAAGAAGTCCGGGTTCTGGATCAGGTAACGGGCCACCTGCCGCGCCAGCAATTTCCTGCTGCGCTGCGTTTCCCTGTCGCCGCCGATGGCGTCTTGCTTGGGGAGGGTGGCGTCGCTGTGTTCCGTCATGATAGTTGGCCGCTGGTTAGAGTACGATCTGCCCGTGGTACACGTTGGTGGCGGGCCCGGTCATGGTAACCGGCTGCCCCGGCCCGCTCCAGTGGATTGTCAGGTTGCCGCCGGGCAGCTGAATGGTTACCTCTTCATCCACCAGGTCGCGCAGGCGCGCGGCGACCATCGCCGCACAGGCGCCGGTGCCGCAGGCGCGGGTTTCGCCGACGCCGCGTTCAAACACGCGCAGGCGTGCCTGGTTGCGCGACTGCAGTTGCAGGAAGCCCACATTGACCCGCTGCGGGAAGCGCGGGTGGCGCTCGATCTTTGGCCCCAGGGTCAGCACCGGCGCGTCGTCGACACTGTCGACCAGCAGCACCGCGTGCGGGTTGCCCATGGAGACGGCGCCGATGGTGTGCACTTCGCCGTCGACATCGAGCGGATAGCTCTCGGCGGCGATATCGGCGCTGAATGGTATGCGCTCCGGTTCGAGGATCGGCGCGCCCATGTCGACACTGACGCGATCGCCTTCGAGCAGGTTCAACTGCAGCAGGCCGCCGGCGGTCTCCACCAGCAGCTGATGCTTGCCGGTCAGGCGGCGGTCGCGCACGAAACGGGCGAAACAGCGCGCGCCGTTACCGCAGTTCTCCACCTCACTGCCGTCGGCATTGAAGATGCGGTAGCGAAAATCGGCTTCCGGGTTGCGCGGCGCCTCTACTACCAGCACCTGGTCGCAGCCCACGCCGAGGTGGCGGTCCGCCATACGGCGGATCTTCTCCGGCGACAGCTTGATGCGCTGGGTAATGCCGTCGAGCATGACAAAGTCGTTGCCGAGGCCGTGCATTTTGCTGAATTTCAGGCGCATGGTGTGTCAGTCCTGTTGCGGCGCGGTGTTGGCGGCTGAAGTCTGCGCCACCCTCTCTGGTACCGGGCTCTCGCCGCGCACCAGGTCGGCGAAGGATTCGCGCGCGCGCACCAGGTAGGTCCGCTCGCCATCCACTAGCACTTCGGCAGCGCGGGGGCGGGTATTGTAGTTGGAACTCATGCTGAAACCGTAGGCACCGGCGGACAGCATCGCCAGCAGCTGCCCCGGCTGCAGCGCCAGCTCGCGGCGCTTGCCGAGGAAGTCGGCGGTCTCGCATACCGGGCCGACGATATCCCAGCTCTCCACCTCGCCGTTATTGGGGGTGACCGGCACTATGTCCTGCCAGGCCTGGTACAGCGCCGGGCGCAGGTTGTCGTTCATGGCGGCGTCGACGATGGCAAAGTTGTGCTCGTCGGTGCGCTTGAGAAATTCCACCCGCGACAGCAGCAGGCCGCCGTTGGCGGCGATCGAGCGGCCGGGCTCCAGCACCAGCGCCAGTTGGCGTTCGCCGAGGCGCTCCTTGATTGCCCCCAGGTAGTCGCTGACCGGCGGCGGTTCCTCACCGCGGTAGCGCACGCCCAGGCCGCCGCCCAGGTCCAGGTGCTTGAGGCGGATGCCGTCGCCGGCGAGCTGGTCGATCAGCACCAGCAGGCGATCCAGCGCGTCGAGAAACGGCGCCAGCTCGGTGAGTTGCGAGCCGATATGGCAATCGACCCCGACCACGTCCAGATTTGCGGACGCCGCCGCGCGGCGGTAGACCATCGGCGCACTGTCGATGGCGATACCGAATTTGTTTTCCTTCAGCCCGGTGGAGATATACGGATGGGTCTTGGCGTCGACGTCCGGGTTGACCCGCAGGGATACCGGTGCGCGCACATCCAATTCCGCCGCCACCGCCTCGAGCCGGTCCAGCTCCGCGGCGGACTCTACATTGAAGCAGTGCACGCCCACCGCCAGCGCGCGGCGCATTTCGTCGGCGGTCTTACCCACGCCGGAAAACACGATGCGCGCCGGATCGCCGCCGGCCAGCAGCACGCGTTCGAGCTCGCCGCCGGAGACGATATCGAAACCGGCGCCCAGCTGGACCAGCGTGGACAGGATGCCCAGGTTGCTGTTGGCCTTGACCGCGTAGCAGATCAGCCCGGGATGATCGCCGAGGGCATCGGCGTAGGCGCGATACTGGGTTTCAAAATGCGCGCGGCTGTAAACGTAAGTGGGGGTGCCGAACTGCTCGGCGATCTGTTGCAGCGGGACGTCTTCCGCCCACAGGCTGCCGTCGCGGTAGTTGAAGTCACTCATTTCTCGATTTCTGCCTCACCGCCGGCCGCAGCGGAATGCTTCTGCTTCTGCTTCTGTTCGGTTTGCTCTTCCGCGGTCGCCGCAGGCGCAGTGGCGGCGGGCGCGGTGGCCACCGGGGCAGTGGCTGCGGTCGGCGGCGCCGGCTGGGCCGCATCCTGGGGCAGGTAGAGTGGGCCCTTCTGGCCACACGCGTTCAGCAGCGCGGGCAATACGGCAAATACGGCAAGGGAGAGAAGGCGTTTTTTCGACATCGACAGCGTCCTGCGGCCTGCAAATTAAGGCGGTATTGAGGAAAAGCCTGTTAGTATACCCACCTGCCTGTTTCGGCGCAGTACACGGTAACAGAAGTAACAAATTATGAGCCAAACGGAATTCGACGCAGCTATCGAGCGCACCCTGATCGCCATCGAGGACGCCCTCGACGACTGCGAGTGGGACATCGACTACGAGCGCGCCGACGCGGTGCTCACCCTGACGCTGGAAGACAACGGCAGTCAGGTGATCCTGTCGCGCCAGAGCGCCAACCGCGAATTGTGGGTGGCGGCCAGATCCGGCGGTTACCACCTCAAATTCGAAAATCCCGGCTGGCAGTGCACCACCACCAGTGAGGACCTGCCCACGCTGCTCGACCGCGTGCTGAGTGAACAGCAGGGCGCGCCGGTAACCCTCGGCCTGGCATAACTCCCCGCAGGGTGCGCCGCGCGCACCCCACCCGAATCCCGCAATCAGCGGGCGGCAATCAATTCCTTCGCCCGCGCGCAGGCCGCGCGCACCTGGTTCGGTGCCGTGCCCCCGGTATGGTCGCGGGCGGCCACGGAACCCTCCAGCGTCAACACCGCGAACACATCCTCGCCAATCTGGTCGGAAAACTGCTGCAGCTGCGCCAGGCTCAGTTCCGCCAGGTCCCTGTCCTGCTCGATGGCGAAAGACACCGACTGGCCGACGATCTCGTGCGCGTCGCGGAAGGCCACGCCCTTGCGTACCAGGTAGTCCGCCAGATCGGTGGCGGTGGAGAAACCCTTGGCCGCGGCGGTGTACATGTTGTCTTTCTTCGGCTTCAGCGCCGGTACCATGTCGGCGAAGGCGCGCAGGCAGTCGAGTGCGGTGTCGGCGGCGTCGTACAGCGGCTCCTTGTCTTCCTGGTTGTCCTTGTTATAGGCCAGCGGCTGGCTCTTCATCAGTGTCAGCAGCGCGACCAGGTGGCCGTTGACGCGGCCGGTCTTGCCGCGCACCAGCTCGGGTACGTCGGGGTTTTTCTTCTGCGGCATGATCGAGGACCCGGTGCAGAAGCGGTCCGGCAGATCGATAAAATCGAACTGGCTCGAGGTCCACAGCACCAGTTCCTCGCTCGCACGCGAAAGGTGGGTCAGTAAAAGAGCAGCGAAGGCGCAAAATTCGATGGCGAAATCGCGATCGCTGACCGAGTCGAGCGAGTTTTCCGTGGGCGCGTCGAAGCCCAGCAGTTCGGCGGTGCGCGCGCGGTCGATGGGGTAGCTGGTGCCGGCCAGCGCGGCGGCGCCCAGCGGCGAGCGGTTGACGCGCACACGGCAGTCTCTCAAGCGCTCGAAATCCCGCTGTAACATTTCGTTCCAGGCCAACAGGTGATGACCGAAGGTCACCGGCTGCGCGCTCTGCAGATGGGTGAAGCCGGGCATGATGGTGTCGGCCTCGCGCTCGGCCAGCTCCACCAGGCCGCTCTGCAGGCGGGTCAGCTCGGCGGCGATGCGGTCGATGCGGTTGCGCAGCCACAGGCGGATGTCGGTGGCCACCTGGTCGTTGCGCGAGCGGCCGGTGTGCAGCTTCTTGCCGGTGGCGCCGATGCGGTCGGTCAGGCGCGCCTCGATGTTCATGTGCACGTCTTCGAGGGCCACTTCCCACGGGAACTGCCCGGCCTCGATTTCCGCCGCAATATCCTGCAGGCCGCCGGCGATCTGCTGGAACTCGTCTGAGCTGAGCACGCCCACTTCCGACAGCATCTGCGCGTGGGCCAGGGAACCCTGGATGTCTTCCAGCGCCATGCGCTGGTCAAAGGTCACCGAGGCGGTGAAGCGTTCGACAAAGGCATCGGTGGCCTCGCTGAAGCGTCCGCCCCACAGCTTGGCGGCGGGGTTGGAGGAAGACTGGTCGTTGCTCATGGTATCCCTGACTGGTTGTATGGAAGGGTGAAAGGGCGCGGCGCTTAGTGGTATCTTGCCGGTTCGATTTCGGCAAAACCAAGAATAACAAGTGGTATGAGTTCCCCACAGTCCGCGCGGCCGGCGGGCATTATAACGCAGCAAATTCGCGAAATTGCCCCCGAAGGCAAAGATTCTGCGCGTCCGCCCGCTGCGCCCTTTCTGCCGGACCTGTGCGGGGTGTCGGCGCTGGCGGCGCTGGTGCTGATGGGCGAGCTGCTGGCGCTGGTGCTGGTACTGGCGGTGGACGGCCTGCGCGACTTCAACTGGCAGCGGCTGGGGCTGGTGTCCATGACGATCCAGTGGGTCATCCTGCCGTCGGCGGGGCTGCTGTGCCGGCTGCGCAGCCGCCTGTCACGGCTCCCGCACCGGCTCGCCGGCGCCATCAGCTTTGCCGTGGTGCTGGCGGTACTGCTGACGGTACTGGTGGCGCTGGAGTGGTGGCGGGCGAGTCTGTCCGGCCAGGCCTTTGCCCACTGGAGCCTGCTCGGCAACAGTCTGCTCGGGTCTATCTGCGCCGGCGTGGTATTGCGCTACGCCTATGTGCAGCAGCAGCTGCACAACCAGCAGCAGGCGGAACTGGGGGCGCGGATCGAGGCACTGCAGTCGCGCATCCGCCCGCATTTCCTGTTCAACAGTATGAACAGCCTCGCCAGCCTGATCGCCATCGACCCGGAGCGCGCCGAGCGCCTGGTGGAAGACCTGTCGGCGCTGTTCCGTGCCAGCCTGGCGGAGCCCAAACTGGCACCGCTGGCGCAGGAGGTGGCGCTGGCCAAGCGCTATCTGGACATCGAGAGCCTGCGTCTGGGCGAGCGGTTGCGCCAGCACTGGGATGTCGCCGCCGACCTCGATACCGTCCCCATCCCCACCATGCTGCTGCAACCGCTACTCGAGAACGCCATCCTGCACGGCATCGCACGGCTGTACGCCGGCGGCGAGATCCGCGTACGCATCGTCGCCGAAGACAGCCACCTGCTGCTGACCATCGACAATCCGCTGGCGCAAGCCGACGCCGATCCCGGCCGCGGTCACAACGGCATGGCGCTGGACAATATTCGCCAGCGCCTCGCCGCCCACTACGGCCCGCGCCACCAGTTCAGTACCGGGGACGACGGCGAGCGCTTCCGCGTGCAGCTGCGGCTGCCACTGGCGTCGCCGCCTGCACCGCAGCGGCAACAGGCCAAGAAAGTGCCACCGGCCCCGGAGTTGGTCGAATGAGCGCGCTCGGCGTACTGATCGTCGACGACGAGCCCCTCGCCCGCGCGCGCCTCGCGCGCCAGCTGCAGGGGCTGGAACACTGCGCGCTGCTCGGCGAGGCCGCGGATGCCGAGGCGGCACTGGCACAGGTGGAGGCGTTAGATCCCGACCTGGTGCTGCTGGATATCGAAATGCCCGGCCGCAGCGGCCTGGCACTGGCGGAACAACTGTCCGCGCGCGCCAATCCGCCGGCCCTGATCTTCTGCACCGCCCACGATGAATTCGCCCTGCCGGCCTTCGCCACCCGCGCCGCCGGCTATCTGTTGAAACCCGTCAGCCGCGAGCAGCTGGCCGCGGCGATCGAGCGTGCGCGCAGCCTCAGCAAGCCGCAGCGCAAGGCGCTCGACAGTACCGCGACCACTGCGCCCGATTCCGGCCGCCGCCAGATCAAGGCGGTCAGCCGTCGCGGCGTCGAGCTGCTGGCGGTGGAGGCGATCCGCTGTTTCGTCGCCGACAGCAAATATGTGGTCGCGCACCACAGCGGCGGCGAGACGATTCTCGACGAGTCGCTGAAAGAGCTGGAGCAGGAATTCGGCCAGCAATTCGTGCGTGTACACCGCGGCGCGCTGGTCGGTGTAGCGCATATCGCCGGCCTGCAGCGCGACGGCTCCAACTTCCGCGTGCAGTTGCACGGTGTGGATGTCAGGCCGCAGGTGAGCCGGCGGCTGCTGGCCGGGATCAAGGCGCTGATCGAGGAAATGGCCTGAGCGACTGCAGCGTGCGCGGTGCGTACCACCGCGTACCGGATGGTTTTATTCCCCTGCCAGGATGCTCTTCTCTACCTTCAGTGAGCGCCACTGCGCCGCCGGCGTCGTCAGCGGATTGCGGTCGACGATGACCAGGTCGGCCTGCTTGCCCACTTCCAGGCTGCCTAGCCGATCCTCCTCTCCCACCTGCCAGGCGCCGTTGATGGTCATGGCGCGCAGCGCCTGCGCGCGGGTGATGGCTTCATCCGCGCCGATGACGGTACCCGCGCGGGAACGGCGGGTGATGGCGGTCTGCATCAGGCTGAACGGCTCCGCTGGAAACATGGGGCTGTCGGCGTGCAGGGTGGGGTGCAGCCCCAGTGCGAAGGCGCTCTTTACTGGCAGGATCTTTGCTGTGCGCGCAGCGCCGAGTAATTGGCTACGCAGCGCATCGCCGTAGTAGTACAGGTGGTTGATATGGAAACTGGGGGTAATGCCGAACTCGGCCATCGCCGGCAGCAGATCCCGGTCCAGCAGCAGGCCGTGTTCGAGGCGGTGGCGGCGGGCGCGGAATGCCTCCCGTCCAGCCGCCGGCAGCGCGTCCCACACCTGCCGCACCGCGGCGATAAAATCCCGCGCCGCGCGGTCGCCCTGCACGTGGGTGGCGGTGTGCCAGCCGCGCCGCTGCAAATCGGCGATATCCGCGCTCAGCTCCTGCCGGCTCACCACCGCCGCGCCGCGACTGCCGGCGGCAATACCCAGCTGCCGCGCCAGCGCGCTGTCGAGATAGGGCTGCTCCAGCACCATGCTGCCGCTGTAGGGCGAGCCGTCGTACCAGAACTTGGCACCCAGTACGCGAAAATAGTCACTGCCGGCCTGCGGGCTGCCGTCGAGGTATTTGAGGTTGTCGCCGCGGTAGTACATGAAC
Source organism: Microbulbifer sp. SAOS-129_SWC (assembly GCF_039696035.1). Lineage (GTDB taxonomy): Bacteria > Pseudomonadota > Gammaproteobacteria > Pseudomonadales > Cellvibrionaceae > Microbulbifer. Next base: position 236,645 of record NZ_CP155567.1, read on the forward strand.
TGGCGGATGTGCGGCTGCAGGTGCTGCAGCGAGGCCCAGTGGGCGGCCAGCGGTGGCAGGTTGAATCCCGGTGCCACCACGCTGGTGTAACCGGCGCGCCGCAGGTCTGACAGCACCGCGCTGTAGGCGGGAATGACCTTTAACGGGCTTTTGTGCGGTTCCAGGAACGGTTCCAGCGCCGGCTTCTCGATCAGCGCGCCATTCAAACCCCCGTCGGCATCGCGGCCGTAGTAGGAACCTTCGCCCGGCGGCGGCGAGTTCGCGTCGATATGCATCGCCGCCAGCGCGGCGGAATTGACCCAGGCGTTGTGCAGGCTCTGGGAAATAATGAATACCGGATTGTGGGGGGCGATGCGATCCAGCTGCGCGCGCGTCGGTGTCTGCAGCCCGGGGAGCAGTACCGGATCCAGGCCCATGGCGTAAACCCACTCGCCGGCAGACGCGGCATCTACCGCGTCTTGCAGGGCCTGCCAGGCGCTGTCGGCGCCGTCGTGGCTGAATCCGCTCATATCGGTAAAGTGGTAAAACACCGCGCTGATCGCCGGGTGTTCGTGGGCGGCGATAAAGCCGGGCAACAGTGCGCGGCCGTGCAGGTCGACAACGTCGGTGTCGGGCCCGGCCAGCGCGCGAATCTGCGCATCGCTGCCCACGGCGATAATCTTCTTGCCGCGCACCGCCAGCGCCGCGGCCACGGTGTTGTGTGCATCGACAGTAATCACCGCGCCGTTGATATAGATGCGGTCGGCGTCGGTGTCGTCGCCGCAAGCGCCGAGCAACAGCGAAAGTGCGAGAGTCAGCCCGGTTATTATTGTTTTCACAGTGTGTTTATTCTGTAGAGCAGGTTTTGCAGAGCGGTCCGGGGGAGCCTCAGGCGCCGCCGCTGACATCGATAAAGGCGCCGGTCACGTAGGTGGCGTCATCGCCGAGCAGCCAGCCGATGGCGGTGGCCACCTCCGCTGGTTCGGCGCCGCGGCCGAGCGGGATTCTCGCCCGGACCCGCTCGATGCGATCCGGCTCGCCGCCGTCCACGTGCATTTCCGTGTGCGTCGGGCCGGGGCGCACGCCGTTGACGCGGATGCCCGCGCCGGCGAGTTCTTTTGCCAGGCCAACCGTCATCGAGTCCACCGCGCCCTTGCTGGCCGCGTAGTCGATATATTCGTCCGGCGAGCCGCTGCGCGCGGCCATCGAGGAGACATTGACGATGGCGCCACCGTTGCCGCCGCGCGCCGTCGACATGCGCCGGATCGCCTCGCGGCAGCAGAGCAGGGTGCCGGTGACATTGGTGTGCAGGATTGTATTGATGCGCGCGGCGGTCATGTTTTCGGCGCGGGTCTGCGGCAGCAGTATGCCGGCGTTGTTGACCAGGGCGGTGAGCGGCCCGAGTTGTTCGTCGACGGTGCGGAACAGCTGCTCCACGTCGGCTTCCCGCGAGATATCTGCGCGTGCGGCAATTGCCCTGCCGCCCAATGCGCGCAACTGGGCCGCGAGCTTTTCGGCGGTTTCCGCGCGCTCGCGGTAACTGATGCAGAGATCGTAGCCGCGCGCGGCCAGCAGCTGCGCGGTGGCCGCGCCGATGCCGCGACTGGCGCCGGTAATCAGGGCAATTTTTTGCATGGCTAGCAACCGGAAAGAGCAGCGCCGCCGGCTATTACCGCGGCGGCGCCGGATGGGGGGTCAGTACAGTTGCGGCCCGCCATCGCCGCCTTCGGAATCCCCCTGCAGGCTGAGCCCGCCGGCGGCTTCGTTCAGGTACTCGGCGTCGGCCTCGGACTTGAGTTTGATCAGCAGGCGCAGATCGTTGGCGGAATCGGCGTGGGCGAGGGCATCCTCGTAAGTGATCTCGCCGCGATCGTAGAGTTCGTACAGGGCCTGGTCGAACGTCTGCATGCCCTGTTCGACGGAGCGCGTCATCAGCTCCTTCATCTTGTGCACCTCGCCCTTGCGGATCAGGTCCGACATCAGCGGGGTGTTGATCATGATCTCCAGACAGGCGCGGCGGCCGTCGCCGTCCGGGGTCGGCACCAGCTGCTGGGCGACCATCGCTTTCAGGTTCAGCGACAGGTCCATCCACAGCTGCTCGTGGCGGTCCGCCGGGAAGAAGTGGATGATGCGGTCCAGCGCCTGGTTGGCATTGTTGGCGTGCAGGGTACACAGGCACAGGTGGCCGGTTTCGGCGAAGGCGATGGCGTGGTCCATCGTTTCGCGGGAGCGCACCTCACCGATCAGGATCACGTCCGGTGCCTGGCGCAGGGTGTTTTTCAGTGCGACCTCGAAGGACTCGGTATCCAGCCCCACCTCGCGCTGGGTGACGATACAGCCGCGGTGCTGGTGCACAAATTCGATCGGGTCCTCGATCGAGATGATATGGCCCTTGGAGTTCTCGTTGCGGTGGCCGATGATCGACGCCAGCGAGGTGGATTTACCCGTGCCGGTGGCGCCGACGAAAATGATCAGCCCGCGCTTGGTCATCGCCAGCTCTTTGAGCTGCTCTGGCAGGCCGAGGCCGTCAATGGTTGGGATCTTGGTCTCGATGCGGCGCAGCACCATGCCCACCAGGTTGCGCTGGAAGAACGCCGAGACCCGGAAGCGGCCCACGTTGCGCACCGCGATGGCGAAGTTCAACTCCTTCTTGTCGGCGAATTCGCGTCGCTGTTTCTCGTTCATGACGCCGACGACCAGCTCGCGAGCTTTCTCCGGCGTCAGCGCACTGCTGCTGACTGGCACCACCCTGCCGTGGACCTTGATCGACGGTGGTACGCCGGCAGTGATAAAGAGGTCGGATGCGCCTTTCTCGACGACGAGCTGCAGGAGTCTTTCGATTTCCATGGTTGTTACCGCTGTTCTTTCGCGTTTTATTGGGTTCTTCCGAACCGTTTTTCAGGAAGTTCGGAGGCGGCCAGTTGCCCGGCCTTCGATTTTTACGTTGTCGCTTCTTGAACCGGTGCGACGCCAGCGATGTTGAAATTATTCACGAAGGAATCCTTCCAACAGCAGGTTAGAAGCTCTCCGGCATCTTGGCTTTCTCGCGCGCGACTTCGCGGGTGATGATGCGTCGTTCCACCAGATCCTGCAGGCATTGGTCCATGGTCTGCATGCCGACGCTGGCACCGGTCTGGATGGCGGAGTACATCTGCGCCACCTTGTCCTCACGGATCAGGTTGCGGATGGCCGAGGTGCCGCGCATGATCTCGTGCGCGGCCACACGGCCGCCGCCGTTTTTCTTCATCAGGGTCTGGGATACCACCGCCTGCAGTGATTCCGACAGCATCGAGCGCACCATGGATTTCTCTTGCGCCGGGAACACGTCCACGACCCGGTCGATGGTCTTGGCGGCGGAGGTGGTGTGCAGGGTGCCGAACACCAGGTGGCCGGTTTCCGCGGCAGTCAGTGCCAGGCGGATGGTTTCCAGGTCGCGCAATTCGCCCACCAGAATGATGTCCGGGTCTTCCCGCAGTGCCGAGCGCAGGGCTTCGGCGAAGCCGTGGGTGTCGCGGTGCACCTCGCGCTGGTTGACCAGGCACTTCTTGGATTCGTGTACGAATTCGATCGGGTCCTCGATGGTGAGGATGTGCTCGTACTTGTTGTCGTTGATGTAGTCCATCATCGCCGCCAGGGTGGTGGACTTACCGGAACCGGTAGGGCCGGTCACCAGTACCAGGCCGCGTGGGGTGTCAGAGATCTGCTTGAACACCTGGCCCATCCCCAGGTCTTCCATCGTCAGTACCTTGGACGGAATGGTCCGGAACACGGCGCCGGCACCGCGGTTGTGGTTGAAGGCGTTGACCCGGAAGCGCGCCACGCCGGGCACCTCGAAGGAGAAGTCGGTCTCCAGGAACTCCTCGTAATCCTTGCGCTGCTTGTCGTTCATGATCTCGTAGATCAGACCGTGCACCTGCTTGTGCTCCATCGGTGGCAGGTTGATGCGACGCACATCGCCATCGACGCGGATCATCGGAGGCAGGCCCGCGGACAGATGGAGGTCGGAGGCGTTCTGCTTGGCGCTGAAGGCGAGGAGTTCTGTGATGTCCATACTGCTACCTTATTGTTCTCTCTACCTTATGGAAGTGGGGGGTTTTGCGTAGAATCTGCCCCTTTCTGGTATCGAGCTAGTATATGCGCAAAGAGGACATCACCGAAAACCTCAATCGTGTTCGTGAGCGGATCGTCACAGCCTGTGCCGAGAGCGGGCGCGATCCGCAGTCGGTGACATTGCTGGCAGTTTCCAAGACCCGCCCGGCCGGGGATCTGCGTGTCGCCTGCGCCGCCGGCCAGCGGGACTTTGGCGAAAATTACCTGCAGGAGGCGCTGGAGAAGCAGGCCCAGCTGTCAGACCTGCCGATTGTGTGGCATTTCATCGGCCCGTTGCAGTCGAACAAGACCCGCGCGGTGGCCGAGCACTTCGACTGGATGCACAGCGTCGACCGGTTGAAAATTGCCCAGCGCCTGTCGGCGCAGCGCCCGGCCGGGCTGGCGCCGCTGAATATCTGCCTGCAGGTCAATATCGACGCCGAGCAGAGCAAGTCTGGCGCGCCGCCGGCGGAAGTCGCCGCACTGGCGCAGGCGGTAGCCGCGCTGCCGAACCTGCGCCTGCGCGGCCTGATGGCGATTCCGGCGCCGCGGCCGGATCCGGCGCTGCAGTGCCAGCCGTTCGAGCGCATGGCGGCCCTGTTACAGGATCTGCGCGAGCAGCTGCCGGAGCAGCCGCTGGATACCCTGTCGATGGGTATGTCCGCCGATATGGCGGCAGCCATCGCCGGTGGTGCGACCATCGTGCGCATCGGTACCGATATTTTCGGCGCACGCCAGTAAACGCCCCCGGCGGCGGGTTTTCGCCGCGAAAATTCCGCCGCCTGAAACGAGACAGCAGGAGTAATCGATGTCTGAACCCAAGATGGTCTTTATCGGTGGTGCCGGCAATATGGCCGGCGCAGTGATCGGTGGCCTGGTGGCCAGCGGCTACCCGGCGGCGCAGATTGTCGCCACCGGCCGCAATGAACAGAAACTGGCGGACTTTGCTGCACGCACCGGTGTGCAGGTAAGCACCGATAACGCCGCGGCGGTGGCCGAGGCCGAGGTGCTGGTGCTGTCGGTGAAGCCGCAGATGATGAAGGAACTGTGCGCTTCCATCGCCCCGGTACTGGAAGCGCAAGTGAGCGGTCGCAAACCCCTGGTCATAACGCTGGCCGCGGGTATTCCACTGGCGGCCTACCAGCGCTGGCTGGGGGCCGGGGTGCCGATTGTGCGCGCCATGCCCAATACCCCGGCGCTGGTGGGCACCGGGGTGACCGGTCTCTACGCCGGGGACGGCGTCACCGAGGCGCAGCGGCAGATCGCCACACAGATGGCCGAGGCGGTGGGCATCGCCTACTGGGTGGGCGAGGAGTCCGGGATCGATCAGGTGATCGCCGTGTCCGGCTCCGGTCCGGCCTATTATTTCCAGTTTATGGAGTCGATGATCGACGCGGCGGAGAAGGCCGGTATGGCCCGCGACGATGCCGAGCGGCTCACCTTGCAAACCGCTCTGGGGGCAGCGAAACTGGCGGCAGCGAGCGACGTGGATGTGGCCCAGCTGAAGCGCAACGTAATGTCCCCGAACGGCACCACCGAACGCGCCGTGCAGCGCTTCCAGAGCGGCGGCCTGCCGCAGCTGGTGGCGCAGGCGATGGGCGATTGCGCCGCGCGCGCGGCGGAAATGGCGCGAGAGCTGGACAACTGATTGTCCGGCCGCTCTATCTGGCCTGTGGCCAGCGGCGGCACCTGCCCGTGCCGCTGAAAACTCCGGCAAACCATTAAAGGAATGGGAATGGTCAACACCTTCAGTAATATCGGCGTCTTTCTCCTGGCCACGATCGGCATCCTCTACCTGTTCGCGGTGCTGATGCGCTTTCTGCTGCAGCTGGCGCGGGCGGACTTCTACAATCCCATTTCCCAGGGCATCGTCAAGGTGACCAATGCGCCGCTGCTGCCGCTGCGCAAGGTGGTGCCGGGCATGTTCGGTGTGGACATGGCATCGCTGGTACTGGCGGTGCTGGTGGGTTGGTTGATGATTCTCGGTTGCGGGTTGCTGGCGGGCGTCGGCCTGATCAATCCCCTCAGTGCACTGCTGTGGTCGCTGATCGGTTGTACCATGACGGTGCTGGCGATCGTATTCGTGGGGATGCTGGTCTCCATCGTGTTCAGCTGGATCGCGCCGCAGAGCGGCCATCCGGCACTGATGCTGCTGCGCCAGCTGCTGGAGCCCTTCTGTGCGCCGGTGCGCCGGCTGATCCCGCCGCTGGGCATGATCGACATCAGCCCGATTTTCGTCTTCATCCTGCTGACGGTGGCCGACAAGCTGTTGTTCGGCTTTGCGCAGATGGCGAATATGCCGCAGTTCGTCTACCAGCTGTTCTGGCATATTCCGGGCTTCTGATTCCCTCTCTTCCCGCGGACTGGGTCGCACTTTGTGCGGTCCAGCCCTTCTATAATGCCCCATCTTGGCCGAGAATGGCCGGCTAAATTCGCATGCAGTAATAACAAGAACCCAAAACATGGAAGATGCAATCTTGCGCCAGCATATCGCCGACTACGACCGCTGGAAAAAAGCACTGGATCTGCAGTTCGCCACCTTCAACGGCTGGCTCCAGGAACATTTCCCCAATTCCGCCGGCGCCCGCCAGGTGGTACAACAGGCGCGCGCGCTGCTGGCCGAAGACCAGTTCACGCTGGCGCTGGTGGGCGAGTTCTCCCGTGGCAAGACCGAACTGATCAACGCCCTGCTGTCGCACACCTATGGCAAGCGGCTGCTGCCGTCGAAGCCGGGGCGCACCACCATGTGCCCGACGGAAATCTTCAGCGACGGCAGCGAGAGCGCCAGCCTGCGCCTGTTGCCGATCGAGACCCTGGGCACCAATACCAGTCTGGAAAGCTTTCGCCGCATTCCGCAGAAGTGGGTCACCCACGAGTTCAACGCCAACGACGCCGAAGCTACGCGCGAGGCACTGCTGAAGGTGGCCGCCAGCAAGGCGGTGACGCCGGACGAGGCGGCGCGCTACGGCTTTGACCGCCGCCACCTCGACGGCAAGGGCAACCTGGTGCAGATCCCCGCCTGGCGCTACGCGCTGATCTGCCTGCCGCACCCGCTGCTGGCCCAGGGGCTGCGCATCATCGACACCCCGGGGCTCAACGCGCTCGGCAACGAACCGGAACTGACGCTGTCCACGCTGCCCAGCGCCCAGGCCGTGGCCTTCCTGCTGGCCGCCGATGCCGGCGTCAGCGGTACCGACCTGAATATGTGGGAAACCCACCTGGTACCCCTGCGCGAGCACCGCGGTACCGCAGTGATGGCACTGCTGAACAAGATCGATGCCATGTGGGACGACCCGGACGAGGACGCCGAGCTGCTGGTACGGCAGATGCGCGCCCAGGTGGCGAAACTGCTGGAGCTGCCCCAGGAGAGTGTCGTCGGGGTATCGGCCAAGAAGGCCCTGCTGGCGCGCCAGCAGCAGGATCCGCAAATGCTCGCGCAGAGCCGTTTCGGTGAGTTCGAAAAGCTACTGGTACAGCGGCTGATGGAGCATCGCCAGAAGGTGGCCGAGCACCGCTCGCTGCACCAGGCGCTGACGCTGATGGCGGATACCCGCGACCTGCTCAAGCGCCGCCTCAACAGCGGCCGCGCCGCGCTCACCCACCTGCAGCGCAATACCGCTACCAGCGACGAACAGCTGGCCGAACTGGCCCAGCTGCAGCAGACCGCGCGCGAACAGCACAAGGTCTGCCACCAGGAGCTGCTGACGCTGAAATCCAGCCAGCGCACCCTGGCGCGCCAGCGCGCCTCGCTGCTGGCCCCCGTCTCCAGCCAGCAGCTGCAGCAGCTGATTGACGATACCAGCCGCGCCCTGCACGAGCGCTGGACCCCGCTGGGGCTGGCGAAGGCGATCGACTCTTTTATGGAAGGGGTGGATCAGCAGATGGATAACCTGCAGCGGGAAGTTACCCAGGCCAACCGACTGGTGGATGCGATCTTCGAGCGCTCGTCGCTGAAGAACCTGGAAACCTACGAGCAGCACCTCAATATCCACAGCTTCCGCATCGCCCTGCGCGGCCTGCACCGCCAGGCGGCACAGCTGCGCCGTTCGCCGCAATTGTTACTGGCGCGCCGCAACCGACTCACCGAGCGCTTTCTGGCCACGCTGGCCAGCGAGGTGGGGCGTCTCTACAGCCAGCTGATCTCTGCCGCGGACGGCTGGACCGAGCAGGCGCTGGAGCCGCTCAAGCAGCACGTGCAGTACCAGAAGCACCTGCTCAACCGCCATATGATCAAGCTCACCGAGCTGAAGCAGAAAACCCAGACCAAGCGCACCGACCTGCGTGCGCTGGAAGAGGAGATATTGCGCAATGACAATGCGCTCGCCTCCCTCGAGGAGTTCCTGCGCCAGAGCAGTGCCGCACCACAACCGCTGGCGCCGGCACCGCAGGCCAGCAATGTGACCCCGCTGAAGGCGCCGGCGAGCAGCTGACGCCTCTGCGCAGTGCACGGCCGCCGGCGGGCACGCGCCCGCCGGCGGCCGAGTTGTCTTGCTGCGCCCCTGTCCCGTAAACTGCCTCGTCGCCCACTCCAGATCCCGAAACCTTGATCGCCTTGTCCATGGAAAACGCTCTCTCTGCCATCGACAACCCCGCTTCGCTGGGAGTTGTCGCGCCGCAGAGCCACACCTTTACCGAACCGCTGGAGCTGGCCTGTGGCCGCACGCTGCGGGAGTACACGCTGGTCTACGAGACCTACGGCCAGCTGGATGCCGATAAAAGCAATGCGGTGCTGATCTGCCACGCGCTGTCCGGGCATCACCACGCCGCCGGTTATCACAGCGAAGACGACAAGCGCCCCGGCTGGTGGGATCACTACATCGGCCCGGGCAAGCCGATCGATACCGACCGGTTTTTCGTCGTGTCGCTGAACAACCTCGGCGGCTGCCACGGCTCCACTGGCCCGGCTTCGACTAACCCCGACAGCGGCCGCCCCTGGGGGCCGGATTTCCCCCTGCTGCGGGTGCGCGACTGGGTGCACAGCCAGGCGCGCCTTGCTGACCTGCTCGGCATCGAGCAGTGGGCCGCGGTGGTCGGCGGCAGCCTCGGAGGGATGCAGGCGATGCGCTGGTCGCTGGAGTATCCCGAGCGCCTGCGTCACTGCGTGGTGATCGCCTCGGCGATGAAACTGTCGGCGCAGAATATTGCCTTCAACGAGACCGCGCGCCAGGCCATCACCTCCGATCCGGACTTCAGCGGTGGCCGCTACCTGGAACTGGACCAGCTGCCGCGCCGCGGCCTCGCCGTGGCACGCATGATTGGCCATATCACCTACCTGTCCGACGACGGTCTGGGGCGCAAATTTGGCCGTGAGCTGCGCTCCGGCTCTTTCAGTCTCGGCGCCGAGGAGGCGGTGGAGTTCGAGGTGCAGAGCTACCTGCGTTACCAGGGCGACAAGTTTTCCGGCACCTTCGACCCCAATACCTACATCCTGATGACCCGCGCGCTGGATTACTTCGATCTGGCGCGGGAATACGGCGATGACCCGGTAGCGGCCTTTGGCCACGCCCGCTGCAAATTCCTGCTGGTCTCTTTTACCTCCGACTGGCGCTTCGCGCCGGATCGCTCGCGGGAGGTTGTCGACGCATTGATGCACGCCAACGTGCCGGTGAGCTACGCCGAGATCGAATCGCCCATGGGGCACGATGCTTTCCTGCTGCCCAATCCGCGCTACGAGCGGGTGTTCGGCACCTATATGAACGGGGTTGCGGCGGAACTGGCACGGGAGAAAAGCTGATGCGTATCGATCTCGATATCATCCAGAACTGGGTTGCGCCGCGCACGCGCGTACTGGATTTGGGCTGCGGTGATGGCTATCTGCTGGAGCAGCTCGGTCGGCACAAACAGGTCAGCGGCTACGGCCTGGAAATCGATCCGCAGGAAATCGAGCGCTGCCTGCAGCGCGGTGTCAACGTGGTGGAACAGAACCTGGACCAGGGGCTTGGCAACTTTGCCGACGACAGCTTCGATACCGTGCTGATGACCCAGGCGCTACAGACGCTGCGCCAGCCGCACCTGGTGGTGCGGGAGATGTTACGGGTGGGGCGCGAGTGCATCATCTCCTTCCCCAATTTCGGCCAGTGGAAGGCGCGCTGGCACCTGGCGATTTCCGGGCGCATGCCAGTGTCCGACTTATTACCCTATGAATGGTACGACACACCCAACATTCACTTTTGTACTTTCCGCGACTTCGAGGTGCTGTGTCGGGAGAACAATTGGCGTATCCTGCACCGCCAGGTGGTTTCGGAGTCGCGCTTCAGCGCCGCGCTGAAGGATTTTATTCCCAACCTGTTCGGCGAAACGGCGATTTACCACCTGACTCGCTAAACTCATTGCAAGTGCCCGGTTTTTCCGTGATGGAAAAGTCGGGTTTCGCCCGTCGACGTCTGGCGCCTGGCCGGGCGCTGGCGCGGTTCTGCGGACGTTGTCCGCGGACCGGTGGCGGAGCCGGTGACAACCAGGAGGAGGTGAACTGTGAAACGCATACTCGCCGCAGCGGCGGCACTGGCGCTGCTGTTCTGGGCCGCCAACAGCGCCGCTCAGCCGGAGGCCCGGGTGATCAAGAGTCACCAGGATTTCGGTGACTACCGGGTGATCTACTCGGTGTTCAACAGCGAATTCATCAAGCCGGAAATCGCCGAGCAGTACCAGCTGGTGCGCGGCAAAGATCGCGTCTTCGTCAACGTCTCGGTGGTCGAGAAGGTGGGCGGCACCCACGGCCTGGCCGCGGAGATGAGCGGCAACGCCACCAACCTGATTCAGCAGTCGCGACCGCTGAAGTTTATGGAGATCAAGGAGGGCGAGGCGGTGTATTACCTGGCGCCGCTGCGCTTCAACCACGAAGAAACGATGACGTTTACCATCGATGTGAAGCTGCCCAACGGCGAAACCGAGCAGGTGAGCTTCCGCCGCAAGCTGGAAAAGCAATAGCGCTGGCGGCGCGCTTTCGCGTTGCCTTGTCGGGTGCTGCGCCGCAGCACTCCACCTGATCCCCGGCGCCGACCGTGTGCGCGGCGCCTTCATCCCCCGGCGGGACGCGCGGGCACCTGCAAGACGAGGCTTTGTAGTTGTGCCGTCGGTCTCCGCCCCTTCACTGTTGAGATATGTTGAGAAAAATCGTACTGGCCAGCGGAAACGCCGGCAAGCTGAGAGAGTTTTCACAGCTGTTCGCCAGCTGGGATATCGATGTGCTACCGCAGTCTGAATTCGCGGTGCCGGAAGCGGACGAAACCGGCCTCAGTTTTATCGAAAATGCCCTGCTCAAGGCCCGCCACGCCAGCCGCATCAGTGGCCTGCCGGCGCTGGCGGACGACTCCGGCCTGGCGGTGGATGCCCTCGGCGGCGCACCGGGCATCTACTCCGCCCGTTACGCCGGCCCCGGTGCCGGCGATGCGGACAACAACCGCAAGCTGCTCGAAGCGCTCAGCGACGTGGAAGACGGCCGGCGCGGCGCCAGCTTTCACTGCGCGCTGGCCTTTGTGCGCAGCGCGGACGATCCGGTGCCGCTAGTATGCAGCGCCCGCTGGGGCGGGCGCATATTGCGTGCGCCGGCCGGCGAACAGGGATTCGGCTACGATCCGCTGTTCTTTGTCGAGTCCGAAGGTATGACCTCCGCGCAGTTGCCGCGCGAAGTAAAGAACCGTATCAGTCACCGCGGTCAGGCAGTGCGCCTGTTCAGCGCCATGTGGCGCGAGCAGATGCAGGGGCAGGGCGCTTGAGCGATTCGGTACCACTGCAATTGCCGCCGCTGGGCCTCTATGTGCATATCCCCTGGTGCGTGCGCAAATGCCCTTACTGCGACTTTAATTCCCATGCAGCCGCGGGCGCTAACTCCCATGCAGCCGCGGGCGCTGTGTCCGCGGCGGAATCGCACGAATCGCTGGGGCCCGGCGCCGAGTACGGCCTGCCGGAGGCCGAATATGTGGCACAGCTGCAGCGGGACCTGCGCAGCCAGCTGCCGTGGGTGCAGGGCCGTCGGTTCAGCACGATCTTCTTCGGCGGCGGCACGCCCAGCCTGTTTTCCCCGGCGGCAATCGGCGCCATTCTGCAGGCCGCGGAACAGCTGGTGGGCTTCGCCCCGGACATAGAGATCACCCTGGAGGCCAATCCCGGTACCTTCGAGCAGGACAAGTTCGCCGGTTACCGCGCCGCCGGCGTCAACCGGCTATCGATCGGTGTACAGAGCTTCGATCCGCGCCAGCTCGCCAACCTGGGCCGCATCCATTCTGGCGAGGAGGCCGCCGGCGCACTGCAGATGGCACGCCGCGCGGGTTTCGACAATATCAACCTGGACCTGATGCACGGCCTGCCGGATCAGAGCGAAGCCGAGGCGCTGGCAGACCTGCAACGCGCCGTGGCGCTGGGCCCGGAGCATATCTCCTGGTACCAGCTCACCATTGAACCCAACACCGCCTTCTACAGCGCGCCACCGGTCACGCCCGGATCGGCGCTGGTGGCGCGCATGCAGGCCAGCGGCCGCAACTACCTGGCGGCGCAGGGCTACTCCCGCTACGAGGTGTCGGCGTACAGTCCGGCCGGGCGCGAATCCCGCCACAACATCAATTACTGGTCGTTTGGTGACTATCTGGGAATTGGTGCCGGTGCGCACGGCAAGGTGACGCTGCCGGAAACCGGGCACATCCTGCGCAGCCGTCGTACCCGCGCGCCGCGACATTATCTGCCTGGCATGGCTGCAGGCGCGACCGCCGCGGGCGCCCAATCCGGTGCGGGCGAACTTATCCACAGCGAGCTGGCGCCGCCGCACACAGATGTTGTGGCGCCGGAAGAGTTGCCGTTGGAATTTCTGATGAATGCGCTGCGGCTGGTGGACGGGGTGCCGGTGGACTCCTTCGGCCGCTATACCGGCCTGCCGCTGGCGGAGCTGGAGCGGGAGTGGCCGGCGCTGCAGGCGATGGAGCTGGTACAGTCGCTGGAGCGGCGCATCGCCGCCAGCGCGTTCGGTTTCGACTACCTGGACGAGATATTGCAGCGCTTCCTGGAGCAGCCTTGAAAGTGTCGCGCCCAACCCCCATCTAGCGGGAAACGCCTTGCGGCGGTTGGTCGGCAGTCCTTATCATGTCGCCAACCAGTCATTCGCAGGGCAAGTGGCCAGATGGCCGCCACGAGTAACCAGAGAACAGGAAAGCAATATGAGCGCAATCGTCAATGTAACCGACGCCGAATTCGAAGCCGAAGTACTCAAGGCCGAGGGCCCGGTACTGGTAGACTTCTGGGCCCAGTGGTGCGGCCCGTGCAAGATGATCGCGCCGGTGCTGGAAGACCTGGCCGGTCACTACGGTGACAAACTGAAGATCGTCAAGGTGGACGTGGATGCCAACAAGGAATCCCCGGCCAAGTACAACGTGCGCGGCATTCCCACCCTGCTGCTGTTCAAGGGCGGCAATGTGGAAGGCACCAAGGTTGGCGCTCTGTCCCGCGCCCAGCTGAGCGAGTTCATCGACAGCCAGCTGTAAGGCCGCCGCCATACTGCAAAGGGGCAAATTCCCTTTGCAGTATGGGAATCAGCCGTTATACTGCCCAGTAATCTTTAAACCATTCAGACGAGTCGAGATTATATTCCCGGACCGAGCTGAACGAAGTCGCCCCTCCGCACGGTCGTAGACCACCCCCGGCGCGCTAACTCCTCGAGTTGAACTTTCCTTAGCTAATGCTGCTCAGCCCCATCGTGAGTCGGAGCAGAGTGTGAGTTCCCGGAGTATGTCGTTGCCGACCAGAGATGACACCGCGCGATGTGGGTAACAGCGAGCAATTGTTCAAATTCAAACCCCTCCCCAATATTCCGGTGCGTCCGCGCCAACTGACAACAGAAACCTTAATAAAGCAATTGGTATGAATCTTTCTGAATTAAAAACCAAACCTATTGAAGAACTGATCGAAATCGCCAAAGGCATGGGCCTGGAAAATCTGGCCCGTTCGCGCAAGCAGGACATTATTTTCAATATCCTCAAGCGCCACGCCAAAAGCGGTGAGGATATTTACGGCGACGGCGTGCTGGAAATTCTTCAAGACGGTTTCGGTTTTTTGCGCTCCGCCGATTCGTCTTACCTGGCGGGCCCGGATGACATCTATGTCTCACCCAGTCAGATTCGCCGTTTCAACCTGCGCACCGGCGACTCCATTGCGGGCAAGATTCGCCCGCCGAAGGAAGGGGAACGCTACTTTGCCCTGCTCAAGGTCAGCGAAATCAACTTCGACAAGCCCGAAAACGCGCGCAACAAGATTCTGTTCGAAAACCTCACCCCGCTCTTCCCCAATAAACGCCTGACGCTGGAATGTGGCAACGGATCCTCCGAGGACCTGATCGGCCGCATCATCGATCTGGTTGCCCCGATCGGCAAGGGTCAGCGTGGCCTGATCGTGGCGCCGCCCAAAGCCGGTAAGACCATCATGTTGCAGAACATGGCCCAGGCCATTACCCGCAACAATCCGGAGTGCCACCTGATCGTACTGCTGATCGACGAGCGCCCGGAGGAAGTTACCGAGATGCAGCGTTCCGTGCGCGGCGAAGTGGTGGCCTCCACCTTCGACGAGCCGCCGGCGCGCCATGTGCAGGTAGCGGAGATGGTGATCGAGAAGGCCAAGCGCCTGGTGGAGCACAAGAAAGACGTGGTGATCCTGCTGGATTCCATCACCCGTCTGGCGCGCGCCTACAACACGACCGTACCGAGTTCGGGCAAGGTGCTGACCGGTGGTGTCGATGCCCACGCCCTGGAGCGCCCCAAGCGTTTCTTCGGTGCCGCGCGCAACATCGAGGAGGGCGGCAGCCTCTCCATCATCGCCACCGCGCTGGTAGACACCGGCTCGAAGATGGACGAAGTGATCTTCGAAGAGTTCAAGGGCACCGGTAACATGGAGCTGCAGCTGGACCGCAAGATTGCCGAGAAGCGCGTCTACCCGGCCATCAACGTGCGCCGCTCCGGTACCCGCCGCGAAGAGTTGCTGATGCCGGAAGGCGAGCTGCAGCGCGTGTGGATCCTGCGCAAGCTGCTGCATGATATGGAAGATCTGGCGGCCACTGAATTCCTGATCGACAAGCTCAAGGACTTCAAGAGCAACGACGAATTCTTCCTGTCCATGAAACGGAAATAATCTATGTTTATAACCGGCGCTTGAATATGGCGCCGGATTTCTAGCGGATTTGAAATAAGGCGATTATTTGCGCCGAATCCGGTTGAAAAGGGGCAGCGTTAGGCATATAAAGAGGCCCATTGTGGCGCTGGATATACACAACGCCCGACAGAATTGGCCCAATCCGAATCTTTGCGATTTGGTGCCAGGGGCCAATCTCAGATGGATGATCTGGTGGAGCTGGTTATCCATTTGTGACTTGCACGACAGCCCACATATCTAGTGAGAACTTTTTGTGAATATCTATATTGGAAATCTGGCCTACGGCGTTACCTCTGATGACCTGCACGAAGCTTTTGGTGCATTCGGAGAAATCTCTCGGGCTACCGTAATTACTGACCGTGAGACTGGCCGTTCTAAGGGCTTCGGTTTCGTAGAAATGCCGAACGACGACGAAGCGCGCAAGGCGATCGAAGAAATGAATGATCAGCCGCTGTCTGGCCGTAACATCCGTGTTAACGAAGCCAAGCCGCGCGAAGATCGTCCGCGTCGTCCCCGCTTCTAAGCCGCTATCGCTTTAAAATAGCAGCTTAAGTATTTTAACATCCCGCACGCTTGTGCGGGTTGTTTCAATCCTCCTCTCCCTTTCTGCACCCTTGTCCGAGGGCGCCATTCCCTATTTTGTCCCCGCTGTTTTACACTGGCAACTATTTGCCAACGGCCGGGAACTGCATGAAATACAAAGACCTGCGCGACTTTATCAAGCTGCTGGAAAAGCGCGGCCTGCTGAAGCGCATCCAGCATCCAGTCGACCCCAACCTGGAAATGACGGAAATTGCCGACCGCGTCCTGCGTGCCGGTGGCCCCGCATTGCTATTCGAAAATCCTAAAGGATTCGATGTGCCGGTGCTCGCCAACCTGTTCGGTACACCCGAGCGGGTTGCCCTGGGCATGGGGCGCGAGAGCGTTGCCGAGTTGCGTGAAGTAGGCGAGCTGCTCGCCTTTCTCAAGGAGCCGCAGCCGCCGGAGAACCTGCGCGACGCCTGGGAAAAACTACCGGTGTTCAAGCAGGTACTCAACATGGGCCCCAAGGTGGTCAGCAAGGCCGCCTGCCAGCAGGTCCAGCTGAGTGGTGATGAGGTGGACTTGCACAAGCTGCCCATCCAGACCTGCTGGCCCGGCGACGCCGCGCCGCTGGTCACCTGGCCGTTGGTGATCACCCGCGGACCGGAGAAGAAGCGCCAGAACCTGGGTATCTACCGCATGCAGCTGATCGGCAAGAACCGCCTGATCATGCGCTGGTTGTCGCACCGCGGTGGCGCGCTGGATTTCCGCGAATGGTGCCGGCAGAACCCGGGCCAACCCTACCCGGTGGCCGTGGCACTCGGCGCCGACCCCGCCACCATCCTTGGCGCCGTTACCCCGGTGCCGGACACCCTGTCCGAATACGCCTTTGCCGGCCTGCTGCGTGGCGACAAGACCGAAGTGGCGAATGCCACCCTGAGCGACCTGCAGGTGCCGGCCAGCGCCGAATATGTGCTGGAGGGATTCATTTATCCCGACGACACCGCCGACGAAGGTCCCTACGGCGACCACACCGGCTACTACAACGAAGTGGAGCGCTTCCCGGTCTTCACTGTGGAAAAGATCACCCACCGCAAGCAACCCATCTACCACAGCACCTACACCGGTCGTCCGCCGGATGAGCCGGCCGTGCTCGGCGAAGCGCTGAACGAAGTGTTCGTTCCGATTCTGCGCAAGCAGTTTCCGGAGATCACCGACTTCTACCTGCCGCCGGAGGGTTGCTCCTACCGCCTGGCGGTAGTGACCATGAAGAAGCAGTACCCGGGGCACGCCAAGCGCGTGATGATGGGCGTGTGGTCTTTCCTGCGCCAGTTTATGTACACCAAGTTTGTTATCGTCACCGACGACGACGTCAACGCGCGCGACTGGAAAGATGTGATCTGGGCCATGACCACACGCATGGATCCGGCGCGCGATACGGTGATGGTGGAAAACACGCCCATCGATTATCTCGACTTCGCCTCCCCGGTTTCCGGTCTCGGCTCCAAGATCGGCTTCGATGCCACGAACAAATGGCCGGGGGAAACCAGCCGCGAGTGGGGCAGGCCGATCGAACGCGACGAAGCGGTGGTTAAAAAGGTGGACGAAATCTGGTCCAAGCTCGGACTCTAAAACATCGTATGCATAGCCCAGGGAGGGGAACATGCACGTACTCAAAACAATCCGCCCCGGCCAACCCGGCGCACGCCGATTCGAACATCGCTTCGGCCGGCGCCTGTGTGCCGTGCGCTACCGCTGCTCGCCATGCGGCAATAAAGTCCTCACCACTGTAGAGCTCGTTGTCGATGAGCGTGAAAAGCCAAAACCGGGCATGTCCCTCGCGGCAGTCAATGCCTATCGCAAGAGCGAGGCGATAGCACTGTGCGTGGGGCGCGAGGAGAGTGCTATGCAGAAGTTAATCAAGCAATCGGGTGGCCGGTGGAGCAGGGCTGGCCAGGCATGGGTAATGCGACAAGACACCGCCTGCACCCTGGGCCTCGCCCACCGGATTGTGGATGGGTTGATTGAAAAGTGCACAGATATAGGTGTCAGTATTGAGTTGTAGCATGGCCGGATATGGCCATTTATGGTTATATCTGGATATACATGGTTATATACACCCATATGTCCATATATAACCATGCCTAAGAATGAACTGTTATACCTCGATCTTGCTGAGAGAATTTAATGTCTCACGAAATTTTTAAAAAGGTGAAGTGCGGAGAAATCACGAGAACTCATGATTTCCAAGTGGAGCAGATTCGCCGAGGGACAAATGATGGAGAAAAATTTCAGACTTATCTCTCTCTCATATCTCTAATTTCAAATAAAGAAATAGAAGGAGATGAGGTTGAGCGAGGGCCTAGAGGTTCAAACTTTATCAATTTAAAGCCGACGAAGGAGGGGTTGAAACTTCATGAATTTCTATCTACCCCATACGATAAAATAGGCAAACCTAGCATTTTCGAGGTTATTCGAAATGGCATATTAGGTGCTATTTCGGGCAGGTTAGCAATATGGATGCTCGTGATTGTTGGTGCAGTATTGCTTCCTACTCTCAATGAAGATGCTAGCGCCTTTCTAAAGAACGCCTTGGAGCATGCCAAGGGCTGGTTCTCAGGAAAGGTATAACAATCGCAGGCAGTTTGCTCCGGCCCTTCGGGCCTCCGCGGGACGCCCAACGCTGTGCACATATTGTGCTGGTCGCTGCGCTCCCTTTTTAGCACAATATGTGCACAGCATTGGTCGCCCCTGCTGCGGGCGTTAACTGTAGATCCCATGAAGAAAGTCGCAGCTACATTCCTACTATTAATCTCTAGCGTGGCAAATTCTTGTGAAACATACACAGATAAGTTTCACTTGAAGCAATCTCAAACTGCCAGCCAAATAGCCGTTGTTAAAACTCTAGAAGATCCAAAAAGCGGAAAATTAGTGGTTCTTGAAGTTTTTAGAGGAAACCTGATAGCGGGTCAGAAAATGCAAATTGACGTTGAGGGCATAGATCTTAAAGCGAAAACGGCATATTTAGTGTATTCAAGTGATCGATCAATAAAAAAATTGGGTTGTGCCAATACAGTATTGGCGGAAGATGAGTTCGGTCATGATGCCCCTATAGTTATTGAGGTTGCGCATCGTGAGTCCAGTTAACAATCACAGGAACGCTGCACGGCCCTGCGGGCCTCCGCGGGACGGCCTACGCTGCGCTCCAGCCGCCCGTGCTGTGGGCGTTAAGCATCATTAGCGATGAAATTCTTACCACTGATATTCGTCTTCATTCCAAGCCTACTGATGGCGAGCACAATCCCTCTAGATAGAGAGATTGTTCAAGTTCAAGAGTGTGGCGAGGAGCAAAGGGATAATTCGGGGCAGCTACTCCCCATAGCTGTCTTTGAGCCGATTTACCTGAGGTGCGATCACTGCAGCATTGAATTCACATTTAATGTGCGTCTTGATGGGGGCCATCCAACTAAAGTAGCTTTTCAATACAGTGGTATGTCACAACCATTGGCAAATGAGTATAGAGAGATATTTATTCGCGGATGGGTATTTCCAGGCTGTACTCAAAGCGGCAAGGGAATGGGCTTCAGTGAAGAGCGGAGAACGTTTAATGCTTAACAATCACAGGCAGCAAGTCCCAGTTCCCTGCGGGGTCTGGGAGGGACGGCCTACGCTAAGCTTCGGCCGCCCCTGCTGTGGGCGTTAAATACCTCAAAGAATTATGTGCAACTGTAGCGAACAGCCAGCATTAATAGATTTAAGCGACTGTCATTCCAAGTTCAAACCAAAGTTGAACCAGCTCGCTGTTGGGAACTGGGTCTTGCTGATGCAATGCCCTGATTGTGGCCAGCACTACAAAGTAGACGAGTGGGATAAATACCAGACTTGCTATGCGGTAAAGCTCTCCTCAGCAGATAGCTGGGAGTCATTTGATGCTGAGTCACCGATTAAATCAAAAATGGTAGAGAATCGGGGCGGCTTAACCAATGATCCATGTATGTGGTCAGGCTGCAATCTCAAGCAAGTAAAAGGCAGTGCTTACTGTGTCAATCACCTGTATTCAACAGGTGCCCGTGCATAAGCATTTAACAAGTTGTTGTAATTTGTTCCGGCCTGCGGCCTCCACCGGACGCCCCTGTCGGGGCGCCGCTAAACAAAAGCGTTATGTGTCATGAGGGGCTATGGGTAACACCCTAAACAAGAATTCTAAAATGGAGTGTGCTAGGCACGGCATAAAACCTCCTGCCTTCATTTGCAAGCATCTACAGTATGGTCGAGATGTTGGCTTCTTCGAGCCCGAAGATGTCCCCGATTCTGAGTGGCCATTTAAAAATGCATGGTGCGCTGAATGTGAAGCAGTTGCTATCGAGCAGGGAGGCTGGAACGACATCTCGGAAAAGTTTGCACAGATTATGCCAATCTGCGAAGGGTGCTTTGAGGAAATTAAGCGGCGAAACACATAACAATCACAGGCAGTTTGCGCCGGCCCCTAGTGGGGCCTGTGCGGGACGGCCTACGCTACGCTTCGGCCGCCCCTGCTGAGGGCGCTATGTTTTATGGGAAATTTATGCTTCGAATAATTATTTTAATATTCATAACATCAATTTCGGTTATATCACAGGCCTACGATAGTTTTTCTGAAATATTGAGAAAGGCAATAGCTGGGGATTCGAGTGCTCAGTCTTCACTTGGATTTCAGTATGGTCATTGGTCTAGTCCGAGGTTCAGCAAGGAGCGTTCCAATTACTGGTATTGTCGTTCCGCAAACCAAGGTAACGAAGAAGCCACCATCAATCTAGACAACACAATCGGTGAAAATTGGAAGTCTGAGTGTAAGTCCATTATCGAAAACGGGAATAGAAACGGCTTTAACAAGTACTTTGTATCTGGCCAAAATCTAGGTAAGGTCAAGCTCAGTCTGGAAAGGGAAGCGTCGTATGAAGTGCCTCTTGAACGGTATTGGCGAGTTGAGTGGGCGCCACAGTCTTGTGAGAAAGTTTGCAAGTCAGATATAAAAGTGGAAGGCCAAATATATACAAGCGATGAGAAAAATACAGCGATTTACGGAGATTTCGAATTAAATGCGCAGAAGGAAAATTCTGTAATTTGGCTTTTCCCTGAGACGAAAATTCAGATAAACATCAGCGGTGCGAATGTAAATATTACAGAGTATGCGCAATAAACATAACAATCACAGGCACGCTGCTACGGCCCTGCGGTCCTCCGCGGGACGGCCTACGCTGCGCTTCGGCCGCCCGTGCTGTGGCCGTTAAATGGCAAGCATGAATATAGATTTCTACAAGCTCTATGCGGGTGATTTGGTCACCTTCCATTCGACATTCGAAGAAGCAAAGGAGGCGGCAAAGAAGTATATACCTGATGAAAGCAATCTTCGAATTGAGACGCGGTTTCAAGTAATAACTGCAATTTCTTCATGCAGCGAGCAAATCGTCCCGCCGCCCCATAAATAGCTCATTTGGCGATCGTCCACCCCTGGTCGCTCTTGGTCTGCTGTTCAGGCGGTCCATGACAAACTGAACCTGCTCATCCGATACCGTACTGAAGTCCGTTCCCTTCGGGAAATATTGCCGAATAAGACCATTGGTATTTTCATTGATTCCACGCTCCCATGATGCATAGGGATGGGCAAAGTAAATATCCGCCTCCAGTCCTTTCGCGATCTCTTCATGACCGGCAAACTCAAGGCCATTGTCGAACGTGATTGTTTTGACTTTCTCCTTAAGGTGTACCATATGCGCAACCGCTGCAGCGGCGAGCAAGTCGGCTCTCTTGCCCGTCAGCAACACAATGACCGTATACAGCGATTTGCGCTCTACCAGGGTCAATAGCGCACCTTTGCGGCCTTTGCCGATGACTGTATCGCCTTCCCAGTCGCCAATTCGGTTACCCAGGTCAACAACCTCAGGGCGTTCATCAATACTCACTCTGTTCTTGATCTTGCCGCGTTGATCGTTGCTGCCGTAACGCTTGCGGTAGGGCTTTGACGCTACTCGCAGATGCGTATACAAATCGCCGCCATGAGCCTTGTCGGCATAGATCAGCTGATAAATTGTCTCATGATGTAAGGAAATACCCGTACACCGTTTCAGATAATCTGCTACCTGCTGCGGGCTTAACTCCTGCCGGAGCAGCGTTTCAATCTGATCACGTACCTCGTCCGTCACCTTCCGAGCCTTGTGGGCCCCATACCGTCTAACATTCGACAGCTTTTGAGCTTGCCCGGGCCGGTACCCTCGTAGCCCTTTGTTGCGACGCAGCTCTCGACAGATCGTAGAGGGATGCCTTTCCAGAAGTTCGGCAATCTCTATTTGCGAGTGCCCGGCTTTCTTCAGACTATAAATCTGGTATCGTTCGTTCTCGGTCAGCTGGTTGTAGCTCATCAGTGCTTTTCTCTTGGCGGGGAGAAGCGCCGACTCTACCAGCTGGCCTCTCTCTTACCAATTGCACTTATTATCCGAAACCGCGAGATACTAAAAGAGATAGGTCCCCAAGAAGCCGATTGGTGGGCTTATGAATACGAAAGTAATAAATGGAATCCATCATGAACCTGAGAGTCTGGAACCATTTAACAAGCGCATGTTGTCGCCCCTTGCGGGGCTGGGACCCCGTTCCGCTGCGCTTCACTACGGTCCCAAATGCGGGCGTTAGAAGCAAAAGATGATCACTACGGAGCACCAAACAATTTTGGATAATGAATTAAGAAAGTGTCGCAGCGATCTTGAGAGGCTAGGCGCTGATATCAATGGTTATAGCGGTGGAAGCCCTGAGGGAGATGTTTGGCAATTCACGTTTTCTTTTGAATGCCCTCTGGCGCCAGATAGAGCCTCAGCTGAAATAGGAATCTACTGGCTGCATGGGTGGGGAAAAGAGCCGGAAAACGAGATTAGAATTTACCGTACTGCATCTATATTTCGAAAAGGCTCAACCTCAAGCTATGAAAGTCGAGAGGATTACCGGCGCCCTGTAGTTGGAGTGCCGCTAAGTTTGAGGGAAATAATCGTAGAAGCAATGCAGGAGTGCAAATCAGAGATCGAAAAGGCTTCTAACAAATCAATCAACTTCGCGCCTTCGGCGCCGGACAGCTAAAAACGTGGCTTTGCCACAACACTGCTGATCTGTAACAACTTTTGTGGACAGTATTTTCTGTTCATTAAAGAGGTCCAGAATGGGGCAAACAAAAAATAGAGGCTACGACCGTTACACCTTGGCTTACAAGCTTCAAGTCGTTAAATTAGCCAATCATCCTGACGTTAGGTCAAAGGATGTGGCAGAATCCCTCGGTATACATCCGGTGATGCTGTATCGGTGGCAGATGGAGCACCGCCGTGGGGAGCTGAAGGAAAACAAGCATATGAAGCCAACCAAGCCGTCTCCCAAACGGCGTCCTGATCGCGCGGATCCTGTACGGGAGGCCGAAGACAAGCTCGCAGCCGCAGAAAAGAAGATCAAGAAGTTAGAGCGCGAGCTGGTCAATCGTAACGATGAGATCGACCTACTAAAAAAGGCCGAGCGGTTCTTCCAGCGGAAAAGTAAAGCTGTTTGAGCTCGTTGAGAAGAACCGCTAAGTTCGTGACGTCAGGAGGCTTTGCAGCTTGCTGGGTGTGTCAAAGAGTGGCTTTTACGCGTGGCGCAATCGAGAGGAGAGTGAGCGGCGAAGATATGATCGTCATCTCACCGATGCCATTGTTGAACTTCACCAAGGTTTTAAGCGTGCTTATGGGGCGCGCCGGGTGCATCGGCAACTGAAGCGAAATGGCTTGTCCTGTAGCGTAAGGCGTGTATCTCAGTTAATGAAGTCCGCTGGAATACAAGCTTCTACTAGAGGGCTTTATACCTGGAATCCTGGGAAGCATGAGTTTTACTCTGCAACTGGTTGGCACAGAAGGCCCTGCAGAATCAGCAGGTACCCAGTGGGCTGGTGACTTCACTTATATAAAGACCGGAGCTGGGTGGTTATACCATGCCGTGGTAATCGACCTATATACTCGGTCGGTGATTGGCTGGTCATTTGGCCGAAAGCGAAATAGTGAGTTGACCAAAAGCGCACTCAAAATGGCGCTAGCGCGCCAGCAACCGCAATCGGGGTGTATATTCCATTCAGATCAGGGAATTGAATATGCGGCACATGAGTATCGGGAGCTAGTTGAGTCCGCGGGTATGACTCGGAGTATGAGTCGTAAAGGAAACCCGCTAGACAACGCGGTTGTTGAATCCTTCTTCCATAGTATGAAGACGGAGCTGGCTCATCAGCGCACTTTTGACAATGAGATCGAAGCGGTAGCGCACATCATCGAATACATCGAGTTCTATAACCGAGAGCGGCTTCACTCCAGTCTCGGCTATCAGTCGCCGTCAGAGTATGAAAAACTGGCGGCATAAAGTGTCCACGAAAGTGGTAGCAGATCAATGTAGCCTTTAGATAAGCTTGAAGGTGCAGAGCTAAATAGCTTTGATCTCGGTAAAGAGTCTTCCGGGGTTGAATTTGACAGCGACGCTCATATTGCGTTCAACCCAGCGGAGGTAACCCGTGAGTGAGGTGAGCGCATAAATAGTAAAGTTTTGGTAGCGACCTTCGCTCGGGATGAGTCTCTCAAGATCGAGTTAAGCAATAACCCTACTATCAAGATCTCATTTGAACCTGATTGTTGGGTAGGCATAGAGGCATTTTGTGCAACATTTAAAGGTGGGCCTATCCTAGTTGAGTAGCATCTGAACATGATGAGAGATTTCTTTCCGAGCCTGGGGGTCTCCACTGGATAGCTTACCTCACTCACTTTGTGCTCAGGGCGCTTCGCTCCTATTGTTGTGCATAAAGTGTTCAGAGTCAGGCGCCGCTGCTCGTGGCGCTATACAAAAAACGGAATTAATTGGGGGATCTATATGAAAAGAGAAGAAATTGCTGAATTGATATTAAATAAGCTGGACAAAGAAAAGAATTCTATAGGCGAACTATATAAAAATTCTTCGGCAAAAATTGGTTACTTTTACATAGATAATCTGCTTCCTGATGAATTGGCCAAAAAAATTTACAATTCATTCCCTTCTCCTGATTCAATGAAAATGCGTAAAAGTTTACGCGAATACAAATATATTGCAGCTCAGATGGATCAATATGATCCAATCCTGGAAGAATGTATTTATGCTTTTCAGGATGCTCGAATAGTATCGTTTATACAAGATATATGCGGAATAGAAAGTCTTTATCCTGACAAGTACTTATACGCTGGTGGGATATCGCTTATGGCCAAAGGGAGTTTTCTAAACCCTCATCTAGATAATTCACATGAAAAAGATAGAGCTAAATGGAGAGTTTTAAATCTCCTCTATTATATCTCTCCTAACTGGGAAGGATGTTTTGGTGGCAACTTAGAAATTTGGCCAGAAGGCCCTCAAAAAAAACAAATAACTATTGATAGCACATTTAACCGATTGGTTGTGATGGCAACCCACGGAGCATCATGGCATTCTGTGAGTCCTATAGTTGTAGATGAAAAGCGGGCATGTGTTTCAAACTACTATTTCTCAGATCAATCGCTAAAAGCAGATGATACGTTTCATGTAACCTCATTTCGTGGTCGGCCAGAACAGAACTTCAGAGACGTGATTTTGAGGGCTGATATATTACTGCGCCAAAGTATTCGCAAAATTTTCCCAAAAGGTGCGGTTAAGACAGATCATCTTTACAAGAAATAGTATATTGCTTGCGTAGAAGTTGACTCAAAAATATGTATTCTTCGCGCCTTTATAATAGAGTGTTGGCGTAAATATAATTATAAAAAGGTCTCTTAAAAGGAAAGGAGTTCTAAAACGCCTGGAGCTTGTACATTGCGATTCAAGCGCAAATTAGTATTTTTCCTCATGTCGCTTCATTGATGAGGGATGACATTTTATATGTTCCATCTCGCAGTTACGCGGGTGAGCATAAAAGTTGTGACATTTCTCTTTGCATAAAGAGGTCGGAGGCAATGACAGAGCCGTTAGGAGAGCTATTTAAGGCGATGCTTACGCACGAATGAACGTTTGAAATCACTCAGGGAAGTACAGGTTTAGGTGATCACTCGCTGTAATAACGCGATCGTTAATAACTTCCTATGTCGGCCACTCGGCTTTGGAGCGCTCTAATCCCCACGAATAATCGTCAGCACTATCTCACCGACATCAATCCCCCACTTGCTCAGCTTTGATTGGTTGAGCAGCACGCGGTCGGATACCAGGTACATGCGGTCGTCCACGGCCACGCGGATGCTGCGTCCGTTATAGGGGACTTCCAGTGTATAGCGGATAAACATTGCATTGCCGGCCACGCGCACCCGCCCATCGCCGATGACGTCGCCGGCACGGGCGGTATAGGTTTTTGCGCCCGTCTCGGGATCGATGCCGTTGGGAATCAAGTGCCAGGTGCGCTCCTGGGTCTCGCCGTCATTGAAGACAAAGTGTTCGGCCAGCGCGCCGCGGCCATTTTGCCACCGGCCCTGTATCGTTGCGTTGAAGGTGCGGGTTACTTCTCCGCTGCGATTCTTGACGATGCCGTGGGCGGTCAGCGGGCCGCTGAAAAACTGCTCGGGGATCAGCGCCGGGGTGCGGTCACGGTAGTGTGTGACGCCGGGGCTGCTGCAGGCGCTCAACAGCAACACGGCGGCGGGCAGCAGTAAGCGCAGTGGGGCGAGATGGAACATGGGGACTCCCGGCTAGTGGATGTCCCCGGTATACGAACGCGGATACCGATTGGATGGCTAAAGCGGTGAATCCGCGGGGCAGCGCGCGCCAGATGGTGGCTGGCGAAGCACGGTGGGCCGGACCTGTCAACCCGGCGCGTTGCCCAGCAGCGGTGCGGCTTCACCGGGCAGGGGCAGCTGGGGCAGATCCGCGACGGCCTGCATCAGTCCCTCCTGATACAGCTTGTGGGCCTGCTCTTTTTCGCCGAGGGCGTGGAGCAGCCGCGCCAGTTCGGCCGAGGTGGCGGGATCCGAGCGCAGAATCAGGCTCTTCTCGAAATACTGGCGGGCCTTGCCCCACAGTTCGTTGCGCAGGCACAGGCGGCCGAGACAGGTGAGCAGGTCGGCGTTATCGCCGTACTCCTTCTGCCAGCCGTCGGCGACGGTGAGCTGTGCGGCGGCATCGGCGCCGGTCAGGCAACCGTACAGGCGCGCCATATCCGGGCGCCATTCACGGTTCAGTACCCAGCGCAGCTGCTTCTCCGCCTCGGTGTCGTCGCCGATTTCGTGCAGCAATTGCGCGTACAGGCTGCGCAATTCCATATTGCGCTGCCAGCGGCCGCTGAGGCCCTGCCAGGTCTCGCGCAGTTTCTCCGTGTCGCGGCGGCTGGCGGCGTCGCTCAACTGGTGCTGGTAGACCTCCTGTTCCAGCTGCTGCAGCTCCTCTTCGCGCATATTGGCGTGCTTCTCCAGCTGCGGCAGGAGTTCCCGCAGGCCGTTCCAGTCGCCCAGGCGGTAATAGGCCTGGCGCAGCAGTTGCAGCAGGGCCGGGTGCCTGGGTTCCACCTGCTTGGCGCGCTCGAGGCTGGCGATACACTGCTCGTAGTGCTTGTCGAGCAGCTGCATGCGCGCCTGGCTGAGCGCGACTGCGAGTTGCGTGTCTTCGCCGCTGGCCTCGGCCTTGGCCAGCAGTTCGTTGGCCTCGTCGCGATAGCCCAGCTCGAAGGCGCTGCGGGCGGCGGCGAGATAGTTGATCAGCGGCGCGTCGGAGCGCGGTGCGCTTTTGAGCAGCTGGCGGCGGGCGCGCGACCAGTTCCCCTCCATAAACTCCACCAGGCCATTGGTCAGCCGCCGGCGCGCCACACGGGTACGGCCGAAGCGGATGCGGCTGACACTGCCGCCAATACCGCGCAGCAGGCTACGCAGGAGCCAGATGGCGAAAAACAGCAGCAACAGTGCAAGGGTCAGTGCACCGATGGCGACCCACAGGTTCATTTCAATACGTTCGCCGCCCACCGCAAGCAGCATGTAGCCCGGGTAGCTGCGGATCATTTCGGCGAGGAAGGCACCGAACAGCAAGAAGGCGAGGGCGGAAAACAGGAAGCGTTTCACTGGTTGCCACTCCCCGGTGACTGCTCGCCACCGTTGCTGTTTGCGCCCTGCTGGTTACCGTTATCGAGTTTGTGCAGCCGCTCGATATAGTTGTGCAACGCACTTTGCGAGGCGGACAGGCTGGGCAGTTCCACTGCGATGGGCTCCTGTGCCATCTCCTGCAGTTCCTTGGCGAGCACGTCGCGCTGGCGGGTGTCGGTGCCGTACTCCAGCAGCAGCTTGCGCGCGCGGCTGAGCGCATCCTTGTATACCGTGCTGTCCTCGCGCAGCAGCGCCAGTTCCGCCTGTTCCATATTCAGGCGCAGGCTCTGGCGGAAGCGTGCCTCGCTCTGCGGCGAGAGCAGCACCGGGTCTATGTTGCCATCGCGGATGCGCACCGAATCACGCACAAACTGGGTGAAGTGCTGCCAGCTCCGCTGCCACGCGGATTGCCCGGCTTTGGTCTCCGTTTCTTCCGGCTCTATACTGGCGTCGAGAGTGGCCAGATCGAACTTCGGCTGGATGTCGGTGCGCAGCAGCTGCTCCTCCAGTGCGCGCAGGCGCAGATACAGCCCCTCGCGATCGATATTGTCCACCAGCTTGAGTGCGGTAATGTCCCGAGCCAGCTGCTGGCGCACGCCGTACAGGTCGGGCAGGTTGACGCGGCGTACGATCTGGTCGACTTCTTCCACCAGCCCGAGGGCGGCGCGGCTGTCGCGTTCGAGCATCAGGCGCTGATTGGCGAGGCGCAGCAAATAGTCGGCCTCGGCCAGCTGCCAGTCTTCGCGGCTGGCATTGCCGAGTTCGCCCAGGCGGTTGCCCTGGGCGGTGACGTTGCGCTGCAGTTCGGCGATCTGTTGGCGCAGCTCGGCGACGTTGCCCTGCTGCTGGCGAAGCTGCTCGCGCAGTTCACTGACGCTCTGGCGGGTGGCGCGATCGACTGCCTGCACCTGTTGCGTTGCGGTCTCGGTAGCTGCGGGCTGTTGCGCTGGCGCAGTTGCCGCCGGTGCCTCGGCGCCGGGCTGCGTCTCCGGTGCCGTGGCCGCAGCGGTCTGCGGCGCGCTGGCCGGCGTGGCGGCCGTGGATTCGCGCTTGAATCCGGGAATGAATTCCAGATACGGCGCCAGCCTGTTCTGCACCTGGGGCCAGTTCAGCCAGGCCCAGGTACCGCCAGCGCCGAGCAGGACAATCAGGATCAGCAGCCACAGCCAGCCGAAACCGCGTTTGCCGGTCCTGCTCGCGCCACGTTTACCGCCCTTGCCGCCGCTGCCTGACGCCTTCTTCGCCTCGGTTGCCGTGTCTTTTTTCGCGGCGGTCTTTTTGTCCGCCGCGGCGCCTTTTTCGTGGGCCGCTTTGGTGAAGTTGCTTTCGGCCTGTGCCGGGGTGCCGGGCGCGGACGCCTGCGGAGCGGGGTCGGTGGCTTTGCCGGAATCTTTGGATTTGTCGTCAGTCATGGGTATGGCAGGAACAACGGCGGTAGAAAATGTCGTCAAATTATAGCGACTGGCGGCACGCTTTATATGGCATGTGGCGCTGTTTTAAAAAATTTTACTCAATTCGGGCGGCAAAACCGGCTCAGGCAGCGAGCAGGGCATTTTCCAGGGCCGCCAGCATGGCGTCGTCGCCGGCGTTGCCCGCGGCGAGGGGACGGGCGAAGCCGAGTGCGCGCGCCTGTGCAGCCACCCGCTCGCTGGGACAGATCAGCGGCACCAGCTTGAGTTGCGGGCGGCCGCCGGTATCGATGCAGTGACTGAGGTTGGCGAGAGTTTCACCGCTGTGCACGGCAATCGCATCGGGGCTTTGGCGGTAGGCGGCCAGCTGTTCGGCGGCGCTGGCGGGCAGGGTGCGGCGGTAGAGCTCGCAGTAGTCCACCCGCGCACCGCGCTCGCGCAAGGTGTCGCCGATCAGGGTGCGGCCGCCGCAGCCGCGGAAGATCAGCACCCGCTTGTCTTGCATCTGCTGCAGTTCCGGCCGCGCGAGCAGGGTTTCCGAGTCCATGCTGCCGCTGCTGTGATCGCTGTGGATGCCGCGCTCGGCCAGCGCGCGCGCGGTGGCGGCACCGATGGCATAGCAGTGCGGGCCCAGCGGCAGCTGCGGCCAGTAGTCGTCGAGCCAGTCACAGCCGTGACGCACGGCGTTCTGCGATACGAAAATGGCGCAGTCCACCTGATCGAAATCGAGGATCCGGCTTTTGATCGCCTGCAGCCCGGCGTTGTCGCCGACCGCTTCGATCGCCAGCATCGGCAGGCAGTCCACCGCAGCGCCGGCGGCGCACAGCCGCTCGCACCATCCGCGCGCCTGTGCGGCGGGGCGGGTGACGAGAATGCGCTTGCCGGCGAGCGGTTTGGTCACGGTCAGATGGCGGCGAGAATCTTGTCGGCGCCGGCGGACAGCAGTTCCTCGGCCAGGGCGATGCCCATGGCCTCGCCGTCGGCGGCGGGACCGCGGCGCTCGCCGCGCACCATGGTTGCGCCGTCGGGGCTGCCCACCAGGCCGCGCAGCCACAGTTGTTCCCCCTGCAGCTCGGCGTAGCAGCCGATCGGCACCTGGCAGCTACCGTTGAGACGTTTGACGACGGCGCGCTCGGCGGCCAGCCGCGCCGCGGTGGCGTCGCAGTGCAGCGGCTGCAGCAGGGCTTCCAGCTCGGCGTCGCGGCGGCACTCGATGCCCACGGCACCCTGGCCGCCGGCGGGCAGGGAAATTTCCGGGGCGAGGAAAGTGCGGATGCGCGCGCGCATCTCCAGGCGCAGCAGGCCGGCGGCGGCGAGCACGATAGCGTCGAAATCACCGGCATCCAGCTTGGCCAGGCGGGTGTTCACATTGCCGCGCAGGAACTTCACCTCGAGATCCGGCCGCCGCGCCAGCAGCTGGCACTGGCGGCGCAGGCTGGAAGTGCCGACCACGGCGCCGGCGGGCAGCGCATCGAGATCAGCATAGTGATTGCTCACAAACGCATCGCGTGGGTCTTCGCGTTCGCAGATCACCGGCAGGTGCAGGCCGTCGGGAAATTCCATCGGCACATCTTTCATTGAGTGCACGGCGATATCGGCCTCGCCGTTCAGCATCGCGCGTTCCAGTTCCTTGACGAACAGGCCCTTGCCGCCGACCTTGGCCAGCGGGATATCCAGCAGCTGGTCGCCGCGGCTGGTCAGCGGCAGCAGTTCGATGGTCGCGTCGGGGTGCAGCTGCTGCAGGCGATCTTTCACGTAATTGGCCTGCCAGAGGGCCAGGGCGCTTTCGCGAGTGGCGATGCGGAGGCGGGAAATGGGCATACGGCGTCGGTCGCTTGGGAAATGGGGGGCCCATTCTAGCAGAGCCGTGCGCGAGCGCGTCAGTCGGCAGTGAGGGCGCGCAGCCAGTCCTCGCAAATGATACGCGCAGCGATGGAGTCCACCGGGTCCTGTGCATAGTTGCCCTTGTGGCCGCGCTCGAAGGCCTCTTCCTTGGCGGCGCGGGTGCTGAGTCGCTCGTCGACCAGTTCGACCGGCAGACCGGTGCGGCCGTGCAGGCGGTTGCCGAACTTGCGCGCGCGGGCGCCGAACTCGCTTTCGCTGCCATCCATGTTCAGCGGCAGACCGACCAGCAGTCGCTGTGGTTGCCATTCATCCAGCAGCTTCTGCAGCTGGCCCCAGTCCGGCTGGCCGTCTCTGGCCGGCAGCGGCGCGAGCTCGCGGGCGGTGCCGGTGAGGCTCTGGCCAAACGCGACACCAATGGAGCGGGTGCCGAAATCGAAGGCGAGGGCGGTGATGGTTTTTGAACCCATGAGGAAACCTGTGTGAGACGTAGTGAGCGGTTGGCTGGTGGTGGCCGCCGGAGCGGAGCAGGCGGAGTGTACTGCAGTGCGCGAGCATTGTGACCGGGCTGGCGCACCAGCGCCGCCGGCGGCAAGCGCTGTGGCTTGCCGGGGTCTATTAGGCGTGTCCGGCCTGGGAGCCGAGCCCGCCCATATCGATACCGTGGCGTGCGGCGGCTGTCTGCCAGCGCTTTTCCCACGGCGTCGCGAACAGGATTTCCGGTTCTGCCGGCAGGGTCAGCCAGGCGTTGTCGGCCAGCTCTTCCTCCAGTTGGCCGGGCCCCCAGCCGGAGTAGCCCAGTGCCAGCAGCACGTCGTCGGGGCCGCGGCCGGCGGCGAGGGATTCGAGGATATCCTTGGAAGCGGTCAGGCTGATATCGCGGTTGACCTCGAGGGTGGAATCGAACACCGCGCCGGCGCCGTGCAGGACGAAGCCCTGTTCCGGCGACACGGGACCGCCCAGCAATACCATTTCATCACCGCGCAGGCTGAAGTCCTCGAGGGACAGCTGCTCGAACACTTCTTTCCAGAACACCTTGCTGGGCGCGTTGATGACGATGGCCATGGCGCCGTCGCGGTTGTGCTCACAGACGAAAGCGATGGTCTGGTGGAAGCGCGGATCCTCCATGCCGGGCATGGCGAGCAGGAACTGGCCGCGCAGGCCGCCGTGGGTCAGGTCGCTGTCGATATTGGTGTGGTTCATAGCGCAAGTTTAACCCGAATCGTGTGCCGCCGGTCGCCGGGTGTTATTCGCCCCGCCGAGTGTGGGGCGCAGAATGCCCAGCGGCGCCCTTAGCCACGCTTGGGTGCAGCGCCGGCGGCGGTGGAGAAGCCGGTCATTTCAAAGCGCCAGGTGCGGATGATCTCCAGGCGGTCGGCTTCCTTGCGGATCTCTGCCGGGAAGGGCGCGAAGGGGGCCGCCAGGCGCACAATCTGCTGGGCGGCGTCATCGAGTACGCGCTGGCCGGAGGATTTCAGGATCACCACATCTTCGACTGCGCCAGTGGGCAGCAGCCGCACCATCATGCGCAGGCTGCCGGTGATCTGCTGTTGCAGCGCCTGCTGCGGGAAATTGTCGTTGCCGACGGCTTCCACTTTCTGGCGCCAGGCGTGCAGATAGGCGGCGTCGGCGGAGGCCTTGGTTGCCACCGAGGTCAGGCGGCGGACCCGCGGGCGCTGGGCAATGGTCTGGCGGATCTTGTCGAGGCGCGCCTGCAGGCTGGCAATTTCCGGGTTGGTCAGCGGCAGGTCGTTGGGGGCGTCGCCGCGTTTCTCCTGTGACGGCTTGTCCTCGGCCGGCAGCTCCGGCGCCTGCTGCGGGCTGTCACCGATGGTAGTGACCAGCTGGCGGCGCTGCTCGGCCGGGCGCGCGGCCTGTTGCTGCGGCAGCGGATTGACTTCGCGGATCGCGGTGTCGGCGATTTCTGCGCGGCGGTTGGTGGAAAGTTCTTTGGGCGTGTCGGCGCTGCCGCTGGCCTGCTGGTTGTGCTGCGCCAGGTAGTCGGCGTCTTCGGGCGCCTGCGCGGAACGGTGTTGCGCCAGCGTGACCTCCAGCGTGGGGGGCGCCTGGTGCGCCTCGGGCGCGGAAAAGGCCACGCCGAATATCACCAGCGCGTGAAAGGCGCAGGCGACAAACAGGGCGAACACGAAGCGGTCGTGCTGGGCGGCCTGGAGCTGTGGGCTGGCGGTCGGGTTCATTTGCTTTTTATTGGTTACTGCTTGCGGGTGCACCCAGTCGTCCCTGACTGCGGCTGCACAGTTTAACCCTTTTGTTCGAGCCGGTCTGTGATCGCGCGCATCAGTCGCGCGCCGATGTCGGTATCGTAGGCGGCGTCGATTTCCCGCACGCAGGTGGGGCTGGTGACATTGATTTCGGTCAGGTAGTCGCCGATCACGTCGAGGCCGACAAACAGCAGGCCGCGCTCTTTCAGCGACGGCGCCACCTGCGCGACGATCCAGCGGTCGCGCTCGGTCAGTGGTCGCGCTTCGCCGCGGCCGCCGGCGGCCAGATTGCCGCGGGTCTCTCCGGCTTCGGGAATCCGCGCCAGGCAGTAGGGCACGGCTTCCCCATCCACTACCAGAATACGTTTGTCGCCGTCTTTGATCTCGGGGATATAGCGCTGGCCCATGATCTGCTGCCGACCATGCCCGGTGAGCATTTCCAGGATGGCGCCGAGATTGGCGCCGTCGGGCTTGCAGTGGAACACGCCGCTGCCGCCCATGCCGTCCAGGGGCTTGAAGATGACGTCTTTGTGCGCGGCGTGGAAGGCGCGCAGGCGGGGCATACTGCGGCTGACGATCAGCGGCGGGCAGCACTGGGCAAAGCTGGTGGCGAAGATCTTCTCGTTGCAGTCGCGCAGTGCCTGGGGTTTGTTGACCACCAGTGTGCCCTCGCGCTCGGCCGCTTCGAGAATATAGGTGGAATAGATGTATTCGTTGTCGAAAGGCGGGTCGACGCGCATCAGCATCGTGTCGATCGCGCCCAGCGGCATCTCGGCGGCGTCGCCGAGTTCGTACCAGCGCGCGGGGTCGTCGAACACTTTCAGCGGCCGGCCCACGCCCATGGCGCGCCCGTCGGCGAGGAAGAGGTCACTCTGTTCAAAATAAAACAGGGTAAAACCGCTGCGCTGTGCGGCCTGCAGCAGCGCGAGGGTGGTGTCTTTCTTAAAATTGATCCGGGCGATGGGGTCCATCACCACACCGAGGGAGTAACTCATAGCGGTTTCCGTGCCGGTTGGGTTGTGCCGCCGTAAGTTAAGATCTGGCTGGCAGCGGTGCAAGCGTTTAGCGGTGAAAAGTCTGCTCAATAAATGAACATCTCATGGCTGCGTATCCTGCGCAGTAGAACTTTGCTGACTATTTGTGCATTTGTCTCACGGTGCCACTGTCGTCGCCCGGACTTCGGTAGATTCACCGTGGGTTCTGTGATAAAAGTTGGTTCTGATGTGCGACCTTGGCGTGAACCGAGGCGCCCAGACCCTGAAAGTGGTTCAAGAAAGGGCGATGCCGGCGGTTATATCGCTGTGCCCGAAAAAAAGTAAACAGGGGATTCAATAACCTATGGAGCTCAACTGGGAAAGCCTGACGGTGATGGTGATCGACGATAGCAAGACTATCCGTCGCACCGCTGAGACCCTGCTGCAAAAAGCGGGCTGTACCGTGGTCACCGCCACCGATGGTTTCGACGCGTTGGCCAAGATTGCCGATTCGCGGCCGGACATTATTTTTGTCGACATCATGATGCCGCGTCTGGACGGCTATCAGACCTGCGCACTGATCAAGAACAACAGCGAATTCCGCGCTACGCCAGTGGTGATGCTGTCGAGCAAGGACGGCCTGTTCGACAAGGCCAAGGGGCGCGTGGTTGGATGCGATCAATATTTAACCAAGCCTTTCAGCAAGAGCGAGCTGCTCGGTGCCATTTCCGCGCACGCCAAGCCGCACCACGCGGCCTGAGTTGGCGCCGTGGTTGTGACTTTGTCGAGGTCGCTGGCGTAGAATAGGTCGCGCCGCGATTTTGTTGATCGCGGCTTCAACGATATGGGCGGTTTCTGTATGGGCTCCGTGCCCGGCAGGAACACACGAACGAGTGTGGTTGCAGCCTCCAGTGCTGTACATCGCACGGGAAAGATAAGACTACAAGTTTCCGCTGCAGTTCGCCTGGCGACTGGTGTGGATGCTGACAGTAAATGTCGCGGGGGAAACCATGGCAAGAGTATTGATTGTTGACGACTCGCCAACAGAAACACACAAGCTGACTACAATCCTGGAGAAGAACGGCCATGCGGTGATAGCCGCTACCAATGGCGAGAACGGGGTTGATGTGGCGCGCGAGCAGAAGCCCGATGTCATCCTGATGGATATCGTCATGCCGGGCCTTAACGGCTTCCAGGCCACCCGCCAGCTGAGCAAGGACGACAGCACCAATGGTATCCCGATCATTATCGTGACCACCAAGGATCAGGACACCGACCGCGTCTGGGGCATGCGCCAGGGTGCGCAGGCCTACCTGACCAAGCCGGTCGACGAGGGCAAGCTGCTGGGTACCATCGAGGAGGTGTTGGCCTAGGCCAGCTGCGAACTCAGTGCAGTCAAAACAGACCCCTTATCTCGCACTGGTCGATATCGCGCGGCGCGCCAAGGCGCAGTCCGCCGGCCTGCCCGGCCGCCAGGAGGTAAAGCCTCACTGGACCGGGGTTGGTTTCACTCTGCTGGGCCACCGCTTCGTTGCCTCGATGGACGATGTGGTGGAACTGCTGGAAGTACCGCAGTACACCTTTGTCCCCGGCGTTCAGCCGTGGGTGCGCGGTGTCGCCAATGTGCGCGGCCGCCTGTTGCCGATGTTCGACCTGGCCGCATTTTTCGGCGGCCAGTTGGGCGGGCCGCGGCAGCGGCGCCGGGTGCTGGTGGTCGAGCGCGATAAAGTCTACGCCGGTCTGATTGTCGACGAGCTGCACGGCATGCAGCACCTCCCGTTGGAGTATGCCGGGCATGCGCCGGGCGATTTGCTGGAGCCGTTTGCACCGATGGTCAACGGCCAGTTCCAGCTGCCGCAGGGGCGCTGGCTGGTGTTTGACATGCATGCGTTGATCAACGATTTCCAGTTTATGGATGCCGCGGCCCAGTAGGTCGCGGCATTCTGATTTTCCCGCTCGGGGAAAGTTCGACCGCGATGGCATCTGTCGCGCTCGAAGTCCATCGGGAAAAGCACCACTCGATCTCGTTGAGGTCGGCGTGGAGCAAAGCGTTCATTTAATGTGGTGATAAAAAGAATTGGCCTGGAGACAGGTCCGCCAGGAGTAAACTATGAAAACAGGCTCCCAGAGTTCATTTTCCGCGCTGCGCAGCAACCCCGCGGCGTTGTTTATGGGTCTGCTGGTACTCGCCACACTGGCGGGGCTGATTGTCAGTATCTACCTGGTGCAGACCCAGGGCGACCAGGATAAGAAATACCTGCAGGACGTTGCGGAACTGCGCGCCCTGGCCTATCAGGTCGTGTCCCAGGCCCCATCGGCGACCACCGGTGACGAGCAGGCGTTTGCCGACTTGAAAAAAACGGTCGGCCAGATGGGCGATATCTGGAACCAGCTCAAAGGTGCCGATGCGGGTACCCGGCGCGCGCTGCAGAAAGAGCTGTCCGACTACAGCCAGATCTGGCGTCAGGTGCGCGAGCAGGCCAACACCATCATCGGCAACAAAGATTCCATTATCTTCCTTAACGACGTAGCGAGCACGCTGAACGACTCGCTGCCGGAACTGCAGGCCGAGCACAACAATATCGTGGAGATCCTGCTGGCCAACAACGCCCCGGCCAACCAGGTGGAGCAGGCCCAGTTGCAGGTATGGCGCGCGGAGCGCATCGGCCGGAACATCGACAAGATGCTGCAGGGTGGTGACGACGCGGAAGCGGCTGCGGACCAGTTCAATACCGACGCGAGCCTGTTCGGTAAGGTGGTCGAGGGCATGAAGAACGGCGATGTCGTAATGGGCATCTCCCGCGTAACCGACCCAGAGGCGCGCAAGTCTCTGGACGAGATTACCGAGTTGTTCGAGTTCGTGAGTTCCTCGGTGCGCCAGATCTTCGAATCCACTCCGGCGCTGTTCGCCACCCGCCAGGCGGCGGATGGCATTGCCGCCTCCTCGCCGAAGCTGCTGGAGGCGCTGAACACCCTCAACGACCGCATTATCAACCTGTCTGGCGAGCGCCAGCCGAACAACCAGACCATCGCCATCATTGCCGGTGTGTTCGTACTGTTGATTTTCGGCATGATGATCGCGGCCTTCTCCGGTACCCGCCGCAGCCTGCGTGAAGAGTCCGACACCAACGAGCGTAACCAGCAGGCGATTATGCAGCTGCTGGATGAGCTGGCCGACCTCGCCGACGGTGACCTGACCACCTCCGCCACGGTAACCGAGGCATTTACCGGTGCGATCGCCGACTCCATCAACTACACCATTGACCAGCTGCGGGTACTGGTGTCGCGGATTACCGGCGCGGCCCAGGAAGTATCCGGGCTGTCGCAGGAAACCCAGCAGACCGCGCTGCACCTCGCCGAGGCCTCCGAGCACCAGGCGCAGGAAATCGCCGGCGCCTCCGCGGCGGTGAACGAAATGGCGGTCACCATTGACCAGGTATCTGCCAACGCCGCCGAATCGGCACAGGTGGCGGAGCGCTCGGTACAGATCGCGAGTAACGGTGCCAAGGTGGTACAGAACACCATCAGGGGCATGGACAATATTCGCGAGCAGATCCAGGAGACCTCGAAGCGAATCAAGCGCCTGGGTGAATCTTCCCAGGAGATTGGCGATATCGTGAGCCTGATTAACGACATTGCCGACCAGACCAACATTCTCGCCCTTAACGCTGCCATCCAGGCGAGCATGGCCGGCGACGCCGGCCGCGGCTTCGCGGTGGTAGCGGACGAAGTACAGCGCCTCGCGGAACGTTCCGCCGCAGCGACCAAGCAGATCGAAGGTCTGGTAAAAGCGATTCAGTCGGATACCAACGAAGCCGTAATCTCGATGGAGCAGACCACCACCGAGGTGGTGCGCGGTGCGCGCCTGGCCCAAGACGCCGGTGTGGCCCTGGAAGAGATTGAGGGCGTATCCACCAACCTGGCCGCGTTGATTCAGAACATCTCCAACGCCGCCCGCCAGCAGGCCTCCTCTGCCGGCCACATTTCCAACACGATGAACGTGATTCAGGAAATTACCTCGCAGACATCTGCCGGTACCCAGGCTACCGCACAGTCGATTGGTAACCTGGCCGATACCGCCAACGCCCTGCGTGAATCCGTTGCCGGCTTCAAGCTGCCGAGCGAAGAGGCTGCCGAAGAGAGCGGCGATCTGTACGACGTGGAACTGCCGGAAATGGGCGAAGAGGAGTTCTCGCTGCTCGACCCGGAAGAGGCCCAGCAAGCGGACAATCAGGAGGACCGGGCCCTGGCCTGATCCGGCGGGGAGTGCTCTGCACTCCATCCGGAAAGGTGCCCGCCAACCCGTCGGGCGCGGGGCACAAGGGGCGCGCGCCCGAGGCGCGCACCGGCGTACAGAATGAATTACTGAGGACTTGGCGTGAATCACGACAATCCGAATTTCCTGGCCCTGGACTGGCTGACGGGTGAGATCAACGAGACGCTGGCGCAGGCGCGCCAGCAGCTGGAAACCTTCGCCGCAGCCTCCGATGCCAGCGACACCACGCTGCTGCAAAGCTGTCTGGAGCTGATCCACCAGGTGCATGGCAGCCTGCATATGGCGGAGCTGACCGGTGCGGCCATGCTCGCCGAAGAGATGGAGCAGCTGGTGCAGGCGCTGGCGGCCGGCGAAGTCGAAAACAGCGACGAGACGCGCGAATTCCTCATGCGCGCGCTGCTCGAACTGCCCCTGTATCTGGACAAAGCGGCCTACCAGCGCCGCGACAACCCGGTGCTGCTGCTGCCCCTGCTGAACGATCTGCGCGCGGTGCGCCGCGAGCGCCTGATCACCGAGGGTGCGCTCTTCTCCCCCGACCTGTCCCCGCTGGAGCGCGTATCCGGCAAGCGCCAGCCGCTGACCGCCGACCGCGCCCGCCTCGACGAGCTGGTGGGCAAGCTGCGCAAGATGTACCACGTTGCCGCCGCGTCACTGATTCGCGACGTCAACAGTGGCGAGAGCCTCGCCTACCTGACCAAGGTGGCGGAAAAGATGGCGCTGCTCTACAACGGCAGCCCGCGCCAGCCCCTGTGGCAGATCCTGCTCGGTGTCTTCGAAGCGATCGGCGAGCATCGCATTGCGGTGATGCCGGCGCTGCGCCAGATGCTGCGTCGCATTGATGTGGAGTTCCGCCTGTTGCAGGGCCGTGGCGCGCCAGTGCTGGACGCCAAACTCGATCGCGACCTGATTCGCAACCTTCTGTTCTACGTCTACCTGGCCGGCCCCAACGGGCAGCGCTGCGCAGCGCTGTACCGGGAGTACGCCCTCGACAAGGCCGTGCCCGGCACCCCGCGTCCGGACACCGAAGACGCCCTGGCCATGGGCCCCGAGGCGCTCGGCACCGCGGTGACCGCGCTGCGCGAGGAGCTGGCTGGGCTGCGCGAGGCACTGGAGCCGAGCATCGCTGGCGGTGAACAGCAACCGCTCGGCGACACTGCCGCGGTTGCCAAGCGTCTGGCAGACACCCTCGGTGTGCTCGGCCTGGAAAATCAGCGCGGCCGGGCCCGTAGTATTTACGAACACCTGCGCGACGCCGCCCGCGGCGAAGATGCGGAAAATCTGCTGATGCAGGCTGCTGGCGAAATGGTGCAGCTGGATTCCGCCCTGGCGTCCAGCGTTGCGCGCAACAAGAATGTCGACAACGAGCAGCCCCTCACCGGCGACGCGACCGACACGGTCCTGCGTGAAGCGCGCCTGGGCCTCGAGACCGTCAAAGAAGCAGTGGTCGAATACATCGCCAGCCACTGGGATATCAGTTATCTCAACCGGGTGCCCGAGCGGCTGCAGGAAGTCTGCGGTGGCCTGGATATGGTCGGTTATCGCCGCGCCAGCGAGATCGTCACTGCCTGTCGGCGCTACATCACCGAACAGCTGATCGATGCCGCGGAGCAGCCGGAGTGGAAACTGCTCGATACCCTGGCCGACGCCATCACCAGTGTCGAGTACTATCTCGAGCGCCGCGCCGACGGCATCGAAGACGCGGATATGCTGCTGGCGCTGGCAGAAGACAGCGTCGCCACCCTCGGCTTCAGTATCGCTGCGGACGCGGCCCCGGAGCAGCGCGGAGAGCCGTCGACGGCCGCGGATGTGCAAACTCCGCCGGTCGCTGCGGATGCCGATGAAGAAGTCGCTGAGCTCGAAAGCTTCGAACTCGAACCTGAACCCGAATCCGCCGGCACCGACGACGGTGTCGCGGACGAAGACAGCTGGTTTGCCACTGCCGGCGATGCGGAAAATGTAGCCGCAGCCGGCGAATCCGCTGTTGGAGAAACCACTGCCGTCGCGGCTTCACCGGAAGCGATCGCTCCGCCCGCTAGCGCAGGCAGTGCCACCGCGGCGTCCGATGACGACGACAGCCTGATCGACGATGAAATTGTCGAGATCTTCCTCGAGGAAGCGGCCGAGGTACTGGAAACCATCGCGGAGTATTTCCCGCGCTGGGCGGCAAATTTCGGCGATGGCGAGGCGCTGACGGAGTTTCGTCGCGGCTTCCATACCCTCAAGGGGTCCGGCCGCATGGTCGAGGCACTGGAGGTCGGCGAGCTCGCCTGGGCGGTGGAAAATATGCTCAACCGGATCCTCGACGATTCGGTCAAGCCGAGCCGCGCCCACGTCGAACTGATCGAGCAGGTGCGACAGAAGCTGCCGTCGATGATCGACGGTTTCCGTACACGCACGGGCGACCCGGAACCGGCGCGCACCGCGCAGCTGGAAAGCTGGGCCCAGCAGCTGGCGCGGGGCGAAATGCCGGCCGACATGTCTGTCGCCGCAGCGCCGCTACCCGCAGCCACCGTCGACGATGATGGAGCTGACGGCGGTGACGACTTCGACCAGCTGTGGGAAATCTTTGCCCAGGAGGCCGAGACGCACCTGGCCACTGTGGAAGAATTCCTCGCTGATATGCGCGCGTCCGTGCCGCTCTACGGTGTGCCGTCGGATCCACTGCACCGCGCGCTGCACACTCTCAAAGGCTCCGCCCATATGGCGGAGTTGACCCCGGTAGCGCAACTGGTGGCGCCGCTGGAGCGTTTTGCCAAGGAGCTGCGCACGTATCAGGTGGCCATCGATGCGGATATCTATGATCTGATCAGCGACGGCGCCAGTTATGTGCGCGAAGCGCTGGCGCAGATCCGTGCCGGCAGTGCGCCGGTGATCGAAAAATCCGAACAATATCTGGCCCGGATCGCCGAGCTGCAGGAGCGCGCGGTCGGCCACCTGATCCGCGAGCGCGAAGCCAACGAGCCGCGAGCGGTCGATCCGCAGCTGCTCGCGGTCATCATGGCCGACGGCATGAAAGTGCTGCTGGATGCCGACCAGATGCTGAACCAGTGGCGCGCCAACCCCGCCGACCTGTCACAGCTGAATCCGGTCGCGGAAGAATTGAGCATCCTGCACGACGCTGCCGAGCGCGCGCAGCTGCCGACGCTGGCCGAGCTGTCGCAACTGCTGCTGGATGTCTATCGCCGCGTGATCGACGGCACCCTGGAGGCGGAGCCCGCACTGTGGGCGTCGCTGGAGCAGGGGCACAATGAGCTGCTCGACCTGGTTGACGCAGTAGCCGCGGCCCAGGACCTGCCGGATGTGAGCGAGGCCGTC
The DNA here is from genome assembly GCF_039696035.1 of Microbulbifer sp. SAOS-129_SWC. Lineage (GTDB taxonomy): Bacteria > Pseudomonadota > Gammaproteobacteria > Pseudomonadales > Cellvibrionaceae > Microbulbifer. The sequence continues at coordinate 278,486 of NZ_CP155567.1, forward strand.
GGCGGCGCGCTGCGCTATCTGGCCCAGGGCGGCAGCGATAGCAGTGACGACGATTACGATCTGTCCGAACTGGGTATCGACAGCGCCGAGTTAACATTCGAGGACGAGCCGACCTCCGCCGCGGACAGCACTGTCAGCGAGTTCGGCGCACTGGGTTTCGACGACCTGATCGCTGCGGAACAGCGCTCTGCGGATGCCGAGTCCGAGGTGGTCATCGAAACAACGGACGAAGCTGCCGCCACCGATTACAGCGGTTTCCTGGTCGACGAGATCGAGCAAGAGTTCGACGCGAATAATGCTGCCGCCGCGCCGCCCAGCGAGGATCCGCAAATCTGGTTTGCCGGGGAGAGCGCGGAGGCACCAGCCACCGCGTCGCAGGAAACCACGGGTACGGGCGATGGCCGGCTTTCCGATGACGCCGGCACCGCGTCTGAAGCGCCGGCAGCCGAGCCCGCTGCTGCGTCGGAGAGCGCCGCGAATATCCAGGCGCTGCTCGCAGACATCGATCCGGACGTGGTCGAGGTCTTTATGGAAGAGGCCGCCGATCTGGTCGACGAGCTGGAAGAGCTGATCCAGGGCTGGGAGCAGGATCCCGCCGACAACCAGATGGCAGAGGCCCTGAAACGGGTGCTGCACACCTTCAAAGGCGGCGCGCGTATGGCTGGCCTGATGGGGCTGGGGGAAGTGGCGCACCGCTTCGAAACCGTGATCGAAGGGATGCAGGCCAGTGCCCAGCCGTCGGCGGAGTTCTTTGCCGACGCGCACGCGATCTACGATCGCATCGCCGCCGGCGTCGAGACGGTACGTGCGTGGATGGCGGGTGATCAGCTCGACGACTTCGCCCAGCTGCTGTCCACGCGCTGGGCCGACGGCCAGCTGGCGCCGGACGCCGATCCGGTTGATTACGGCATCGAGTCCCGAGATCTGGCGCCGGCCACTGCGGCGGAAACGCCCGAAGAGCTGGCCGCGGAGCTGCCGACGCTGGAGGAAGCGGAGCCGGAGGAGCCGCAACTGCAGGCGAGCGCCGGCGAATTGATCCCGGCCGAGCAGGCGCCTGCAGCGGAGTCCAGCGGCAAGGTCCTGCCGTTTACCCGCAACAAGAAAGAGCGCCTGCGCGAGCGCGATTCCGGTGGCCCGGCACGTGGCCAGCCACAGGAGATGGTGCGGGTGGCCGCGGAATTGCTCGAAGAGCTGGTCAACCTCGCCGGTGAGACGTCTATCTCCCGCGGTCGCCTGGAAGAGCAGGTGAGCGAATTCGGCCTGGCGCTCGACGAGATGGATGCGACCCTGCACCGCCTCAACGAACAGCTGCGTCGCCTCGATCTGGAGACGGAAGCGCAGATCCTGTTCCGGCAGGAGCAGCTCGCCGAGCAGGACGACAATTTCGACCCGCTGGAAATGGACCGCTACTCCTCCATTCAGACGCTGTCGCGCTCCTTGCTGGAGTCCACCTCGGACTTGATGGAGCTGCGCAGCACCCTCGGCAACAAGACGCGCGATACCGAGACGCTGCTGCTGCAGCAGTCACGGGTAAACACCGAGCTGCAGGAAGGCCTGATGCGCAGCCGCATGGTGCCCTTCTCGCGCCTGGTGCCGCGCCTGCGTCGCATCGTGCGGCAGGTCAGTGCCGAACTCGGCAAGCAGGTGGACCTGGTGTTCTCCAACGTCGAGGGCGAGCTGGACAGATCCATGCTCGAGCGCATGGTGGCACCGCTCGAGCATATGCTGCGCAATGCCGTCGACCACGGCATCGAATCGCCGCAGCAGCGCGCTGCCTCCGGCAAGGCCGAGCGTGGCCGCATCACCGTGGCGCTGGCCCGCGAAGGCAGTGAGGTGGTGATCACCATCGGCGATGACGGTGCCGGCATCAACCTGATGAGGGTGCGCCAGAAAGCGGTGGAAAGCGGCCTGATGCGCCCGGATGCGGAGCTGTCCAACAACGAGATTCTGCAGTTCATCCTGCAGGCCGGATTCAGCACCGCGGAGAAAGTGACACAGATTTCCGGCCGCGGTGTGGGTATGGACGTGGTGTCTGCCGAGATCAAGCAGATCGGCGGTAGCGTACATATCAATTCCCAGTCCGGTCAGGGTACCGAATTCGTCGTGCGGCTGCCGTTCACCGTGTCGGTGAACCGCGCGCTGATGGTGCGGGTGGGCGATGACCTGTTCGCGCTGCCGCTGAATACCATCGAGGGTATCGTGCGTTTGAGCCCGTTCGAGCTGGAGCACTACTACCGCTCCAGTGACGCGCGCTTCGAGTACGCCGGTGAGCCCTATCAGGTCAGTTATTTCGGCACCCTGCTGCAGTCCGAGGCGCAGCCCAAGCTGAGCGTCGAGGAAATGCAGCTGCCGGTGCTGCTGGTGCGCTCCGAGGGGCACGCGATGGCGCTGCAGGTGGATGCGATCATGGGTAGCCGCGAGATCGTGGTGAAGAGCCTGGGTCCGCAGTTTGCCGGCGTGCAGGGGGTTTCCGGTGCGACGGTTACCGGTGACGGCACCGTGGTGGTGATTCTCGACGCCCACGCGCTGCTGCGCCGCCAGGCCGCGCAGCTGGCGCGCCCGGACAACATGGTACAGCTGCCACAGACTCCGGTGGCGCAGCCGGAGCCGGAGGAGCGCCAGCAGACCATCATGGTGGTGGACGACTCGGTCACGGTGCGCAAGGTGACTTCGCGCTTCCTCGAGCGCGAGGGCTATCAGGTCAGCACCGCCAAAGACGGCCAGGACGCGGTGATCCAGTTGCAGGACACCATCCCCGACCTGATTCTGCTGGATATCGAAATGCCGCGCATGGACGGCTTCGAGGTAGCGCGACACATCCGTTCGAGCAACCGCCTGCGGGATATCCCGATCGTGATGATCACCTCGCGTACCGGTAAAAAGCACCGTGATCACGCGCTGTCATTGGGGGTCAATCACTATCTGGGCAAGCCCTATCAGGAAGAGGTGCTGCTCGACGCGATTCGCGATTACATGGCGGCGCCGGCCTAGGCGCCTGTTGTATTCGCGTTGGACAGCCGCGCCGCGTGCCGTCCAGGTTAGTGCGGCAGCCCCTGGAAACTGGAATCGAGATGACATTGAGAGAGTGTGGCGATGAGTGAAGTTGAGGCGCTGTCGGTCGAAGTGCCGCAGGAGGTGAGTAGCCTGTTGCTGCCGCTGGCCGATGGGCAGCTACTGGTGCCGGTGGATACCCTGTCCGAGGTGATTGCGGTACAGACGCCGGTGGCCGCCTATGATGCGCCGGACTGGTATCTCGGTGAGCTCAACTGGCGCGAACAGCGTTTGCCGCTGCTGTCTTTCGAGGTGCTGCGTGGCAAGGCGCTGGCGGCGCCCGGCGACAGCGGCCGTATCGCGGTGCTGAACAGCGGCAATCCCGAGGGCGACCTGCCGTTTTTTGCCCTGATGCTGCAGGGAACCCCGCGCCTGGTGCGGGTTACTCCGGATGAGCTGGCCGGTCGCGAGCAGCCCTGCAGTCAGGGCGAGCTGATGCACGTATCACTGTCCGGCGAGGAAGCGGTGATTCCGGACCTGCCGACGCTCGAGCGAGCTTGCCTGGAGTATCGCAGCAGCCGCTGAGCCGCTGCCGAATGCGGCGATCGAGCGCATAAAAAACGGGGCCTATGAGGCCCCGTTTTTTATTGTGTGCCGAGCGTCAGAAGAGCTCGTCCGGCAGTGACTCGTCGTCGTTCTGCTTATTATTGTCCTTATCCCGGTAGTCGGATTTCTGCTGGTAGGCGCTGTAGTTCTGCCGGCCGGGCACGTGATCGGCGCGGAAGATCTCGAACATACCGCCGCGGGAGGTGCGCAGCCCGGTACGCGGGTCGATACGCACGGTGACGATGTCGTCGGGCTGCGGCAGGTGGCGTTCGGGCTTGCCCTTGAGCGCGGCGCTCATGAAGTCGATCCAGATCGGCAGTGCGGCGGAGCCGCCGTATTCGCGTTTACCCAGTTCGCCATTGTTGTCGAAGCCCACCCAGGCGCTGGTGGCCAGGTAGGAGCTGTAACCGGAGAACCAGGCGTCCCGCGGGCCGTTGGTGGTACCGGTCTTGCCGGCGATATCACCGCGTTTCATTACCAGTGCGCGTCGGCCGGTGCCCTTCTTGATCACATCCTTGAGGATGGAGTCCATGATATAGGCGGTCTCCGGAGAGATGGCGCGGGGTGCGCGCGGACGCGCCTGGGTGGCCGGATCGCCGTCGATCGGGTTCATCCGCAGGGTACGCAGCTCGATCGGTTCCTTGTCGGCGGCGGCTGTGGTCGCGCCGGCTTCCATGCGGGCATCCGCCAGGTTGAGCGGCTCGCTCGACTGCGTGGTTTCGCCGTTGTCGTCTGGGCAGTCGCGGCAGACTGTCAGCGGCAGCGCCTGGTAGATGTTCTTGCCGTGTACGTCGAGCACCTTGTCTACCAGGTAAGGCTCCACCCGGTAACCGCCGTTGGCAAAGGCGGCGTAGCCGCGGGCAATTTCCAGCGGGGTCAGCGCCGAGCTGCCGAGGGCGATGGTCAGGTTGCGGGCCAGCTTGCTGCGCTCGAAGCCGAAACGCTGCACAAAATCCAGCGCATAGTCGATACCGATGGCCTGCAGCAGGCGGATCGAAACCAGGTTGCGCGACAGATACAGGGCCCGGCGCAGGCGGATGGGGCCGAGGAACTTGCCGCTGTCGTTTTCCGGGCGCCAGACATCCTGCAGGTTGGTTTCCTCGAAGATGATCGGTGCATCGTTGATGATGCTGGCGGCGGTATAGCCCTTTTCGATTGCCGACGAATAGATGAACGGCTTGAAGTTGGAGCCGGGCTGGCGCGCGGCCTGGGTCACGCGGTTGAAGTGACTCTGGTGGAAGTCGTAGCCGCCCACCAGCGCGCGGATGGCGCCATCTTCCGGGGCCAGCGATACCAGCGCGCCCTGCGCTGCCGGTACCTGGGCCAGGTGCCACTCTTCATGTGTCTGCGGCTCGATTGTCGGCGGTGCCGGATCGCCGGGGTTGGCGAAGGGGTCAGGGGTGTTGTCGGCATCGTCCGCCGCCGCGGCTTCCGCGACTACGGCCGGATCGCTGTCCCCGGCCTTGACCTCTACCCGGCGCAGGCGGATCACGTCGCCGGGGGCGAACATCTCGTCGGCAGACTTGAGGCGCGGCCCGCGGGCGTTCTCCGACAGGTAGGGGCGGATGTCGCTGAGGCCGTTTTCCCAGGTTACCTCGACCACGCGGCGGTCGCGCAGCTGTACCTGCAGACTGTGCGGTTCCACGGCGGTGACCACTGCCGGTTCGAGCCCACCGAGCACCGGAAGCTCGTTGAGCAGATCGACCAGCTGGTCGCTGTCTTCCAGCAGGGATGCATCCAGGCGCTGTTCCGGGCCGCGGTAGCCGTGGCGCGCATCGTAGGTCTCGAGGCCCTTCTGCAGGGCGTGGCGCGCGGTCTTCTGCAGCTTGCTGTCGACGGTGGTGATCACCTGGTAGCCGTCGGTGTAGGCCGCGTCGCCGAACAGCTCGACCGCCTCCTTGCGTGCCATCTCGGCGATATAGGGGGCGTTGAGGTCCAGGTCGCGGCCGTGATAGCTGGCGGTGACCGGGGCGGTGATGGAATTCTTGTAGCGATCCTGGTCGATATATCCCAGTTCCAGCATCCGCTTCAGGATCCAGTTGCGCCGCACCAGTGCGCGCGTGGGGTTGGCGATGGGGTTATAGGTGGAGGGCGCCTTGGGCAGGCCCGCCATCATTGCCCACTGGGCCAGGGTGAGTTCGCTGATATCGCGGCCGTAGTACACGTGCGCGGCGGCCTGGAAGCCGTAGGCGCGGTTACCGAGAAAGATTTTGTTGATGTAGAGCTCGAGGATATCGTTCTTGGTCAGCTCGCGCTCGATTTGCAGTGACAGCAGTATCTCATTGAATTTGCGCACAAAACGCTGTTCGCGACTCAGGAAGAAGTTGCGCGCGACCTGCATGGTCAGGGTACTGCCGCCGGACTGAATGGAGCCTGTTTGCGCTAATTGTGAAGCGGCTCTCATTAAGCCTTTAAGAGAAACGCCGTTGTGGGAGTAGAATCCCGCATCCTCAGCGGCGAGAATAGCCTTGATGAACATTTCTGGGGCCTGATCGATGGTGATCGGGCTGCGCCGTTTCTCGCCGAATTCCCCAATCAGCTTCATGTCCCGGGAGTAGACGCGCAGTGGAGTCTGCAGGCGCACATCGCGCAGGTTCTCCACCGGCGGCAGGCCGGGCTTCAGGTACATGTAGATACTGGAAAGGGTCATGGCCGCCGCGGCGGCTCCCGCCAGGCCGAGCCAGAGGAGGGAGAGCAGGCGGTTGCGGGCTTTTTCGGTCATGCAGATGCTTCTTTATGTGGGTGCCTGCCTGCGGGCGGGGGCGCGGACCTGAATCGCCTTCACAGGGGCCTCTCGAACAAACTTATGGTAACTCGGGCCAATTATACGAGGATTGTGCGCTGTTACCTATGCAATTGCTGGTTGCAGCTGTAATTTAAAGTGCTATAACATCAAATCTTCATAACCCACGGAAAAGATAAGAAAAATGGGGATGCTCCCTTTTCTCAACAAAGGCCCGAAAGCCTTGCTGGGACTCGATATTAGCTCCACGGCGGTAAAATTGCTGGAGCTGAGTCGCAATGGCGACAAATATCGGGTCGAATGCTATGCCGTTGAACCGCTGCCGCCCAATGCGGTGGTGGACAAGAACATCAATGATGTGGGTGCCACTGCGGAGGCTATCCGCAAGGTCGTGCGGCGATCCAAGACACGGCTGCGCCAGGCGGCGGTCGCGGTATCCGGCTCGGCAGTTATCACCAAGACCCTGGAGATGGCTGCAGATCTGACCGAAGATGCCCTCGAGGCGGCGATCGCGCTCGAAGCCGACCAGTATATCCCCTACCCGCTGGACGAGGTGAACCTGGACTTCGAGGTCCAGGGGCCGTCCGACAAGGGCGAGGGGCAGGTCGAGGTCCTGCTGGCAGCCTGCCGCAGCGAGAATATCGAGCAGCGCGTTTCGGCGCTCGGCGACGCCGAGTTGCAGGCTACGGTGGTCGATGTGGAAGCCTATGCCATCGAGCGGGCTTTCTCGCTGCTGGAACGCCAGTTCCCGCCGCAGGAGCAGTTGGTGGTGGCGGTGATCGATATCGGCGCGACCATGAGCGCCCTTTCGGTGCTGGTGGACGGCAAGACGGTTTACACCCGCGAGCAGCTGTTCGGCGGGCGTCAGCTGACCGATGAAATCCAGCGCCGCTACGGCCTGTCCGCCGAAGAGGCGGGGCTGGCCAAGCGCCAGGGCGGCAGCGGCCTGCCCGACGACTACTACCCCGAGGTGCTGGAGCCCTTCCGCGATGCGGTGGTGCAGCAGGTTACCCGCTCGTTGCAGTTCTTCTACTCGTCGACGTCTTACAGCGATGTGGACTACATCCTGCTGGCCGGTGGTGTCGCGGCGATGGATGGTCTCGTCGACCTGGTGGGCCAGAAGCTCGACAAACCCACGCTGGTAGCCAATCCATTCCACGATATGGCGGTGGCCTCGCGGGTCAACCGCCAGGCACTGGCCAGCGAGGCCCCGGCACTGATGATCGCCGCCGGACTGGCGCTGCGCGAGAAGGAGTACTGACATGGCCAAGATTAACCTCTTGCCCTGGCGCCGGGAGTACCGCGAGCAGAAGCAAAAAGAGTTTCAGCAGGTCGCACTGCTGGTGGTCATCGCCGCCGGTATTTCGGTGTTCCTGTGGATGAAAACCGTGGATGCGCAGATTTCCAACCAGAGCGAGCGCAACCAGATACTGCAGACGGAGATCACCAAGCTCAATAAGCAGGTGCAGGAGATCAAGAATCTCAAGAAGCGCCGCCAGGAGCTGATCGACCGCATGCGCGTAATCCAGGAGCTGCAGGGCAACCGTCCCCTGGCGGTGCGCTATTTCGACGAAATGGTGCGCGCGACACCGGAGGGCCTGTGGCTCACCGGGCTCAAGCGCAGCGGAAACACCATGCAGATTGCCGGTATCGCCGAGTCCAACAACCGCGTCTCCTCTTTTATGCGGAACCTGGACCAGTCGGAGTGGTTTGAATCGCCGAACCTGACTGGGGTAACGGCGAAACCGGAGTTCGGTGAACAGGCCAGCGCTTTCCAGATGACCGTAAATGTCAGCGGCCGCAAGAAAAAAGAAGATCAAGACCTGGCTGACGCCGGTAAGTAAAGGATCCTGACCATGGCATTGGAGGATACGCTCAAGCAGCTCAACGAGCTCAATCTCAACGATATCGACTTCTCGCGAATCGGTGTCTGGCCGCTGGCGGGGCGCATTGTGGTGCTGCTGCTGATCGCCGCGCTACTCGCCGCCGGTGGCTACTTCTTCCTGATCAAGGAGCGCTACCAGCAACTGGAATTTGCCGCCAACAAGGAGCAGGAGCTGTTCAAGCAGTTCGAGAAGAAATCCTTCGAGGCCTCCAACCTGGACGCCTACCGCGACCAGCTGGCGGAGATGGAGGATACCTTTGGCGCGCTGCTGAAGCAGTTGCCGAAAGACACCGAGGTGCCCGGGCTGCTCGAGGATATCGACGAGTACGGCCGCGGTGCCGGCCTGACGATCAAGAAAGTGGCGCTGGAGGACGAGCAGGTGGGCGAGTTCTACGTCGAGCTGCCGATCCGCATCGAAGTGCAGGGCGGCTACCACGAATTCGGCGCGTTTATCAGTGGTATTGCCGGCATGCCGCGCATCGTGACCCTGCATGACTTTGACATCAAGGCCAGCAAGGACAAAGGTGGTGCACTGCTGGATATGGTCATCAACGCCAAGACCTACCGCTACAAAGAGCAGGGGGACGAGGGATGAGCAGGCACCTGACTCTTGCTGCTGCACTGCTGGCCCTGGCCGGCTGCAGCCTCAACGACGATCACAGCGACCTGCGCCAGCACATGGCCGCGGTCAAACATAAGCCAAAAGGGCATATCGACCCGATTCCGACGTTTACCCCTTACAGCCCCTACGTCTACAGTGCCGCAGCACTGCGCAGCCCGTTTGCGCGCCCGGTGCTCGAATCCGAGCAGCGCCTGGTGGGACGCCGGGTGGATGTGGCGCCGGACCTGAATCGGCAGCCGGAACTGCTCGAACGCTATCCGTTCGATGCACTGAAAATGGTCGGCACACTGTCCCGGGGCGGGCAGTTGTGGGCACTGATCGACGACGGCGACGGCGGTATCCACCGCATTACCGTCGGCAATCATCTGGGCAAGAATCACGGCCGGGTGGTCGACGCCACCAAGTCGAAGCTCGATGTTTTGGAAATCGTACCGGATGGCACCGGTGGCTGGATTGAACGGCCGCGGGCGCTGACTTTGGAAGAGAAGGACAACAACTAATGATCAACAAGCAACTCGCCAAAGTGCTGGCTCCCTTGCGGGTGCTGTTGCTGGGTCTGGCAATGATGCCCGGAGTGCTGCTGGCGCAGACCAACCAGCTCAACGACATCCAATTTTCCGAGCTGCCCGGCAACCGCGTGCAGCTGCGGCTGACCTTCAGCGATGTGCCGCCGGAACCCACCGGCTACACCATCGAGAAACCGGCGCGCATCGTCATGGATTTTCCCGGCGTCGAGAGCGCGCTGCCTCAGAAGAAGTACACGCTCGGCATCGCCGGTGCGCGCAGCGCCGTGGTGGTGTCCAACGATGACCGCACCCGCCTGATCGTCAACCTGGACAAGCTGCCGGTCTACACCAGCGAGCGCAAGGGCAACCAGGTGGTGATGGAGATCGGCGCCGATTCCGCCAAAACCGCTTCCGTCGCCGCGGCGCGGACCTCGCGCGGACACAACCAGGGTCTCAACCTGGGCGGTCAGCAGAAGTTCCAGGCCGCCAGCAGTGTGGCTATCAGCAACGTGGATTTCCGTCGCGGTGACGCGGGCGAGGGCAAGGTGATTGTCAGCCTGACCGACCCGGCGGTGAATATCGACGTGGAGCGTACCAAGGGCAAAATCCTGCTCACCTTCCTCGGCGCCAAGCTGCCGGACTCCCTGCGCCAGCGCCTGGATGTGACCGATTTCGCCACGCCGGTCAAATCGATCTCGGTAGACTACGATGGCCGCAATACGGTCATTTCGGTAGCGCCCAACGATAGCGATTACGACTATCTCGCCTACCAGGCCGACAACCAGTATGTGTTGAGCGTGAAGCCGCTGAACAAGGTGGCGAAGGCCGCGAAGAAGAAAGAGTTCCAGTTTAGCGGCGAGAAACTGTCGCTGAACTTCCAGGATATCGAGGTGCGCTCGGTACTGCAGCTGATCGCCGATTTCACCGACCTCAACCTGGTCGCCAGCGATACCGTGCAGGGCCGCATTACCCTGCGCCTCGACGGCGTGCCCTGGGACCAGGCGCTGGAGCTGATCCTGAAGGCCAAGGGCCTGGACAAGCGTCGCGAGGGCAACGTGATCATGGTGGCCCCGGCGGCCGAAATCGCCGAGCGCGAGCGCCAGGAGCTGGAAACCCGCAAGCAGCTGCAGGAACTGGCGCCGCTGCGCACCGAGTATATCCAGGTGCGCTACGCCGATGCCAAGGAGCTGTTTACGCTGTTCTCCGGCAAGAAAGGCGGCGGCGGTGGCGCCAACCAGGGCAATTTTGCCGGCGGCCAGCAGGACAGCAATGGTCAGCAGCGCGGCATCCTGTCCGCCCGTGGTAATGCCATCGTCGATGAACGCACCAACACCATCATCCTGACCGATACCGAGGACAAGATCGCCCAGTTCCGCGACCTGATCGCGGCGATCGATGTGCCCATCCGTCAGGTCATGATCGAAGCGCGTATCGTTAATGCCAATACCGATTTCATGAAAGAACTGGGTGTGCGCTGGAATTACGGCGAGCACCATAATGTGGACAAGGGGATCGGCGAAGGGGTCGGCTCCCTGGACGGCTCCTACGGGCTGGAGGACAACCGCACCGAAGGGAACGCCTACAATATCCAAAACGGACAGCAGCAGGTCGATCCTGCCACTGGTGAGCCGCTCAAGGTGCAGACCTGGACGCCGAGCCTGAACGACACACTGCTGGTCGACCTGGGGGTACAGAACGCGGCCGGTAACATCGCCTACTCGATCCTGAAGAACAACTTCTTTGTCGGCCTGGAGCTGTCGGCGCTGCAGGACGTGGGCAAGGCAGAGATCGTATCCCAGCCGAAGGTGGTGACCGGCGATAAGCAGGAAGCCAACATCCAGTCCGGTGTCGAAATCCCTTACCTGGAGGCCACTTCCTCTGGTGCTGCGTCGGTGACTTTCCGCGAGGCAGTGCTGCAGCTGAATGTGACCCCGCAGATCACTCCGGACGACAACATCATCATGGATCTGGATATCAATCAGGACAGCGTCGGCCAGCTGGCGGGCACCACCGGTGTGCCCACCATCAATGTCAACTCGCTGCAGACCAAGGTGCTGGTGCGCAACGGCGAGACCATCGTACTGGGCGGTATCTTCGAGAGCCAGAAAATCGAGGGCGAGACCAAGATCCCGCTGCTGGGTGATATTCCCTACCTCGGCAACCTGTTCAAGAAGAAGACCCACAGCGATGACAAGCGCGAGCTGCTGATCTTCATTACGCCGCGCATCATGGAGAACGATCTGTTCCTGAGCAAGTGAGTCAGATCCACCATTCCATCTTCCTTGTCGGCCCCATGGGGGCCGGCAAGTCCACCATCGGCAAACTGCTGGCGGCCGAGTTGCAGTTGCCGTTTGCCGATTCCGACAAGGTGCTGGAAGAGCGCACCGGCGCGGACATTCCGTGGATTTTCGATGTCGAGGGCGAGGCGGGTTTTCGCCGCCGCGAAAGCGACGTGCTGGAAGATCTTTGCCGAAGCCCGGCGCAGGTGGTTGCCACCGGCGGCGGTATCGTGCTGCTGGAAGAAAACCGGCGCCTGCTGAAGGAGAGCAGCGGTCTGGTGGTGTACCTGCAGGCGAGCGTCGAGCAGCTGGTTGAGCGCACTGCCAAGAACACTAATCGCCCGTTGCTGAACGTCGCCGATCCCCGCGCCCGGATAGTCGAAATTCTGAATGCGCGTGACCCCCTGTATCGCGAAGTGGCGGATCTCGTCTGCGATACCGACCACTGCACACCGCGTCAGGCGGCGCTGCTGGTAGCCGAGAGACTCTCTGCCGGCGAATCCGCGCACCTCTGATCCCCGTCAACTGATTCTCTTTCGCATGCCCGGTTAAACGCCGGATTTTCCCATGTGCTAAAGTGCCGGTCCTTTTGCGGGATCGGGTCATCCCGCCCCATGCCATACGGAGGGCGACGTGCACAGCTTGAATGTGGAACTGGGGGAGCGCAGCTACCCTATCTTGATCGGCGCGCAGCTGCTCGGTGATCCGCAGTACCTGCAGCGCTATATCCGCGGCCGCCAGGTGTGTGTGATCACCAACGAGACGGTGGCGCCACTCTATCTCTCCCGCCTGCTCGACGGACTGCAGGGGTTCGACAAGCTGGATACCCTCGAATTGCCGGACGGCGAAGCCTTCAAGACGCTGGACACGGTCAACCGTGTCTTCGACCTGTTGCTGGAAAAGCGCCACAGCCGCACTACCACACTGATTGCGCTCGGCGGCGGGGTTGTCGGCGATATGACCGGCTTTGCCGCCGCCTGTTACCAGCGCGGCGTCGATTTCATTCAGGTGCCCACCACCCTGCTGTCGCAGGTGGATTCCTCCGTCGGCGGCAAGACCGGCGTCAACCACCCGCTGGGCAAGAATATGATCGGCGCTTTCTACCAGCCGCGCCTGGTGCTGGCCGATATGGATACTCTGCAGACGCTGCCGGAGCGGGAGCTGGCGGCGGGCATCGCCGAAGTGATCAAGTACGGCCTGATCTGCGATGTGCCCTTCTTCGCCTGGCTGGAGGACAATATGTCGCGCCTGCTGGCGCGCGAGCCGGAGGCCCTGGCCTATGCGGTGGAACGCAGCTGTCACGACAAGGCCGCCGTGGTCGCGGAGGACGAGCGCGAGTCCGGTCGCCGTGCCATCCTGAATTTCGGTCACACCTTCGGTCACGCCATCGAAGCGGTACAGGGCTACGGCAACTGGCTACATGGCGAGGCGGTGGCCGCGGGTATGGTGATGGCGGCGGAATTGTCGCAGCTGCGCGGCACCATCGATGCAGAACTGGTGCAGCGGCTGCGCAGATTGCTGACATTGGCCGGGTTGCCCTGTGCCGCCCCGGCAGAGATGACCGTGGCGCAGTTTGTCGATGCCATGGCGGTAGACAAGAAGGTGGTGGACGGGCGTCTGCGCCTGGTGCTGCTGCGCGCGCTCGGTGACGCCGAGATCGTCAACGATACCCCGCGCGATCTGCTGGTCGAGGCGCTGCAACTCTGCGGCGCCGGGTGACAGACTGCATCCAAACTGCCTGCCTCTGAGGATTATTTGACGCTTACGAACCGATAAAGGAGATAAGTCGGTTTTGACGCCGCTTGACAGAATATAAAACTGCCAAATCTTGCAATTTCAGGGTGACGCAAGTAACATTGCGCGCCCTCTGCGGAAAAGCAGAGGCAATAACAATGCCAATAAAAAAGCCCCGCCAGCGGGCTTTTTTTGTCAGTGGGGTACGGCAATCGCGCCGCCCCACCTCCGGCAGGCTCCGCGGTGGCGATCTGGTTGCTGGCGGAAGCTTCGCAAGATAACGATGAGGAATTCTATGGGTAGCGGTCTGTATCGGTTGGATGAGTTCAAAGACAACTGCGGCTTTGGCCTCATCGCGCACCTGAAAGGCAAGGCCAGCCACAAGCTCGTGCAGACGGCGATCGAGTCGCTGACCTGCATGACCCACCGTGGCGGTATCGCCGCAGATGGCAAGACCGGCGACGGCTGTGGCCTGTTGCTGCAGAAGCCGGACGCCTTCCTACGTGCCGAAGCGAAAGACCTGTTCGACGCCGAACTGACCGATGCCTACGCGGTGGGCAGCATTATGCTGCCGCTGGATGACAGCGCCGCCCAGGTGCAACGCGATATTCTCGCCGCGGCGCTGGAAGCGCAGGGCCTGCGCGTGGTCGGCTGGCGCCCGGTGCCCACCAATCCCGAATGTCTCGGCCCCATCGCCAGAGAATCGCTGCCGCGTTTCGAGCACCTACTGATTAACGATGCCGAACAGCCGCTGGGCGAGGCCAAGTTCCGCGCGCGCCTGTTTGTCGCACGGCGCCGGGCGGAGCAGCAGCTGGGCGAGGGCGTCTATATCGCCAGCCTGTCCGACAACGTGCTGTCCTACAAAGGCCTGATGATTCCGGTGGACCTGCCCAGGTTTTTCCCGGAGCTGGCCGACCCGCGCCTGGAAACCGCGATCTGCGTATTCCACCAGCGCTTCTCCACCAACACCATGCCGCGCTGGCCACTGGCGCAGCCGTTCCGCCTGCTGGCGCACAATGGTGAGATCAATACCATTACCGGCAACCGCAACTGGTCGGTAGCGCGCACGCCCAAGTTCTCTACCGAATTGATCCCGGAGCTGGCCGAGCTGGCGCCACTGGTCAACCGCGAGGGTTCCGACTCCTCCAGTCTCGACAATATGCTGGAAATGCTGCTCGCCGGCGGTATGGAGTTGCACCGCGCCGTGCGCATGCTGGTGCCGCCGGCCTGGCAGAATGTCGAGAGCATGGACGCGGACCTGCGTGGTTTCTACGAATATATCTCCATGCATATGGAGCCCTGGGACGGTCCCGCCGGCCTGGTGATGACCGACGGCCGCTATGCGGTGTGTACCCTGGACCGCAACGGCCTGCGCCCGTCGCGCTGGGTGATCACCAATGACGACATCATCACCGTCGCGTCCGAGATCGGCACTTACGACTATGCGCCGGAAGACGTGGTGGCCAAGGGGCGCCTCGGCCCGGGCCAGATGCTGTCGGTGGACACCCGCGAGGGCAAACTGCTGCACACCGGCGATATCGACGATATGTTGAAGCGCTCGCAGCCCTACAAGCGCTGGCTGAAAGACAAGGCGCGCCGCATCCGCTCCACGCTGGTCACCGCACCGGTGGACAACAACTTCTCCTACGAGCAGTTCAAGGTTTACCAGAAACTGTTCAGCTCCTCGATGGAGGAGCGCGACCAGGTGGTGCGCCCGATGGCCGAGGCTGGCCAGGAGGCCGTGGGCTCCATGGGCGACGATACGCCGATGGCGGTGCTGTCGCGCCACAACCGCTCCCTGTACGACTATTTCCGCCAGCAGTTCGCCCAGGTCACCAACCCGCCGATCGACCCGCTGCGGGAAACCGTGGTGATGTCGCTGGAGACCTGCCTGGGACGTGAGAAATCCGTCTTCGAGGAGACTGCGGAACATGCCGACCGCGTGATCCTGTCGTCGCCGGTGCTCTCGCACATGAAGTACACGGCGCTACTCGAACTGGATCGCTCCGGGTTCGAGGCCAGGATCTTCGATCTGAATTTCGATCCGACACAGCTGGACCTGAAAGCCGCGCTGCACCAGCTGTGCGCGGATGTGGAGGCCGCCGTGCGTGCCGGTACTGTGCTGGTGGTGTTGTCCGACCGCGAGATCACCGAGGGCAAGCTGCCGATCGACGCGCTGCTGGCCACCGGTGCGGTGCACCACCACCTGGTGCACGCCGGCCTGCGCTGCGATTCCAATATCGTCGTGGATACCGCCAGTGCGCGCGATTCGCACCAGCTGGCATGTCTGGTCGGCGTTGGCGCCACCGCAGTGCACCCCTACTTCTCCTACAGCATCATCAACCACCTGATCGACACCGGCGAGTTGCCGCTGGACGCCGCCGAGGCACAGAAAAATTACCGCAACGGCATCATCAAGGGGCTGTTGAAGATCCTGTCGAAGATGGGCATCTCCACCGTCGCTTCCTACCGCGGCGCGCTGTTGTTCGAACTGGTGGGGCTCGACCGCGAAGTGGTGGACCTGTGTTTCCCCGGCGCCGCCACGCGCATCCAGGGCGCCGGCTTCGCCGACCTGCAGGCGGATTCGGCGGCGCGGGCCAAAAGCGCCTGGAAGGCGCGCAAGCCGGTGTCTCCCGGCGGCCTGCACAAGTTCGTCTACGGCCAGGAGTACCACGCCTTTAACCCGGATGTGGTCAAGACCCTGCAGCAGGCAGTGCGCACCGGCGACTACGCCGCCTGGCGCGACTATGCCGAGCTGGTCAACAAGCGCCCGGTGGCGACATTGCGCGACCTGCTGGGCCTGAAAGAGGGCCTGGAGCCGATCTCTGTCGACGACGTGGAGCCGGCGGAGAATATCCTGCGCCGCTTCGATTCCGCCGCCATGTCCCTCGGTGCCCTGTCGCCGGAAGCGCACGAGTCGCTGGCGCAGGCCATGAACCGCCTCGGCGGCCGCTCCAACAGCGGTGAGGGCGGCGAGGACCCGGCGCGCTTCGGCACCGACAAGGTATCCAAGATCAAACAGGTGGCATCCGGCCGCTTCGGCGTCACCCCGCACTACCTGGTCAACGCCGAGGTATTGCAGATCAAGGTGGCGCAGGGCGCCAAACCCGGCGAGGGTGGCCAGCTGCCCGGTGGCAAGGTCAACGACCTGATCGCGCGCCTGCGCTATTCGGTGCCCGGTGTGACCCTGATCTCGCCGCCGCCGCACCACGATATCTATTCGATCGAGGACCTGGCGCAGCTGATCTATGACCTCAAGCAGGTCAATCCGGAAGCGCTTGTATCAGTGAAGCTGGTATCGCGGCCCGGGGTCGGCACCATTGCCGCCGGTGTGGCCAAGGCCTACGCGGACCTGATCACCATCTCCGGGTACGACGGCGGCACCGCCGCGAGCCCGATCACCTCGATCCGCTACGCCGGCTCGCCGTGGGAGCTGGGCCTGGCCGAGACCCACCAGACCCTGCGCGCCAACGACCTGCGCGGCAAGGTGCGGGTGCAGACCGACGGCGGCCTGAAGAGCGGCCTGGACGTGGTCAAGGCGGCCATTCTCGGCGCCGAGAGCTTCGGCTTCGGCACGGCGCCAATGGTCGCGCTGGGTTGTAAATACCTGCGCATCTGCCATCTGAACAACTGCGCCACCGGCGTCGCCACCCAGAACAAGGACCTGCGCGACGAGCACTATATCGGCACCGTGGATATGGCGATGAACTTCTTCAAGTTCGTGGCCGAGGAAACCCGCGAATGGATGGCGCGCCTGGGTGTGCGCTCGATGGAAGAGCTGGTCGGTCGCGTCGACCTGCTGCAGGTGCTCGAGGGCGAGACCGCCAAGCACCGCAAGCTGGACCTGTCGCCGCTGCTGCACACGGACGCGCTGCTGGACAGCAAGCCGCAGACCTGCCAGATCGCCCACAACGATCCGTGGGACAAGGGCGAGCTGGCAGAGCGCATGGTGGCCGACATACTGCCGGCGATCGAAAACCTGTCCGGCGGCGAGTATCAATACAGTGTGACCAACTGCGACCGTTCCATCGGTGCACGCCTGTCCGGCGAAATTGCACGGCGCCACGGCAACCAGGGCATGGCCGACGCGCCGGTGAAGCTGCGCCTCTCCGGTGTCGCCGGCCAGTCCTTCGGGGTGTGGAACGCTGGCGGCCTGGAAATGTATCTGGAAGGCGACGCCAACGACTATGTCGGCAAGGGCATGGCCGGCGGCAAGCTGGTTATCCGGCCGCCGCGGAACAGCGCGTTCGAATCCCGGGAAACCAGTATCGTCGGCAACACCTGCCTGTACGGCGCCACCGGCGGCAAGCTGTTCGCGGCTGGCAGCGCCGGCGAGCGCTTCGCCGTGCGCAACTCCGGCGCCTTCGCGGTGGTCGAGGGGGCCGGCGATCACTGCTGTGAATATATGACCGGCGGTATGGTCGCGGTACTGGGCGATACCGGCTACAACTTCGGTGCCGGTATGACCGGTGGCTTCGCTTATGTGCTGGATCTGGAGCGCAACTTCTTTGACAAGTGCAATCACGAGTTGATCGAGCTGCGCCGTATCAGCAGCGAGACCCTGGAGCCGCACCAGAGTCACCTGCGTGAGGTGATCGAGGCATATGCCGCCGAAACCGGCAGTGCATGGGGCGCGGAATTGCTGGACAACTTCGACGATTACCTGAGCCGCTTCTGGCTGGTGAAACCCAAGGCGGCGAGCCTCGCCGGCCTGCTGTCCGATGTACGCAAGCGTGGCGAGTAGCGTTAGCGATGAAGGTTAAGAGAAGGGGGCGATGAAATTATGAAAGAACGCTTGAGCAACGACTTCCAGTTTATCGACGTGGGCCGTATGGACCCGGCGAAAAAGGACATCATCACCCGCACCAACGAGTTTGTGGAGATCTACCAGCCATACTCCCAGCGGCAGGTGGCCGGCCAGGCCCACCGCTGCCTGGATTGCGGCAACCCCTATTGCGAATGGAAGTGCCCGGTACACAACTACATTCCCAACTGGCTGAAACTGATCAGCGACGGCAATGTGATGGAGGCAGCGGAGCTTTCCCATCAGACCAACTCACTGCCGGAAGTCTGTGGCCGCGTCTGCCCGCAGGACCGCCTGTGCGAGGGTGCCTGTACGCTGAATGACGGCTTCGGCGCAGTAACCATTGGCAATGCGGAGAAGTACATCACCGACACCGCCTTTGCCCTGGGATGGAAGCCCGATCTCTCCCACGTAAAGAAAACCGACAAGCGCGTTGCCGTGATTGGCGCCGGCCCCGCCGGTCTCGGCTGCGCCGATGTACTGGTGCGCAACGGCGTGCAGCCGGTGGTGTTCGATAAGTACCCGGAAATCGGCGGCCTGATTACCTTCGGCATCCCGGAATTCAAGCTGGAAAAATCCGTGATGCAAAAGCGTCGCGAGATCTTCACCGAGATGGGAGTGGAGTTCTGCCTCAACACCGAGGTGGGTGTGGACATCAGTTTCGACGAGCTGGTGCGCGATTACGATGCCGTATTTATGGGCATGGGCACCTACAACTACATGAAAGGCGGCTTCCCCGGCGAGGACCTGCCCGGTGTCTACGACGCGCTGCCGTTTCTGGTGGGCAATGTGAACCGCAACATGGGCTGGGAAAAGCACCCGGACGAGTTTGTCTCGGTGGAAGGCAAGCGCGTGGTCGTGCTCGGCGGCGGCGACACGGCGATGGACTGCAACCGCACCTCCATTCGCCAGGGCGCCCGGCGCGTGACCTGTGCCTACCGCCGCGACGAGGAAAACATGCCGGGTTCCCGCCGCGAGGTGGCCAATGCCAAGGAAGAGGGTGTCAGGTTCCTGTTCAATCGCCAGCCGGTGGAGATCGTCGGCGGTGGCGAGAACGGCGGTGTGACCGGGGTCAAAGTGGTGACCACGGAGCTGGGCGAGGCGGACGAAAACGGCCGCCGCCGCCCGCAGGTGGTACCGGGCTCTGAAGAAGTGGTGCCGGCGGATGTGGTGCTGGTGGCCTTCGGCTTCCGCCCGAGCCCGGCGGACTGGTTCGGTGACCACGATATCAAGGTCGCCGACTGGGGCGGTGTCGTCGCGCCGGAGGAGCAGGAATACAAGTTCCAGACCAGCAACGAGAAGGTCTTTGCCGGCGGCGATATGGTACGCGGCTCCGATCTGGTAGTGACCGCCATATGGGAGGGCCGCCAGGCCGCAGAGGGTATTCTCGATTATCTGGATGTGTAATCGGGGACTGTATATCCTCCGCGGGCCTGCGACTGGCAGTTCCGTTTATTCGAACCCCGTGAGAAGGCGAGGGGCAGCGGTGGGCGCCCGGCAAAAAACCTAAACGGTAATTATTTGCCCGGCGGCCACCGTTGCATCTTGATGCGCAGAGCCGGGCACCGGGTTTCTCTCCAGTCCAGCTCCCCTGTCTCTAATTCCCCTCCCCCTGTACAATAGCCGTCTTTTTAGCCAGCGCGTTGTTGTGCCCATGACAGAATCCAAGTCCTCAGAACTGAAAAACGACCGCTTCCTGCGCGCCCTGCTGCGCCAGCCCGTAGATCGCACGCCGGTGTGGATGATGCGCCAGGCGGGGCGTTACCTGCCCGAGTACCGCGCTGCGCGGGCCAAGGCCGGTAGCTTCCTGGATCTGTGCCGCAACACGGAGTTGGCCTGTGAAGTGACGCTGCAGCCGCTCGAGCGCTACCCGCTGGACGCGGCCATTCTGTTCTCGGACATCCTCACTATTCCCGATGCGATGGGCCTGGGCCTCTATTTCGAGGAGGGCGAGGGGCCGAAATTCCGCAAGCCGGTGCGCACCGCGGCGGAGATTGAGGCGCTGCAAGTGGTCGACAGTGCGCGCGATCTGGACTATGTCATGAATGCGGTGTCCACCATCCGCCGCGCGCTGAATGGCAGTGTGCCGTTGATCGGTTTTTCCGGCAGCCCCTGGACGCTGGCGACCTATATGGTCGAGGGCGGCTCCAGCCGCGACTTTGCCCGCTGCAAGGAGATGCTCTACAGCCGGCCGGAATTGATGCACCAGCTGCTGACCGTGCTGGCGGACTCGGTAACCGACTATCTCAATGCGCAGATCCGCGCCGGTGCCCAGGCGGTGCAGATCTTCGATACCTGGGGTGGTGCACTGAGCCACACGGCCTACCGGGAGTTTTCCCTGCAGTATATGGCGCGTATCGTCAGTGGCCTGATCAAGGAGGCCGACGGCCGACCGGTGCCGGTGATTCTGTTCACCAAGGGCGGTGGCCAGTGGCTGGAGGCAATGGCAGACACCGGTGCCAGCGCCCTCGGGCTGGACTGGACGACGGATTTGCGCGCTGCGCGTGCGCGGGTCGGCGATCGCGTGGCCCTGCAGGGCAATCTGGATCCGGCGGTACTCTACGCATCACCGGAGCGCATTCGCGCCGAAGTGGCGGCGGTGCTGGAAGCCTATGGGCGCGGTAGCGGCCATATCTTCAACCTGGGGCACGGCATCACGCCCAAGGTGGATCCCGAGCACGCGCGCGCGATGATCGAGGCAGTAGTGGAGCTCTCGCCCCCTTACCACGATTAAAGCCAGTGGCCCCGGTGGTGGGCGCATAGCTCCAGATAATTCTGTGATGCAGATCACGATATTGTTGTTATTTGGCGAGTAGACTTACATGTTATAAAGGTGCGACTGCGCCCACGCCGGCCCGTCAGGCTGGCCAAGGGTCACGTGGCGCGCCAATAATCACAACAAGCAACGGCATACAACACATCACAGTGGCGATTGAACAGGCAAAAGTCTTCGTAGAAGACCTGCAGCGCGGTATGTTCGTATCCAGGCTCGACCGGCCCTGGACGCGGACACCTTTTGCGCTGCAGGGTTTCTATATTCGTGACCTGGAGGAAATCCGCCAGCTGCAGAAGTACTGCCGGTTCGTGTATGTGGATGTGGTCAAGACGGTCGGCGATGCCGGTGTGCAGCTGCGCCGGATCACCCGCGCCGCCAAAGAGCAGCCGACCTTCGGTGCCGCACCGGGCAAACGCCGTGGTCGCGAAGCCGCAGCCATTCCGTGCCGTCCGGTACAGATCTCCCACCAAGCCTACCCCGCTCCGCAGCCGGCCCAGCGTGAGGCCGCCAAGGCGCGCCAGCTCTACCAGCAGATTGCCAAGGGCATGCGCGACGTGCTGGTGCAGGTGCGCAGCGATCGGCCGCTGCCGATGCAGCAGATTAATCGGGCGGTGGAAGGGCTGGTGGACAGCGTACTGCGCAGCCCCGACGCTTTCGCCTGGCTGGCACGAGTACGGGAAAAAGACGAATACACGTTCAGTCACTCCATGCGCGCCAGTATCTGGGCGCTGCTGTTCGGTCGCCATATCGGCCTGCGCCGCCACGAGTTGATGCAGCTGGGTGTGGCAACCCTGCTGAAAGATGTCGGCAAGTTGAAACTGCCGGAGGCCGTGTTGCGCGCGGTCAAGCGGGATCCTCGTGCGGAGCTCGAGTACCGCAAGTTCGTCGGCTACAGCGTGCAAATGCTCGAAGAGGATCCGCACATAGATCCGCAGGTGATCAATATCGTGCGCTGCCACCGCGAACAGCATGACGGCAGCGGTTATCCGCGCGGCCTGCGCGGTGACAAGATCCCGGTGCTGGCGCGGATGTGCGGCATCGTGACGGTCTATGACGAGAGCACCAATCCGCGCGGAGTCAGCTATCCGGTAGCGCCGTCGCGAGCGGTGGCGCAGCTATACGATCTCCGTGGCGTTACTTTTCACGAGCAGCTGGTGGTGGAATTTATCCAGGCCATCGGCCTCTATCCCACCGGGACCCAGGTGGAAATGTCCACCGGTGAGGTGGGCGTGGTGGTCGAGCAGACCCACGAGCGACGCCTGAAGCCGCGGGTGATGGTGGTGCTGGACCGCGACAAGCAGCTGCTGCCGGAGCCGCGCCTGCTGGATCTGGCCGCCGACGACGACAGCAAGCAGAAGCTGATCGAGCGCGGCAAGCTGCCTCCGCAGAGCAAGATCACCATCCTCAAGGACATCGAGCCGGGCCGCTTCCCGCAGGTCGACGTGGCGGGGATTCGCGACAATTACCTGTTCAAAGCGCAGCGAATGCCTTCCATTCTGTCGCGACTGATCGGGCGCTGAGCGACTTCTCTTCCCCGTTACACTGCATTTCCTTCCCTGTCTGCGCGTCGCTGCGGCCGCGCCATCAGTGCCAATAGCGCACACAGCAGTACCAATCCGGCCAATGATCCCGCCAGCGCACTGACGCTGATACCACCATCCAGCAGCACCCCCGCGAGTAACGGCGACACCGCCGTCGACAGCACCATGGCCGCCTGCGACAGGGAACGAATGGCGCCGAGATGGCGGCTGCCATAGCGCTCCGGCCACAGGGCGCCCCCGGCGGTGCCGGTGCCGGCCTGGGTGATGCCGAGCAGCGCCAGGTAGGCGTAGGGCACCCATGCGCCGTGGCAGAGGGCCAGCAACAGCAGGCCGGCGACCATCGGCAGCAGCGCCAGTGGCAAGCTGCGCTGGGCGCCGAAGCGATCCACCAGGCCGCCGGCCAGAAACAGCATCAGCAGGTGGCCCGCCGCGTAGCCGCCGAAGGCGCCGGCCATCAGGGTCAGCGACCAGCCGCGGCTGTCACCGATGGCGCCCTGGTGGAACAGCACTGCGGTGACCACGAACGGAGTCATCAGCGCGGCGGGCAGCAGCAGGTAGAAACCCGGGTCGCGCAGTACCTGGGCGCGGGTGAAGTCGTCGTCACGGCCGAATGTTGTCGCGGATGCCGCGCTGCCGTGTGTTGGGGTGCGCGCCAGCAGCAGCAGGCCGGGCAGTACCACCAGGAGCAGTACTATCGCGGCGGCGACCCAGGCACTGCGCCAGCCGCTCCAGTGGATCAGCTGTGCGCCGGCGCTGGGCAGCAGCGCTTCCGCCAGCGGAAAGCCCAGCGCCGCCAGGGCGATGACTTTGCCGCGGTTATCGCTGAAGTAGCGCCCGGCGGTGGTCATGCCCAGGTGGGTCATAAAACCCTGGCCGAAAAAGCGCAGTAGGAAAAACCCCGGCAGCAACATCCAGCCGCTCTGCGCGGCGGCCAGCAGCAGGCAGGCCGCGGCCAGTAAAGTGACCGCCAGCGCGGTGATACGGCGCAGCGGCCAGCGATCCACGAGCCCGCCGCAAACCAGCAGCAACGCGGCGGAGGCCAGGGTGGCGCCGCTGTAAGTGGCGCCGTACTGGGCGTTGCTGAGCTGGAATTCGCTGCGCAGGGCGCTGCCGAAAATGGAGACAAAAAAGGTCTGCCCGAAGCCGGAGGCGGCGACGGCGAACAGGGCGTAGAACGCGAGGTTGGCGTTGGGGCGAATAAAGCTGGGTAACATGCGGCTGACTGGTTGTCGGTGGCGGGCGTAGTGGCTAACACCGGGGCGAACACAAGGTTCGCCCCGGGGCGGTTATTGCTCGGCAGTCAGAATATCGCCGAAGTGCTTGCCCATTTTGGTCGAGGATTCGGCACCGAGGGATTCCGCCCAGCGCACCTGGTCGGCCCCGAACAGCATGATCACGGTGGAGCCGAGCTTGAAGCGACCCATCTCTTCGCCTTTTTCCAGCTCGATCGGCTTGCTGTCCCGGTATTCGGTGGTGCGCACGCGGCGCTTGTGCGGCGTCACCAGGCCGGCCCAGACGGTTTCGATGCTGGCGACGATCATGGCGCCGACCAGGATCACGGCCATGGGGCCGGCGGCGGTATCGAAGATGCACACGACGCGCTCGTTGCGCGAGAACAGTCGCGGTACTGTCTCTGCGGTGACGGTATTGACCGAGAACAGCTGTCCCGGGACATACGTCATGCTGCGCAGGGTGCCGGCGATCGGCATATGTACGCGGTGGTAGTCCTTCGGCGACAGGTACACGGTGGCGAAGTGGCCGCCGGTAAACTGCGCGGCGGTCTGCGGATCACCACCGACCAGCTCCAGTAGGCTGAAGTCGTGGCCCTTGGCCTGGAAAATGCGGCCGTTGTGGATTTCTCCCAGCTGGCTGATGGCGCCGTCCGCCGGGCAGGCGATGGTGTGGTCGCCATCGACAATCGGGCGCACACCGTCTTTCAGTGCGCGGGTAAAAAAGTCGTTGAACGTGGCGTAGGCAGTGCAGTCGCTCTCCTGCGCCTCGTCCATATCCACAGCGTATTTGTCGACGAACCAGCGGGTGAACGGATCCTTGATCGACTTGATACGGGTTTCCGCCAGCCAGCCCGCGGCGCGGGACAGGGCGCGTTGCGGGGTCAGGTATTGCAGTGCGGCAAAGAGTTTTGGGTGCATAGAGTTATTTCTGGTTGTGTGAATCCGTGAGTGCGGGCCATCGGCTGACGTGCCGGGTCGGGTGGGGCGCCGCTTTCCGGGACACGCCGTGAATACATCCCTGTAGGCTCGTAATCGGCATCCATGCTTCATACGGTCCCGGAAAGCGGCACCCCACCCGACCTTTAGACTTCTGTGGAGCAGCCCGCGAAGCTCCAGTCTTTTACTGCTCCACCGGCGTATCCGGCAGATTGCCCCACTCACTCCAGGAGCCGGGATAGGCGCGGATATCGAAGCCGAGTGACTTGCCCACCAGCCAGGTAAAGCCGGAGCGGTGGTGGCTCTGGCAGTGGGTGACAATCTTGTGCCGGTCGTCGATGCCGAGTTTGGCGAGGAATTCACGCGCGTCGGTGCGGATACGCAGGTCGCGCTGCGGGTCCATCAGCTGGGTCCACTCGCAATTGATCGCACCGGGGATATGCCCGGCCTTCATCGCCGCGACCCGCTCGCCGGTGTATTCCTGCGGCGAGCGCGCATCCCAGACGAGGAAGTCCTGGTCTTCCAGATGCTGCAGGATTTCTTCGGCGTCCATGGCCGGGGCCGGATTGATGGCGATGTCGATTTCGCTCGGCACTGGCTCGACCGCGTCGGTGGACAGCGGCAGGCCGGCGGCGCGCCAGGCGTGCATGCCGCCGTTCAAGTAGCTGTAATTCCTGTGGCCGATCACTTCCAGCGTCCACAGCAGGCGCCCGGCCCAGCCGCCACCCTCGTCGTCGCAGGCGACCACATGGTGTTCCGGCTTCAGGCCGATGGCGCGAAATACCTGGGTCAGGCGTTCGACGCTGGGCAGTTTGCCCGGTGCCGGCGGTGTGCCGGCCATCAGTGCCTGGAATGGCAGGTGGATGGCGCCGGGAATATGGCCAGCGGCATAGTTCTGCGGCGTGCTCAGGTCGACGACCAGCAGCTCCTCGTGCTCGAGCTGCGCAGCCAGCGCTTCCGGTTCGATAATCAAATCCAAATCAGTTCTCCGATTCCAGGCGGTATAGCTGCCGGTAACAACGCATCAACCTTCCAGGTCGATACTGTTGCGCAGGTGCAGAAAGCTGTTCATGCGCCGCTCGCTGATATCGCCTTTGGCCAGCGCTTCCTTGATGGCACAGCCGGGCTCATTCTGGTGGCGGCAGTCGCGAAAACGGCAGTGGCCGATAAACGGTCGGAACTCGACGAAGCCCTCGAGCAGCGCTTGCTCGTCCATATGCCACAGGCCGAATTCGCGGATGCCGGGGGAGTCTATCAGATCGCCGCCGCTGGGCAGGTGAAAGAGTTCCGCGGCGGTGGTGGTGTGGGTGCCCTTCTGGGTGGCCTCCGACAGCGCACCGGTGCGGGCGCCGGCGGACGGCAGCAGCGCGTTGACCAGTGATGATTTCCCCACGCCGGACTGGCCGACGAACACGCTGGTGCCCTGCGCCAGGGTCTCAAGCAGTTGCGGCAGTCCTTCGCCGGTCTTGGTCGACAAGCGCAGCACCGGGTAGCCGAGCTCGGGATAGGGCGTCAGCAGGTCATCAAGGGCGGCGCGGTTGCGGTCGTCGATCAGGTCGGTTTTGTTGAGCAGCAGCAGCGGGTGGATACCGGTGGTTTCGGCGGCGACCAGGTAGCGGTCGATGGCGTTGGCGAACGGCTCCGGGTAGGGCGCGATAACAATGACGATACGATCGATATTGGCGGCGACGGTTTTCAAGTCGCCGTAGCGGTCCGGGCGCTGCAGTTCCGAGTGGCGCTCGAGACGCGCGCCGACCACGCCGGTGCCGCCACTGCCCTCGCCGGTGGCGGGGCTCCAGGCGACACGGTCACCGGTGACCAGGGTGTCGATATTGGCGCGCAGGTGGCAGCGCTGGCGCAGTGCCGGGTCTCGATCGCTCTCCACCAGTACCTGGGTGCCGTAGTTAGCGATCACCAGCCCGGTCTGCTCCGGCCCGAGATCGCCTTGCTCCAGCGATTCCTCGGCGCCGTGCGCGCGTTTGCGGGCGCGGGCTTCGCGCTCCTGCTGGATCTTGTCGACACGCCATTGCTGGCGGCGGTTTAGTTTGCGTTTGGCCATTCGGGGACTCACGGGCAATTCGCGGCGGATTATAGCCATTGCCGGGTAGTTGCGGTAACTTGCCTCGAAACCTTAAGGAGACCAGCCGTGGATCAGAACAACCTGATCTGGATCGATCTGGAGATGACCGGTCTCGATCCGGACAAAGAACGCATCATCGAGATCGCGACCATCGTTACCGACTCGAAGCTCAATATCCTCGCCGAGGGGCCCAATCTGGTGGTGCACCAGAGCGATACACTATTGAACGCGATGGACGACTGGAATACCGAGCAGCACGGTGGCTCGGGGCTGGTCAAGCGGGTGCGCGAGTCGACCATCACCGAGCGGGAGGCCGAGCGCGAGACCATCGAGTTCCTGCAGCAGTGGGTGCCCGAGGGCGCCTCGCCGATCTGCGGCAACTCCATCGGCCAGGATCGCCGCTTCCTGGTGCGCTATATGCCCAGGCTGGAGGCCTACTTCCACTACCGCAACCTGGATGTCAGCTCGGTCAAGGAGCTGGCGCGGCGCTGGCGGCCGGATGTGCTGGAAGGAGTGAAGAAGCACAGCAGCCACCTGGCGCTGGACGATATTCGTGATTCGATCAACGAGCTGAAGCACTATCGCGAGCACTTTTTCCGCTTGTAGCTGGGGGTGCGGTGTTCGCGCTTCGTAAGTGGGGAGGCGCAGCGGCGGTCGCCCGGCAAAAAACCTGATCGGTAAATATTTGCCGGGCGACCGCCACTGCGCCTTTATTGGTCGGAGCATGCTTGAGTGCTCTGATTTGGGGGGCGAAAGGAATACAGAAATTAAATGCCAAGGGGCTGCTTCTGGGGCCTATCTGCGGGACCTTATGAGACAGGGATGTCGATTAGAGCCTACAGGGATGTAAATACGGCGTGTCCCGCAGATAGGCCCCAGAAGCAGGGCCGCCCGAGAGTCACCTTAGGGGGCGGCTCTCAGGCCAGGGCTAAATTTCCGACCGCTTGATCTTGCGCTTGCGCCGCCGCCCACTCTTCAACCTTTCCAGCGCCCACTCGATATGCTCCGCCACCAGCGGCGTCGCCTGCGGCAGCGCATTCTCCAGCGCTGCGACAATCGCCGGCTCCGGCTCGGCATTGCCCAGTGCCACCGCCAGATTCCGTTGCCAGCGCTCGTAGCCGATCCGCCGGATCGCCGAGCCCTCGGTCTTGTTTAAGAACTCTGCCTCGCTCCAGCCGAACAGCGTCAGCAGTTCGCCATCGTCCAGTCCGTGGCGCGGGTGGAAATCCGGTTCCGCGGTGGGGGTGGCGAACTTGTTCCACGGGCAGATGATCTGGCAGTCGTCGCAGCCAAACACGCGGTTGCCCATGGGTTCGCGAAATTCTTCCGGTATCGGACCCTTGTTCTCGATCGTCAGGTAGGAGATGCAGCGGCGCGCGTCCAGCCGGTAGGGGCCGACAAAGGCATCGGTGGGGCAGACCTTCAGGCAGGCACTGCAGTCGCCGCACTGGTTGGCCTGTTCGGATTTATCCACAGGCAGTGCCAGGTTGGTGTAGATCTCGCCAAGGAAGAACCAGGAGCCGGCGTGGGAGTTGATTACCATGCAGTTCTTACCGATCCAGCCGAGGCCGGCCTTTTCCGCGAGGGCGCGCTCCATCACCGGCGCGCTGTCGGTAAAGGCGCGGCCGCTGGCGGCGATACCGCGCTCATCGCACCAGGCGTCGATCTGCCTGGCCAGCTGCGCGAGGCGCTTGCGGATCAGCTTGTGGTAATCGCGCCCGTTGGCGTAGCGGGACACATAGGCCTTGCCGGCATCCTTGAGCACGCGCACAGGTTGCGTGTCCGGGGGCAGGTAGTCGAGGCGCACGCTGATTGCGCGCAGCGTGCCGGGCTCCAGCAGTTCCGGGTGCCAGCGTTTTTCGCCATGGGCGCCCATCCACTCCATGTCGCCGTGATAGCCCGCGGCCAGCCATGCGCGCAGGCGCTCGCCGTGCTCTTGCAGCTGGCAGTCGCTGATACCGATCTGTTGGAAGCCCAGCTCGCGGCCCCAGGTTTTGATCAGGTCGGCCAGCTCGGCGAGTCTTGTGTCGTTCATGGTCGCTTCGCGTTGCGGGCGGGGAACAAATTGGGCGCCCGGAAAGGTATACTTTCCAGTCATCGGCGCGGCGAGCGCGCATTTTGCCACAGATTAAAAATTGACCATACCGCGGGAGTCGCATGGACACGCCTCAACCCCTCTACAGTGCCGCCACCGTCCGTGAACTGGATCGGCGCGCCATCGCCGCCCTGAAGATTCCGTCGCTGGCGCTGATGAAGCGCGCCGGGCGCGCCGCCTTCGCCCAGCTGCAGCAGCGCTGGCCGGAGGTGCGCCGCATCCAGGTGTTCTGCGGCGGTGGCAACAACGGCGGCGACGGCTATGTGATCGCCGCGCTGGCGGCGCAGAAGCAGATCCCGGTCACTGTCTACGCCTGTGTCGATCCCGGCAAGCTGCAGGGGGACGCCCGCGAGGCGCACGACTACGCGCACCGCGAGGGGGTGCATATCGTCACTTCGCTGACCGAGCTGGATGACGCCGACGGCGATACCGTGGCGGTGGATGCACTGCTCGGTACCGGTTTTGCCGGCGAACTGCGCGAGCCGGTGGCGCACGCGGTGGAGCGCATCAACGCCTGTCCCGGGCCGGTGCTGGCGGTGGATCTGCCGTCCGGCCTGCACGCCGATAGCGGCGCCGCCGCGCACGCGGTGCAGGCGGACGTCACCGTGACGTTTATCGGCCGCAAGCTGGGTCTCCACTGTGGTCGCGGCCCGGCGCTGTGCGGCGAGGTGGTGTTCGACACGCTGGGGGCGCCGGAACAGATCTATGCGGATGCAGAAGTGCTGGCGCAACGTTTCGACGGCGCCAGTATCGCGCGCCTGCCCAAGCGCGCCGCCGACAGTTACAAGAACCAGTTCGGTCATGTGCTGATCGTCGGTGGCGACAGCGGTACCGGCGGTGCGGCGCTGATGGCGGCGCAGGCAGCCGCGCGCAGCGGCGCCGGGCTGATCTCGCTGGCCACGCGCCCCGAACACCTGGTGGCGGCGCTGACCCGCTGCCCCGAAGTGATGGCGCACCCGGTGATATCCGGGCAGGAACTGGAGCCATTGCTGGACGGCCCCACGGTGATCGCCGCTGGCCCCGGTCTCGGCCGCGCGCCCTGGGGCGAGCAGCTGCTGGCCCGCGCCGGCCGCGCGGCAGTGCCACTGGTGCTGGACGCGGATGCGCTGAATATTCTCGCTGGCGGCCGCGTGCTGGCCGGACTCCAGCGCGATGACTGGGTGCTGACGCCCCATGTGGGGGAAGCGGCGCGACTGCTCGGCTGCGATAGCGCCGAGGTGCTGGCCGATCCGCGTGCGGCGGCGATCGCAGTTCAGCAGAAATTCAGCGGCGTGGTGATATTAAAAGGGGCCGGCACCGTGATCGCCCACGACGGCGGTGTCGACCTGATCAACAGCGGCAACCCGGGCATGGCGTCCGGCGGCATGGGCGACCTGCTCACCGGTATTATCGCGGCGCTGCTCGGCCAGCACCTGAGCCCGCTGCGCGCGGCGCGGCTGGCGGTGTGGCTGCACGGCGAGGCGGGCAACCGCGCCGCCGAAGACGGCCAGCGCGGTCTGCTGGCCACCGATCTGCTGCCGTGTGTGCGGAGATTGGTCGATTAATGGCAACTGAGTGGAAAACCGAGCTGGCCGATGAGGCAGCCACCGTGGCCGCCGGCACCGCGCTCGGCCGTGCCTGTACCGAGCAGGGCATGGCCGCTGGTCTGACCCTGTACCTGTACGGCCAGCTGGGCGCCGGCAAAACGACTTTGTGCCGCGGTGTGCTGCGCGCCTTCGGTCACACCGGTGCGGTCAAGAGCCCCACTTATACGCTGGTGGAGCCCTATGACTTTGGCGCCCAGCGGGTGTTCCACTTCGACCTGTACCGCCTCGGCGACGCCGAGGAACTGGAGTTTATGGGGGTGCGCGACTACTTCGCCCCCGGCTGCCTGAGCCTGGTGGAGTGGCCGCAGCGCGGCGCCGGTGTGCTGCCCGAGGCGGACCTGGAAGTGGAACTGGATGTGCCGGACAGCGGTCGATTGCTGGTCGCTACCGCGCATTCGGCGGCCGGCGAGGCGGTGCTTGAATTTGCGCAAAAACTGCTAAAAAGAAATTGATTCCGGCGCAGGGAAGCGTCACAGAATAACCCGAGCGGACTGAAAGCATGAGACCTGTGTGGCAGCGCCTGCTGGCCCTCGCGGCCCTGACGATTGTTAACCTGCCCGCCCTCGCGGCGGAAGTCGAGGGTGTGCGCCTGTGGCGCGCGCCGGACCACACGCGCCTGGTGTTCGACCTGAGCGGCCCGGCCGAACACAAGCTGTTCACCCTGAGCGGCCCGGACCGGGTGGTGATCGACGTGGAGGACACGCACCTCGCGGCGACACTGGACAACCTGCCGCTCGACGGCACCCCGATCGAGCGTGTGCGCCACGGGCGCCACCACAAGAAAGACCTGCGCGTGGTGCTGGACCTGAAACAGGCGATCAAGCCGCGCAGTTTTGCCCTGCGCCGCCACGGCGACCTGCCGGATCGCCTGGTGCTCGACCTCTACGACAAGGCCGAGAGCGAGGAGAAAACCCTGCAGCAGGTCAGCCGCGAGCGGGATATCGTCATCGCCGTCGACGCCGGTCACGGCGGTGAGGATCCCGGCGCTTCCGGCCCCGGTGGGGTGCGCGAGAAAGATGTGGTGCTGGCGATCGCCCGCCGGGTGCAGAAGGATATCGACCACCGGCGCGGCTTTACCGCCAAGCTGGTGCGCAGCGGCGACTACTATATCCCGCTGCGCGGGCGGGTGAAGAAGGGGCGTGAGATGCGCGCCGACCTGTTCGTGTCCATTCACGCCGATGCCTTCCGCCGCAAGGATGCCCGCGGTGCCGGGGTCTATGCGGTATCGTCCCGCGGTGCCACCAGTGAAACGGCGCGCTTTCTGGCCCAGCGTGAAAACGAATCCGACCTGATCGGCGGTGCCGGCAGCCTGAGCCTCGACGACAAGGACGATACCCTGGCCGGCGTGCTGCTGGACCTGTCGATGACCGCGACCATGAATGCCAGTCTCGATGTGGCAGCCAGCGTGCTGTCGCAACTGCGCACCGTTACTCACCTGCACAAGAATCGCGTGGAGCAGGCCAATTTCTCCGTGCTGCGCTCGCCCGACGTACCCTCGATCCTGGTGGAGACCGGCTTTATCACCAACCCCTATGAGGCGCGCCGGCTGCGCGACCCGTCGTTCCAGCGCAAGCTGGCACAAAAACTCAGCGAAGGTATAGTGGCGCACTTCAACAAGCGCCCGCCGGCGGGCACCTGGCTGGCCGCCAACCGCAGCGCCGCGGAGCGCCGCCACATCATCGCCCGCGGCGATACCCTGTCCGGCATCGCCGCGCGATACAATGTATCGGTGGCCGCGCTGAAGCAGCTCAACGGGATGACGTCCTCGGCCATCCGGGTGGGGCAGACGCTGACGATCCCGTCTCCTTCGGGGTAAAACTGCGCGTAGAGCGAGCACCGCTCGCTGCGCAGTTTTACGACCGGCCAGGGATGGCCGGGCTGGCGTTCGCTCCAGGGACGGCTGCTCGCTATTAAGCTGGTGCGCCGGGCGGGATAGTCCTGTCCGGGACACGCTGTGAATACATCCATGTACGCTCGTAATCGGCATCCGTGCCTCATACGGTCCCGGACAGGACTACCCCGCCCGGCTCAGTGGTATGCCGCAGCTACAGAACTCCGAATCTGAATTTGTAAATTTATGTCCGACAGAATCCAGCAACTATCCCCCCGTCTCGCCAACCAGATCGCCGCCGGTGAGGTGGTCGAGCGCCCGGCCTCGGTGATCAAGGAGCTGCTGGAGAACAGCCTCGATGCCGGCGCCTCACGCCTGGAGGTGGAGATCGAAAATGGCGGTATCAAGCGCATCAAGGTGCGCGATAACGGCAAGGGCATCGACAAAGACGACCTGCCGATGGCGCTGGCCCGCCACGCCACCTCCAAGATTCATGTACTGGAGGACCTGGAAGCGGTGGCTACGCTCGGGTTCCGCGGCGAGGCACTGGCCAGTATTTCCTCGGTGGCGCGCCTGGAGCTGACCAGCAGCCGCGACGACACTGGCAAGGGCTGGCAGGTCAGTGCCGAAGGCCGCGACATGCAGGCGCAGCTGGCGCCGGCGGCGCACCCGCGCGGCACCAGCGTCGATGTGCGCGATCTGTTCTTCAATACCCCGGCGCGACGCAAGTTCCTGCGTACCGAGAAAACCGAATTCAACCGCGTCGACGACACCATCAAGCGCCTGGCGCTGTCGCGCTTCGACGTATCCATCAGCCTGCGCCACAACGGCAAAGGCGTGCACAACCTGCGTGCCGGCAGTGGCCGCGTGGAGATGGAGCGCCGCGTGGCCCAGGTGTGCGGCCCGGCCTTTATGCAGAATGCGCTGCATATCGACGTCGAGCGCAGCGGCCTGCGCCTGTGGGGCTGGGTCGCGGAGCCGGCGTTTTCGCGCTCGCAGGCAGACCTGCAGTTCTTCTACGTCAACGGCCGCGCGATCCGCGACAAGGTCGTCAGTCACGCGGTGCGTCGCGCCTTCGCCGACGTGCTCTACCACGGTCGCCACCCGGCCTTTGTGCTCTACCTGGAGCTGGATCCGGCCTCGGTGGACGTCAATGTGCATCCCACCAAACACGAGGTGCGCTTCCGCGACGGCCGCCTGGTGCACGACTTCCTGTTTGGCAGCCTGCACCGCGCGCTGGCGGCGGTGCGCCCGGGCGATCGGGACGCGCAAGCCGAGGGCGAAGCGCAGGGTGGGGCCGTATTGCAGTCCCAGTCCGCCGCGCCGGCGGGCATCGCCGCAGGGGAGTTCGCCGGGCAGCAGCGGATGCCACTGTCGTCGCGGCCGTCGCCCGGGGAATTGCAGCAGCAGATGCAGGGTTACGGCGCGCTGCACCAGCCCTATGCGGGCGGTGTTGCCGAGGCCGCACCCGGGGGCGCGGATGCCGCTGCGCAGCCCGGGGTGGACTGGAGTCCGCAGCGGATGGGCACCAATGGCCCGGGGCTTCCCGGGGCGGCACTGCCGGCGGCCATCGATGGCGAAGAGGCGCCGCCGCTGGGCTATGCGCTGGCGCAACTGCACGGCATTTATATTCTGGCGCAGAACGCACAGGGGCTGATCGTGGTGGATATGCACGCGGCCCACGAGCGCATCGTCTACGAGCGCATGAAAACCGCCCACGCCGCCGGCGGTATTCAGGCGCAGCCATTGTTGGTTCCGGTAAGCCTGGCGGTAAGCCAGCGCGAGGCCGACTGTTTCGAGGAGCGCAGTGAGGTGTTCACGGCGCTGGGCTTTGCCCTGCAGCGCGCCGGTCCGGAAACGCTGCTGGTGCGCCAGGTGCCGAGCATGCTGCACGGCGCTGAAGTGGAGCAGCTGGTGCGCGACGTGCTCTCGGATCTGCTCGGGCAGGGCGGCAGCGATCGCATCGGCGAGCGCATTAACGAGATTCTGTCCACGATGGCCTGCCACGGCTCGGTGCGTGCCAACCGCAAACTGACGGTGCCGGAAATGAATGCACTGTTGCGGGATATGGAGGCCACCGAACGCAGTGGCCAGTGCAACCACGGCCGCCCCACTTGGACCCAGGTGAAGCTCGCCGATATGGACAAGTGGTTCCTGCGTGGGCAGTGACGTGAACTCGCACGATTCAGCGGGGAAACCCCGCGCGATCTTCCTGATGGGGCCGACGGCGTCCGGCAAGACCGACCTGGCCATGGCAATTGCCGGGCACCTGCCGGTGGAGCTGATCAGCGTGGACTCCGCCCAGGTCTATCGCGGGCTGGATATCGGCGCGGCCAAGCCTTCCGCGGAAGAATTGGCCCGCTGCCCCCACCGGCTGATCGATATCTGCGATCCGGCCGAGGTCTATTCCGCCGGGCGCTTCCGTGAGGACGCGCTGGCGGCGATGGCCGAGATCACTGCGGCCGGCAAGATACCGCTGCTGGTGGGCGGTACCATGCTCTACTTCCGCGCGCTGGCCGACGGTATGGCGCAATTGCCGGAGGCGGATCCGGCGATCCGCGCCGAGATCGAAGCGCGCGCTGCGCGCGACGGCTGGCCGGCTCTACACGCCGAGCTGATGCAGGTGGATCCGGACTTGGCCGTACAATTGCACCCCAATCACTCGGTGCGCATCGAGCGCGGGCTGGAAGTCTACCGGCTCACCGGCAAGCCGCTGTCACAGCTGCGTCGCCAGCAGGCGCGAGCGTCGGCGCTGGAGCATTACGATGTGCGCCAGCTGGCGCTGCTGCCGCGGGAGCGGGCGCTGCTGCACGAGCGGATCGCGCGGCGCTTCCACCTGATGCTCGAGCGGGGCTTTGTCGATGAGGTGCGCGCACTGCGCGCGCGTGGCGATTTGCACGCCGACCTGCCGGCGATCCGCGCGGTGGGCTACCGCCAGGTGTGGCAGTACCTGGAAGGCGAGCTGAGCTACGACGCCATGGTCGAGGCGGGCATCGCCGCCACCCGGCAGCTGGCAAAGCGCCAGCTCACGTGGCTGCGGCGCTGGCCCGAGCTGACGCGGATTTACTCACAGGGCGCTGACGGCAAAGTCCGCAAAAATGACGAAATATTGACGGAAGCCTTGAAATTTCTGGTCTGAGCATCCATAACAGGATTGGGCAGGTGCACGACCGGCCCGCTCAGTCAGTTTGTTACCCAGAGTCGGGCCTTTTTCGGCTCTGTTTTACGCGTATTCAACCTCGATCGTTTCTTGGTCCGCGGATTTCGCGGGCGCGATTGCGGCCTGTATATCGCACCCAGCTTTTGACAAGGAGAAAAAAGATGTCAAAAGGGCACAGCTTACAAGACCCTTACCTCAACGTATTGCGCAAAGAGCGAATCCCAGTTTCCATCTACCTGGTAAATGGCATCAAGCTTCAGGGCCAGATCGAATCCTTTGACCAGTTTGTTGTACTGCTGAAAAACACCGTCAGCCAGATGGTGTACAAACACGCGATTTCCACCGTGGTACCGTCACGCGCGGTGCGCGTGCCGCTGCTGAACCCGACCGCCCAACCGGGTGCTGAGGGCGCTGGTGAAGGTGGTGAGCGAGACACCTTCGGCTAACCGGGCCCGTTTCGCAGTCAGAGCTTTGCGCCCCGGCTTGCCGGGGCGCCTGCGGTTTGGCGCCGTGAAACCGGCGCCGTCGTCGCGGTGGCCGGCCCCCGCGGCCAGCCGCTAACGGCCCGCCCGATGCAACCGATCCCACAACCGCTGCTGATCCCGTATCAGTTGCAGAACCCACAGCAGAGCGTTTCTATTGTTTTTCGACCGACCGGAATCCGGTGAGCTGGCGGTGCTGGTGCACCTGGAACTGTCTTCCATCGACAGCCCCGACGACCCCCGCGAATTTGAAGAGCTGGCCCTGTCTGCCGGCGCCGACCCAGTGGCTTTTATCTTCGGCCAGCGCGCCACCCCCGATCCCAGGACCTTTGTCGGCCGCGGCAAGCTGGAGGAGATTCAACGGACGGTCAATGAGCACGGTGCACAGCTGGTGATCTTCGACCACAACCTGTCGCCGTCGCAGGAGCGCAATGTCGAGCGCGAGCTGAAGTGCCGCGTGCTGGATCGCACCGGCCTGATCCTGGATATCTTCGCCCAGCGCGCGCGCACCCACGAGGGCAAGCTGCAGGTGGAACTGGCGCAGCTGCGCCATATGTCCACACGGCTGGTGCGCGGCTGGACGCACCTGGAGCGGCAGAAGGGTGGTATCGGCCTGCGCGGCCCCGGTGAGACCCAGCTGGAAACCGACCGCCGCCTGCTGCGCGCGCGCATCGACTCGATCGAGAAAAAGCTCGAGAAGGTGCGCCGCCAGCGCGCACAGGGGCGCCGCGCGCGCTCCCGCGCCGAGGTGGCTACTGTATCACTGGTGGGATACACCAACGCCGGCAAATCGACCCTGTTCAACCGCCTGTCCGATGCCGAGGTCTATGTGCGCGATCAGTTGTTCGCCACCCTCGACCCGACCATGCGCCGCGTGGAGCTGCCCAATGTCGGTGCCATGATCCTGGCGGATACGGTCGGCTTCGTTTCGCACCTGCCGCACCGGCTGGTGGAGGCTTTCCGCGCCACGCTGGAGGAGGCCGCGAGTGCCACGCTGCTGCTGCACGTGGTCGATGCGGCGGCGGAAGATCGCCTGCACCTGATGGAAGAAGTGCAGGCGGTACTTGAGGAAATCGACGCGGCAGAACTGCCGCAGCTGGTGGTGTATAACAAGATCGACCTGCTGCAGGACATGGCGCCGCGTATCGATCGCGACGACCAGGGCGTGCCGCGCGCGGTGTGGCTGTCCGCCGCCAGTGGTGCCGGCTGCGAGTTGCTGGTGGAGGCGATCGCCGAGCGTCTCGGCGAGCAGATGGTTGGCGGCGAGCTGGTGCTGGCGCCGCAGCACGCGCGCCTGCGCGCGCAGCTGTTCGAAATCAACGCCGTGCAGCGCGAGGAATACCGCGAGAATGGCGACTGTGTGCTGCAGCTGCTGCTGCCGCGCAGCGACCTGCAGCGCCTGCTCGCACCGTATAAAGAGAGTGCCGCGGGGCCGCAATGGAGCCCGGTGGAATCTTGAGTAACCTTATTTCGGCGCCGAAGAATGCTAGAATCCCGCGCAGACATAACGCTTAACGATCACGATCGGATTTGGAGTGAATAAATGGCCTGGAATGAACCGGGTGGTAACAACAAGGATCCCTGGGGCGGCGGCAACCGCAACGACGGCGGTCCACCCGACCTCGACGAGCTGCTGCGCAAACTGCAGCAGAAATTCAACCGGCTGTTTGGGGGCGGTTCCGGCGCCGGCGACAACGACGGCAGTGGCGGCAACTTCCCCTGGGTGTTGGTGCTTGTTGTCGCAGCCGTGCTCTACGGCGCGCTGGGCTTCTACCAGGTGGACGCCAGCCAGTCGGCGGTGGTACTGCGCCTGGGTAAATACCACTCCACCGAAACTGCCGGCCTGCACTGGAATCCGCCGCTGATCGATCATGTCACCAAGGTCAACATGACCGAGGTGCGCACCGAGCGCACCACCGGCCAGATGCTCACCGAGGATGCCAGCATCGTCGATGTGGTGCTGCAGGTGCAGTGGCATATCGACGACGCCGAATCCTATGTACTGCGCGTGCGCGATCCGCTGAAAAGCCTGCAGGGCGCCACCGACAGTGCGCTGCGCCACGTGGTCGGTTCCACCACCCTGAACGGCGTGATTTCCCAGAACCGGACCAAGGTGTCTGCCGACACCGAGAAGCGCCTGCAGGAATATCTGGATAAATACCAGACCGGCATCCGCATCGACGTGGTCAACCTGACCGACGCCAAGGCGCCGCGCGAGGTGCAGGACGCTTTCGACGACGTCACCAAGGCCCGCGAGGACGAGGTGCGCCTGCAAAATGAAGCCCAGGCCTACGCCAACCAGGTGATCCCGGTGGCCCGCGGCCAGGCGCAGCGCACGATCGAGGAAGCGGAAGCCTACAAGTCGCGCGTGGTGGAAAATGCCCGCGGTGACGCGGCGCGCTTCGACAAGCTGCTGACCGCCTACGACAAGGCCCCCGAAGTCACTCGCGAGCGCCTCTACCTGGATGCTGTGCAGCAGATCATGAGCAAGACTTCCAAGGTCATGGTCGATACCGACGGCAGCAACAATATGCTGTACCTGCCGCTCGACAAGCTGGCCCGGGGCAGCGCTGACCAGGCCGTGCAGAGCAGCAAGGACGTATCGCCGCAGGTGGTGGACCAGGTCTACCAGCGCGTGGTTGACCGCCTGCGTACCGAGGCGGCCAAAAGCCGCCGCAGCCAGAATGTCCGCTAGGGGGTAGGGAATGAACAACAAAACTCTTGTGATTGTCGTCGCCGTCCTGCTCGGTCTGCTGCTGTTCTCGTCCAGCGCCTTTGTGGTCAAGGAGACGGAAAAAGCCGTGTTGCTGAAATTCGGCCGTGTGGTGCGCACCGACTTCAAGCCCGGGCTCTATTTCAAGATTCCGTTTATCAACAGGCTGCGCAAGTTCGACGCCCGTGTGCAGACCGTGGATTCCAGCCCGGTGCGGATGCTGAACAGCGAAAACAAGTTCATGATGGTGGACTCCTACGCCAAGTTCCGTATCTCCGACGTGGGGCGCTTCTATGTCGCCACCCGCGGCGAGGAGCAGAATGCGGTGCGCCTGCTGGCGGAGCAGATCAATGACCGCCTGCGCAACCAGTTCGGCGTGCGCGACCTGCACGAGGTGGTCAGCGGCCAGCGCGACCAGCTGATGGCGGAGATCACCAAGAACCTCAACGAGGTGGCGCAGAAGAACCTGGGTGTGGAAGTGATCGACGTGCGCGTCAAGCGCATCGACCTGCCGGCGGAGGTCTCCGACTCGGTGTTCCAGCGTATGCGCGCCGGGCGTGAACTCGAGGCGCGCGAGCACCGTGCCAAGGGCCAGGAAGCCAGCGAGCGCATCCGCGCCGACGCCGACCGCCAGAAAGTGGTGATCGAGGCCGAGGCCTACCGCAAGGCGCAGACGCTGCGTGGTACCGGTGATGCCGAGGCGGCCAAGGTCTACGCCGAGGCCTACACCAAGGACCCGGAGTTCTACCGCTTTACCCGCAGCCTCGAGGCCTACAAGGACTCCTTCAAGGACAAGAGCGATATGCTGGTGTTGAAGCCGGACAGCGAGTTCTTCCGCTACCTGAGTAACTCCAAGGGTAAGGAGTAGATCCTCGCCTGCCAGCGGGGTCGGGGTCGCCGGGATACCATTATTGGTCCCCTGACCCCGCAAACCCCTACCTTCCCGCCGGCACTTAATGGTAAAATCACGCAAACCGGGCCTCGCCCGGTTTTTTTGTGAAGGTCGCCCCTGCACTGAACGCACCGCTGACAACGCCTATTTCACCATGACTCAAGCTGAACGCTGGATGCTGCCGGATGGCATCGCGGAAATTCTGCCCGCGGACGCCGTGCAGATCGAAACCCTGCGCCGCCGCCTGCTGGACCTCTATCACAGCTGGGGCTACGAGCTGATCATCCCGCCGATGCTGGAATTCACCGAATCCCTGCTGATCGGTATGGGGCGTGATATCGACCTCAGCACTTTCAAGGTGACCGATCAGTTGTCCGGGCGCACCCTGGGCATTCGCGCGGATATCACCCCGCAGGCGGCCCGCATCGACGCCCACAGTTTTCCGCGCGCCGGTGCCAACCGGCTCTGCTATGCCGGCCATGTGCTGCACACCCGGCCGCGCACCGCGATGGGTTCCCGCGCGCCCTTCCAGATCGGCGCCGAGCTGTACGGCGTCGACAGCCTGCAGGCGGATATCGAAGTCATTTCGCTGATGCTCGAAAGCCTGCTCAGTGCCGGCGTCGAGCAGATTCACCTGGATCTCGGCCATGTGGCCATCTACCGCAGTCTCGCCGCCGCCGCCGGCCTCGACAGCGAGCAGCAGCGCGAGCTGTTCGGGCTGCTGCAGCGCAAGGCCGCGGCCGACGTACAGCGCTGGGTCGCCGACAATGTCGCCGCGCCGCAGGTGGCGGACTGGCTGCGCGCCCTGCCGGGCCTGGCCGGTGACCGCAACTGCCTGACGCGCGCCGGCGCGGCGCTCGCCGGCGCGCCGGCGGAGCTGGTTGCCGCACTGGCTGACCTGGAGCGGGTGGCCGCGCAGCTGGCACAACGCTACCCGGCGGTAGAGTTGTTCTTCGACCTGTCCGAAGTGCGCGGTTACGACTACGAGACCGGGCTGGTGTTTGCCGCTTACACCCCGGGGCACGGCCAGGCACTGGCCAACGGCGGTCGCTACAACGGTATCGGCCGCGTATTCGGCCGCGACCGCGCCGCCACCGGCTTCAGTACCGACCTGGTGGCGCTGAACACCCTCGGCCGCGCGGTCGAGCCGCAGAGTGGTGCCATCCTGGCGCCGCCGGCGGATGGCGCCGCCGGTGAAGCCCTGTGGCATACGGTGGAAAAACTGCGGCGTGCCGGGGAGGTGGTGATCGCCGCCCTGCCGGACGGCGCGGAGGGCGAAGTGCAATCGCGCTGCGACCGTGAACTGGTGCAGGACGGCGCCGACTGGGTGGTGCAGCCACGCGGCTGATCCCCACCTGTTAACAGCTAAGCTTATTGAATTTGCGGGGGCGGTAGCCCCTGTGGAAAACCTGAGTCAGAGATTTACGCAAATGGGTAAAAACGTAGTAGTGCTGGGCACCCAGTGGGGCGACGAAGGCAAGGGCAAGATCGTCGACCTGCTGACTGAGAAAGTCTCGCTGGTAGTGCGCTTCCAAGGCGGCCACAACGCCGGCCACACCCTGGTGATCGACGGCGAGAAGACCGTGCTGCACCTGATTCCGTCGGGTATCCTGCGCCCGAGTGTGACTTGCCTGATCGGCAACGGCGTGGTGCTGTCGCCGGAGGCGCTGCTCAAGGAAATGGGTGAGCTGGAAGCGAAGGGCGTACCGGTGCGCGAGCGCCTGCGTCTGTCGCCGGCCTGTCCGCTGATCCTGCCGGTACATGTGGCCCTGGACCAGGCGCGGGAGAAAGCCCGCGGCGACAATGCCATCGGTACCACCGGCCGCGGAATCGGCCCGGCCTACGAGGACAAGGTGGCGCGTCGCGGCCTGCGCCTGGGCGACCTGTGCAACTGGGACAGCTTCTGCGCCCAGCTCAAGGAACTGCTGGAATACCACAACTTCGCCCTGACCGAGTACTACAAGGTAGAAGCGGTCAGCTATGACGACATGGTCGAGCAGGCCAAGCTCTGGCGCGAGCAGCTGGTACCGATGATCGCCGACGTGGCTGACATCCTGCACCAGGCCCGCGAACGCGGCGACCATATCCTGTTCGAGGGCGCCCAGGGCTCGCTGCTGGATATCGACCACGGTACCTACCCGTTCGTGACCTCCTCCAATACCACCGCCGGCGGCACCGCCACCGGTTCCGGTTTTGGCCCGCTGTACCTGGACTATGTGCTGGGGATCACCAAGGCCTACACCACCCGCGTCGGCGGCGGACCCTTCCCCACCGAGCTGGGCTGTGATGTCGGCCGTCACCTGGGCGAGAAGGGCCACGAGTTCGGTGCCACTACCGGGCGCCAGCGTCGCACCGGCTGGTTCGACGCCGTGGCCGTGCGCCACGCGATTCGTATCAACAGTATTTCCGGCCTGTGCCTGACCAAGCTGGACGTGCTCGACGGTCTCGAGGAAGTGAAGATCTGCACCGGTTATCGCAACAGCGCCGGTGAAGAGGTGCCGGTACCCTTCGACGCCGCCGGCTGGGAAGGCGTGGAGCCGGTCTACGAAACCCTGCCGGGCTGGAGCGACACCACCTTCGGTGTGCGCCGCGAGGCGGACCTGCCGCAGGCCGCGCGCAACTATATCGCCCGTATCGAAGAGCTGGTGGGCGCGCCCATCGATATCATCTCCACCGGCCCCGACCGCAACGAGACCATCGTGCGTGAATCGTCGGCACTGTGTGAAATGGGTATCCACAACCCCAGCGTCTGACCGTCCCGAGA
The DNA here is from genome assembly GCF_039696035.1 of Microbulbifer sp. SAOS-129_SWC. GTDB lineage: Bacteria > Pseudomonadota > Gammaproteobacteria > Pseudomonadales > Cellvibrionaceae > Microbulbifer. The sequence continues at coordinate 320,744 of NZ_CP155567.1, forward strand.
CCGGCGGTACCTCGTGAACCGCCGGTCTCCAATTGCCCTTGCGCCGGGCGCCAACCCCGCCCATGATTAGACTGCTTTTTGTCCTGCAGTCACAATTTTGTGGCAGCGCGCCGTCGATTTGACACATTCGTGTGATTCACTGGGGGCGTCAATCTCAGCCAGGGGTGTCTATGTCTTCCACCGCAGCCAGCCGTTACAGCTTCGCCGAAGAACTCGCCAACAGCATTACCCACGGTATCGGCGCGCTGTTGGCCATCGCCGGCCTGGGCGTGCTCTGCGCCTTCGCCGCCCTGTATGGCAACGCCTGGCATATTGTCAGTAGCAGTATCTACGCCACCACGCTGATCCTGTGTTTCGGCTCCTCAACCCTGTATCACAGCATCAGCCATATCCGCGCCAAGGAAATCCTGCGCACACTGGACCATTCGGCGATCTTTCTGTTGATAGCGGGCACTTACACACCGTTTACGCTGGTGACACTGCGCGGGGCGGATACCTCGGTGGGTTCCTGGGGCTGGTGGCTGTTCGGCATCATCTGGGGCCTGGCGCTGGCGGGGCTGGTGATCCAGTTTACGCCGCTGAAAAAGGTCCGCGCCCTGTCGATCACGCTGTCCGCGTTGATGGGCTGGGTGGTGATCGCGGCGATCAAGCCGCTGATGAACAGCCTCGCGCCGGGCGGCCTGTGGCTGCTGGTACTGGGTGGCCTGTGTTACACCGGCGGTATCGCGTTTTACCTGTGGCGCAGCCTGCGCTTCCATCACGCCATCTGGCATCTGTTCGTGCTTGCCGGCGGCATACTGCATTTCTTTGCCGTGCTTTTCTACGTAATTCCCTGAGTGGCGTTGAAGAACGTCACGGGTTGAACAATCCGCCTTTCGGAAGTGTGAATTCCGCTCTACCCTTGAGCGAGCTATCTGACTGCTGAAGGAGTTGCCATGTTCAGTCCGCTCGCGCTGCGCCGGTGCGCATTCGCCCTCTTTACCACCCTGTTGCTGGCCTCTGCCGGTGTCTTTGCGACCACAGCCAGCGCCGCGGAAGCGCGTGCGGACAAGGGTTTCGAAAACTGGATCCAGGAGTTCCGCAAAACGGCGATTGCCAACGGCATTTCCGGCGAAGTCTACGATCGCGCCTTCAAGGGCATCACCACGCCAGACCAGTGGGTGCTGGACAAGGCCAACTACCAGCCGGAGTTCAAAGCGCCGGTGTGGCAGTACTTCGACAACCGCGTGCAGAAGCGCGCGGTGCGCATGGGTAAGGCCAGGAAAAAGCAGCTGCAACCATGGCTCGACAAGATCGAGCGGCGCTTCGGGGTCAACCCCAATATCCTGCTGGCGATCTGGTCGATGGAGTCCAGTTTTGGCGCCATCCTCAAAAACGACAAGGTGATGCGCAATGTGGTGCGCTCACTGGCCACGCTCGCGTACGCGGATCCCAAGCGCAAGAAGTTCGGCCGCCAGCAGCTGCTGGCGGCGCTGAAAATCCTGCAGACCGGCGACATCGACGAGAGTCACCTGACCGGTTCCTGGGCCGGCGCCATGGGCCACACCCAGTTTATTCCCACCAGCTACCAGGCCTACGCCGTGGATATGGACGGCGACGGCCGCCGCGATATCTGGAACTCGGTACCGGATGCGCTGGCCACCGCCGCCAACCTGTTGAAGCAGAATGGCTGGCGCACCGGCCAGACCTGGGGTTACGAGGTGACGATTCCAAAGCGCAAGTTACCCGCCGGCAAATTGACCCTGCGTCACTGGGAAAAGCTCGGGGTCAAGCGCGCCAATGGCAAGCCGTTCCCGCGCCCCGACGATATGGCCGAGCTGAAGCTGCCCGATGGCCGCGGCGGGCCGGCCTTCCTGATGCTGAAGAACTTCTTCGTCATCAAGCGTTACAACAACTCTGATCGCTATGCCACGGCGGTGGGGCTGTTGGGGGATATGATCGGCGGCGGCCATGGCCTGGTGCACGACTGGCAGCGCCCGTTTACCCCGCTCGATGCCGGCCAGGTGGAAGAACTGCAGAAATTGCTCAAGGCGAAAGGATTTTATCGGGGCGAGATCGATGGCAAGGCCGGGTCGGGTACCCGCAAGGCGATCAAGCAGTTCCAGAAAAGCATCGGTGTCGAGCAGCAGGGTTACCCGAGCAAGGAAGTGCTCAACGAACTGCGCAAACACTGAAGTAGCCGGCGGGGGAATCCCCGCCGTCAGAAATTCTCGTCCGGCAACAGGCTGTCCTGCAGCATCTCCAGACTCTCGGCGACCTCGTGTGGTTCGTGGAAATAGGCAATGTGGTACATCGCTTCGCCCTCCTGCACCAGCGGGATATTCTGCTTGCCGATAATGATGCCGTCCGCATTGCACTGCACCCGATCCAGCTCGTGTCCGTAGGGATCGGCAATCGTCGCCAGCAGCTCGCCTTTCATCACATGATCACCGAGTCTTTTTCTGTGGTTGACGATACCGCTGTCGCCGGCGCGCACCCAGCCGCTGCGCCGGGCGATGTACGGCTCGATACCCTGGCGGCGGCGCCCCTGCGGCAGCATTTCCAGATGCCGCAGCACATTGAGAATACCTTTGGCGCCAGCGCGCACGCACAGCTCGTCGAAGCGCAGCGCCTCGCCGGCCTCGTACAGCAGGATGCGCACGCCCAGATCGGTGGCGGACTGGCGCAGTGAGCCGTCGCGCAGGGTGGCATTGAGCAGTACCGGTACGCCGAAAGCGCGGGCCATTTCGCGGGTTTTCTCATCATCCAGGTTGGCGCGGATCTGCGGCAGGTTGCTGCGATGGATGGCACCGGTATGCAGGTCGATACCGTAGTCGCATTTGGCCACAATCTGCTCGAGAAACACGTGGGCCATGCGCGCCGCCAGCGAGCCCTTGGCAGAACCGGGAAACGAGCGGTTGAGGTCGCGCCGGTCGGGCAGGTAGCGCGAATGCTGTAGCACCCCGTAGACATTGACGATGGGCACAGCAATCAGCGTGCCGCGCAGGGATTTGAGGGCGCGGCTGCGGATCAGGCGGCTGATGATTTCGATGCCGTTGAGTTCGTCGCCGTGGAGCGCCGCGCACACGAACATGGTCGGCCCGGACTTGCGCCCGCGCTGCACATAGACCGGAATCGCCATTTCGGTATCCGTGTACAGCCTGACGACCGGGAGGTCGATACGGCGGGTTTCGCCGCGGGCGATGTGAATTCCGCCGATTTCAAAGGACTCGGGCATGGCGACTCGCGCAGGTAATTTGTTCCAATTGTAGCTGTCAGCTTACCTCCGCCAGCGTGGCATCGTTAACATCCTCCGCGGCCGCGGGTGCGGCGGTAAAAGCGTCGTCCAGTGCATTGAGCCACAACTGCAGTTGCGGATGCCAGTATCCGCACCGGTTGTATTGCAGCCCGGTCTCACTGTCGGCGATGCGCCGGTGCGCGCGCCAGGCGTCCGTGTGGCGCTTTTCGGCACTGTTCCACAGGGTTTCGCCGCCATCGCCGAGCAGAGCCAGCGGCTCGCCGGCCGGATCCAGCAGATAATGTTCCGCGCTGCCATCGCGCAGCCGGCACAGCAGCGCGCCGGTCAGCGGGTGGTGCAGGTAGGCGGTGGGTGTTTGGCTGCGGCTGTTCAGTGTGGTGTTTTCGTCCCACAGGCCGAGACTGTACCAGCGGTAGCCGAGACGCCGCTGGCGGGTGGAGCGGCGATGGGTGCTCAATTTACCCAGCCGCCGGCCGAAGGGGTCATAGCGGAAATAGGTTTTGAAATCGCCGCACTCGGCGCTGGTCAGCAGGCCCCAGCCGTCAAAACGATAGTGGTATTCGCGCAGCTGCTTGCCCGGACGCTGCTCGCGCACGATGTTGCCGCGCCGGTCGCGCTCGATCGCGGCGCTCGACAGGGGGGCGTGAAGCGGCGGCAGAAACTGTGCTGCCTGCGGTTCGAACTGCCAGTTTAAATCGCTCCCCGCGCGCAGGCCGCACAAGCGACCGCCGCGAATCTGCCGGTGCAGCCGATTGCTGCCGACGATCCAGTCGATACCGCCGTCGCGTGGTTCGCTACGCAGTATCGCCGCGCCGTTGGCGTCGATACCGTAGAGATCGCCGTCGGGTGCCAGCAGATAGGCGATATCGAGGGTTTCCGACGCAGTGCCTTTGAGCCAGCCGCGCGCGTCATAGTGATGCTGCAGGCTCAGGCTGCCGTAGTCGCGACTGTCGCAGTGCTCGGCAATCAGCAGGTTGCGCGCATCATATTGGAAGCGCACGGCGCTGTGGCCGTTGTCGGCACCGGTCAGGCGTTGTTGCGCATCGTAGTGGAAATCGCAGTGCTGGCCGCCGTTATTGCGGATTTGCTGCAGGGTACCGTCGTCGCCACGCTGGAAATACCAGTGGGTGTCGTTGTCGCGAAATTCGCTGACCGCGCCGCCGGCATCATAGCGCCACTGCCAGCTGCGCCCGCTGGCATCCTCGGCGCCGCTGAGTCGGCCCTGGCTGTCGTAGTGCCAGCAGCATTGACTGCTGTCACCGTGCAGTTCCAGCAGCTGGCCGTGGCCGTTGTACTGCAGCTGCCAGCGGCGGCCATCAGCGGCGCGCAGCTGGCGCGGCGCGGCATCGCTGCCGCATTCCCACTCGAGCATTGCGGCGCCATTGCAGTGCAGTGCACACGGGTGGCCGCGGCTGTCGTAATCGAGCTGGTACTCGCCGTCCGCCGCGCCGCTGCGGCGCAGCTCGCCGGCGTTGCCGTAGTGCCACTGTCGCAACGGATCGTCATCGAGCGTCATCGCAGTCAATCGATGCCAGTGATCGTACGCCAGTGACCAGTGTCGTTCGCCCCGGCGTACCGACAGCAGCTGGCTCTGGCCATCCCAGTCGAACTGCACCGTGCCGTTTTCCGGGTCGCGCAACTGCAGCAGCTGGCCGCGTTCGCTGTATTCGCATTGCCAGACACCACCGCCGGGATCGGTGGCGCTGTCCAGCAGGCCCTGCGCACCGTAGGCAAAATGCCAGTTGCGCTCGCCGCACTGGACGGCGCGCAAGGCGCCATGCTCGTCGTAGTGGTAGCGATCACTGCAGCCGTCACGGGTGCGTCGCCGCAAACGGCCGCACTCGTCGTAGCGGTAGAAGCTGCGCCTGCCATCGGCGGCAACGGTCTGGCAGAGGTTGCCGTAGTAGTCGTAGAGGTAGCGCTGCCGGCGCTCGCCGCACGCTTCGTATGTCAGCTGGCCGGCGTCGTTGAAGGTCCACTGCCGGGGCGCGCGTCCGTCACTGCGCAGGGTGCAGCGGTGCTGGTCGTTGCGCCAGCTGAGGCGATAGGGCTGCGTGTTGTGATGCAGCCGGTGGCAGCGCTGGCGGTTGTCGTATTCGAATTGCAGTGTGCCGCGTGCGTCGCTGTCGATGGCAGAGAGCAGTTGCTCGTCGTAGCGATAGCTCTCGCGCTGCAGACCCGCCGCGCATTCGCGCAGAAGCGCCGCGCTGTCGCCGGCGCGCTCGTCCTCGAGGTATTCGTAGTGGCACAGCTGCTGCTGTCCCTCGGCGGCATGGCCGTTGGCGAGGGCTTCGATATGGCGGTCGCGGCTGTGGATTTCCACGATACGGCCCCACGAAGTCACGATCTTGGTGGGCAGGCCGTCGCGATAATCCACGGTCAGCGCATTGCCGCAGTGATCGCGAATTTCTACCAGGGGCAGGGCGTTGTCGGTGCCATCGGCACGGAAGATGCGGTCGGCTTGTTCGAATCCGCGCAGGCGGTAGCTGTGCAGACTCTGCCGGTATAGCAGCAGGCGTTCCGCCCGGTTGTAGCTGCTGTGGCCGATGGCCGGCTGGCGGAACGCGATGTGGCGGCCCTCGGCGGAATGGAATTCCACCCGGCCATCTTCCACGCGCAACTGCTCGCTGAGACTGTGGCGCCAGCCGCGCCCGAGCCCGCAATCCTCGTCGTTGCTGTGGCGGTAAAAGCGCTGCCACTGGAATCGCAGCGGCCCGGGCAGGGTGAAATCCGCACGCGCAAAAGCGACTTCACCGGAGCTGGCGATCAGGTGATCGGCGACCCGCTGGCACTGTGGCAGCGGCGGCAGCGTGCGCTGCTGCGGATTGCGTCCACTGGCGCTGACAAACTGCAGCGGCCCGCAGTCGTGGGTGTGAAGCTGTGGGATCGATGGTGCATCGGCGAAACAGTAACGGTTGGCCTGGATTACCGGCGGCCGTGGCCACATTGAGCCCAGTGGCGCGGGTATATTCTCCGGCGGGGTCGTTGTGGTCTGCCGATTCAGCCAGTCGCACAGTGCCACCGGATTGCTCGCCGGCATGTCGACGGGCGGCGGCTGCAGTTTCTGCAGAATTGATGGAATAAATTCGAGCAGACGTTCCGGTGTCATGGCGCTCTTCTCATTGTGGGCTGGCTGTAGGGTGGGCCGGCTACAGGGTCAATGCTGTTCTTTGCGAATGGTGACGTCTTCTTTCCTGGGGCTCAGGGTGATGGCATCGGCGACGTCATACTCCGGCGCGCGCATGGCGAATTCCAGAATCCCCGCACTGATATTGTCGCGGCCGCCGCGCTCATTGGCATCGTCGATAAATCGATATACGCACTCCAGCGCCGGCCGGTGGGTGGCCAGCACGCGCTCGATACCATGATCGTCCAGATATTCGGTGAGGCCGTCGCTACACAGCAACAGCAGTGCATCCTGGGTCATTTTCCAGCTGTTGATGGTCGGTTCCACCTGGGCGGAGACGCCGAGGGCGCGGGTAATATGATTGCGAATGCTGGATTCCTGCGCCTGTTCCGGTGTGAGCCGGCCGCTGTCGATCATCTCCTGCACCACGCTGTGATCCCGCGTAAGCCGCTGTAATCCGTAGTGATTCCACAAGTAAGCGCGGGAGTCGCCGATATGCGCGACAATCAGAAAGTCCTGCCACACTGCCGCCACCACCAGCGTGGTCCCCATATTGGCAAACTCCGGGCGTGCCTGTTTGGCGTCGAGAATCTTCCGGTTGGCAACCGCGATGGCGTCGATCAGGGCCGCACGCAGCATCAGTTGCTGCTGCTCCGGTGAGCAGGCCAGAAATGTGCTGTCGGTCAGCCGGTTCAGCTGTTGCCGCAGCGTTTCTGCGGCAATATTGCTGGCGGTGGCGCCGCCGCTATAGCCGCCCATGCCGTCGGCGACGATAACGTAGGCAAAGGGCAGCGATTTGTCGGCGTGCCAGTGAATGGCGTCTTCATTTTCCTCGCGGACCTGTCCGATGTCTGTCCGCCCGTTGACGGCCAGGCTGATGCGCTCCATGTCGGTCGAGACTCCCTTTCTCGCTTTCTCACGTGCTCGCGTGTAATCCTTTGTAATTTTATGCCGGGGCCTGTCCGCGCAAGCGAAATTGCAGTTTGGCAATCCGTTCATGTTAACTTGGTAGTACGGTTGGTTTGAAATTTTTTTCGCGGTTTTGCGATAATGCTCAACCATTCAAGGTAGAAGCTAGGCGGTACGCCTGTGCATAAAAGGATTTATCGGCAAGATGCCACGTCTCCCCCGACTCAACTTGATTGATATCCCCCAGCACATTGTTCAGGTTGGTCACAACAACCTGCCGTGCTTTTTTGACGATGAAGACTATCAGTTCTATCTGATCAGTCTGCGCAATGCCGCCGACCAGTATCGTGTGGATGTACACGCGTACGTATTGCTGCCGAACATGGTGCAGATAATTGCTACGCCAAGGGTGCCGGACGGGGTGCCGTCAATGATGCAATCGCTCGGCAGGCGCTATGTGCAATATGTGAATCACCGCTATAAACGTTCGGGTACACTGTGGGGCGGGCGCTATAAATCCAGCCTGATCGATTCCGATGCGTACCTGCTGACCTGTTATCGGTACGTCGAATTGAGACCCTTGTACCTGGGATTGGCAGATTCCCTCGGTGACTATGCCTGGTCCAGTTTCAACCATCACGCCAGTGTCGTAAGTAGCGAGATCATCAATGATCACCGTCTCTATTTGGCGCTGGGCGAGACGCCCGCAGAACGTGCACAAGCGTACCGAAAACTTTTTCGCTACCGCTTTGACCGCCGTTTGTTGGAATATATCGCAGAGACGATTAAGGTCGGCCATGTGTTGGGTGGCGATGCCTTCAAGGATAAGATTGAGCAGATTGCCAATCAGCGTGTCCGTCCGTTGAAACGCGGCCGGCCGCGTAAAAAAGAAAATAGTGCGGAAGAGGTTGATCGCACTTCTTCAAAAAAAATCGAACAAAACGCTCTTGGTACGGAAGTTTCACGAGAAGCCGGCGATATCGCCACCATGGAGAGGTAAGCGTGAGCAGAATAACAATGCAGCCCGGTGCGATTTTCGGCGCCGACCCGTCCGCCGATGCCGTTTCCGGTCAGCGCGCCACTGACGATTCCGGGCCGCCGAACCAGCAGCAGGTCGCGCAACTGAAAGTTGCCATCCTCGGCGATTTCAGCGGTCGCGCCAGCCGTGGCCAGCGCGAGCCGGAGAATCTCGCCACGCGTCCGGCTTACCGTCTGGGCAAAGACAATTTTGAGGCACTGTTCGAACAGCTGGGTGTGCGCCTGCAGCTGCCGCTGATGGCGCAGCCGCTGTCGCTCCTCGAGTACGACGACCTGCACCCGGATTATCTGTACAGCCGCGTGCCGCTGTTCCGGCAATTTATCGAGCTGGAAAAGCGGTTGCTGCGTCCGGAGACCTTCACTCGCGCCGCGGAGGAGATCCGGCAGTGGCGACCGGAGCTGCGTACCACTGATACCGCCGGCAGCGGTGCCGGGCAAAACATCGCCGGGGAAAGTGATGCGGCGTACAGCGGCGAATCCCTGCTCGACAGTATTCTCGCCGCCCGGGACTGCCCGGATGTGAATCTGGCCAGCCCGGAAGTGCAGGTCGACCGGTTGATCCGCGATATCGTCGCGCCCTATGTGCAGCGCAAGCCGGACAGCCGCCAGGAAACTTACCTGCAGGCAGTGCGCGACGCGGCGTCGGAAGCGATGCGCAAACTCATGCACCAGAGCGCGTTCCGCCAGGTTGAGGCCAGCTGGCGCAGTGTGCACTTTCTGTTGCGCCGGCTGGAAGATCACCCGGGACTGCAACTGCACCTGATCGACGTGAGTAAGGACGAGGTGCGGGCCGATTTTGATCGGGCCGGCGATGACCTGGAGCAGTCACAGTTATTCAAATGCCTGGTCGAGCGCGAGACCGCCGCCGGTAACCGCCCCTACAACGTGGTGCTGGGTGACTTCACCATCGCCGACGATGAGCGCGACCTGCACCTGTTGGTCGACCTGGCCACCATTGCCGAGGCAGCGCAGAGCGCGCTGTTGCTCGGTGGCGACTCGCGCCTGGCGGGCTGCCCGACCCTGGCCGCATCACCGGATCCGGACGACTGGCACTATCCCCTGGCGCACTCCTTTGTCGACGGCTGGCGGGCCGTGCGCGATTACTCCGCAAGTGAATACGTCGCCCTGGCCGGTCCCCGGTTTATGTTGCGGCTGCCTTATGGTGCCGATTCCGCCACCACCGACTGTTTCGATTTTGAAGAGTTAACCCCCGAACTGGGGCACCAGTACTACCTGTGGGGTAACAGTGCCTATCTGCTCGCGCTGTCGCTGTGCGATGCGTTCGTGCGCGCCGGTCACGCGGCGCCGGTGGAGGCGGCCAGCTTCGACAGTCTGCCGCTGCACCTGCGCGAACTGCCCCAGGGGCGCTGGATGACGCCGTGCGCCGAGGCGCTGCTGAGCGATCGCGCCGCCGCACGCTTCAGTGCGGTTGGAATCAGCACGCTGCGCTCGGTGCAGGGGCGCGATCAGATAGTGCTGCCGAAACTACAGTCGCTGGCGGGAACACGCCTGCGCGGGCCCTGGGGTTAAAGACTTTTTACCGGTGTTTGTCTTACCGGTTTGCGGGCCGGGGTGACAACCGGTCGCATTTCAATAATTTACCAGCACGAGTCAGAGTGACATGGATCTAGTTCTCTCGGTTGTGGCGGACCCGCAGGGCGCCAATATGCTGAAGCACACCAAACTGTTTGCCGCGGCCGGCGGCAGTCTCGGCCGCGCCGACAGCAACGACTGGGTGCTGCCCGACCCCGAGCGGGTCGTGTCGTCCCGCCATGCCACGATTGCCTTCAGTGACAATCGCTATTTCCTCGAGGATCAGAGCACCAATGGCACCTACCACAATGGTGCCAGCGATCCGCTGGGCAACGGCAACCGGGTGGCGCTCAACGATGGCGATACCATTGCGATCGGTGAGTACCAGCTCAAGGTGACGATACGCCAGCCCCAGGCCGAATCCGGGTTGCCCAAGGGGCTTGGCGCTGCGGATTTCCTCGACAGCGCCGACCGCACCACCTTCAGCCCCGCCGCTGCCGCCAAGATGCAGAACCAGGCCGAAGCCCAGCAGCTGGACAGCTGGCTGGAGCCGGGTGCCGGTGGCCAAGCTGCGCAGACCGGCGAGTGGGGTTCACTCGGCGGCCAGGCAGCCGCGCCCGCCGAGTCGTTACCCGGGCACGGGGCGGAATCGCTGGATCCGCTCGCCGCGTTTGCCGCTGGCGATGGCGCCGGTGGATTTGGTGCGGATGCCATCGGCGGTGCCGCGGGTGGCACCAACCAGTGGGACAGTGACGACGAATGGTGGAAGGACGGCAGTGAACAGGATCACGCCCCGGCCGATCGCCACTCGATGCAGTTTCGCGCGCAGGCCCCCGAACCCGCCCCGGCGCCTGAGGCGGCCTTCACCGCACCGGAACCGGCATTTGCCAGCGCGGCGGAAACACCGGCTGCGCCCGCCGCCAGTGCACCGTCGCCCCATGCATCGTCGCCCGCATCGCCACCGCCTTTTTCATCCGCACCTGCACCCGCAGCCGCGGCGGCGGGCAATCCGTTTGCGGATTCCCTCGCCGAGGTGCACGGCCAACAGGTAGATGGCGTGCCTGGATTTGCCGCAGGCGGTGCCGGGGCTCCAGTAGCGGGCGCCGACGGCCACTTCGCCAGTGCCGGCCAGCAGTTCTCGCAGTTGCCACCGACGCAGCCGGCACCGTCCCCGGCACCGCAGGCTGCACCGCCGGTACCGCAGCCCGCGCCACCGCCGCAGCCCGCACCACCGCCGCAGCCGGCAGCGCCGCAGACGCCACAACAGCCGGCGGCCAGCGCCACTAATCTGATCGCGGCGCTGGGATTGAACCTGCCCGCCGCGCAGCAGCCTGCCGTAGACGCCCAGGCGGCGGCCATTGTGCAGGAGACAGTGGCGCGCCTGATCGACCTGCTGCGCGCGCGCACCTCGATCAAGAACGAGCTGCGCGTGCAGCGCACCATGATCCAGACCGAAGCCAACAACCCGCTGAAATTCAGCGCCTCTGCTGCCGATGCGATGGCGGCCATGTTTGCCGGCAACGGGGCCTTTATGACACCGCACGGCGCGGTGCGCGACAGTTTCGACGACCTTTCCGACCACCAGGTGGCGGTGCTCGCCGGGATGCGTGCCGGCTACGACGCCATGCTGCGTTTTTTCAGCCCGGAAAATATCGAGCGGCGGGTCAACAGCCAGGGCGGCGTTTTCTCCAATCGCAACGCCAAGAACTGGGAGGGTTTTGTGGCGCTGTACCGGGAACAGATCAGCGATCCGGAGGCCTGCTACCGGCGCCTGTTTGGTGATGAGTTCGCATCGACCTACGAGCAACAGCTGTCTGAATTGAAAAACGCACGATCCCTGAAAAATTAACGCGCACAGACGCGAACCGTATGGAGTCCACCGTGACCACAAAAAATCTATTCACGTTGCTATTGATTGCCGCGCTGGGCCTGAGCAGTTCCGCCTGCCAGACCACGCGCCGCACGCTCAACCTCGATACCAGTGTCCAGCTGGCCATGGATGTCAAAAATGATGTGAATCCGGACAGCGACGGACGCGCCTCGCCGGTGGTGGTGCGGGTGTTCATGCTCGCCGACAACCGCCAGTTTGCGCGCGAGGACTTCCTCAACCTGTACGAGAACGCGCCGTCGCGGTTGGGCAAAGACCTGATCGATACCGTGGTGCTGAAAGAATTCGCCCCCGGCGAAACCCGCTTGGAAAAGCTGCCGCTGACGCCGGAGGTGCGCTATATCGGCCTGCTGGCGGAGTTTGTACAGTACCAGCGCGCGGATGCCCTGATGCTGCTGCCGATTACCGATCACAAGGAGAACGCGTACAAGGTGGCACTGTCCGGTACCCGCATCGGCTCGCCACAGCAGATCGCCATGCACCGCGAGCCGACTGGCAGCGCGCGTACCGCGGCGACAGACAGCGGTGACAAAACCGTCACCATCTCCAGTGCAGAGTACAAGCGTATGCGCGAAAAGCTGGAAAAAATGGACAACGGCAACCGCTGAAGCGGCTGCCTCCTCAATGCGGGCGCCCGGCGCCGGAAAGGAATACGAGCATGTCGGCAAACAACAAGGTGATCTGGAGTGAGGGGATGTTTCTGCGCCCCCAGCATTTCCAGCAGCAGGATCGTTATCTGGAAAACCTGCTAGAAGCGCGCACCGGTGCGCTGGGGCCCTACACCTGGGGCCTGGTGGAAATCGCCATCGACAGCGAACCGCTGGCGATGGGCAAGATTTCCGTATCGCGGGTCAGCGCCATCTTTCCCGACGGCACACCGATACTGGCGCCCGAGAACGAACACCTGCCGGAGGTGCTCGAGGTGCCGGTCAACACCCGCGATGAAGTCGTCTACCTGTGTGTGCCGATGAAGCGCCCGGGCAGCCAGGAGTCGGTGCGCGACCAGGAAGATTTTCCCCAGGCGCGCTATCAGGCCAGCAATTTCGATGCGCGCAACAGCGCCTCCGCCTCCGGCGAGCCGGCGCGCATCCAGGTGGGCAAGTTGCGCGCCTGCCTGAAACTGGGCAGTGATGACCTGAGTGGCTACGCCGCCATCGGCATCGCACGGATTCGCGAGCGTCAGCCGGAGAAGCCGGTAGAGCTGGACAGCGACTATATTCCGCCGCTGTTGAACGCCGAGACATCTGCGGTGATCAAGGCCTACATCGAGGAGATCAAGGGCCTGCTGGATCACCGCGGCTCTGCGCTCGGGCATCGCTTGAGCGACAGCGGCCGCAGCGGCTCGGCGGAGATTGCCGACTACCTGCTGCTGCAGGTGGTCAACCGCTTCGAACCGCTGTTGCGCCAGCTCACCGCCCAGCCGCGCCTGCATCCGCACAGCCTGTTCCTGGAACTGCTGCAGCTGGCCGGTGAACTGTCGACCTTTACCGCGCAAAGCAAGCGGCCGCCGGAAATTCCCAACTACGCCCACGAGAACCTGCAGCAGAGCTACGCGGGTCTGTTTGCGGCCCTGCGCCAGTCGCTGTCTACGGTGCTGGAACAGACTGCGATCTCCATGGATCTGGTGCAGCGCAAGTACGGCATCTACGTAGCGCCGGTTACCGATCCGTCACTGGTCACCTCGGCCAGTTTCGTTATGGCGGCCAAGGCGGACATGCCCGGCGACCTGCTGCGCAGCCGCTTCCCCACCCAGGCCAAGGTGGCGCCGGTGGAGGCGATTCGCGAACTCATCTCCGCGCAGCTGCCGGGCGTGGCCCTGCGCCCGTTGCCGGTAGCGCCGCGGCAGATTCCCTATCACGCCGGTTTCACCTATTTCGAACTGGAGCGCAGCGGTGAGCTGTGGCAGGCGATGCAGAAATCCGGTGGTTTTGCCGTGCACCTGGGCGCCGAGTTTCCGGGCCTGACGATGGAACTCTGGGCAATAAGGAATCAATAGGGCTTACCAATACTAAATTTAATGGTCGCGTTGCTGCCCCAAAGCGGGCCAGGCAAGGCGCGAGGAGAGTGATTTAGCATGCTAAATGAACGACGAGTAACGCCGCGTGGCCCGCTTGGGGGCGCAACCCGGAGGGACGGGGCCGTTTTCCCGCAATCCTGCGTTGCAGTTCGCTTATGTGGTGAACCACACGGCGCTCACTGCGCCTTGTCTTACGGAAAAACGGCCGCCGTCGCGGCCATCAAATTTAGTATTGGCAGGCCCTGACTATGAGCGGCAACGACGGTTTTACTCCTCCGCGCGCGCCGAGTGCCGGCGACCGCACCGTGCTGGTGCCCACCCCCGGTGCCGCGGCTTCCGCACGCCCGGCGGCGCCGACCCCCGGCGCTTTTGCCGGCGCCGATGCGGTGCAGCAGGACATCCGCGTGCGCAACAGTCTCAACCCGCTGGTGGCAGCGGCGTCGAAACTGCTCGGCGCCATCATCAAACTGCGCACGACCATGAACCACGCCAATGTGCCGGATCTGCACAAGCGCCTGACGCGGGAAATACAGCATTTCGAGCGCGAGGCCAAGCAGCTGTCACTGGCTCCGGAAACGGTGCTCACCGCGCGCTACCTGCTGTGCACCGTCGTGGACGAGGCGGTGCTGTCCACCCCCTGGGGCACCGCCAGCGGCTGGAGCCAGCACTCGCTGTTGAGCCTGTTCCACAAGGAGACCTTCGGCGGTGAGAAGTGTTTCGCCATCCTGCAGCGGATGCTGGAAACACCGGGGGCGCAGCTGGAGCTGCTGGAGCTGTTCTACCTGTGCCTGAGTCTCGGCTTCCAGGGCAAATACCGGCTGGTGCCGCGCGGGCACGAACAGCTGGAACAGATCCGCGACAACCTGTACCAGACCATCGAGCGCCACCGGCCACAGATGGAACGCGACCTGGCCCCGCACTGGGCCGGCTGCGTGGAGCGCAAGAGCCGCCTGATCCAGTACATCCCGCTGTGGGTGATCGCCAGTGTCGCGCTCGGGGTACTGGTACTGACTTACAGCGGGTTTCGCTGGTGGTTGTACGACAGCGCCACCCCGGTGGCGGAACGGGTCGCAGCTCTGGTGGCTGACCAGCCGCAAGAACAGCAACAAGAACAGCAACAGGGACAGTGACAGCCCGGCGCCACCGGCGCCCGGCCACGGAGTAATGCATGAAACGGCTGCGGGATTTCTTTACCAATAAATGGGTGGTGGGTTTTATCGGCCTGCTGGCCCTGTCGCTGCTGATCTGGTTCGGAGCGGACTACATCAAGTTCGGTAGCGATAACGCCACGCTGTCGCGCGGCGTGCGCCTCACCATCATCGCCTTCCTGTTCGCGCTCTGGCTGGTATGGAATCTCAGCCAGTGGCTGATGGAGCGGCGCCAGAACCGCGCAATGATCAGCGAGATCGAGGAATCCCAGGAGCAGGTGGACCCGGATGAGGAGCGCAGTCGCGAGGAGCTGGATACCCTGTCGTCGCGTTTTCGCGAGGCGATGGAAGTCCTGCGCAAAGCGCGCTTCAAGTCGGCGCGCGGCAGTGTGTCGATGTACCAGTTGCCCTGGTACATCATTATCGGTCCGCCCGGTTCCGGCAAGACCACGGCGCTGGTCAACTCCGGGCTCGAATTTCCGCTGGCGCAGAGCCACGGCAAGGAGGCCCTCGGCGGTGTCGGCGGCACGCGTAACTGCGACTGGTGGTTTACCAACGAGGCGGTGCTGATCGATACCGCCGGCCGCTACACCACCCAGGACAGCCACCGGGTGCACGATAACAGCGCCTGGCGCGCCTTCCTGAACCTGCTCAAGCGCTACCGGCGCCGCCGCCCGATCAACGGCGCGCTGGTGGCCATCAGCCTGCAGGACCTGATGGTGCAGACCACAGAGCAGCGCCTGCACCAGGCCAAGACCATTCGCCAGCGCATCAACGAACTGCAGCAGGAGCTGGGGGTGCGCTTCCCGATCTACCTGACGTTCACCAAGTGCGACCTGGTCGCCGGTTTCAGCGAATTTTTCGACAACCTGTCCCAGGCGGAACGGGAACAGGTCTGGGGTATCAGTTTCCCCGCCGAGACCAGCCCCGCTGCGGGTGCGCCGCTGGACAGCTTCAGTGGCGAGTTCGCGCAGCTGGTCGAACGTCTCAACGAGCGGGTTCTGTGGCGAGTGCACCAGGAGCGCAATATCGAGAAGCGCGCGCTGCTGCAGGGGTTCCCCGCGCGCATGGAGAGCCTGCAGACAGTGCTGGACGACTTTATCAAGCAGACCTTCGGCGCCAACCGCTATGACACGGTGCCGATGGTGCGCGGTATCTACTTCACCAGTGGTACGCAGGAAGGCAGCCCGATCGACCGCATGATGGCGACGGTCAGTGCCGATTTTGGTCTCGAGCGCGAAATGGGGCAGCAATTCCAGGGCGCCGGCAAGAGTTTCTTCCTGCACCGGTTGTTGAAGGATGTCATCTTCCCGGAAGCCGAGCTGGTGGGGGTCAACCGTCGCATCGAGTCGGCTACGCGCTGGCTGCGCCGCGGCGTCTATGTCGGCCTGGCGGCGCTGTTCGTCGGCGCCCTGTCACTGTGGGTCGGCAGCCTGGCACAGAACAAGATTTACATGAATGATGTCAGCGCCCAGATCGCCGCATACCGCGAAGCCAGGCAGGCCGCGCAGGGTCGCGAGCTGACGCCGGTGCAGACACTGCAACTGCTGGAACCGCTGCAGCGCGCCGCAACTGTGTACCAGCGCGAAGACCACCCGTGGCTCAACAACCTGGGCCTTTACGACGACCGCATCGACCGCGCCGCCGATCGCCTGTATCGCCAGCAGTTGCTGCAGGCCTACCTGCCATCGCTGGTGCGGTCGGTAGAGCGCGACCTGAACCGCCTCGGCAGTGACGATCCGGCCCTGACCGAAACGCTGAAGACCTACCTCATGTTCTTCGACGCCGATCACCGCGAACTGGCGTCGCTGGAGAAATACTTCACCGCGCAGTGGCAACAGCAGTTGAAGGGCGAGGCTGCACAGCAGCAACAGCTGGCCGCGCATCTCGAGCGCCTGTTCGCGACGCCACTGCCCGCCACCCTGCAGCCGAATGAGCGTGTCGTGGCCCGCGCCCGCCAGCAGCTGCGGCGTATTCCGGTGCCGCAGCGTCTCTACGCGCAGATGCAGCGCAGCGACCTGGGTGCCACACCGGTGGACCTGTATCGCGAAATCGGCGGCGACACCGAGCAATTGTTTGGTGTGGCGGCCACCGACGCGCGTTTCTCGATTCCCTACCTGTACACCAAGGCGGGTTACAAGGAGCTTGATTTCGGCGCTGATTCACCGTTGCTGAACCAACTGGCGGATGAGCGCTGGATCTACGGCGGCGAGCTCAGTGGCGAGGATTTCAGCGAGACTGACCGCGAGCAGCTCGGTGAGGAACTCAAGCGAATCTATCTGGGCGAATATCAGCAGCGCTGGGAACAGTTCCTGCGCGGCTTCAAGGTGCGCAGTTTCCATTCCACCGGCCAGGCGCTGGACAGCCTGGCGAAACTTGCCGATCCGGTGTATTCGCCGCTGCTCGCAGTGACCGAGATCACTGCCGACAATACGCGCCTGACGCCGCGACCGAAGATCCCCGCGGTAAACACCTCCGGCGTGTCCATGCCGGTGTCGAGCACCACGCGCAAGCTGGGTGCTGCCGCGGCCAGCGGTGCTGCGAGCGCACTGACCGACAGCTTCAAGCCCAACAGTGTCGATCTGCGCTTCGAGGAATTGCAGCGACTTACCCAGAGCGAGAAAGGGCGTCCGGCACGGGTACAGGAATACCTGGCGGCGATCACCAAGGTGCAGGAGTACCTGACCGAGATCGACAGTGCGCCGGACGCCGGCGAAGCGGCGTTCAACAGCGCCAAGGCGCGATTTGCCGGCGGTGGCGGTGATGCCATCAAGCAACTGCGCATCAAGGCCGCCAATGCGCCGGCCCCTTTCAATCGCTGGCTCAACAACATTGCCGATAGCACCTGGGCACTGGTGATGGGCAGCGCCAAACAGTATGCCGATCGCATCTGGCGCGAGCAGGTCTACAGCAGCTACAACCGCAGTCTGGCCAACCGTTATCCGCTGCGCGACGACCGCGATCAGGAAGTTCCGATCATGGAGTTCAACAAATTCTTCAAACCCGGCGGCACCGAGCAGAAGTTTGTCAGTGAATACCTGCAGCCATTCGTGGATACGCGCAACTGGCGCGTTAAATCGCTCGAGGGGCAGAGTCTCGGCCTGTCGAGCAGTACGCTGGCGCAGCTGCGCCGCGCCGAGCGAATTCGCAACACCTTCTTCGGCGCTGGCGAACAGGCCGGCTATTCTTTCCGCATCGAGCCTACCAAGCTGGATTCTGGCGTGCGCCTGTTTGAGCTGGAAGTGGGCGATCAGCGGGTACCCTATTCGCACGGTCCGCGCACACCCAAGAAACTGACCTGGCGCGGCGGCGAGAGCAATCGGGTGCGGATCATTTTCGAGGATCTGAATGAGACGGTACACCGGCGCCACTTCGAAGGTGACTGGGCCTGGTACCGGCTGCTGGAAAATTCCGAACTGCAGCGCGGCCGCAGCAGTACCGAATATCTGGTGGCGTTCAAGGAGGAGGGGCGCCGCGCCGAATTCCGCCTGTCCGCCGCCGGCGCCAACAATCCGTTCGATCAAGAATTGCTGGCTCGCTATCGCTGCCCGCAGACGCTCTAGTGGACTGCTGCAAAATGCCTTCCATGACATTTTCCAAGCCGGGTGTGCGGCATATGGCCGCAAACCCGCCACGACAAATCAGGCATACGCGTGTTCGATTTGCGGCCCGGCCCTGTCTGAACGGCTCAGCAGGCCGCCAGGGCTTGGCGGGAGGAATTGGCGATGACAAATAACGGCGGCGTCTTCGGCAAACTGCCCGGTCACGGTGACTTCGTCCAGCGCGAGCTGCCGGGCAGTTTTGTCACCCCCTGGGATGAATGGCTGCAGCGTGCGGTGTTTGGCTCCCGCGAGCTGGTGGGGGAGGCCTGGCTTGACTACTACCTGACGAGTCCGATCTGGCGCTTTGCGCTGTCGCCGGGCGTCGTCGATCAGCAGGGCTGGGCTGGCGTGCTGGTACCCAGCGTGGACAGCGTGGGGCGTTATTTCCCGCTCACTTTGGCCGCACCGGTAGCGCCACAGAGTAATCCGTTTGCCTTGCAGCGCAATGCCACAAACTGGTTCCAATCGCTGTCTGACCTGGCGATCGAAGCCCTGCAGGAAGCCCTTCAGGCTGACCATCTACAGCAGCGCTTCCCTGCGCTGGTGGAGAGCGGCGTGTGCAATGAAGTGATGATGGTCTCCGGTGCCCACATCGCTACCGGCGATAGCGGTGGTATCGACACCAGTTATCCGAGCCTGCTGCACAGTCTCTACCAGCGGCAGTGTGCGAGTTTCAGCCTCTGGTGGTGTGCCGGTTCCCAGCACCTGCCGCCGAGTACGCTGCTGAGCCCGGCGCTGCCGGAACCGACGCTCTACTGCTCCATGTTGGGGGCGCCCAGCAATCAATGGTGAATCGGATGCGGCGCAGAGCCGAGGCTGGCGTTTTCGCACTTTAGCCCACTGCGAGCACATTATGTTCTGCTTGCTGATCCCTGCAGGTGTTGAGCAAGAAACTTTTGCCGACTGGTGTGGAGGGCAATGCGCTGTAATCCGCTGTCATTGAACTGTATTGCGATTTTCGGATAGGTTTCGTCACCGACGCGTCAATTGGTACAGATATATGAGGTGCACTCGTGCATCGGCTGCGAATACGATGATGCAGGAATGAGAAGTAAATTTGGTACGCTGGAAAATTCATAGCATTAAATTGGTACTCGGGTGCGTTTTAAAAATGGTTAGTGTTCAGCGCTAAATAACAGCGGTAGAATCGGGCAGAGCTGAAATGCATTGTGGAGTTAATTGAAAAATTTTGAATATACTGGGGAGGCTGCGGTTTTCTGTCTTGGGTTCATGGGGGTGTTGTTAGCGCCTTGTGGAAAAGTCCATGGATTTATTTACAGACAGTGATCAGTGACTCCTCGGAAGTAATAAAGAGAGACTAAAGCCGCTATAGGGAAGTGATCTGGCCGTGCGTCCGGATCGTTGGCGGAGCATGCAACTTGCGGATCAAGGGAATGAATTTTCTGGTTGTCTTTACCGGCGAGCTGCGCGATGGCTTTGATAGACGTCAGAGCATCGCGTTGTTGGCGCAGCAATTTTCACTCGATTTTGAACAGGTCAAGCGACTGCTGTCTGGCCGGCGACCGGTGGTTAAATCTGCCCCAAAGCGCAATCAGGCCGAGCGTGTCATCCGCGCATTGTGGCGCAGTGGCTGGCATGCTGAAGTGCGTCACGGGGAACGCACCATTTATCGTACGACTGAAAAAGCACCGATAACCGAAGCGGTTACCGCCCGCGCTGACACGGGTACCAGGCGGCTGGCTGATGGTGGTGTTGCTGTCGAGGCCCCCAAATCCTGGCAGCTGTGCGAGGGCCTGAACGTCCACGCCGTATTGCAGGCGGGCTGTCCGCAAAAAGATCACTACCTGGTGGTTTTGCGACAGTCGCGCCAGGAGCTTCCCCAGACGCTCAGTCTGCAGGATTACTGCAGGGCGCAGCTGCAGCAATGTGTGGATACGGTGGCAGTGGGTGAGCTGCTGCGTCAGCCGGTAGAAATCGCACATACTCTGGAACGCGCATTTTGCGGTGAGATGACCGCGCAACTCGATGGCGTAGATGTGCGCTATCTGATTGCCGGGATCGAGTGTGACAACTGGTTTTACAGCCTGTTTCTCTGGTGTGGCGCGCAGGAGTTTGCACACTTGCGCCCGCAGATGATGCAGCTGATCGCCAGCTTCCGGGCCGAAAATGCCCAGCCCGAATGGAACATGGAAGAATCCGAGCGTGCAACCAGTCTCCTGGAAGCGCCGTTCTGATTCACTACGGCCGGCGCCCGGGATAGGGGCGCGGCACAAGGATAAACCCAATAAAAAGGAATCTGCATGGCTTTCCCCTCAGCGATCAGTATCGACGAGCTTGCGGCCGCGATAGCTGCGGACCAGCCCACCGGCAGCGACATCCGCGAAGACCGCTCGCCAACTTCCGATTACTACACGATCAAGGATGCGCGTAACAGTGCGCGCGCCGCCGAGCGCTCGGCGATGTTCGACGACAGCGACGCGGATCTGCTGGCGCCGTGGCGCGACGTGGCAAAAACGGCAGAAAAAGTGCTGACCCAGCAGAGCAAAGACCTGGAAGTGGCAGCCTGGTATACCGAGGCGCTGATTCGCCTGCACGGCTTCACCGGGTTGCGCGACGGTTTTGCATTGATCGACCGCCTGGTGGAGGAACACTGGGAAGGTTTGTTCCCGGAGCCGGACGAAGATGGCCTCGAGACCAAGGTGGCGCCGCTGTCCGGCCTCAATGGCGACGGCGGCGACGGCACCCTGATGTTGCCGATCCGGAGTGCGGACATCACGCCGGAAGGTGACTACGGCGCTTTTTCTTTTTTCCAGCACCAGCAGGCGCGCGATGCCGACCGCATTGCCGACGACGACGCCAAGGCAGCGCGAGTCGAGACCCTCGGCTACAGCCTTGCGGATATCGAGCAGTGTGTAAACGCCGCCAGCGGTGAGTGGGTGAATAACCTGGTAGAAACACTGGAAGAGGCGATTGCGCACTACAAGAGTATCAACGAAGCGCTGCGCAGCAGCTGTGGCCACGATGCGCCACCGTTTACCAACATCAGCGCGTTGCTGGACGAAGTTCTGCGCACCGTGCGCTTTATTTACAAGGCACAACTGGATGCCCTCGCCGCGGCCGAGAACGCGGCAGCGCCGGCTGCAGCGGAGGCGGCATCGGATTCCGCGTCGCCATCCACTGCTGCCGTGGCCGCTGCACCGGGACTGACGGTGCCGGCCGGTGCCGTCGCCTCGCGCGAGGCGGCGCTGAAACTGCTCGAGGAGGCGGCCAAATACTTCCGCACCTACGAACCCCACACGCCACTTGCCCCCGGGCTGGAACGCCTGATTGCCTGGGGACGCATGACGGTTTCCGAGCTGATGACGGAGCTGCTGCCGGACGACCAGTCCCGCGCGATGTACTCCCAGCTCACCGGGGTCAAGCTGGATGGCTCGGATACCCAGCGCTATGTGGCCCCGCCGGCCGCTGCCAGCGCACCCGCGGCAGAGCCTGCCGCAGCTGCCTCCGCTCCGGCCGCAGCCGATAGCGGCTGGTCCGAAGCGCCGGCGGCCGAACCCGAACCCGCCTGGTAACAGATCTGTACAACGTAATTCCTAACTTGAGGAAAGGAGACCCGAGATGTCTGAAAGTATTCACAACAAGCTGAAGCGTGTGCGCAAGCCGCGCGTGCATATTACCTACGATGTTGAAACCAACGGTGCCGAAGTCAAGAAAGAACTGCCTTTTGTGGTCGGTGTTATGGGGGATTACTCCGGTGACAACGCGGAAAATCGCAAGGCGCTGAAAGAGCGCAAGTTCGTTCAGATCGATCGCGATAACTTCAACGATGTAATGGCCAAGGTGAATCCGAAGCTGAATATGCAGGTGGAAAATACCCTGAGCGATGATGGCAGCAAAATGGGTGTGGACCTGGACTTCAGGCACATGGACGATTTCTCACCGGAGAAAATTGTCGAGCAGGTGGAGCCTCTCAAGCAGTTGCTGGAAGCGCGCAGCAAACTGCGCGACCTGCTGAGCAAGGCCGACCGCTCCGAAGAGCTGGAAAAGGTCCTCGAAGATATTCTCAAGAGCACCGATAACGTCAGCGCGATATCCGAACAGCTGGGCCTCGGCGAAGAGAAAGGAGAGGACGCAGAATGAGCACCGAAGTTGAAAATGTAGCGGAAAGCGAAGAACAGGAACAATCGGTCAACCTGCTCGACCAGGCGATCTCTGCGACCAAACAGACCGAGCCGGACGAAGCCCAGGATCTGATTGCCAACCTCACCCAGCAGGTAATGCAGGGCACCGTGAGCTGGGACCGCAACCTGACCCAGACCATCAACAAGGCGGTGCAGGCGATCGACGCGGCCATGTCCAGGCAGCTGTCGGCAATTATGCACGATGAAAAACTGCAGAAGCTCGAGGGTTCGTGGCGTGGTCTGAATCACCTGGTCATGAACAGTGAGACCGGCGCGACGCTGAAAATCCGCATGCTCAACCTGAGCAAGCGCGAGCTGTTCCGCGACCTGGACAAGGCCGTGGAATTCGACCAGAGCCAGACTTTCAAGAAGATCTACGAAGAGGAGTTCGGCACCGCCGGTGGCGAGCCCTACGGCTGCATGATCGGCGATTTCGAGTTTACCAGCCATCCGGAGGATATCGAGCTGCTGAGCAAGATGTCCAATGTGTCCGCGGCCGGTTTCTGTCCGTTTGTTTCTGCTGCCGGTGCCGGTATGTTCGGTTTCAACGACTTTACCGAGCTGTCCAAACCGCGCGATCTGGGCGGCATTTTCGAATCCGGTGAGTACATCAAGTGGCGCAGCTTCCGCGATAGCGAAGACTCCCGCTTTGTGACCCTGGTAATGCCGCGCACGCTGGCGCGCTCTCCCTACGGCGCCAACACCAAACCGGTCGAATCCTTCAACTTCGAGGAATTCGAAGTGGATGAGTCCGGCGTTTCCCGCCCGGCGGAGCACGACCAGTACTGCTGGATGAACGCCGCTTACGTGATGGGCACGACCATGACCCGCGCCTTTGCGGAAAACTCCTGGTGTACTGCCATCCGTGGTGCCGAGGGCGGCGGCAAGGTAGAAGATCTGCCCACCCACCTGTTCAAGAGCGACGATGGCGACCTCGACCAGAAGTGCCCCACCGAGATCGGTATTACCGATCGCCGCGAGGCCGAGCTGAGCGGCCAGGGTTTCCTGCCGCTGTGTCACTACAAGAATACCGATTACTCGGTCTTCTTCGGTTCCCAGAGCGCGCAGAAACCGAAGGTCTTTGACAATCCGGATGCCACTTCCAATGCGGCAATTTCCGCGCGCCTGCCATACCTGATGGCGACCTCGCGCATCGCGCACTACCTCAAGGTCATGGCGCGGGATAAGGTGGGCTCGTTTATGGAAGCCAGTGACTGCGAACGCTGGCTGAACAAGTGGATCATCCAGTACACCAACTCCAACCCGGATGCCAGTGCGGAAATGAAAGCCAAGTACCCGCTCGCCGAAGCGCGGGTCGAGGTAAAGGAAATCCCCGGCCAGCCCGGTTGTTACAGTGCCGTGGCCTACCTGAAGCCGTGGTTGCAGATGGAGGAGCTGACGACCTCCATGCGCATGGTCGCCAATATCCCCACTGCGGGATAACGGCAGGTGGCCCGCCCGCTGGGTGGGCCGCCTCTCGTTCTCTACCCGTAAATCGCCGGCGGACATCTGTGTCCCGGTACACCTATTCCTGTGGGAGCGCTCGCAGTGCCCGTTGCATCTGCCGCATATGAATCGAGTGACAGTGGTTCCCTGCTGCCGCCGCAGTTGCTGACGGGGCAGGGCAGTCCACTGCAGAAATTCCTGCGCGAGCCGGATCCGCTGTTTGCCTTCGAATACTGGCTGACGGAACTGTGCCCCTGCCCGCAGCGGCAAGACTACTCGGTGCGCCAGTGGCTGAATCGGCTGGTGGCGGAACTGGATGAACTGATTTGCGATCAGGTCAACGCGATACTCCACCAGCGGGAATTCCAGCAGCTGGAAGCCAGCTGGCGCGGGCTGTCGCTGCTGGTAACCAACGCGCCGCACTCGGACAACGTCAAGATCAAACTGCTGGATGTGAACTGGCGGGATCTAAGCAAGGATATCGAGCGGGCCCCGGACTACGACCAGTCCGGCCTGTTCCACCTGATCTACAACGAGGAGTTTGGCACCCCCGGGGGCGAGCCGTTCGGCCTGCTGCTGGGGGACTACTATGTTTCCCACCGGCCGTTTTCCGGCCACCCGCACGACGATGTCTTTACGCTGCAGGGTATCGCCCACACCGCCGCGGCGGCCTTTGCCCCGTTTGTGTGCGCGGCGACCCCGCAATTGTTTGGCGTGGATGATTACGAGGACCTGGCCAAGCCGGTCAATTTCAGCGAGGTGTTCCGTCACAAGCAGTACATCCGCTGGAGTGGCCTGCGCGACCTGGAAGACAGCCGTTTCCTTGCGGTGACCTTGCCACAGGTATTGTTGCGCGAGCCCTACAACACCGAGTTCTCCTGTTACCGCGGGCTGCGTTTTGCCGAGGACGTGGCGGCCACCCACAGCCGCAAATACCTGTGGGGTAACGCCTGTTTTGCACTCGGCTGCGTCTTGATTCGGGAATTCTCCGAGGTGGGATGGTTCTCGCATATTCGCGGCGTGGCCCGCGACCACCTGGGCGGCGGGCTGGTGTCACAGCTGCCGGCACTGCCCTACCGGCCGGATTCCAGTGCGCAGCAGGTGCGCATGACTACGTCGATACTGGTCACCGATTTTGCCGAACGCGACCTGAGTGAACTGGGTTTTACCTGCCTCAGCCATTGCTACGACACACCCTATGCCGCCTTCAACAGCGTGCCCTCATTGCAGCGGCCGCGCCAGTACACCACCAAGGCCGCCAGCGCCAACGCGCGCATCAGCTCGATGCTGCAGCAGATTCTGTGTGCGTCGCGCTTCGCTCATTACATCAAGGTCATGATTCGTGACAAAGTCGGCGCCTACATGAATGCCAAGGACTGCGAGCGCCAGCTGCAGCAGTGGCTGGATCGCTATACCACCGGACGCGATGACCTGTCTTGGGAAATGTTGGCGCGCTACCCGTTGCGCGAGGCTCGGGTGCAGGTGGTGGACGAGCCGGGCAAGGTAGGCAGTTACCAGAGCATCATTCACCTGAAGAGCCACTACACCGTGGATCACCTGGTGTCCGAACTCAAGCTGACTACTGCGCTGGCGCAGATCGGCGTCGGCACGGTGGGTTGACGACGATGAAAGAAAAGCGCCTGCTCGCCCCGGTTCTTGACCGCCTGCTGGAATCGTCCCGCAATATGGACATGCACCAGCCGCACCAGGTCCTGAAACAGCTCCGCGAAGGTGTGCGCAGGGATCTCGAACATCTGTTCAACACCCGCTATCGCTGCCTCTCCGCACCCGAATCGCACCCGCATCTGGAGCAGTCGAATATCAATTTCGGTTTGCCGGATCTGTCTACGGTGAACCTTTCCTCGCTCGATAACCGCAAGCGTTTCTGCCGGGATATCGAGCGCACAATTCTGGAGTTTGAGCCGCGCATCCGCTCGGTCAAGGTGAGCACTCCGGACAAGGTCGATGCCGAGGATCCGAGTATCCGTTTTCGGGTGGAGGCGGTGCTGCATGTGAACCCCGCCTCCGAAGTGATCGTCTTTGACTCCGCGCTCAACCCGGTGACGCAGACAGTGGATGTGTCGGAGATAATGTAATGACCGAGAAGTTAATTGATCTGTACGAACGCGAAATGGCGTTCATCCAGCAGACCGCTGCTGAATTCGCACGCATGCATCCGGCCGCGGCCTCGCGGCTGCAACTGGACGCTGACACGGTAGACGACCCCCTGGTAGGCCGGCTGTTGTCCGGGTTTGCCTACATGAATGCGCGTGTGCAGCAGAAGCTCAGCGATGATTTTCCCGAGCTGACCGACGCGATGCTGGAAACCCTGTATCCGCATTACCTGCGCCCGATTCCATCCTGCGCCATTGTGCAGTTTGAGGCAGAGCCGGATCTTGATGCAATCACCCGCATCGACGCGGATACCCTGTTGGAGAGCGACAGTTTCCAGGGCCAGACGTGCCGTTTTACCACGCGCTATCCGGCGGATATCTGCCCCTTCCAGGTAGCCGGCGCCAGCCTGATGCCGCGGCCGTTTATCGCACCCGGTTGCAACGACGTCCAGGGGGCCAACGCGGTACTGAAGCTGTCGCTGAAGACCCTGAGCGCGGACCTCAACTTTGCCGAGCTGGCACCGGAACAGCTGCGGTTTTTCCTGCGCGGCCAACCGAGCCATATCTACGTCCTGTATGACCTGCTGCTCAGCAAGTGCGTAAAACTGGTGGTAGCAAACGGAGAGGCCGACCCGAAGCCCACCTTCCTCGAGCCGGATGCGATCCGCCAGGTGGGCCTGGAGCCGGAGCAGGGGCTGCTGCCCTATCCCGACAGCGCCTTTGTCGGCTATCGCCTGCTGACCGAGTACTTCGCCTTTCCGGAGAAATTTCACTTTATCGATATAGCGCCACTCACGCAGGCGCTGAATGACAGCTATGGCGATACACTCAACCTGTATTTCTATTTGTCGGAATCCAATGACGAACTGGAAAAGCAACTGGCCGCAAGCATGTTTGCGCTCGGCTGCACCCCGGTGGTCAACCTGTTTTCCCAGGCAGCCGACCCGACACCATTGAGCCATACCCAGTACAGCTACCCGGTGGTTGCCGACGCACGTCGCAGTGACGGTCTCGAGGTTTACTCCATCGATGCGGTCGGTGCCACCGATGGCAGCGGACAGACCACTGACTATCTGCCGTTCTACGGTATCCGCCACGGCCGTGGCGGCGATGGTCAATCGGCTTTCTGGTACAGCCGCCGCCGTGATGTGGTCGAGGGGGAGCATCGCAATGAGCAGGCCTCGGAAGTGGATATCACGCTGGTGGATCTCGATTTCAACCCCCACCGTATCAGCGACCAGACCCTTAACCTGAAACTGACCTGCTGTAATCGCAACCTGCCGAAGAAGCTGCCCGGTGGCAGCGGCCAGCCCTACCTCGAAGTGGTCGACGGTGATGCCCCGGCGAGCCGCATCAGCTGCGTGGTCGCGCCGACGGCAACGCTGCGTCCACCGCGTCGCGAGCGCGGCTACTGGCGACTGATTTCGCACCTGAACCTGAACCATTTGTCACTATCGGGCGAAGGCGGTTGTGATGCGCTCAAGGAAATTCTGCGCCTGTACGATTTCCGCGATTCCGCCAGTACCCGCAACCTGATCGAGTCACTGCTCAAACTGAATACACGGCCGATTACCGCACCCATCCAGATCGACCACAGCGTGGTGCTGTGTCGCGGTACCGAAGTCAACATCGAACTGGATTCGATGATGTTGACCGGTACCAGTCCGTTACTGTTCGCCAGTGTACTCGAGCGCTTTCTGGGTCTTTACTGTTCCCTGAATTCCTTCACCCGCCTGATTGCCACCCTGAGTGGCAGAGATGGAGAGCTGAAACGATGGCCACCTCGCGCCGGCGACAAAGCATTACTGTAATCGAGCGTCTGCGCCGCGAGCCCTACCGCTTCGAGTTTTTCCAGGCGGTGCGGTTACTCGAACGCGCCGCGCTGCTCGCCGGTGATGACCAGGCACCGGAGCCGGTGGCCGGGTCGGCGCCGCCGTCGCGGGAGCTGGTGCGCTTCAGCGCACAGACCAGCCTCGCCTTTGTCGGCGCCGATGTCCTACATCTGCAGCAGCGCCAGCACAGCGATGCCGAAGACACCAACGGGCCACTGCGCCAGTGGCAGATGGAGGTCGGCTTTACCGGTCTTGCCGGCAGCCAGGGGGCGATGCCCTACTACTTGACGGAAGTGGTACTGCAGGAGTTGCGGGAAAAAAATGCCGCGCTGCGCGACTTCCTCGATATTTTCAATCACCGCCATATTTCGCTGTTCTATCAGGCGTGGCACAAATACCAGCTGCCGGTGAACTACGAGCGCCAGCATCTGCGCCGCGAGCGTGAACCGGACCTGTTCAGCCATGCACTGGGCGCCCTGGCCGGCATCGGCACCAGCGAACTGCGCTACCGCATGCCGGTACCGGATGAGGCTCTGCTGGGTATGGCCGGCCATCTCAGCCGCCAGCAGTGCTCCGCTGCCGCGCTGGCCAGTATGATCCGCCAGCACTTTGGCCTCAATGTGGCCATCGAACAGTTTCAGGGCCAGTGGGATCAGTTGCCGGACGACGTGCTGTGTCGTCTGCCCGGGCCGGGCTATCCGCAGGGCGTCAACAACTGCCTGGGGAGCAATACGGTGCTGGGCACGCAGTGTTTCCAGGCGCAAAACAAATTCCGGGTGGTCGTGGAGCCGATGGCCTACGAGCAGTTTATGACCATCGCCCCGGGTAGTCGCAAACTGGAAGCGCTCAAGTCGTTTATCCAGCTGAGTGCCGGTATCGAGATGGATTTTGAAATTTCCGTAACCCTGGATACCGGCCAGGTAATGCCCGCCCAGCTCAGCGAGAAGAGTGACAGCGCGCTGTTGCTGGGCTGGAATTCTCATATGGCCAGCGAGCCGCAGGAACAGCAGCGGGTGGAGATTACCCTGAGTGCCGATCAGGTCTCTCCCGACGAAGCATTGCCGGCGGCGTGATTGCCTTCATCTCTTAAAAAAGGAACTTTGACCGTGATCAATATCGACCTGAAGCGGCTCGTCGACACCATGACGCCGCATATGCGCGACTCGCTCGAGGGGGCTGCAGGGCTGTGCCTGTCCCAGAGCCAGTACAACGTGGAACTGGAACACTGGCTGCTGAAGCTGCTCGATCAGTCGGATACCGATTTCTATCACCTGCTGGAAAAGCACGACGTCAACCCGTCCAACCTGGCCAAGCAACTGGCCGCCACTATCGCCCGCTTCAAATCCGGTAGCAGCAGACCGGCGGCACTGTCGCCAACCATCGTCGAGGGGGCCAAGAATGCTTGGATGCTGGCCTCCATTGACTACGGTCACCGCGCGATCAGCTCCGGTCACTTGCTGGCGGCATTACTGCTAGAGGAAACTTCGCGCCGCCAGTTGCTGGAATCCTGCGCGGAGCTGAAAAATATCGCACCGGAATCCGTTCGCGAAACGGCCCGCGCCATGTACGGCCAGAGCGGCGAATCTGCGCAATTGCACGGAGTTGGTGCTGGCGATGAGGGAGCCGCTGCAGTCGCTGCCGCAGCGAGCAGGGCGCCTGCACTGGACAAATACACGATCAACCTGACCGAGCGCGCGAAGAGTGGCGAGATCGATCCGGTGCTGGGGCGCGACGAGGAGATTCGCCAGTGCATCGATATCCTCACCCGCCGCCGCCAGAACAACCCGATCCTGACCGGTGAGGCCGGCGTCGGCAAGACCGCAGTTGTCGAGGGCTTTGCCCTGCGTATCGCCAGTGGCGACGTGCCCGAGCCACTACAGGGTGTCGCCGTGCGTACGCTGGATCTCGGTCTCTTGCAGGCCGGCGCCAGCGTCAAGGGCGAGTTCGAAAACCGCCTGAAATCCGTCATCGAAGAAGTGCGCGCATCCGCCACGCCGATCATCCTGTTTATCGACGAGGCCCACACCATGATCGGCGCCGGCGGCAAGGAAGGGCAGGGCGACGCCGCCAACCTGCTCAAGCCGGCACTGGCGCGCGGCGAACTGCGTACCATCGCCGCGACCACCTGGGCCGAGTACAAAAAGTATTTCGAGCGCGATCCCGCGCTGACGCGCCGTTTCCAGGTGGTCAAAGTCGAGGAGCCGAGTGAGGACAAAGCCATCGACATGATGCGCGGTATCGCCGCAACGCTGGAGGAGCATCACCGCGTGCGCATTCTCGACGAAGCGGTAGTGGCCTCGGTCAAACTGTCCCACCGCTATATCCCGGGGCGCCAGCTGCCGGACAAATCCGTCAGTTTACTGGACACCGCCTGTGCCCGCGTGGCCCTGGCCCAGTCTGCCACCCCGGCAGCCATAGAGGAGGCCCAGCGCATCATATCCCGCTGCGAGACCACCAGTGCCAAATTACAGCGCGAGAATGCCGCTACCGGTGCCCACGAGGAGCAGCTGCAAGCGCTGGCCGAAATCAGCGCCGAGGCCCAATCGCGCCTCGACCGCCTGGAAGAGCAGCGCCGCCAGGAGACCGAATTGGTGGGGCAGATCCAGCAGCTGCGCGAGCAGATTGATCAGCAGTTCCAGAGCCGGCTGGCGGGCGACGCGAGCGCGGACGATTCCGCCATGGCAGATCTCAAACAGCAGCTGCAGTCACTGCATGAACAGCTGCGAGAAGTGCAGGGTGATACCCCGCTGATGCAGCCGGCCGTAGATGAGCAGGCCATCGCCGAAGTCATTGCCAACTGGACCGGCATCCCGGTCGGCAAGATGGTCAGCGATGAAATCATCTCGGTACAGAGTCTGGCCGAGCGCCTGAACCGTCGCGTTATCGGCCAGCCGCATGCGCTGGAGGCGGTGGCCCAGGCGATTCGTACTTCCCGGGCCGGGCTCACCGATCCGCGTAAACCGGTGGGTGTGTTCATGTTTTGTGGCACCAGCGGCGTGGGCAAGACTGAAACCGCATTGGCCCTGGCCGATGAGCTGTTTGGCGGCGAGCAGAATATCACCACAATCAACATGGCCGAGTTCAAAGAAGAGCACAAGGTCTCCATGTTGCTGGGCTCTCCCCCCGGCTATGTGGGTTACGGCGAGGGTGGCGTACTGACCGAAGCGGCGCGGCGCAAGCCATACTCGGTCATCCTGCTCGACGAAATGGAGAAAGCGCACCCGGGCGTGCAGGATATTTTCTACAACCTGTTTGATAAAGGCACGATCAAGGACGGTGAAGGACGGGATATCGACTTCAAAAACACTGTCATCATCATGACCTCGAACGCCGGTGAAGATGCCATTCGCGCGATCTTCGATCAGGTGGAGGAAAAACCGGAGCCGGACGTACTGCTGGAAAATATCCGTCCGTACCTGCTGCAGAAGTTCAAGCCCGCCTTCCTCGGGCGCGCCAATGTAGTTGCCTACTACCCGCTCGATGACGAGAACCTGGTGGAAATCTGCAAGATCAATATGCGTCGTATCGAAAAGCGTGTACAGGAACACTATGGCGCGGCCTTCAGCTATGACGAAGATGTTCTGATCAATATCGTTGCCCGCTGCCAGGAATCCGATACCGGTGCACGCAATATTGAAGTGATCCTGAACCGCACACTGTTACCGTCACTGGCCAGCGAGTGTCTGGACAAGATGGCAAAAGGCGAAGAAGTTGCGGCCATTCATATTGGCGCAACGGCAGAAGGTGATTTCAGTTACCAGGTAAGCTGACTGACACAGTTACCCCGCCATCCGGTGTGCCCGGATGGCGGGGCAGCAGTAGGCATGTCCAATTGGTCGGGTGCGTTCAGAAGAGTATCGCGTACATCAGCATGCTTGCGAATGCCGCCATTAAATATAAATAGCCACTCATAAAGGACAGCCCACCCGAGGATCCGGCTTCCATGACGCGAAATGCCCTTTGCAGGGCAATTAACAGCATGCCGAGCCCCGCCAACATTGCATACCAGTAGTGACCGGTGAAAAACGGGAGTATCGTCACTGCCAGAACCAGGGCAAGAGTCGAGAGTGAGATGCCGTCGTTGCTTTTTCGGGTCATCGTGACGCAGAAAACGCTAAAATAGGTCAAATAGGCCCAGAACCCCGTTCCCCGTTGGTGAGACGAAAAAGTCTCTGACGTGTCGGCACTGACAGTTACTTGTGACTCGGACAGTACTCCGTGGTGAAAGAGCAGAAAGTACACAAGAATACTAATCAGGTAGCTTCCAGGGGTAAGAGCCAACACCTCGGGTGAAGTATCAAGCCGGCCCATTTGGTAGCAGATACGCTGGGTAAGGTAGGAAACCAAAATAACCGGCAGAGTCAGAATCAGGCTGGTCCAGAAATGTTCTGTATAAAATAGAGACAGAAACGGTGCCAGTAAAACGAGATCACTGAGGTGGTCCGCCCTGTGGATTTTCTTTGTGCTCTGTGCCCGGCAATCGAGGCAGACTAGGGCTACAGAAGAAGCTGTTGCCGCGACAATTAACGGCGTTATTGCTGGCATGCCTTCCATAGCCCTCTCGCTGAACAGATGGCGGACAAAGGTTTAGTCCACCAGACGTCCCGCCCGCATCACCAGATCGGCCACAGCATGATGGACTCTGAGGAAAATCATCCTGATAAAGGCCACGGTGATATTGGCGCCATCGGTCACTTTCACACCAATCAGTTGTGCCAAACGCTTGATTAGCCGCAGCACCCAGAACGAAATATCCTTGCTGAACTGGTAAGCCTTGTGCATAAAGATAGCCAGCCTATCCAGCAGGGTGAAGGATGTCCCACCGGCTACCACCAGTGCGATACCGGCGAGCTGGGCGATTTTCTTCAGCACCCAGATCAATGCCTCACTCGCCATCCACGCCGTATTCAGCGAAAGCGAGACTAACGAATCAGATTTCAGCCAGGCCTCCACGCTTTGCTCGAGGTCTCCCTGTGGCCGCCGCTTCTTCATGGTCTCCCAGTCCAGGCTGGTGCCGTTGGGGGCAACGGAAGATACATAGTTCCCCATTTTGTGGTGCTGGATCGGGTTCAGGGAGTTCGGCGAGGGCATCTGAAAATCTCCAGTACCGCCATCGGGAACATGAATGAACGGCCATGTGGGTACCATAGGTACCGGGTCGTTACGATGGTAGACGCGGTAAATGTTGTCCTCTTTCAGTCGACGCTTACAGCCACTGGCAAAATGATCGAGACCGACCCGCGGGCTACCGAACGTATAGAGTTTCACGGTCTTTCCGGTTGATGCTACCAGCCAGTCTGCCGCTAGCGTCGCCAGTGCGCCACCTAGGCTGTGGCCGATGCAGTGGATGGTGTGAACTTCAGGAGGCAACTCCTGGGCAAAACTCTTGAGCTGTGGGAAAAAAGAAAGAAATGTGTAATAGAAGCCCTGATGCACAGCGCCGCCGGTGTGAAATCGGCGGACGCCGGCATTGAGGTCCGTCAATGCATCGTATCCACTGGCAGTGCCTTTCAGTGCAACCAGCGCATGGCCTTTATAGCGATTGATGCCGCAGGCAGCGACACCCATGGTGTGTTCACTTTTCAGGAAAACCAGTGCGCCGGTTTTTCCTTTCAGTTTTTCTGAAGTTTCCCCGTTTATCGAAAAGTCTTCGGAATAGGTTTCGATAAAGAGCTCTCGCGTGCCGGAATTTTTGATCAGGTAAATATCGTCGGCCACTCTGGCGCTGTACTCAGGTGTCATCATCTTTCGATCCGTCGAAAATGGCTGTTGCAGATTAATTGAAGGTACAGGATGTCTTCAGGATAGAATCGAAGACGCGTTGTATTTTGGGCTCGTCGGAAAGCTCACAGGCAAGCTCGAAAGGCTTGCCGTTCTGCTCGGAGTTTTCTCCGGGATCTCGCTTCGCGTAGACCCATATTTTGTAATTCTTTCCATCGTATTCAACGTTGATAACCTGGGACGATACAAATTCGACCGGCATCACCTGGGTGATCGAGCTTTCATGGGTTGCGGGAAGTTCTACCCGGCCGGAGTCATCGGCAGTGAAAGTATCGACGATTTCCTCCTTCCAATTGACCGAGCGTATCACCTTGGCGCCCGCTGCCGGCTCTCCGTTCGCGGTCAGTTTGAGTTGCATTTCGGAAAACGTGCATGCCTTGAACGGGTTGAGGAAAGCCATTGCGTTGCCTTGTACCGGGATATAAAAAAGAAGTAGGAGCAGCCAGGTCGTTCTGGCCGATAGTAATTTCATCACATCGTCTCTGTGGATTATGCGGGTTTTATCCGCAAAAAAGTGGCATCTCTTCAAGGGGTGACTGTGAACTTTTCGGCCTATCCGCCAATTAATACGGTTGGGCACCCGATTACTATCTTACCGCCATGGGCGGTAGTGTCGCCCATCCTCGCCGCCGGCTTTTTCTGAATCAATACCGTCGTGCTGCCCATTGCCACGGTGTCAGGCGGTCCCACACAGGTGCAGGTGCTGCCAACGGTCGCCGACGGCATACCGCCGATAATCACCGTCGGGCCGCCGGGGCTCAGGATGGGGCCTCCGACATGGGGTACGGTGCCGGTGACCATCGGGCAGACGTGCATGTCGGTGATTCGCGATGCCGGTTTTCCCATGTGTCAGGCCTCGATGCGTCCATTGCCACCGCGCGCCAGACTCAGGCCCTGTTGCAGGTAGCGAATAAACTGTTTATCCGGATTGACCGGGTCGGAGAATGCGGCGGCAAGGGTCACTGCGCCAGCCACGGCGTGGGCGTACAGGTGCTCAGGAGGCTCCACAACCGGCTCACCCTCTGCAGCCAGGCTGCCGTGACACCAGCTCGCGGCCGTAGCAGCCCAGCCTGCGGGGGTTTTATACTTGGTTTTTTCACCCAGCCGCTTGCAGCGCATGCGCGCCTCTTCCGAGGGCTTCTTTACCCAGCCCTCCGCCGCTGTCAATGCATTGAGGTTGTCCTCATCGGTCTGCGGGTTCTGGACATCCCGCGCCGCCAGACACGCCCACCAGACCGCCTCGCGCTTGGGCAGGCCGTGGGCGAGCAGTTTGATGGCATCGGGGTAGAGGCCCACTTCCATTAGCCGATCGATGCTGACTTCCGGGGCGGTGTCGGGCACCAGGTGTTCCTCAGCCTCTTCACTGACCTCGAAGTGCTGGAGCAATTCTTCTGCGGTCACTGCCTGGACTTTTATCAGATCCGTCATTGCTCACTCCATCAATTGATCATGGTGACGCCGCCTTTCAGCGTCAACATGCCGCCACCCTTGACCTCGGCCGTGCCGTCTCCCTTGCAGGACAGGGTGACCCCCTTGATGGTGACGCCGCTGGGGGACAGCTTGATACTGCTGCCTCCGACCTTAAGCTCGATAGAGGTTTTCGAGGTGATCTTGATGGCGCCCATGGCGTCGGTTGTCTGTGTGCCCTTGCTGATTTTCAGGGTGTGATTGCCGGCGCCAAGCGTCGTCTTCTGGTCACCTTTGTCGACCTTGATCAGCTGATCGCCTTTGGCAATGGTGACATTTTCATTGCCATCGGTAACAGTAATGCTGCGGTCCTGCTTGATTTCCAGCGTCTGCTCGTTTTTTATCTTGCCGGTCTGGTCGTGGTGAATCACAAAGTTGTGATCCTTGCCGGCCTCCATATAGATTTCTTCCTTACCGCCCTTGTCGTCAAAGCGCAGCTCATTGAACTTGCTGCCCTGGTACTCGGTTTTCCAGCCGCTCTGGGTGGCGGTGTAGTTGGGGCCGGGGTTATCGCCATTGTAAACGGCACCGGTAATCAACGGCCGATCGGGGTCGCCATTGATATAGGTGACGACGACCTCCTGCCCCACACGCGGAACAAAGTTTGCTCCCCAGTCCTTGCCGGCGAACGATTGCATGACCCGCACCCAGCAGCTGTTCTGGGAGGAATTCCACGGAAACTTAACCTTGATCTGGGTGTACGGATCTTTCGAGCTCTCCGAGGCTGTTGCCTTGACCTCCAGCACTTGTGCCACCTGCGGCGAGTGGATGCGGTTGCTGTTGGCGATCGGGTCCGGGCGCGGCATCACCTTGGCGGGGATGCAGCTGAAAGTGTTGTGAAAGCGCGTTTCCGCACTGTTGCCGTCAGACGCCTGCAGGTGCAGCGAGGTCACTAGGTACTTGCCTTTTTCCGAGGACAGCGGGTGATTGAAATTGAAGCGCCCACCGGCGCCAAAGGCCGGGCAGTCGCTGCGGCCCTGTGCAACGTCGAACAGGGCCTCCTGGGCTTCCATCGCCCGATCAGCCAGTGCCTTATGGTAGCTGTCCTTGAATTTGTGCTTATTCTCCCCGTCCGCCTCAAAATGATTCAGTCCGTACAGGCTGCGCATATAGCTGGAGACATCGTTGAGTTCACTGGTGGTTTTGACCTGTTGCTTGTTGTCCTTGGTCGCAGTGTATTCGCTGTAGTCTTTCAGCTCGAAGCCGCCGCCGTGATAGTTGTAGCTGCGGCGCCAGTTGCCCACGGAGTGCATGGCCGGCTGGCTGCCGCCGCCATCGTATTCGATCTTTTCGGAGGTGCAATCGAAGAAATCCTGTGGGTCGTCGCACAAGATCAGCTCGTGCTTGCCGTCGGCGTGTGTGAAATAGTAGGCGATCCCCTCTTCGGCCATCAGGCGGCTGACAAACTGGAAATCACTCTCGTCAAACTGGACGCAGTACTCCCGCGTAATGTACTCCGCATTCAATTTGACCGTGAGCTTGATGACCTTGCTGTACTCGCCGAGCACCTCTTCCAGAATCTGCTTCGCGGATTTCTTTTCGAAAACGCGATTCTTACCGCCAAGGCTGGTGAACCAGAGGCCGGGGCGTATGACCGCTGTATAACTGCGCATACCCTCCGCATTGACATCATGCATGGAAAAATGCGTGACATAGCCACTGATGTAACGGGGTGTCTCTGAGTGGTTGACGGTGGCAGTGACAACCTTGCCGACCAGCTTGTCCTGGCTGATGGCGTGATCATCTGAAAGCAATTCCAGCTGATAGCGAAACGGCTGGGAAATATGCTCCTCACCGTGAATAGAGGTCGCAATCATCGCGTCAGTGCCGACCGGGGTGTCGACCTGAATCATGCGGTTATTTTGACTGAGCGTAGACATAATCTGTCCCGTTTACCTGATAGGTGCTCGAAGCAGGTGCTTGCGGTTATTCGCGGGTTATTGCGATTGTTTGGCCAAAGACTCATACAAGCACTTGGCGAAACAAACGCGGGGCCGCGCGCCGGCAATGTTGCTTGCCGGCCGGGCCCCTGCGGGGCGGGAGTTGTCCTTAAAGGACAGTAGCCGTGGCCAGGTCGTAGCCCACGCGCATGTTTTTCGGGTTCTTGTTGGTCTTGTCGGCGTGGTTGAGGTCCGCCTCGATCTTGGAGAAGCTCAGCGAGATGGATTCCTGCGGCGCACCGCCGGCAGAAGCGCTGATGCTGTAGGAGGAGATGATGGCATCTTCCAGCTTGTAAACGGCATATTTTTCTACAGCGTTGGCGCCGGTCTGAACAATATGGAATTCGGCGGTAACGCCCTCATCACCGGACACAGATGCCTTGAACAGGCCGCCGGATGC
Organism: Microbulbifer sp. SAOS-129_SWC; assembly: GCF_039696035.1. Classification (GTDB taxonomy): domain Bacteria; phylum Pseudomonadota; class Gammaproteobacteria; order Pseudomonadales; family Cellvibrionaceae; genus Microbulbifer. The sequence continues at coordinate 358,366 of NZ_CP155567.1, forward strand.
GGCATCGATGCGCTTGGTTACGGTAATTTCACTAATGCTCGGGCGTGAGGCTTCGCGGTTAGCCATGGCGCCGGCCTCCATGCTGATACCGCGGCCAACACCGAAGTTGAAGCTGTCCACTTCAATCCAGTCTTCGTAGCCTTTGGCGGTAACGTTACCCTTGGGCGCATTGCTGTTGAAGTTCATGTAGATCGCCATAATGAATCCCTCATTTAGATATGGACTTTGGACGGGGGGTGGTTCTTCCTTTACCACCGCGATCGCGCAGCAGTTCAGGCCTTGCCGAAACGGCAATTGCAGGCATTTAACCAGAGCGAATTACAAAACAAAACACTGTTTTCCGGTTATTTAATTGACTCTGGCACGAATTTAAGATGCACCATATCGTTGGTATATCTGCCCGGTTTTTTATTTGTCGGTTTCGACTCTGGCACGATTTTTATGAGTCCCGGCTCGTGGTAAATCATTGTTGGTACGTATGCTTCAAAAGAGTATTGAGCGGGCATTATTTCGTATTCCACTCGGGAACCAATTATTAGTCAAAATATTTGCAATATTGCCCGGTGAGATTTTCAGCTGCTATTCGGGACTATTACAGGGGCTTACAAAGTATTGAATCTGGACGGCAATGCTTTAAAAAGAATGCGTGCGCGAGTTGTCAGTCAACGAAGTGGGGCAAACCCGAATTCGGGATTTATGCCGCTGGCCAATTGTTGGCAATAGCGGCCTCGGTTATACTTTCGCGCCTGCTGTGCCGAGGTTCCTGGCAAGCAGACATCTACAGATCTTTTTGTAGTTGCGGCAATGGAAACTGCCGCGGAAATCTTCCAGGGAGGTGGATTTGAACGACAAGACACGTATCGCCAGACCGGCGGCAAAAACGGCTGCGGAGCCGGATCGCCAGTCCTGTGACGACGGTGATACGACAGTTTTTGTCGCGCGCGATAAAACTGGCGCCAACGACCATCCGCCGGTCGGCTCCAATCCCGGGTTGATTCCTTCCGCCGCTGCGGATTTCACCGCGGACGCCACCGTATTCAAGCCGCAATCCCCACAGCAAGAATTATCCAAGGGCCTCGCACCGGCGCGCGAGGCCGTGCACTTCGAGCCTTCCAAAGCCGCATCCGGGGCGGTGACCAAAACGGTGATCAAAGGACGCTTCGAGCTCGACAAGTTGCTTGGAGTCGGCGGTATGGGTGCCGTATACAAGGCGCTGGACCGCCGTAAACTGGAGGCCAGCGACAGCGAACCCTATGTCGCGATCAAGCTGTTGAATGACGATTTTCGTCAGCACCCGGATGCCTTCATTTCCCTGCAGCGTGAAGCGCGCAAGTCCCAGACTCTCGCCCACCCGCATATTGTCACGGTGTACGATTTCGACCGCGAGGGCGATCGCGTCTTCATGACGATGGAGTATCTCGAGGGGGCTCCGCTCGACAAGCTGCTGCGCGAGCATGCAGATGTCGGGCTGGAATTCGAGCGGGCCTGCTCGGTGCTCCACGATATCTCCCAAGCGCTGATCTACGCCCATTCCCACAGTATCGTCCACTCGGATTTCAAGCCCGGCAACATATTCGTCACCGAGAAAAAAGGAGCCAAGGTCTTTGACTTCGGTATTGCCCGCGCAGTATCCGAAGGCGGTATAAGCAACAGCGTAGGGGAGAAAACACTATTTGACGCCAGCACGCTTGGTGCATTGACTCCGGCCTACGCCAGCCTGGAAATGCTCCAGGGGGCCGAGCCGGCACCCAGTGATGATGTTTACGCACTGGCCTGCGTGGCCTATGAACTGTTCAGCGGTCGCCATCCGTTCGACAAGGTGCCCGCTGACAAGGCCTTCGAACGCAACCTGAAACCCAAACGCATCCGCAGCCTGAATCGGCGCCAGTGGCGCGCACTGGAATTGGCTCTGGCCCTCAAGCGTGACGAGCGCACGCCCACTGTGGATAAATTTGTCCACAACTTCTTTGTCAACAACACCTGGAAATGGGTTCTCGGCAGCCTGTTTGCGTTGATGGTCGCTGGAGCCGTGGTCGGTTACACCTATCTCGAGCAGGCGAATACCGCCGAGCAGACTCGAGTCAAGGCGCAGTTGGAGAAGAAGCTTGCGCAGGAGTTGCTGCAGCGGCGCATCGCCGACAAGAAAGAGGCCGTGGAACGGCTGATCGACCTCAGTATTCTGACGCCGTCCTGGGAGCAGGATGTCGAAGAAGACCTGAAAGACTATGCGAAGCTGAACCCGGCAGACAGCGACTACCTGGCGACATCGCGCCGCCGCGTGGGAGAGCTATTTATCGCCGCGGCCACCGGCCAGCTGAACCTGGGTAACCTGGAGCAGGCTGATTCCATGCTCGCGCGAGCGGCCGATTGGCACGGTAGTTCCAGCGAGGCGGCAGAAATTCAGACCAAGATCGCCACCGAGCGCAAGCAGTTGCAAGCGCGCCTCGAGGCACAACGTCTGGCCGAGGAGCGGGCAGCGGAGCAGCAGCGCCAGCAGGAATTACGTGAGGAGCGGCGCCGCGCAGCCGTCGCGCAGCAACACAGGATCGACACGGTTCTGGACCAGATGGAAGGTGCGTTGCAGTGCAGTTTCGATATGCGCATCAGTGCGATAGGAAGCCAGCTGCAGCGTCTCGCCGAACTGGATTCCGGCAAAGCCGCCAAGATTCGCCCGGTACTCGGCACGGAACTGAGTGGCTGCTTTACGAAACTGGCAAAAGAAGATCCTCTGCGTGTAGAACCTTTGCTGAAGCAGGCCCGCAGCCTGTTGCCGGCGCAGGCGCCGCTACGCGACTTCAAGCTGGATTTCTGTGGTCACCTGCAGCCGGGAAGCGGCGGTCGCGGAAAGCGCTACAGCTGTGCAGACCGCCTGGCCGACGGTACCAGCGGCCCGCGTATGGTTGTCGTCAAGGGTAGTGGTCGCAAGCCGCTGGTGATCGGCAAATACGAAGTGAGTAATGGCGATTTTGCTCGCTTCTGCCGCGCCACAGGCCAGTGCGCCGACCTCACGCTCGGTGCTGCGTCGCTGCCTGTACAGAACATTGACATCGATCAGGCCAAGGCTTACCTGGCCTGGCTCAGCGCGCAGACCGGGCAGGCGTATCGACTGCCTACAGAACGCGAGTGGTTCGCCGCGGCCAGTGCCGATGGCCAACAGGAAGTGGCAGACCGCAACTGTCACCTGAAGTACGGCGGTATAGAGAAGGGCGCTGAGCTGGTAGCTGCACAGGCAGGCACTGGTAACCATTTCGGCCTGGTCAACGCTGTGGGTAATGTACAGGAGTGGGTTTACGGCACCGATGGCGATCTGCTGGCGGTAGGTGGTAGTCGGCTGGACCCGATGAGTCGCTGTCTGGCCACCACCAAACGCATGCACAGCGGAGCAGCGGATAAGGTAACCGGGTTCCGTATCGCACGCGACCTGAATTGATGAGTGGCTGCGGTTATCTGCAGCTGTGACCGTCGGATCAATACTTTGGTGAGCGTAATCGGTTGCTCTCCGTACAATAATTGACTTCCGGATATTCGGCTCGTAGCCACTGCGAGCCATGCGCTTCGGCACGACTAACCCGGTGACCCCTCAGGTCGCCGGGTTAATCGTTACAGGGATTAGTGAGGGGAGCTATGTTTGCGCGCTACAAAAGGCCGTTGACGATTGTCACGGCCAGTCTGTTATTTGTGCCTGCCTGGGCTTATTGCCAGCAGGATGACTCCAGTTTTCGTAGCCGCGTTCGCGCCGCCTTCGATCAGAATTCCGCTACTATCGACGATACCGATGTCACCCAGGATTTTCTGCGCCGTACCCGGGAGGCGGAAGACCCCAATCTGAACACCGATATTCCACAGGTTTCCCAGCGCAACCAGGGCCCGCGGATTACAGTCAAGAAGTTCCAATTTCTACGCCTGCATGAATATCCACAATACGGTATTGAACGGAAGTCTGTCGAAAAGCTGGCGGAGCAGCTCCGGGTCAAGTTTATGAAAGAGGACAAGATCCTCGCCAACGGGTACACCAAGCAAAACCTGGTTGAACTGGCTTCGCTACTCGACAGCATGAATACCCGCTTCAATCCGGAGGGGCTTACCGCGTCGGACCTGCACAAACTGGTTGGTGTGATAGAAAAGCAGAATGCTGAACGCGGGTTGAGTTATGGCGATCTGGAGGAGATCGCCGCGGAACTGACGCGCTATTACCGGCAGCATGGTCTGTTTCTCGCGCAGGTGCAGATTCCCGCGCAGGAAGTCGAAAACGGAGTGGTTACGCTCACGGTACAGGAAGGTCTGCTCGGCCAGGTTGCGGCAGAGGGCAATCAGAAATATTCCCTTGCGCAGCTGTCAGAACCCTTTGAAGACCAGCGTGGCAAGCTGGTGAGCCACGAAAAAATTGAGGAGGGGCTCTATCTCCTCAATGATCTTCCAAGCCTCAATATTACTGGATACTTCAGCGCTGGTGACAAGCCCGGTGAAACCAAGTTGAATCTGAAAGTCCGGGATGAAAGTGCATGGAAGATGGTGACAAGATTCGATAATCACGGATCGACGTTTACCGGTGACCAGCGCGCTTACACCTCGGTGGACTGGCTGAATCCCACTGGCATCGGCGATGCGCTGACGATCGGTTATTTAAAATCCAGCAATGCCGGCAACCTCGGCTCTGATTTTGGTTCCGACCTCGGCCAGTTCCGCTACAGCCTGCCGTTGTTCGGTGCCCGTACGCGCTTGCACTTTTCCGCTGACTACAACACCTTCTCTCTGCACGATACCGATAACAAAGACAATGTCATCAACCTGTTGGATATTAGCGGTGTCAATGAAAGCTACGGTATCAGCGTCGATCGCAAGTTCCGTCGCTCGCGCGATTTCAACCTCACCGGCTCTTTTGGCATTACCGACAAGAAGTCGGATCTGCAGGCTATTATCGAGCTGCCGGACCCGGGCGATCATGTTTATGGTGGTGAGTTAGGCCTTTACGTAGACAGCCTGTCCAGCGGGGCTGTGCCGATGCTGAATATCCTCAATACGAAACTGCAGTATGGCGAGCACCAGAACCCGGTAGACCCGCTGCGTGGTGAGGAGTTTACCAAGTTTGCCGCCGACACCAGCTCGCTGCTTTTTATTCCTCTCCCATATACCGACGCCAAGTCGCGCCTGATCCTGAAAAGCCGCTGGCAGTACAGCGAATCGAGTTTGCCCGCATTCGAACAGTTCTCTCTCGGTGGTGCAAATGGTGTACGTGCCTTCGATGCGCGTGATTTTTCCGCCGATCGTGCCGCACTACTTTCTGCCGAGTGGTATTTCGATTTCCCCGAATCTATCAACCCGACGCTGTTTGGCAGCCGGCTCAGCGATCTCATGCAGGTTGCCCTGATTGCCGACGGGGGCTATGGCGTTGTCAACAACTACGAGGAAGGTGTCCACGACGACTGGGCGACCTTCTCCGGTGCCGGTGTGCTGTTCAAGCTCAGCTGGGCGGAGGCCTTCGCCAGCCAGATTTCGGTGGAGTGGCCGACCATGTCCAAATCCTCCATCGAAGGTACCGGTGACGACCCGGACAGCCCGGCTATTTACGCCGACTTCTCATTTTTCTTTCATTGATCGCCAGGAATTATCGACTGCTGAATCCGAGCAGGGAGCGCCCGCAAGGTACCGATATGCACGTAAAAACAATGACTCTCAAACTGAAAAAGCTGACCTCGGCCATCAAGATCTCCCACCTGGCCTACGCCGGCCTGATTGTGGGGCAGGTCGCCAGCTCAGCCGCCCACGCCGGGCCCAAAGGCGGTGTTGTGGTTGGTGGCGAGGGCTCGATCGATAGTGCTGACCTGACTACCATCGTCGAACAGAAATCCGACCTGTTGGCGATTGACTGGGATTCTTTCAACCTCAGTGAAGACGAACTCGTTCGTTTCCTGCAGCCGAATTCCTCGTCAGTGGTGCTGAACCGTATTCTCGATCAGAACCCGAGTGAGATTCGCGGCAGTATTGAAGCCAACGGCCACGTTATCCTCGCCAATCCGCGCGGCGTCCTGTTCACGGAGACTGCTACCGTCAACGTCGGCGCCATCACCGCAGCCGGACTGGATATAAGCCCGGCCGACTTTATGAAAGGTAAGTATGCATTCAAAGGTGAGGACGGCAGCACCGGCGTGGTGGTCAACCGCGGCCTGATCAAGGCGTCCAGTGCGGTGCTGGTGGGCAAGCAGGTCACCAATGCGGGCAGCGGCCTGATCAGCGCCGAGATGGTCAGTCTAGCGGCTGGTAATGAAGCGGTACTGACCTTCGATCCCGATGGCATGATCGGGGTCAAGGTGTCGAAGGAAGTCATGGAAAACCAGCTCGGCATCGACAGTGCGGTGCTGAATCAGGGAAAGGTCGAAGGCGCGCAGGTATTGATGGATGGCAGCGTCTCCAGCGGCCTGTTTACTTCCGCGGTCAACAACGCGGGCACTGTGCGCGCGCGCAGTATTGATACCAGCGGCGGCAAAATCCGCCTGATGGGATCCGGCGCCGGTGCAGTGAATAGCGGCATGCTGAACGCCTCCGGCAGTAGCGGTGGTGAAGTGGTTATTGACGGAGACAGCGCCGAGCACAGCGGCAGTATCGATGTCAGCGGCAGCCGAGCCGGCGGCGGTAAAGTGGAAGTGCTCGGTGACCGGGTTGCGGTCAGCGGTACCATCGACGCACGCGGGTCCGGCGGCGGCGAGGTGCTGATCGGCGGCGACTACCAGGGTAAAAACGCGCAGGTACGCAATGCCAAAAGCACCAGCATCAGTGCCGAAGCCTCGATTGATGCGAGCGGCACCGGCAATAGCGACGGCGGCAAGGTCATTGTCTGGGCCGACCAGAGGACCGATTTCGCGGGTTCAATACGTGCCGAATCCGGTCAGCAAGGCGGTGACGGCGGCTTTGTCGAGACGTCTGGCAAGGTCAATCTGCATCTTGGTGAGGAGACGATGTCAGTCTCCACGTTGGCCTTCGGGGAAGGGGAAACCGGAACCTGGTTGTTGGATCCGAGTTATCTGCAAATTTTAGATGATGGCAAGTGCATTGATAACTGCATTTCCGGCACTGATCTTGTTACTGCGCTCAAAAATAATAGCGTCACCGTAAACGTTTCCAAGGTTGACAGTGCTACCACTACCCCTGGCGGTATTGGTACTCATGAAAATAATCCGGATTATTCCGGTGGAATTCTGGTTGGTACTACCCTCGATTGGTCATCCGGAAATGAGTTGACCCTGAAATCCCATACGAATGTTACGGTCTCAAAAGACGGATCGATAGTTCCGACTGCCGGCAGTTTGTCCGTTACTGCAAATGGCAATTTCGAGAATTCTGGCACTGTTACTGTTGCAGATCTGGCATTGCTGCTGGATGGCTCTTTCATAAATAGTGGTACCATTTCCGCCGATACCCTGGATTTGAAGGTGGGCCTCGGCGATATCGATACCGACAATACGCTGGGGAATCTGACGGTATCCACCTCCGGGTCGATAACGGGGGGTAGCCAGACAGATACGGTGAACCTGTATAGCAGCGACGATGCAGTACAAGTCGATAGCAGTACCTCGTTCACATTGAGCGGAAACATCAGTTTCGATGCGGTGGAAAACATTGATGCCGGCAGTGGCGAAGATACCGTTTCGCTACTTTCTCCGGCAGATGTGAATCTCAATGGCAATGACGGCGAGGCCACGATCGGATCCCTTTTCTTCCAGAATATCGATGTCGTCAGCAACGGCAATCTGGTGGCCTCGGATAGCGGCGATCGCTACATTGTGACCGGGACCGGGTCACTGACAGCGAATGCCATCGGGTTTTCCGGTGTCACCAGCGTAACCGCCGGCAGCGGCAGCGACACGGTCACCGGCGACTCCGGATTCGATTGGTTACTGCAGGGCAGTGGCACAGCGAAAAACAACGGTATCACGTTCGACAACGTCGAGACCTTCGTGGCGGACGCAGCCGGCCTGCAGGGTACCTCGGCCGATGAGACCTACACGCTCGAAGACGATGGCAGTGTCACCGTCGATGGGCTCAACTTCCAGTCCCTTACAGGAGTTAATGCCGGCGACGGCGAAGATATCGTCGAATCACCCGATGGCATTACTTGGGAGCTTGGTGGAGTAAACGGCAGCGCATCGGTGAAGGGCACTGGCTTCAGCTTTACTGCCATTGAAAAAATGGGTACCGCTAACGCAATTATCGATGGTACCAAAAATGCCGTCAGCGAAGACTACACGCTGACTGGCTCGACACTCACTGTGCTCGGTATCGATTTCACCTCGGTCAGCGCGGCCAGTTCCACCGCGGGCGATGGCAATACCGTAGGCGGCAACGTGACGGGCTGGGCGCTCGGCGATAGCAGTGGCAGCGCCACGGCCGGCGGTATCGACTTCAGCGGTATCGACCAGGTCGATACGACCGATGTCGTCATCGATGGCACAAGCAATAGCGTCAGCGAAGACTATACGCTGACTGGCTCGACACTCACTGTGCTCGGTATCGATTTCACCTCGGTCAGCGCGGCCAGTTCCACCGCAGGCGATGGCAATACCGTAGACGGCAACGTGACGGGCTGGGCACTCGGCGATAGCAGTGGCAGCGCCACGGCCGGCGGTATCGACTTCAGCGGTATCGACCAGGTCGATACGACCGATGTCGTCATTGATGGCACAAGCAATAGCGTCAGCGAAGACTACACGCTGACAGGCTCGACACTGACTGTGCTCGGTATCGATTTCACCTCGGCCAGCGCGGCCAGTTCCACCGCAGGCGATGGCAATACCGTAGACGGCAACGTGACGGGCTGGGCACTCGGCGATAGCAGTGGCAGCGCCACGGCCGGCGGTATCGACTTCAGCGGTATCGACCAGGTCGATACGACCGATGTCGTCATTGATGGTACAAGCAATAGCGTCAGCGAAGACTACACACTGAGTGGCTCGACACTGACTGTGCTCGGTATCGATTTCACCTCGGCCAGCGCGGCCAGTTCCACCGCAGGCGATGGCAATACCGTAGACGGCAACGTGACGGGCTGGGCACTCGGCGATAGCAGTGGCAGCGCCACGGCCGGCGGTATCGACTTCAGCGGTATCGACCAGGTCGATACGACCGATGTCGTCATTGATGGCACAAGCAATAGCGTCAGCGAAGACTACACGCTGACAGGCTCGACACTGACTGTGCTCGGTATCGATTTCACCTCGGCCAGCGCGGCCAGTTCCACCGCAGGCGATGGCAATACCGTAGACGGCAACGTGACGGGCTGGGCACTCGGCGATAGCAGTGGCAGCGCCACGGCCGGCGGTATCGACTTCAGCGGTATCGACCAGGTCGATACGACCGATGTCGTCATTGATGGCACAAGCAATAGCGTCAGCGAAGACTACACGCTGACTGGCTCGACACTCACTGTGCTCGGTATCGATTTCACCTCGGTCAGCGCGGCCAGTTCCACCGCAGGCGATGGCAATACCGTAGACGGCAACGTGACGGGCTGGGCACTCGGCGATAGCAGTGGCAGCGCCACGGCCGGCGGTATCGACTTCAGCGGTATCGACCAGGTCGATACGACCGATGTCGTCATTGATGGCACAAGCAATAGCGTCAGCGAAGACTACACGCTGACAGGCTCGACACTGACTGTGCTCGGTATCGATTTCACCTCGGTCAGCGCGGCCAGTTCCACCGCAGGCGATGGCAATACCGTAGACGGCAACGTGACGGGCTGGGCACTCGGCGATAGCAGTGGCAGCGCCACGGCCGCCGGTATCGACTTCAGCGGTATCGACCAGGTCGATACGACCGATGTCGTCATTGATGGCACAAGCAATAGCGTCAGCGAAGACTACACACTGAGTGGCTCGACACTGACTGTGCTCGGTATCGATTTCACCTCGGTCAGCGCGGCCAGTTCCACCGCAGGCGATGGCAATACCGTAGACGGCAACGTGACGGGCTGGGCACTCGGCGATAGCAGTGGCAGCGCCACGGCCGCCGGTATCGACTTCAGCGGTATCGACCAGGTCGATACGACCGATGTCGTCATTGATGGCACAAGCAATAGCGTCAGCGAAGACTACACGCTGACAGGCTCGACACTGACTGTGCTCGGTATCGATTTCACCTCGGTCAGCGCGGCCAGTTCCACCGCAGGCGATGGCAATACCGTAGACGGCAACGTGACGGGCTGGGCACTCGGCGATAGCAGTGGCAGCGCCACGGCCGCCGGTATCGACTTCAGCGGTATCGACCAGGTCGATACGACCGATGTCGTCATCGATGGCACAAGCAATAGCGTCAGCGAAGACTATACGCTGACTGGCTCGACACTCACTGTGCTCGGTATCGATTTCACCTCGGTCAGCGCGGCCAATTCGACCGCGGGCGATGGCAATACCGTAGACGGCAACGTGACGGGCTGGACGCTCGGCGATAGCAGTGGCAGCGCCACGGCCGGCGGTATCGACTTCAGCGGTATCGACCAGGTCGATACGACCGATGTCGTCATCGATGGCACAAGCAATAGCGTCAGCGAAGACTACACGCTGACAGGCTCGACACTGACTGTGCTCGGTATCGATTTCACCTCGGCCAGCGAGGCCAATTCGGCTGCGGGAGATGTAAATACCGTTACCAGCGATGCCTCATCCTGGACTCTTACCGGCAGTGACGGTGGGGTACGGTCAGGGCTCGTGACTTTCTCCGGTATCGATACCGCAACTTCTACGGCTTCTGCGACTCTCATCGGCACCAGTGGTAATGACAATTTCGCCCTGGACGGCAGCGGTAAAATTGCTATTTCCGGGGTTCAGTTTTCTGGTTTCGATATGGTCGATGCCGGAGGTGGTGACGACGATCTGGATGCCGATGGATTGACTCTGGCGCTGACAGGAACTGATAACGAGGTTCAGTTCGGCAGCTCGCTAATCTTTTCCTATATCGAAAGCGCGACAGTAAAAAATCTGCAGGGGACCACAGGTGACGACAATTTTTCCCTGCCCGATGGTACAACCAAATCAGTCAGTGCAAGCTCAATCACTTTTGTCGGTGTCGACGATGTCGACGGACTGAAAGGAACTGTCGGGAGTAACGATACGGTTTCTGCAGTCAGCGCAGATGTAAAGAATACGAAAAGTTTTCGCCTGAACGACATACATTTTTCAAATATCAATCAGATAAATGCCCAGAATATTACGCTCGACTATAGTAACAACTCTATCGAGGTAACCGGTGCTAACACTGTCGTAATCGATGATCAAGTTTATGAAGGGGTTTATTCTGTCAATGCCGGCGACGGTACCGACACGGTCACCGGATTGGACGGCCAGGACTGGACCATCACCGGGGTTGGCGCGGCCACTAATAATGCGATCGATTTCACGTTTGTCGAAGTCCTGCAAGCGGTCAATGCCGGGATAATAGCGCCGGCAGGCCTGGACAGCTTTTCGCTGGTCGCCAGCGATATCAACGCGTTCGACGTGGATATGCCTGCGGCCAGCTTGCTGGTCAAGGGTGCAACGGATTTCCAGGCGGCAGGTAGTGGTATCCTCGATGCCAGCTACCTCACTAGCGGGGTTTCCCTCGCCGGTTCGAAGCAGGTCTATGCTGACGGGGATATATTGTTTGACGGCGTCACCAGCGTCACCGCTGATTCACTGACTACCTCTGGCACGGTCGCCTTTACCGCTGGCAGCAGTGCCGGCACATTGACAACGACCGATATCGACTTCGATGGCCTGTCCACCGTCAACGCGGGTAGCGGCAGTGCGGACGGCCTCGCGGCCACCGGCAATATCACCCTGCTCGGCGGCGGTGACGGCTTCACCAGTAATGGGATTGATTACTACGGCATCAATACAGTCAGCGCTGGGACGCCAGTCACCATTACCGGTAGCGATGACGGCGAGGCGTTCAGCCTGTCCACCGACAACCAGGTGGATGTCACGACCGCCGACAATTCTTCGATCCATTTCGGCAATGTCTCTGACGTGAGTGCCGGTGCAGGCTACGACACCATCGATACGGCCGGCGATGTGACGCTGACCGGCTTTAGCGGCGAGGTGATCTCCGCACTGATCAACTTCACCGGTATCGACGGCGTTACCAGCGGCAATCTCGTTGCCTCCGACAATGGCGACGAATATGTGGTGACCGGTGACAGCAAACTCCAGGCCAATGGTATCGATTTTTCCGCGATTACCAGCGTGGTCGCCGGCAGTGGGTCCGACAAGGTTACTGGTCTGAGCGGCGCCAACTGGTCGTTGAGCGGTGGCAAGCCGCAAAACAGCAATATCAGCTTCACCAATGTCGAAGAGTTCCACGCCAACAACGCCGGTCTGGACGGCTCCGGCAGCGCAGACAGCTTCACACTGGAAGGTGCGGGTGCAGTCAGGTTCGGCGGCTTCCTGTTCGAAGATCTGCTCTCGGTGGATGGTGCCGGCGGCGACGACAGCGTGAATATCACCGGCAGTGGCCTCGGGGTGACACTGGCGGGCAGTGATTACGATTTCAATGCCGGCAATATCGCTTTTACCGCGATCGAAAATGTCACCGCGGCCGACCTGACCGGCAGCGGCAGTGCCGACGCGTTCACGGTGACCGGTGACCATGCTGTGGATGCCTGGAGCATCCAATTCAGCGGTATCGACAGTATCAGCGCCGGTGCGGATGATTCACTGGCCGCGGATCTGGTGACGCTGACCGACACCGATAACCAGGTGGTTGCCGGCAGTATCACCGTCTCCGGTATCGACGCAGTTTCCACTGCCAGCCTCGAAGGTACCAGCAGCGCTGACAGCTTCGAGATTCTCGGGGACAAAACCCTGCGCGCCAACCTGGTGACCTTTAACGGCGTCGATACAGTCGACGCGCTCGGCGGGCAGGATAGTGTTGTTGGCGTCGATGGCTCGCAGTGGCAGTTGGGAACCGTCGAGAACAGCAATATCGCCTTCGCCGGGGTGGAGGCGGTAGATGCCAACAATGGCAGCCTGCTGGGCACTGCGGCGGCGGAGAGTTTTACCCTCAACGCCAGCGGTTCGGTAGTTGTGGGTACGGTGACGTTTACCAACCTGTCCTCCGTGGATGGTAATGGCGGCAGCGATGACCTGGATGCCAGCGCCTACAGTGCCGGACTGGCTCTCAGCGGTAGCGACAACCAGCTCGACGTCCAGGGCATGGATCTGACACTGAGCGGTATTGTCACCGCGACGGTGAACAAGCTGACCGGCAGCAGCGCCGCCGACGAGTTTGCACTGGACGCCAGTGACAACCTGGTCGCCGATGCGACGACCTTTACCGGAGTTACGACAATAGCCGCGGGCGACGGCTCCGACCTGCTCAAGGTGGCGGGCGATGCTCGCAGCTTCGCGGTCGGCGCTCCCAACAGCCTCAGTTTTGGCTCCATCGCAGTGAGCGGTCTGGAGCAGCTGCAGTACTCGGGCAGCGGCGGCACGGCCACCGGCGCTGCCGGCACCGACTGGTCACTGGTTGGCAGCGGCGGCCAGGCGGAAAACAACGGCGTCAGCTTCGATGGCGTACAAACTCTGCTGGCGCAATCGGCGGGGCTGCTGGGCACGGCCGCGGGCGAGAGCTTCGCGCTGGCGGACAACGGAGATGTCAGCGTTTACGGGTTGATCTTCCAGGGCCTTTCCAGCGTCGACGGTGCTGACGGCGCCGACGTCGTGACCCTGGCATCCAGCGCCGCTGCGACACTCAACGGCAGTGATGGCGAAGCGCAGATTCGCACGATCGACTTTAGTCATATCGAGGGCGTCAGCAACGGTACCGTGGAGGCGTCGGCGCAGGCCGATCGCTTCGTTATCGTCGGCGCAAACCAGCTCCGCGCTAACGACATTGCTTTTTCCGGCATCAGTGTGATCGATGGGCTCGGCGGTAGCGACAGCGTTACCGGCGATGGCAGCGACTGGACCCTGACGACCACCGACGGAGAATTTGAAAACAGCGGTATCCGCTTCTCCGGTATCGACAGTATTGCCGCCGCTGGAGGTGGCCTCTACGGACCGGATACCGCGGAGCAGTATGCCCTGGGGGGCGGTGGGGCGGTCACTGTCGAGGGTGCCACTATTACCGGGCTCGCGTTTGTCGACGCCGGCAGCGGCTCCGATCAGCTGGACGTCAACGGCTACAGCGGGGCGCTGGCCCTGACCGGCATCAGCAAGCAGCTGGATGCCGGTGGGCTGTTGTTCAGCGATATCGACAATATCGACAACCCCGGTTTGATGACGACGCCCAACCTCAATGGCTCCAGCGGCGATGACAGCTTTACTGTCGCCGCCGATGGCAGTGTCACCGTGGCGGATATGCAATTTACCACCGGGTTGGCGAGCATCGACGCCGGCACCGGCGACGACCGCGTTGCCGCCGACGGCGATGTGAGCCTGAAGGGCAACAGCGGCAAGGCGTCGATCGGAGGGATCGACTTCAGCAATATCGAACACGCCTCCGGCACCGGTATTGGCGTGATCGCAACGGATGGCGATGACAGCTTTGAAATCCTTGCCGACGGCAGCGTCACTGCCCACGGAATTAATATCGAAGGCGTCGGCAGTATCGATGCACTGGCCGGTGATGACACCGTCACCGGTGCCAGTGGCTTTAACTGGTTGCTGATCGGCTCCGGCCAGGCGCAGAACAACGGCGTGACCTTCAGCCATGTCGAGCACCTGATCGCCGTCAGTGCCGGGCTGGAAGGCAGCGCCGACGCCGACAGCTTCACCCTGCTGAGCAGCGGGGATATTTCCACCTGGGATATGACGGTCAGCGGCATGACCTCGGTGAGCGGCGGCAGCGGAAGCGATTCGCTCTATGCGCTGGATTACGACGGCGTCTTCTCGCTGACTGGTGTGGATAACCAGCTCGATGTCGACGGCCTGGTATTTGCGGGGATCGAAAATGCCGAGCTGGCGACGCTGAGCGGTTCCACCGGCGCAGACAGTTTTGCTATGGATAGCAGCGGCGCGGTCACGGCGGGCCAGATCCGCTTTACCGGAATTAGCGCGCTGTCCGGTGGCGATGGCAATGACTCCGTCGACAGTGCCGCGGATCAGGACTGGACGCTGCTGGCCGACAATACCAGCGTCGACCACGCCGGTATTACCTTCTCGAACATCGAGCAATACAGCGGCGGCAGCAAGACGTTGCACGGCAGCGACAGCGCAACGGATTACGCGGTCGAGGGCAGCGGCTCCGTGTCCGTTGGCAGCCTGCAATTCAGCGGCCTGGATACGGTCGCGGCGGGCGCGGCCAGTGACGCGCTGACGGCACTGGATACCGTGACCCTGAGCGGTAGCAGAGGCGCGTTCGGCAGCAGTGATATCAGCTTCAGCGGATTCGAAGCGGTGCAGGCGGCCAGCCTGGCCGGCTCCGCTGCGGATGACAGCTTCGAGCTCACTGCGGACAGCACCGTGTCCATTTACGAGCTGCTGATCAGCGGGGTGGATACGCTGGATGGCGGCGCCGGCAGCGACAGTGTCACCGGCGATGGCAGCGACTGGACCCTGACGACCACCGACGGAGAATTTGAAAACAGCGGTATCCGCTTCTCCGGTATCGACAGTATTGCCGCCGCTGGAGGTGGCCTCTACGGACCGGATACCGCGGAGCAGTATGCCCTGGGGGGCGGTGGGGCGGTCACTGTCGAGGGTGCCACTATTACCGGGCTCGCGTTTGTCGACGCCGGCAGCGGCTCCGATCAGCTGGACGTCAACGGCTACAGCGGGGCGCTGGCCCTGACCGGCATCAGCAAGCAGCTGGATGCCGGTGGGCTGTTGTTCAGCGATATCGACAATATCGACAACCCCGGTTTGATGACGACGCCCAACCTCAATGGCTCCAGCGGCGATGACAGCTTTACTGTCGCCGCCGATGGCAGTGTCACCGTGGCGGATATGCAATTTACCACCGGGTTGGCGAGCATCGACGCCGGCACCGGCGACGACCGCGTTGCCGCCGACGGCGATGTGAGCCTGAAGGGCAACAGCGGCAAGGCGTCGATCGGAGGGATCGACTTCAGCAATATCGAACACGCCTCCGGCACCGGTATTGGCGTGATCGCAACGGATGGCGATGACAGCTTTGAAATCCTTGCCGACGGCAGCGTCACTGCCCACGGAATTAATATCGAAGGCGTCGGCAGTATCGATGCACTGGCCGGTGATGACACCGTCACCGGTGCCAGTGGCTTTAACTGGTTGCTGATCGGCTCCGGCCAGGCGCAGAACAACGGCGTGACCTTCAGCCATGTCGAGCACCTGATCGCCGTCAGTGCCGGGCTGGAAGGCAGCGCCGACGCCGACAGCTTCACCCTGCTGAGCAGCGGGGATATTTCCACCTGGGATATGACGGTCAGCGGCATGACCTCGGTGAGCGGCGGCAGCGGAAGCGATTCGCTCTATGCGCTGGATTACGACGGCGTCTTCTCGCTGACTGGTGTGGATAACCAGCTCGATGTCGACGGCCTGGTATTTGCGGGGATCGAAAATGCCGAGCTGGCGACGCTGAGCGGTTCCACCGGCGCAGACAGTTTTGCTATGGATAGCAGCGGCGCGGTCACGGCGGGCCAGATCCGCTTTACCGGAATTAGCGCGCTGTCCGGTGGCGATGGCAATGACTCCGTCGACAGTGCCGCGGATCAGGACTGGACGCTGCTGGCCGACAATACCAGCGTCGACCACGCCGGTATTACCTTCTCGAACATCGAGCAATACAGCGGCGGCAGCAAGACGTTGCACGGCAGCGACAGCGCAACGGATTACGCGGTCGAGGGCAGCGGCTCCGTGTCCGTTGGCAGCCTGCAATTCAGCGGCCTGGATACGGTCGCGGCGGGCGCGGCCAGTGACGCGCTGACGGCACTGGATACCGTGACCCTGAGCGGTAGCAGAGGCGCGTTCGGCAGCAGTGATATCAGCTTCAGCGGATTCGAAGCGGTGCAGGCGGCCAGCCTGGCCGGCTCCGCTGCGGATGACAGCTTCGAGCTCACTGCGGACAGCACCGTGTCCATTTATGACCTGCTGATCAGTGGGGTGGATACGCTGGATGGCGGCGCCGGTAGCGACACAGTGATCGGCCGCAGCGGCCAGGGCTACCAGTTGAACAGCGATGGCTCGGTACTGCACGACGGTATCACCTTTGTAAACAGCGAGCAGTTTGCCGGGCAGGATGCGACGCTGAGTGCCAGTGGCAGCGATGACAGCTTCCAGTTGCGCGCCGCTGACAGTCTCCGACTCGGCGATAGTGGTCCGCAGTTCAGCGGCCTGCTGTCGGCAGACGGTGGTGCCGGTGACAATACCCTGGTCGCGCTGGGCGATGTCGCCATCGAAGGCGACGGCGCTGTGCGCGCCGGGGAAATACAGTTTGCCCACCTGTCCTCGGTGGCTGGCACTGGTACGCTGACAGGCACCGACGGCGACGACCAGTTCGCGGCCAGTGCGGACGGGCGACTCGACAGTTACGGTATCGATTTCCGCGATGTTACCGGCGTGAACGCCGGCGCCGGCAGCGATGCACTGGCCGGGCTGGCGACAGAGAGCTGGCAGCTGAGCGGTACCGACAACGCGCTGAGCCATGCCGGCATCGATTTTACCGGCCTGGAGTCTACCAGCGGCGGCAACGGTATCCTGAACGGTTCGGCCTTCACCGACGCCTTTGTCATTCGCGCGGAAAGGCAGGTAACCGCCGGCCAGATGACCTTTGCCGACATCGACCAGGTAAATGCAGGTGCGGGCACCGATTCGGTAGCCGCACTGGGAGGCAGCAACTGGGTATTGGGTGTCGGCAACGGCAGCGCCACGGCCTCCGCAATCACTTTCAGCGACATCGAAACGGTCTCCGGACAAAATCTCCAGGTGGACGCCGCCAGCAACAGCGCCACCGACAACTTTGTGTTGAGTAGCAGCGGCCGCACGCTGACTGCGCGCGGTATCCAGTTTGCCTCGGTGAGCGCGATGGATGCCGGCAGCGACGGCGGTGATGTGCTGACCAGCGACGCGGGGACTTGGCAGCTGACCGGCAATGACGGTGAGCTGAGTGTCAACGGCGTCAGCCTCGCCGGTATCGACCGGGTAATTACCAGCGATGCGTCACTTGCCGGTACCGGCGGCAATGATACTTTTGCCATCGACGGCGAGGGTGCGCTCACTACCGCCGGTATCGCATTCGAGGGAATCGATAGTGTCAGCGCTGGTGCAGGCAGCGACCGGCTGCTCGGCACTACCGGCGCGGACAATTTTGTGCTGGCGGATTCCGGCGATATCGGCGTCGCCGCGATCAATTTCAGCGGCATCGAGACCGTCGCCGCCGGCGCTGGCGGCGATACCGTGAGCGCCAGTGGCGCCAGCTGGACATCCACCCGCAGCGGCGCTGCGCTGGTCGATAACAGCGCGCAGGCCACAGTAAACAGCCTCACCGTCCTGTTCGAAGGGCTGGAGCGGGTCGATGGTACCGGCACTTATGTGGGCCAGGATCTCGACAGTGAGTACCAGTTCAGCAGCCTGGATACCATGACCATCGCCGGTGTCACCTTTGCCGGACTACGGGAATTGACCGCCGGCAGCGGTGCCGATCTGTTGCGCGGCGCCGACATCGATGCCCAGTGGCAGCTGGATGCCACCGGCGGCAGCATCAACAGCGGTGGCGACTCACTGCTGTTCAGTGGTGTGGATTCCATTGTTGCCGGTAGTGGCGCCGACCAGTTCTCCCTGTCCGGCGGTGAATACACGAGCGTCGACACCGGCGGTGGTAATGATACCGCTCTGCTTGCGGGCACGCTGGTCGACAGCCTGTTGCTGGGTGCCGGCGACGACCGGCTGCAGGTCAGTGTCGACAGCAGTCGTAGCGTGCAGCTATCCGGCGGTGGTGGCAATGATGAATTCCAGTTCAATGTGGCGGGCAAGACCTGGCAGATGGATGCCGGCGATACCCGCGTCGGCGACTACCAGTTCAACGGGTTTGAATGGCTCGACAACAACAGCGACAGCCTGACCCTGGAAACCAGCCTCGGTTTTGATTTCGTCAATGGCGGCGGCGACAGCAGTGGCTTCAATCGCAACGGCGCCGGCATCCTGTTTGCCGGCAGCGGCGTGCGCCTGGGGTACAACGGTGCAGGTGATGTGGCGATCACCAGTACGTCGAGCGACACCATTGGCGGTGACCTGCAGGCCGATCGCGCCGACCTGCAGGTGGCCGGTGATGTGGATATCTCCACCGATGTAAATACGCTGGCAATTCACTCCGGTGGTGAAAATGTCGATATCGCGGTGCTCGCGGACAAGGATCTGGTGATTGATGAGATCGACGCAGGGCGCGGCTCTGTCAGCCTGAATAGCGCCGGCTTCGGTAGTCTCACCGGCGAAACTTACGGCGATACGCATATCACTGCGAGCACGGTCAATATCGGCTCCGACCTGCAGCAGTGGAGTGTGGTCGGTAGCGCGATCAATCCGTTGCGCATGAACGCGGCCGATGCGGTGAATATTGTTGCAATCAGCTATTTCGAGCCGGACTTTATCGGGCAGCAACCGGCGTTCACCAGCACCGGTGACGAGCTGCAATCGGTGGCCGGTGCGCAGGCGGCGCAGGGGCTCAAGTCTGCCGTGCAAAATGCGGTGGAAGACTTCGCCCAGGTGGACCCCGGTATCTTCAGCGCGGTGAACCCCTACAGTTCCGGCGTGGATGCGGTAAACACCCCGGAGATGCAACTGATCGATGGCAAGCTCCAGCCGGTTGTTGCGGGCGAAGTGCCGGCGGACAAGGAGCGCGAGCGCCGCAGATCCGCCGAGCTGCAAAAGGGCGATGGCGACAAATCCGCCGGTAAAAGCACGCGCGCCGCACTGCCGTCGGAGGCCGCCGGCGGGTAACGTGCCGGCCGCGGTTTCGGGCTCCGGCAATTCCCGTGGGGGTCCGTGCGCGGCGCGGCACCGCTGCTATGGCGGCGATACACCGGCCAGCGTCTGTGCTGGCCAAGGTGATGCGTCGCGCTACGGGTTCCCGGAACGAGAATTTTACGCCATGACCGCGTTTTTTTTCACGCGGGCGGCGCGCCCTCGATTGTAAATCTCTCCTAAAAAGATACGGCCAAAAGTGCATCGAATCTAAAGATTCGATAATTTGCGTTATGCAGAGTTTTTAACACTCGCTGCGCAAAATAAACTGGATAAATGCGCGCGGGGTATCGATCCGTTTTTGTCTCCGCGCGGTTAAACGCCGGAGGTCGAAATATGCGAACATACGCGACTTCGTAGCGTTAGGGAGAGAAAAACCAGTGAACCGGGATCAAAATGCCCCTTTAAGAGAAGACGTCCGCTTGCTCGGTGAGGAGCTTGGCACGGTACTGCGACAACAGGCCGGCGAGCCGTTATTCGATACAGTTGAAACTATTCGCCAGGCCTCGGTGGAAAGCCGGGGGCAGCCGGAAGTGCAGGTGGGGCGCCTGCGCGAATTACTGGATCCGCTCGAAGACGAAACACTGCTGGAAGTGGCGCGCGCCTTCAGCCAGTTTTTGAACCTGGCCAATATTGCCGAGCAGCGCCACCGCGAGCGGCTGCATCGCCATCACCAGCGCTACCCCGGCGATCCGGATACCGACCAGGGCCTGCGCCAGGTACTGGCGACATTGAAGGCCGCCGGTATCGGCGACGACCAGGTCCGCGCGGTACTGGAGCAGCTGTCGGTAGAGCTGGTGCTGACTGCACACCCGACCGAAGTGACCCGCCGCACCCTGATCCGCAAATACGACCAGATTGCCGATCTGCTCACCGACCTGGACAGGCCCGACCAGACCGAAGAAGAGGCGGAAGATCGGCGCCGTCACCTGCGCGAGCAGATACTATCCGCGTGGAGCACCGATGAAATCCGCCGGGAGCGGCCCACACCCGTAGATGAAGCCAAATGGGGCTTCGCCACCATCGAGCAGTCCCTGTGGCGCGCAGTCCCCCGGGCGATGCGCGAGATCGAAGCCGAGCTGGCGCACGCGGGGCTGGAGCCGCTGCCGGCGGATTGGGTGCCGGTGCGTTTCGCCTCCTGGATGGGCGGCGACCGCGATGGCAACCCCAATGTCACCGCCAAGGTGACCCGCGAAGTACTGCAGCTGGCCCGCTGGATGGCTGCGGACCTGTACCTGCGTGATGTGGAAAACCTGCTCGCCGACTTGTCCATGCACCGCGCCAGCGAAGAGCTGCTGGCGCGCACCGGTCCCAGTCACGAGCCCTACCGCCTGCTGTTGCGCGAATTGCGCAACCGGTTGCGTATCACCCGCGCGCAGATGGAGGCGCGGGTGAACGGCCGCCCCGAGCCCAAGGGGGAAGGCTTCACCCGTGGCGAGGAGTTGTACCAAGAGCTGAGCCTGATCGACCGCTCCCTGCGCTCGGTCGGTCTGGCGGCGGTCGCCGACGGCCAGCTCAAGGACACGCTGCGCCGCCTCAACTGCTTCGGCATTACCCTGTTGCGCCTGGATATCCGCCAGGAATCTACCCGTCACGCCGAGGTGGTCGACGCGATCACCCGCTACCTGGATCTGGGCAGCTTCCTGAACTGGGGTGAGTCGGTCAAACAGAAGTTCCTGCTCGCCGAGCTGGAAAACCGCCGCCCGCTGGTGGACGAGGCCTTCTACCGCAGTGAGTTCTGTACCGATGAAGTGCGCGAGGTGCTGGAGACCTGCAAGGTCATCGCCGAGCAGGGCGCCGAGGGCCTCGGTGCCTATGTCATTTCCATGGCCAGGACGTCGTCGGACGTGCTCGCGGTCATGTTGCTGCAGAAAATTGCCGGCGTGCGCGAGC
This sequence comes from Microbulbifer sp. SAOS-129_SWC, assembly GCF_039696035.1. Classification (GTDB taxonomy): domain Bacteria; phylum Pseudomonadota; class Gammaproteobacteria; order Pseudomonadales; family Cellvibrionaceae; genus Microbulbifer. The sequence goes on from NZ_CP155567.1 coordinate 380,163, forward strand.
CGATGCGGGTAGTGCCGTTGTTCGAAACCCTCGACGATCTCGACAACGCCTGCGACAGCATGAGTGCGCTGCTGTCGCTGCCCTTCTACCGCGAGCGCGTGCGCGATGGCCAGGAGGTGATGATCGGCTACTCCGATTCCGCCAAGGACGCCGGTTTCCTGGGCGCGGCCTGGGCCCAGTTCCGCGCCCAGGAGCAGCTCACCGCGATTTTCCGCGAGCACGATATCCCGTTGACCCTGTTCCACGGCCGCGGCGGCTCCATCTCCCGCGGTGGCTCGCCCACGCGCATGGCGCTGATGTCGCAGCCGCCCGGCTCGGTGGCCGGGCGCATCCGCGTGACCGAGCAGGGCGAGATGATTCGCTTCAAGTACGGCCGCCCATCACTGGCCGCCTACAACCTGGAACAGTATGTAGCCGCCACACTGGAGGCCACGCTGTTGCCGCCGGCGGAGCCGAAACCTGAGTGGCGCGCGCAAATGGAACGGCTCACCGAGGTCTCCGTCGCCAGCTACCGCGAGGTCGTGCGCGACGATCCGGCGCTGGTGGCCTACCTGCGCACGGTCACCCCGGAGACCGAACTCAGCCGCCTGGCGCTGGGCAGCCGCCCGGCGCGACGCAAGCCCGGTGGCGGGGTGGAAACCCTGCGCGCAATTCCGTGGGTATTCGCCTGGACCCAGATTCGCCTGATGCTGCCCGCCTGGCTGGGCTCCGGTGCGGCGCTGGAGAGCGCTCTGGAGAGCGGGGAAGAAACCGAAATCCTGCACGCGATGAACGAGCAGTGGCCGTTCTTCCAGGGGGTTGTGGATATGCTCGAGATGGTGCTGGCGAAGACCGATCCGCGCGTCGCCTACTGGTACGAAGAGCGCCTGACCAAGGACGCCGATCAGATCCGCCTCGGCAAAGTGCTGCGTGAGCGGTTGGCCGGCACGGTGGATGCACTGCATCGCCTGACCGGCCGCGAGAGTCTGCTCGACAACAATCCGGTGATGCGCTGGTCGATCCGCGTGCGCGATCCCTATACCGATCCGCTGCACCTGTTGCAGGCGGAGCTGATGGCGCGCCTGCGCGAGCGCGACGAGGATCCGGTGCTGGAGAGCGCGTTGATGGTCACCATTGCCGGTATTGCCGCAGGGATGCGCAACACGGGTTAATGGCTGTAGCGGCTGGGGCAGGGATGTCCCGGCCGGCAGTAGCAACAGAAGCGCGGAGAATAACAAGATCGACTCTAGCAGGCTTTCCCCCGAAGTGAATGCGGTGGGGTAGTGCTGGTTGAAAATTTTGGTTGGCGCGCAAGTGCTGTGATACTTTCTTTCCAGCTCGAGGTGTGCTCCATGAAGTGGGTGCGGAAATGCGCACGGCGGACACGGGGTTTAGTGTCTGCCCACTGAAAGCATTGGTGCTAGAACAACCGCCTGCGCGGATGCAAAAAGGAATTTCATTGTGCGAATTAAGCTGTTTAGGGCCACAACAGGGTTGTTACTTTTTACGGCCTTCACATCGGCGGCGGTTGCCGAAGTCTATCGCTGGACTGATGCCAATGGAAAGTTACATTTTTCTGATCGACCGCCTGCCGAGCGGGCCGAAAGCCCGGAGGTAGAGCTCGTCCAGTACCACCTGGACAACCTGGACCAGGGTATCGAGCTTCCCAAAGTTGCGTACCTCGAGCCGTTGAAGAACGATTCCGATGACGCGGTGAAAACGGTACAGCTTGAGCATGTTGCCGTTGAAGTGTCGGGTGATGGATCGAATGACGATCCGGTCGTTGGCAAAATGTTCAAGTTCACTAACTTCAGCACCAACGCGCTGAGGCGAATGAAGATAAAGGGCAAGTGGCCAGAGGGGCCGCTGGATTGTGAGCCCGGCAGCGATTTGCGTCTTCACACTATTGCTTATTACTACAAGCGTGCCGATTTCAAGGCAAGCCTTGCGGCGGCTTTTGAATCCAGTGGCTACGCGACAAACTCCGACTGGAAGTTTTCTTTACAGCAGCACCGCGGTGCCGATCTGAGCCTGGCGGCAACCATCAGCGACCTGAAGTTGATTCACTGCGGGACCACTACCAGCCTGACGACCCAGGAGGGATCGCAGGACTCTACGTATCTACAGGTCGACTGGGAGATTTTTGATAATCTCTCCAGGGAAGTGGTTTATAAAGTTCGCACTCAAGGTATCGATTATTCGCTGCGGAAAGCGGCGAGACGCCGCGGCCTGCTGGACAGTGCCGAGCTGGCGTTTCGCCACGCTGCGGAACAGTTGCTGGCGGACCGGCACTTTGTCGGGCTGCTCAAGTCGGAGTCGCGCGCAGCGCCCGCCGCGGCGTCTGTGGAACCGATCGATGTCAGTCTTTCCTATGGCGACGGTAGCGGCAGTTTTCTGCACCAGCTGCCACAAATCAAGGGCGCCTCGGCCACGGTCCGGACCAACACCGGTCACGGCAGTGGATTCGTGATTTCGGATGCCGGCCATTTATTGACGAATTACCATGTCGTAAAGGACAGCAATGCAGTAATCGTCATCATTGCCGGGCGGCAATTCCCGGCGCAAGTGCTGAGACGCGACAGGCGGCGGGATGTGGCCCTGCTCAAGATCCAGCCGGACGAAAAGGTGTCGACAGCCAGACTGGCGAAACAGGCGGTATCAGTAGGAGAGGAGGTGTTTGTTGTCGGGACACCATTGGACGAGAGTCTGGATTTTTCCATTACCAAAGGCATTATCTCGGCCAGGCGCCTGCATGATGGGCAGGGCTACTTGCAGACAGACGCTGCCGTCAATCCCGGAAACTCGGGCGGCCCGGTGTTCAACGAGTCCGGAGAGGTGGTTGCGGTCACCGTATCGGGAATTTTTACCAGGGACGGGGCTTCTGCAAACATCAATTATCTGATTCCCCTGGAGGAGGCATTGGCTTCCGTCGGTGTCGACTTGCCGGAGGGGTGAATACAGCAGGATGAGGCGGTGTATGGGCGGAAAATAAAAAAGGCCGACTCGTGAGAGTCGGCCTTTTTTGCGAAATGGTGCCCAGGAGAAGACTTGAACTTCCACGACCGTAAGGCCACTAGCACCTGAAGCTAGCGCGTCTACCAATTCCGCCACCTGGGCAAGCCGGCGCTGTGCAGCACCGGGTTGCGCACTATAGAGATTTCCCCGGCGCTGTCAATTTCTGTTTGTGACTGGCAGCCCGCGCCTGTTGTCCGCCGCCGATTCGAGCGTTTGCCCGGGCGGAAATAAAAAAGGCCGACTCGCGAGAGTCGGCCTTTTCGAAATTGGTGCCCAGGAGAAGACTTGAACTTCCACGACCGTAAGGTCACTAGCACCTGAAGCTAGCGCGTCTACCAATTCCGCCACCTGGGCAATTCAACGGTGTGCTCCGTTGAGGACGCGCACTATAGGGATTTGTCGGGGGGGTGTCAACGGCCGAACTGCGCTTTTTTCAACTTTCTGCCACTGCAGTCGGGAAATGGGCCGAAATCGCTTATACTGCGTGCAGTGGTGGTGCTTTCCCGACCCGGTATTCACCGGTTGCGCCGCCTGCCAACTTTCCGGAGAACTCCGGACACTGCCGCGAAACCGGCGGTGACCTCAAACAACGGATGCTGTTTTGACGCGAAAGAAAACCTCGACCCACTTCGACGCCGATCCCCACGCGGAGCGCGAAGCGGAGAAATATGAAAAACCCGTTCCCAGCCGCGAGTACCTGCTGCAGTTCCTCGAACAGCAGAAGGCCCCGGTAGCCTGGGAAGCGGTCGCCGACGCGCTGGAAATCACCGACGAGGACCAGCGCGAAGGCGTACGCCGGCGCCTGATCGCCATGTCCCGCGACGGCCAGATCGCCAGTAACCGCGCCGGCGATTTCGGTGTGCTGGACAAGATGAGCCTGGTACGCGGCCGTGTGATCGGCCACCGCGACGGCTTCGGCTTTGTCTCCCCGCGCGATGGCGGCGACGATCTGTACCTGTCCCACCGCCAGATGCGCAAGGTGTTCGACGGCGACGAAGTGCTGGTGCGCGAAACGCCCGGCGGTTTCCGCGGCAAGCGCGAAGGCGCGGTGGTTCGGGTGATCAAGCACAACACCCAGGAGCTGGCCGGGCGTCTGTTCCGCGAGAACGGTATCTGCTTCGTGCGCCCGGACAACCCGCGCATCAACCTGGATATCATGGTAGCCGAGGGCAAGTGCGCCGGCGCCGAGCACGGCCAGTATGTGGTGGTGAATATCACCACCCAGCCCGGGCGCGACACCGTGCCCCAGGGCGAGGTCAGCGAAGTGCTCGGCGACCACCTGGCGCCGGGAATGGAAATCGATGTCGCCATCCGCAATTACGGTATCCCCCACACCTGGCCCGCGGGGCTGCAGGCCGAGACGGACGCCATCGCCGACGAGGTGCTGGAGGAAGACAAGAAAGCCCGTGTGGACCTGCGTCCGCTGCCGCTGGTGACCATCGACGGCGAGGACGCGCGCGATTTCGACGATGCCGTTTTCTGTGAAGTGCTGAAAGACGGCAGCTGGAAGTTGCTGGTGGCCATCGCCGACGTCTCCCACTATGTGCGCCCCGGGATGGCGCTGGACGAGGAGGCCCACAGCCGCGGCAACTCGGTCTACTTCCCGGATTTCGTCGTGCCGATGTTGCCGGAGAAGCTGTCCAACGGCCTCTGCTCACTCAATCCAGAGGTGGATCGCCTGTGCATGGTGAGCGAAATGCACATCGACCTGGACGGGCGCATTCTCGACTACCGTTTCTTCGAGGGCGTGATGCGCAGCCACGCGCGCCTGACCTACACCCAGGTAGGGCAGATGATCGCCGAGCGCGGCCAGCGCGACAGCGGCCTGCGCAAGCAGTATGCGGCGCTGACCCCGCATCTGGACAACCTGCACGATCTCTACCAGGCCCTGCGCGGCGCCCGCGATCGCCGCGGTGCCATCGATTTCGAGACCACCGAAACCCGCATCATCTTCGACGCGCAGCGCAAGATCGAGCGCATCGTGCCGGTGCAGCGCAACGACGCCCACAAGCTGATCGAGGAGTGCATGCTCGCCGCCAATGTGTGCGCGGCGGAGCTGATGGAGCTGTCGGAGCTGCCGGCACTTTATCGCGTACACGACACGCCCAAGGAAGAGAAGCTCGCCAACCTGCGCGAGTACCTGGGCGAACTGGGGCTGCGCCTGCCCGGTGGCGCGGAACCGCAACCGATGGATTTCCAGCACCTGCTGGATCAGGTGGAGGGGCGCGCCGACGCCCACATCATCCAGATGATGCTGCTGCGCTCGATGAACCAGGCCGTCTACCAGCCGGAGAATCGCGGCCACTTCGGCCTCGACTACCGCGCCTACGCCCACTTCACCTCGCCGATCCGCCGCTACCCGGACCTGCTGCTGCACCGCGGGCTGCGCTGGCTGATCCGCAACGGCAGCGCCAACCCACCGGCGGTGGCCAAGAAGGTGCACGCCGTACCGGGCGCGGCGGCGCTGCCGGCGGAACGTATTATTCCCTACGACCTGGCCGCGATGGTGCAGCTGGGCGAGCACTGCTCGATGACCGAGCGCCGCGCCGACGACGCCACCCGCGATGTGGTCAGCTGGCTCAAGTGCGAGTACCTGCAGGACCACGTCGGCGAGGTCTACCCGGGGGTAGTCAGCGCGGTCACCGGTTTTGGCCTGTTTGTCGAACTGGACAACTTCTATGTGGAGGGTTTGATTCACGTTACTGCGCTGCCGAAAGACTATTACCGCTTCGAGCAGGCGCACCAGCGGCTGGTTGGCGAGCGCAGCGGCCAGCGCTATCACCTGGGTGATTCAGTCTCGGTGCAGGTGGCGCGCGTCGACCTGGAAGAACGCAAGGTGGACTTCACCCTCGACGAAGTTCTGTCCCGATCCGCTAACAAGGCGCCCAAAAGCGGCAAGTCCAAAGCGGGCAGGAAAGCGAAAGCGGCCGCCGGGGCAGCGGTTGCAAGGAAGCCCGCCGCCGACGCGAAAAAAAAGAGTGGGAAAAAGTCCGACAGCACAGGAGTGCCCCCGGCAAAAAAGTCTGGTGGAGGCGGTGGTTGGATGCCTGGAAAAATTCCTGACCAGAACCCGCGGGCAGCGGGTAAAAAGGCCGAGCCTGTCGCAGTGAGCGCGCGTGCCATGGAAATGGCCGTGGAGCACCAGAGCGAGCGCGACCGCCGCGGCAAGTCGGACAAACCCAACCCCTGGGGCCGGCGCCCCGAGACCGAACCCACCGCCACGCCGTTCAAGAAGCGCAAGGTGGGCTCCACCGAGGCGGTGCCAGTAGCGCCGTCGCGCCAGAAGCCCGAAGCGGAAGCGGAGGTCGAGGCGCCGCCCAAGAGGCGCGGACCCAAACGCACGCCGCCGCGCAAGGGCGGTAAGCGCCCCGCGGTGGCGGCGCGCAAGGCGGCGCAGAAGACGGCCCGGGCCGAGGCGAAAAGCGGCAAGGGCAAAAAGAAGAAGTCCGCGGCCAAGCGCAAAAAGAAATCATAACCTTCCATTGACTCGCACCCCTCTCCCGCTGACGGGATAGGGGTGGGGGAGAAGGCATTCGCCACTCTCCCCGAACTCCGGTATAGAACCCCCATGTCCACACAGATCGTCTACGGCCTGCACGCGGTGCAGGCACTGCTCAAGAGTTCACCCCAGCAGGTGCGGGAGCTGCTGCTGTTGCGCGGGCGTCGCGACCAGCGCCTGCAGAAAATCATCGCCCAGGCAGAAAAAAACAATATCAAGGTGCGCACGGTCGATCGCCGCGCTTTGGATGAGCAGGTCGGTGACGATGGCAACCACCAGGGCGTGGTGGCCATCTGTGCGGGCGAGACCCGCGTCTATGACGAGCGCTTCCTGAAGGAGCTGTTACAGGAGCTGGATGGCCGCGCCGAGGCGCCGTTCCTGCTCGTGCTCGACGGCGTCACCGACCCGCACAACCTCGGTGCCTGCCTGCGCACCGCAGAGGCCGCCGGCGTGCACGCGGTGATCGCCCCCAAGGACAAGTCCGCCGGCCTGACGCCGACCGCGCGCAAGGTGGCCTGCGGTGCGGCGGAAGTGCTGCCGTTTGTCACCGTCACCAACCTCGCCCGCACCCTGCAGCAGCTGCAGCAGGCGGGCGTGTGGATCTTTGGCGCCGCCGGTGAGGCGCAGCAGGATGTCTACCAGAGCCAGCTTACTGGCCCGCTGGCGCTGGTCATGGGCGCCGAGGGCTCGGGCCTGCGCCGCCTCACCCGCGAACACTGCGACCACCTGATCAAGATTCCGATGGCGGGCGAGGTCAGCAGTTTGAATGTGTCGGTGGCGACCGGGGTGTGTTTGTTCGAGGCGGTGCGTCAGCGCGGTTAGAGCATCGTATGCGGGCGGTATATCCTGCAGCTTCCCAGCTGAAAAACGTGAAGTGGGTGGGCTGAAGATCCCGGTGACGGGATCGCCTCGGGGTTTGCCGCTGGTTGCACCTGCTATCGGGGCGTTCGCATCGCTTTCTGTACTTCCCTTCTCGCTAGCGTTTTCTTCTTAAATTTACCTCTATGCAACCTGCTCCGCCGCCACAGGTTCCGCCGCCGGCATATCCGCCAGCTTGATGCGCAACTCGCGCCGCAGCAGCAGCGCCGCCAGCAGCATCTGCAGGATTACCGAGCCCGCCGACAGGAACCAGAGCTGGCGGGTCTCGAACCAGGGTTGGGCGCCGATCCACAGTGCCGGTATCGCAAAAGCCAGAATGCGCAGGGCCGAGGCGGCCAGTGACGGCAGCGTGTTGCCAAGTGCCTGGAACAGGCCGGCACAGCAGAAGATGATGCCGGTGGGGACGAAGTTGAACGAGGCGATGCCGAGGAATTCCCGCGCCACCGCGATCGCCGCCGGGTCGTCGAGGAACAGCGCGGCCAGATTGCCACCGGCAAAGTAGCTGAGCAGCGACAGCGCGAACATCAGCACTGACACAGCGATCAGGCCGCTGCGCAGGGTCTCGCGCACCCGCTCGGGCTGGCGCGCGCCGAAGTTCTGCCCGGCGATCGGTGCCAGCGCGAAGGACACTGCCATTGCCGGCAGGAAGATCGACTGCATCACCCGCAGGCCCACGCCGAAACCCGCCTGGGCCGACACGCCCACGTCGGTCAGCACCGTGTAGACCACCGCCAGGAACACGGCCATCAGCGCGAACTCACCGCCGGAGGGCAGGCCGATGGCAGCGATGCGCTGCCACAGTTTGAAGTCGGGCCGCGCGAACTGGCGCGGCCCGAATCGGAGTTTCTGTTGTTGCGGGCGCAATACGAACATCAACAGCAGTACGGTGCCCGCGGCCACCGAAATCAGTGTCGCCAGGCCGGCGCCGGCCACACCCAGCGGCACACCGGTGCCCCAGCCGGCCACCAGCACCGGCGCTAGGGCAATATTCAGCAGCAGTGTCAGCACCTGGATCAGTGAGGGAATCTTCACTTCACCGGCGCCGCGCAGCGCCGCGGCCATAGTGGTGAGCGGGAACTGCAGCAGCATCGCCGGCAGGAACCAGTTCAGGTATTGCACCGCCAGCTGCGCCGTCTCCGCATCGGCGGTGAACGCGGCGGCATAGCGGCCGCGCAGGGCGAAGGCTATGCTGCCGAGCACCAGCCCGCACAGCAGCGCCAGCAGCTGTGCTTGATTGAAAATGCGCTGGGTGGCCGGCATATCGCCGGCGCCGAACGCGTGGGAGACCAGCGTGGTGGTGCCCACCGACAGCGCCTGCGTCAGCGCCATCACCATAAACATCATGTTACCCGCCACGCTGACCGCCGCCACCGGGGCGCTGCCGAGCCCGGACACGAAGTACAGGTCCACCAGGAAGTAGAGTGTCTGGAACAGCATGGTGGCAAACATAAAGGCGCCGTAACGGGCGATATGGCCGCGGATGGCGCCCCGGGTCAGGTCCTGCATCGATGAAAATCCTTTTATGTGGGAAATTACTGGCCGGTCGCTGCCTTGCCGTAAAGCTGCTCTGCCGGGCGGTACAGCACCCAGGAGGTGAGGATGGTCTTGTCGCCCGACAGTGGCACATTGCCGCGGTGCGTATGGGTGAAGCCGCAGGGGGACAGGATCAGGCTGCCTTTTTTCGGCTTGATCTTGGCGCCCTGGTAGCAGAACTCGGTCTCGCCACCCTCCTCGACGTCGTTCAGGAACAGCAGCCAGAACAGGACCCGGTGCAGGGATTTCTGCCCGGGATCGGTCGGGTGTGGGAAATGCTCCGAGTGCCAGTGGTAGTAGCCGCCTTTGGCCTGCTCATAGTGCTGCAGGTTGATATTGTCGACGGTGAAAATACTGCACACCAACTGCTTCAGCTGCTGCTCGCCGAGGTCACCGATATCTTCCGCGGCGAGGGTGCGCGGCTGGCCGCTGTTTTCGTCCAGCAGGCTCGGCGAGAGGGCGCCGGTCAGCAGGTGCGGGTAGCGCCGGCAGTAGGCCATCAGGCCGTTCAGCACCATGCTGTTCATTTGCGCGCACTCGTCGCGCCAGGACTCAAGGCCGGAAATGAACAGGTCGGAGCTGCGCTTCTTGCTGTGATCCACTCCGGAACCGGTGCGGCCGGGCTGCTTTTCCGGCGCCCGTTGAAAGCGCTCGACGACGTGATCGCAGAACTCGGCGGGGGCGGCATTTTCAAACAACAGAATCAGTGAGTCCACTTGTTCACCTGATTGGTCAGCTGGGCACAAGCCGGCTGGACATTTCCCCGGCAGCAATGAAGAAAAGTCCGGCAATTGCGGTCATTGTAATCGCCGGGGTGCTGCCGGCCAGTTCTGGGAGGTGAAATGCCCCTCCCCGTAGATGGTCGGATCCGGGTTGGCGTCCGCGTGGATGCCCGTAGCATAATCCGGGGCCTGTCATCACTGCGGGGGATCCGCTGGCGGCGCGGTAGAGCCGCCGCTGTACTTGCTACTTTCGCGAAACAGCGCGGTGGATTGTGCCATAGCCGTTACCCAATTGAACTTTTTAAAAAATAAGCGCGCTTAATCACCCGATAATGAAATTATTTTCCCTTGGGGCCTGTGTCAGGGTCTTTGCTTGTCAATGCACCGGGCCCTGCCAGTTTATCCGCCGATGTGGCGATCCCCGGGAACCTTTTCGCACGCTGCGTCGTGTAAACACATCGACGGTAGTAATCGGCAAAAATTCTGAAGGAGTTATGGTGTGACCCTGATGCGCTTCTTCCGCGGTTCCGCGGCTGCCGAAGACCGCTTTACCGCCCTGGTACGCCCGCACCTGCGTCTCATGTATCGCATGGCCTATCGCTGGAGCCAGGACCGCAGCGAATCCGAGGACCTGGTGCAGGATGTGCTGACGCGGCTTTTCCCGCGGCTCGACGAGCTCGCCGCCGTGGACAAGTTGGGGCCCTGGTTGGTCAAGGTGCTTTACCGACGCTACGTGGATCTCTACCGCCGGCGTGCGCGTTCGCCCATTGATGAAAGCGTTGCCTGGAGCAGTGACGAATCCGCGTTTGGCGACCTGCTGCCGGATGAGCGCAACCGCTATCACCAGCTGGAATTGCAGCGGGCCCTGAACCGGGCCCTGGAAACCATCGACGACAGCTGGCGCGATGTGGTGTTACTGCACGATGTCGAAGGGTATACCGCGCTAGAGGTGGCGGAGATCCTGGATATCAATGTCGGCACCGTGAAGTCGCGCCTGCACCGGGCACGCAAAAAGCTCAGAGAGGCGCTGCAACTGGGAACCATTGAAAGCAGCCATGCGTGTTAACGGGAGCGAGGAGGCAAATATGAACTGCACTGAATCGAAGCGGGAACTGGAACTGATGCGCGAGTCGAACAGCGGCGCATTGCTGGTACACCTGCGCCGCTGTGCGGATTGCCGCGATTACGCCGAAACCCTGCGGATTTCGCGCCTGCTGCGGACGCTGCCGGCGCCGGAGCCGGATGCCGACTTCGAGCGCCGCGTACTGGCGGCGGCCCTGCCGCAGCGGGCGCAAGTCAGCCGGCGCACCTTGCGCGGCTGGCAGCTGGCGACGGCGGCGAGCCTGCTACTGGCAATTTTTCTCGCCCTGCCGCGCGGACCGCACGCCGTTCCGGCAGCGACGCTGGCAACCTCGGTGGCGTTGCCGGTCAGTGTCTCGGTCGATACGCCGCGCGCGCTCCCGGGCGCACTGATCAGCGTGTCGATGCCGGAGGGTGTGCAGCTCGATGGCTACGGCGATACGCGCGAATTGCAATGGCACGCGGATCTTCGCGCCGGCTCAAACCGGCTTACCCTGCCGCTGCACTCGAGCGGCGCGGCCGCGGCGGGTGCGCAAATCCTGATTCAGGTGGAGCACAATGGTGCGCGCAGAGAGTTCCGGGTGCCGGTGCGTTTCGGTCGCGGCGCTGCGGCGCCGGCAGATTCGCCGCAAATGATTTGAAACTTATTACCCAACCTAGATGTGAGGCTCAAAAAATGAAAGCGTGCAACAAATGGCTGGCACTGGGGCTGCTGTGTGGCCCGCTGAGCTTGCCCGTACTGGCCGACGGCGGCGATGATCTGGACGTGACTGTGACCGTTGTCGATGCTGACGGCACTGCCGAGGATGCGGCCAATGTGATCGAGCTCCCGGAGGGTGTGAGCGAAGCGGCGAAAGAGGCCGCCGCGCCGGGCCTGGCGATCGCCAATGCGGCCCGCTCCCGCGAGATGGACAAGGAGGCCGAAGAGGCGAAGGCCGAGGAGGCGAAGACCAAAATCGACGCCAGCAAGATCAGTGAGGACGACGTAAAGGCGATTATCGCCGACGCGCGCTCCCACAGTGAGCAGGCCCGCGCCAATGCCGAGGCCGCGGTGGCCGCCGCGCGCGAAAATGCCGACGGGGCGCGCGAAGCGGCGGAAGAGGCGCTGAAGAATGCGCTCAGTGGCGCCGACCTGCAGGGCTCGATGGCCGATGTGAAGGATATCCTCGACAACCTTCCGGACGATGTGAAGGCGAACCTGCCGGACGATCTGGAGTCGATTCTGGAAGATGCGATGGACCATGCTCCGGAAGCGCCGGAGACGCCGGAAACACCGGAGGCGCCGACCGGCGATTGAGGGTTTTGTAAGTGTGACTTGTCCGCTTGTTGGATGGCTGGGCGCTGCGGCGCCCGGCCTTTTTCCGTTGGGAAATTGGGGTAATGGATGTGAAGATCGGGATTATCTGCAGCGCACTGCTCTTGGCCGCGGCGACGGCCTCGCCCGCAGTGCTGGCCGGGGATTCTTTTGCGCTCGGCACGCGGGCCTTTAAGCAGGGCGACTACACAGGCGCGCTGGCACAGTTCGAGCGCGAGCAACGCGCCGGCAACGAAAGCGCCAACCTGAAATACAACCTCGGCGTCACGCTGTACAAGCTGCAGCGCTACGCCGCCGCCGCGGAGTATTTCCGCCAGTTGCGCGCGGACCCGCAGTGGCACGACCTGGCCGAATTCCAGCTGGGGCTGGTGGCGGAAAAGCGCGGGCGCCCGGAGCGCGCCGCCGCGCACTACCGCGCCCTCTCCGGCAGTTCATCCGCGCGCTTGCGCCAGCTGGGCGCCGCGCGCCTGGCCGCGCTGGCGCCGGCCGCGCCCCAACCTCCGGTGGTGCCCGAGCCCTCGCCGTGGCTGGGGGTGGCCAGTCTGGCGCTGGGCAATGACAACAACGCCTACGCCCTGCAGAACGACCTGCTGCAGGACTCGTCGGTAGGGCAAGACAGCTTCTCCGAACTGTTTGTGTGGGGGCAGTACCAGCTGCAGGGCGATGCGGTGGATGGCTGGCGCCTGCACGGCTTCGGCTACGGCCGCCGCTATACCGACCTGAGCGACCTGGATCTCGACAGCTACCGGCTGGGGCTGTCGCGGGACCTGCAATGGGATGGCTGGCAGGTGGAGCTGGGAGGCGCCGGCGAGCTGGTGTCCCTCGGTGGACAGCGGGTCAGCAGCGAAATCGGCGGTGTCGGCCGCCTGCGCCGCGATATCGGCGATGCCGAGCTGACCCTTGCCTACCTGCCCAGTCACTTCAGTGGCAGTGGCAGCTATGACTACCTCGATGGCTGGCGCCACCGTTTCGATGCGAAATGGGAGCAGCCGCTGGGCCTGTTCAAGCTCGATGCCCTCTACCGCCTGGAGCTCAACGATCGCGCAGATCTGGAGAGCGGCACCAGTGGCCGCTACAGCTACTCACCCACGCGGCAGACGCTGGGGGTGGCGCTGGAGTGGCCGCTGCTGGGGGGCTGGTCGCTGACCGCCGGCGCCGATTATCGCCACAGTCGCTATGCTGGCATCAACAGCCTGATCGACAGCGACGGCGTGCAGAAGCAGCATCAGCGGCAGGCGCAGCGCTGGCGCGGCTGGCTGCAGGCGGAGTTGCGGTTACTGCCGCGGCTGGCCCTGGCGGGCAAGCTGACCTGGACCGACAATGCCGAGAACTTCGATATCTACACCTACGACAAGGGCGAGGCGAGCCTCAGCGCCCGGTATTCCTTCTAGGTTTTCCCGCCACCACTGGTTATCTTGCAACCAGTCGGGCAAATCCCTACAATACGCCGCCCGCAATGTGCCCCCGATCAGGGGGCAGGTTGTTCTCCTTGCCTCACTAGGAGGTGCCCCGCAGCGCCAAGCGCATGGCTCGGCACATACCCGGGAGGCTGTTTTAACCCGTAAGGAGCGAAAATGCGTCATTACGAAATTATTTTCCTGGTCCACCCGGACCAGAGCGAGCAGGTGCCCGGCATGGTGGAGCGCTACAGCGCGTCCATCAAAGACAGCGGTGGTCAGGTTCACCGCCTGGAAGACTGGGGCCGTCGCCGTCTGGCCTACCCGATCAACAAGATCCACAAAGCCCACTACGTGCTGATGAACGTCGAGTGCACCGAAGAGGCGCTGGCGGAGCTGACTACCAACTTCCGCTACAACGACGCGGTCATCCGCAACCTGGTTATCCGCGAAGACGAGGCGATCTCCGAAGAGAGCCCGATCATGAAGGCGGAAAAAGAGAGCCGTGAGCGCAAGGCCGCCCGCGCAGAGCGCAGCGAGCGCCGCGAGCGTGCGGACAAGGAAGACAACAAGTCTTCCTCCGCTGACGAGTCCACGGAAGCCAAGTCTTCCGACAACGCCGAAAGCGAAGAGTAAGGGGATTATCAGATGGCACGTTTTTTCCGTCGTCGTAAGTTCTGCCGTTTCACCGCCGAAGGCGTCAAGCGTATCGACTACAAAGATCTCGATACCCTGAAGGCCTACATTTCCGAAACTGGCAAGATTGTTCCGAGCCGTATCACCGGTACCAAAGCCAGGTATCAGCGTCAGCTGGCCACTGCGGTCAAGCGCGCGCGCTACCTGGCCCTGCTGCCGTACACGGACAGCCACGAAGCCTAAGCCCGTTGCTTAGACGTTGTAAGAGAGAAGCTATCTAGTCGTGCGCGCCGTGGCTGAATTCATTATGCGCGGACGCGTGCGCGCAGTGCTCATCACGCTGGTGGGCATTCCGCTGATCAGCCCGGCGGCGTTGGCTCTGGTGAGCCTGCGCCGCGGCAGCGGCGATGGCCTGATGGTGCTGGCCTGGGCGTTGCTGCCTGTGGTGGTGATGGGATTCACCGGCCATATGTCGCCGTTGATGATCGGCCTCACCGCCAGCCCGCTGGTGGCGGTGTGCGCCGGAGCGCTGGTGCTGCGCAGCAGCCGCTCCTGGTCTGCGGCGCTACTGGCACTGGCGGCCGCCGGCGCTGGCGGCATACTGCTGACCGATCACTTCAGCGGCGGTCTGTTACAGACCCTGCTGGAGGCGGCCGAGCAGGCCGGCGGCCAGGTGGAACAGATGCAGCAGGTGTTTTCCAGCGAGCCGCTGGCCACCGGTTACCTGACCTGGTTCTCGGTGATGTACGCCGGGCTGGCGCTGGCGCTGGCGCGCCACTGGCAGGCGCTGCTGTACAACCCTGGCGGTTTTCGCGAGGAGTTCCACCAGCTGCGTATGCCGTTGCCGTTGGCCGGCGTGGGGATGCTGGTGTGGGTGTACTGCCTGGTCAACCCGGACTATGTGTTCTGGGGTGGGGTGGTCGCCTTCCCGCTGGTGGTGGCCGGTATTGCCCTGGTGCACTGGCTGGTGGCCAGCCGCAACTGGGGGCGCGGCCCGCTGGTGGCCATGTACGTGGCCCTGGTGATCGCGACACTGCCGCTGGCCGGCTTCCTGTGCGGCCTGGCGCTGATAGATAGCTGGATAGATATTCGCAGGCGCGCTGCCAAGTAGGCGCGACCTGCACAAAACTGAAATTGAGGAAACCGAGATGGAAGTTATTCTGCTCGACAAAGTAGGCAAACTGGGCAACGTGGGTGACCGCGTTGAAGTCAAAGCCGGTTTTGGCCGCAACTTCCTGCTGCCGACAGGCAAAGCCGTCGCAGCCACCGAAGCCAATATCGCCGAGTTCGAAGCCAAGCGCGCCGAACTGGAAGCCGCCGCTGCCGCCAAGGTGAGCACCGCTGAAGAGCGCGCCACCAAGCTGGCCGACGTAACCGTTACCATCGCTGCCAATGCCGGCGACGAAGGTAAACTGTTCGGCTCCATCGGCACCCGCGACATCGCTGAAGCCATTGCTGCTGCCGGCGTTGAAGTGAGCAAGGCCGAAGTGAAGCTGCCCGAAGGCGCGCTGCGCGAAGTCGGCGAGTACGACGTAGACGTACAGCTGCACGCCGACGTGATCACCACTGTCAAGGTAGTGATCGAGGCCGAATAATCGGCCCTGGCCTGCAAGCCCTGTGGGGGCGGCCGTTGGTCGCGATCGCAACCAGAGCCTCTGGAATGTGTGATCGCAGTCAGTGACCGCTCCTACCGCGACGCAAGTCGCGCTACAATCGGGCGCTGGATTCCCCCTCCTGCTGGGAGGGGAGATCCAGCGCCCGATTCGTTTCTGTAGCCCGTAACTGTTTATGACCGACGAATACGCTGTTCCCGAAGAAGCGCTGCCCTCCGAAGAGCACTCGCCGCTGCCGCACTCGGTAGAGGCGGAGCAGTCGGTGCTCGGCGGTCTGATGCTGGATCCGGGTCGCATCGACGCCGTTGCCGAGCAGCTCGGCGATGTGGACTTCTTCGTCGCCAGCCACCGCCAGATCTTTGCGGTGATGCGTGCGCTGACCGATGCCGAGCAGCCGCTGGACATCGTCACCCTCGCCGAAGCCCTGGCCAGCCGCGAACTGCTGGCGGAAGTGGGCGGCCCCGCCTACCTGGCCGAACTGGCCGAGAACACCCCGTCCGCCGCGAACATCGTCGCCTACGCCAAGATCGTGCGCGAGCGCTCGATGCTGCGCCAGCTGATCGCCGCCGCCGGCGAGATCAGCCGCACCAGCTTCAATCCCGGCGGCCTCGCCTCCGCCGACCTGCTGCAGATGGCCGAGCGCCGCGTAGCCGAGATCGCCGAGGGGCGCGCGAAGGACGGTGGCTTCGTGGGCGTCGACTCGCTGCTGAAGCAGACCGTCGAGCGCATCGACGAGCTGTTCAAGAGCGAGGGCGACATCACCGGCATCAGCACCGGTCTCGACGAACTCGACCAGCGCACCTCCGGCTGGCAGCCGGGTGAACTGGTGATCCTCGCCGCGCGCCCGTCCATGGGCAAGACCGCGCTGGCACTGAACTTTATCGAAAGCGCCATGCTGAGCCAGGAGCGCCCGACGCTGGTGTTCAGTATGGAGATGCCGTCGGACAGCCTGGTGATGCGGATGCTGTCGTCGATCGGCCGCATCGACCAGGGCCGTATCCGCAACGGCAAGCTGCAGGAGGAGGACTGGCCCAAGCTGTCCAGCGCCGTGCAGAAAATGAAGGGCAAGGCGCTGTATATCGACGACACCCCGGCGCTGTCGCCCAGCGAGGTGCGTGCGCGGGTCAAGCGCACGGTGCGCGACCACATCAACAAGCTGATGCGCGACGACGCCAGGCTGCCGCGCGAAGAGGCCGAGGCGCGCAGCATGCCGGCCGTGATCATGGTGGACTACCTGCAGCTGATGCAGGTCAAGGGCAGCACCGAGGGCCGCACCCAGGAGATTTCCGAGATCTCGCGCTCCTTGAAAGCGCTGGCCAAGGAATATGAATGCCCGGTAATCGCGCTGTCGCAGCTGAACCGCGGCGTGGAGCAACGCCCCAACAAGCGGCCGATGAACTCGGACCTGCGGGAATCCGGCGCCATCGAGCAGGACGCCGACGTGATCCTGTTCATCTACCGCGACGAGTACTACAACGAGGACAGCCCGGACAAGGGCATGGCCGAGCTGATTATCGGCAAACAGCGAAACGGTGAGATCGGCACCTGCCGCGCCGCCTTCGTCGGCAAGTACACCCGCTTCGACAACCTGGCGCCGGAGTACTTCCAGGGCGACTGATAATCCGGAGTCGGTGGAGGGTCCTGTTGCTATCCAATAAGTCCATCCGCGCCCTGGCGATCGAGCGCCAGCAGCTCCACACTCCCTGGCCCGGCGACCTGGCCGGCCTGATCCGCCATCTGGGCGCCCTGCAACTGGATGCCATCCAGCGCATTGCCCGCGCCCACCACCACCAGCTCTACAACCGCCTGCCGCGCTACCGCGAAAAGCACCTGCAGGACGCGGAGTGCCGGCGCGAGATCTTCGAGTACTGGTCCCATGCCGCCGCCTATCTGCCGATGGACCACTACCGCTACGCCCGCGTGCGCATGGAGCGCATCCGTGAGGGCCAGAAACACTGGTTCGAGAAGAACGCGAAACTGTGCCGCTACGTGCTCGACCGGGTGCGTGCCGAGGGCGCGCTGAAGGCCAGTGACTTTGTCCGGGCCAAAGGCGGCTGGTGGGAGTGGTCGGACGAGAAGAAGGCGCTGGAGCAGCTGTTCCACGAGGGCGAACTGATGGTCAGCCACCGCGAGGGATTCCAGAAAGTATTCGACCTGCCGGAGCGACTGTTGCCGGCTGGTATCCAGACCGCAACTGCCAGCGACTCCGAGTACGGCGCGCACCTGGTGCGGACCTTCCTCGGTTGCCATGGCGTCGGCCGCCGCGAGGAGATCGCCTACCTGCGTCGCGGGGATAAAGTGCTGGTCGACAGCGCGGTGGAAAGGATGCTCAAAAGTGGTGAACTACTGGCCGACGGGGCGGAGCTGCTACTGGCGGAGGACGCCGCACGGGAGCCGCCGCGAGCACCGCGACGGGTGCAGCTGCTGTCGCCGTTCGACCCGCTGGTGCTACAGCGCAAACGGCTGAAAAGGCTGTTCGAGTTCGACTACCAGCTGGAGTGCTACCTGCCCGCGCACAAGCGGCGCTACGGCTATTTCTGCCTGCCGATCCTGTACGGCGAGCGGTTTGTCGGCGTTGTCGACCTGAAAGCGGAACGGGCGGCGGGGCAGCTGCGGATCGCAGCGCTGCACTGGCAGGACAGGCCCGGCGCGGCGCTGCAGGCCAGTTTCCGCCGGGCTGTGGATCAATTCGCCCGCTTTCACGGGCTGGCCGGGCCTGATTACAGCTGCACCACGACGTAGACTTCCTTGCCGTCGCGCTTGCTCGGCATAAAGTAGTTACCGCCGTAGCGGTAGTACTGTACCCCGTTGATGATTTCCGCGGTGTAGCCGACCGGCAGCTCTTCGAGCACCTGGCCCGGCGCATAGCCGCCGTTGGGACCGCTGGGGACGGGTCCCGCGGCCGGGGCCGGGGGCGCTGGCGGTGCCGCTGCGGCGACGGGGGCGCCGGCGGGCGGCGGCACCACGACATAGGCGCGCGCGGCGGGTTGCCACTGGTAGTAAGCGTTAGCGTACTGGTAGTAGAGGGCACCGCCGATCTGCACGCGCACAGCGCTGCCCGGCAGGCTGACTACCGATGCCCCCAGGGGCGCCTGCACCACCACGTAGCCGGCCGGGGCCGGGCGGTAGAAGTAGCCCCCCTGGTAGAAGTAGGGGCTGCCGCCGACGGCCAAGCTGACAAAACCGAACGGCAGCACCGGCGCGGTAAAGCCAATGGAGATACGCGGCCCGCCATAGAGATGGCCATAGTGGCGGCCGTAGCGGTGACCGTAATGGCGGCCATAGTGGCGACCGCTCCAGTGGTAGGGGTGGTGGTAGCCGTGGCCGCCGCGCGCGTGTTCGCGCGGGCTGGCATCGACCGGGGGCACGAAGGCGAAGGCCCCGAGGGCGATGATTCCCAGGATTGCCAATACAAGTTTCGACGTTTTCACTATCTCTCCGGCGAAGCGACCACTTACTCAGGTTAAATTTTAACCTGTGTGCAAGCGGCCGCGCCATGCCTGTGGGTTAAGAAGTGTGAAACTACCGGCGACTACCGGTCCACGGCGGCCTAACGGTGTCGCTGTACGATGCCCATTAACTTGTAGAGTAGCTGCGCGGCGGCGAAGTCGTAGGCGTGGAAACCCTCAATGGGCGCAAATTCCAGCAGGTCGAAACCAATGATTTCCCGCTGTTTCGCCACCGATTCAAACAGGTTCAGCGTCTGGTACCAGCCCAGGCCGCCGGGCACCGGGGTGCCGGTGGAGGGGAAGACCGACGGGTCGATGCCGTCCACGTCCAGGGTGAAGAACACCTTGCTGGGGAAGTCGTCCGGCAGCTGGATTTCCTGCACATTGGTGGGGACCAGCTGGTGTGCGTCCAGGTAGTGCACGCCGTACTTGTCCCGCGCGCCCATTTCCTCTTCGCAGTAAGCGCGAATACCCAGTTGAAACAGCGGGATACCCGCTTCCACCACCAGGCGCATGACGCTGGCGTGGCTGTGTTTCTGTCCCTCATAGCGGTCGCGCAGGTCGGCGTGCGCGTCGATCTGCACGACGCCGAAATCCTCGATACCGGCGTCCAGGTAACCCTTGATGACACCCCAGGTAACCGAGTGTTCGCCACCGATGCCCACCGGCATCTTGCCCAGCGCCAGCACCTCGCGGGTGGCGCCGGCGATATGCTCCATCACCTCCTCCGGCGTGCCGGAGACATTCACCGGGCTGCGCGTATGGATGCCCAGTTCGCAGGGGCTGGAGAAGTTGTCGAAGGTTTCCAGCTGCCAGGAGGCCTCGAGAATCGCCGCCGGCCCCTTGCCGGTGCCGCCGCCGTAGGACACGGTCTCCTCGTAGGGAATTGGCAGCACGTGAAACAGGGCGTCCTCCGGGCGCGGCTGTTCGATTTCGGAACCGAGAAAGATCGGGTAATCGTTTTCTGACAACATCTTGTGTACCTGGTTGGCAATGCGGCCGGTGGGGCCGGCCGCCGCTATCTATTCGGGCTGCGCGCGCATCTTACACGCAGCCGCCGTCTGCGGGGACAGTCTCGCGATCGAGGATCTTCCAGTGGCGGCCGGACAGCCGTTCCTTGAAGTCCTCGTAGCCGAATTCGCGGATGATTTTCAGTTCATCGGTTCGGGAGTTCCACAGCGCGATCGCCGGCAACGGTATGCCGTTGAAGGTGTTGGTCTTGACCATGGTGTAGTAAGCCATTTCCTCGAACACCAGTCTGTCGCCCAGCTCCAGCGGGTCGGCGAAACTGTATTCGCCGATACGGTCGCCGGCGAGACAGCTCTGCCCGCCGAGCTGGTAGTCGTGGCGCAGCTCGCCGGGACGTGCGGCGCCGGTGATTTCCGGGCGGTAGGGCATCTCCAGTACGTCGGGCATATGGCAGGTGGCGGAGGCGTCGAGAATGGCCTGGTGCATGCCGTTCCAGGCGATATCCACCACTTCGCTGACCAGCACGCCGCAGAACAGCGCCACCGCCTCGCCCGGCTCCAGGTAGACCTGCACCTGGTGTTTGTCGGCGAAGCGGCGCACGGCATCGACCAGCTCGTCCACCTGGTAGTCACAGCGGGTGATGTGGTGGCCGCCACCGAAGTTGATCCATTCCATCTGCGGAATCAGGTCGCCGAACTTTTCCTCCACCGCGGCGATGGTGCGCGCCAGTGGTTTGAAATCCTGTTCGCACAGGGTATGGAAGTGCAGGCCACTGATCCCCTCGAGATCCTCGTGTTCGAACAGCGTGCGCACGATACCCAGGCGTGAACAGGGCGCGCAGGGGTCGTACAGATCCGTGTGGCCCTCGGAGTGTTCCGGGTTGATGCGCAGGCCAAACCGCAACTGCGGGCGCTGCTGCTGCATCTCCAGGCACAGGGGCTTGAAGCGCTTCCACTGCGAGAAGGAGTTGAAAATGACATGGTGGGCGAACTGCAGGATTTCGCGCAGCTCGCTCTCCTTGTAGCCGGCGCTGAATACGTGCACTTCCTTGCCGAGGTCATGGCCGCCGTATTCCTCGTAGCCGAGCCTGGCCTCGAACAGGCCGGACGCGCAGGTGCCGCTCAGGTACTCGGCGACGATATGCCCGGTGCTCCACATGGAAAAGGCTTTGAGCGCGGCCAGCACTTTGGCGCCGCTGCGTTGCTGTACATCGGCGAGCACGGCAAGATTGTCGCGCAGGGCGATTTCGTCAATCACGAAGCACGGGGATGGCACGCGGCGGGGATCGAAATCGCCGAAGTAGTCTTTGCGGGGAGTCAGGTCCATAAGAGGCTTCTGGTATCCGGAGGATGGGCACGCGAGCGCAGTGACGTGCCCATCAGTTTATGCCGATGGGCTCACTGCGCCTTGCCCATCCTGCCCTCGGTCAGGACTTTTATTGGAACGGTTTGTCCAGCCAGGTCTCGTGCCACGGCAGGCCGTACTGATTCAGGTCGTGCATGAATGGATCGGGATCCAGCTGTTCCATGTTCCACACGCCGGGCTTCATCCATTTGCCTTCCAGCATCATCTTGGCGCCGATCATAGCCGGCACGCCGGTGGTATAGGAAATCGCCTGGGACTGCACCTCCTTGTAACAGTCCTGGTGGTCGCAGGTGTTGTAGATGTAGTAGATCTTGTCTTCGCCGTCGCCGCTGCGGTCTTTGGGAATGCCGCGGATAATATTGCCGATACAGGTCTTGCCCTTGGTCAGCGGGCCGAGGCTGGCCGGGTCCGGCAGCAGGGCCTTGAGGAACTGGATCGGCACGATTTCCTGGCCCTGGAATTCGACTGGCTCGATACTGGTCATGCCCACGTTCTGCAGCACCTCCAGATGCTTCAGGTAGCTGGCGCCGAAGGTCATCCAGAAGCGCGCGCGCTCGATTTCCGGGAAGTGCTTGGACAGCGACTCCAGCTCCTCGTGGTAGAGCAGGTACAGGTCCTTCTCGCCGATGCCTTCGGGGAAACTGAACACGCGGTGTTCTTCCATCGGCTTGGTGGTGACCCAGCTGCCGTTCTCCCAGTAGCGGCCGTTGGCGGTAATCTCGCGGATATTGATTTCCGGGTTGAAATTGGTCGCGAACGGCAGGCCGTGATCGCCGGCGTTACAGTCGAGAATATCCAGGGTCTTGATGCGGTCGAAATGGTGTTTCCTGGCATAGGCGGTGAACACGCTGGTGACGCCCGGATCGAAACCGCTGCCGAGCAGTGCCATCAGGCCGGCTTTCTCGAACTTGTCCTGGTAGGCCCACTGCCACTTGTACTCGAACTTGGCCTCTTCCGGCGGCTCGTAATTGGCGGTGTCCAGATAGTGCACGCCGGTCTCGAGGCAGGCGTCCATGATGTGCAGGTCCTGGTAGGGCAGGGCGACGTTGATCACCATGTCCGGCTGGACCTTCTCGATCAGCTTCACCAGTTCCGGCACATTGTCCGCGTCCACTTCGGCGGTATCGATCTTGCGCGGCAGCATATCCGCGATCTTGTCGCACTTGCTCTTGGTACGGCTGGCGAGGGTGATATTTTCAAAGACCTCCTCAACCTGGGCGCACTTGTGCGCGACCACCTGGCCGACGCCGCCGGCGCCGATAATCAGTACATTGGCCATATTGAAATCTCCTTATTCTTCGCGGAGCTAAAACCTGTTGGAGTTTAGGATGTTTTGGGGACTTGCCCCACAAGGCTGATTCGGATCAGGGGCAGCGACGCCCGCGCATGGCGCTTCGGTATTCCCTGTCAATCCGTCGCTATATTTCCAGGGCGCTGGCGACTATTTCCCAAATCGCCTGTGGCTACTTCTCGAAATAGGTATATCCGCTCATGCTCGCCGTATACGTGTGCAGTATCTGCTTGCGCTGTTGCGCGGTGATTCGGCCTTCCTTCACGGCGCGCTCGGCCAGTTTGCGGAAGCGCTCGAACAGTTCCTGCGGTCGGTACTCCACGTAGCTGAGTACGTCGGCGATGCTGTCGCCATGAATTTCGCGACTGTAGTCAAAGCTGCCGTCGTCGTGGATGCGCACACTGATCACATTGGTGTCGCCGAACAGGTTGTGCAGGTCGCCCAGCGTCTCCTGGTAGGCACCGACCAGGAAGGTTCCGAGAATATAGTCCTCACCCTGTTTCAGGTCGTGCAGCGGCAGGGTTTTCTGCTCTTCCTGGCGGCCGATAAAGCGGTCTATCTTGCCGTCGCAGTCGCAGGTGATATCGGCGATGATCGCCGACCGCGTCGGTGCCTCGCCAAGGCGGTGTATCGGCACCAGCGGAAACACCTGGTCGATCGCCCACATATCCGGCACCGACTGGAACACGCTGACGTTGGCGTAGTAGATGTCCGACAGCACCTCCGGCAAGGCCTGCAGGTCCACGGGTACCTCTTCGGCTTCATTGAGCAGGGCGCGAATTTTCTGTGCGCCCTCGAGGAACAGGTTTTCCGCGTTGGCGCGCTCGCGCAGGCTCACCTGGCCGTGCAGGTACAGGGAGCGTACTTCATCGCGGTAGTAGAGCGCGTCGTTGTAGCTCTCCTGCAGGTTTTTCGCGCTGACGCTGCCGACCGCCTCCTGCAGGTTGCGCAGCATCGGGTGATCGTCGTCGCTGATGCGGGTATGTTGCAGTTCTACCGGCTCGTAGCGCGTGGTGTCGAGGATATCGAACAGCAGCACCGAGGAGTAGGCCACAGTGGCGCGACCGGACTCGGTAATGATGACCGGGTGCGCGACCGCCTCGCTGTCGAGCGTGTCCATGATCGCTTCGACGACGTCCACGCAGTACTCCTCGAGGGAGTAGTTCTTCGAGTGGGTATAGTTGGTCTTGGAGCCGTCGTAGTCCACCGCCAGGCCGCCGCCCAGGTCCAGATAACCCATGGCGGCGCCTTCCTCCACCAGGTCGGCGTAGTAGCGGCAGGCCTCCAGCACACCGGTGCGGATATCGCGAATGTTCGGTACCTGGGAACCCAGGTGGTAGTGCAGCAGCTTCAGACAGTCGAGCATCTCGTGGCGACGCAGCTGGTCGACCATGGCGATCAGGTCATTGCTGCCGAGGCCGAAAATGCTGCGATCACCACTGGTGGCATTCCAGTAGCCGCCCACCTTGGAGGCGAGCTTGACGCGCACGCCGATATTGGGGCGCACCTTTTCCCGTTCCGCGCACTTGATGATGGTTTCCACTTCCGACGGGGTTTCCACCACAAAAAAGATCTGCACCCCGAGGCGCTGCGCCTGCAGGCCGAGGTTGATGAATTCCTCGTCCTTGTATCCGTTGCAGACGATCAGTGATTCGGTGTTGTCCAGTATCGACAGCGCGGCGATCAGTTCTGCCTTGCTGCCGGCCTCCAAGCCGTGGTTGAAACGGCGCCCGGCACTGGCGATCTCTTCGATCACCTGGCACTGCTGATTGACCTTGATCGGGAAGACGCCGCGGAACACGTTCTGGTAGCCGCAGGAGGCAATGGCGCTGGCAAACGACTCGTTGATGCGCGCGATCTGTGCGTCCAGCAGGTTCTCGATACGCAGTAACAGCGGCATACCGAGGCCGCGCTCGGTAGCGCCCTCGGCAATATCCATCAGCGAGACACTGCGGCTTTCACCGGCACTATTTTCGATACGCACGGTAATTTCACCGGCGTCGTTACAGTCGAAATAGCCGGCACCCCAGTTGCGGATTCCATAGAGTTCGGCCGAGTCTTCGCAAGTCCAGTTTTGTACTTGTTGCTGTTTCATGGCGCCTGTTTTGATTGCCTGTTGCGGTGGTGAGTGGCGGGGCGCGAATCTTGGGGCGAGAGGGCCCGGAAAGCAATAACTATAGATAAGAAAAGTACGCTTTTTTAGCAGTAAAAATCAAATTTTAATTCGGTTTTGGCGCGCTGCTTTTCCTGTGTGCTGAATTGAATTTTTATTCGATTTTTTCTCGCGGCTGGTGTTGGAAATGATTGCGGGAGAATTAAAAAAGCGGCCCGTGGGCCGCTGAAGTTGGGGTGGCAGAAAGGAGAGCCGGTGCTGTTCAGAGGCTGGGGTTGGCGACGATACGGTAGCCGCGGCGGTCGCCGTCCCACAGGTAGTAGGTGTCATAGGCCACGTAATAGTTGCGGCCTCCAAACACGACGCTGACAGCGGTGCCGGGCAGGCTCGCGACTACGGCACCGATCGGCGCGCGGGCGACGACATAGCCGGTTTCAAACGGGCGGTAGAAGATGCCGTCGCTGTAGAAGAAACCCAGGCCACCGAAAGTGATCCGCGCGAAGTGACGCGGCAGGCGGTTCCAGCGGTAGCCGTAATGATAGTGCGCCGGACGCCAGTGGTGGCGATGCGCCGGCCGGTAGGCCGGGCGGTATGCAGGCCAGTGGTGCGGCCGGTAGTGGTGGCGGTCCTTGCCGCGGTAGCCGTAATCCCGGTGGCCATAGTCGCGCTGGCCGTAGTCGCGATGGCGATAGTCGCGACGAGTGTAGCCCCGCTCGCCCTTGTCGTGGCGGCTGTTGTCGTAATCGCCACGGCCGCGGTGTTGCCCGCGGTCGCGCTGGCCGCCACGGTGTTGCTGTTGGTTGTGATTGCCGCCACGGTGTTGCTGTTGGTTGTGATCGGAGCGGTGCTGGCGGCTGATCGTCTTGCCATCGCGGCGGGCCGGACCGACGGCGTGGGTGCTGCCGGTGGTACCGCGGTGATGGCCATGGCCATGGCCGCGATCTTCGCCGCGATCGGCAAGGGCCGGGCCGGACAGCGCCAGCAGGCCGGCGGTGGCTATGGCGGTAATGACTTTCATCATGGCTCTCTCTCCCGTGCCGTCTGGCGGCACCTGTTCTCTGAACTTGGGGGCCAGTTTGCCGGCGGTCGACTGAATCTTTCCTGAATACCGCAATTTTTTCTGGGCGCAGCCAGGCGGCGGGGCCCGAAAAACCGAATGATGGTTCTGGTTTTTGGGAGATGCCGACATTTTTCCGTCAATACTGCTTTCTATTGCCGGAGATGCGCGATTTTATACTGGTGGCGGCGATTGTCGCTGTCGGGCGCAGGGAGTATGATGCGCGCGAACTAGTACAGGTGAATGCGATGCAACTATTCCATCATATCGCCGGTCTGCGCGCCGCGCTGGAGGAGGCCCGCCGCGCCGGCAAGACAATCGGTTTTGTCCCCACCATGGGCAACCTGCACGACGCCCATATCGAACTGGTCAAGCGTGCCCAGCAGCACTGTGACCTGGTGGTGGTATCCATCTTTGTCAATCGCCTGCAGTTCGGTCTCAACGAGGACTGGGACAAGTACCCGCGCACGATGGAGCAGGATATGGCGCGGCTGCGTGCGGTGAACTGCGACTTCCTGTTCCACCCGGACGAGAGCGAGATCTACCCCAACGGCATGGATCTGCAGACACGCGTGGTCTGCCCGGCCATGACCGATGTGCTGTGCGGCGCCAGCCGCCCCGGCCACTTCGAGGGGGTCACCACGGTGGTGTCGAAGCTGTTCAATATCGTGCAGCCGCACAAGGCGGTGTTCGGTATCAAGGACTTCCAGCAACTGGCGGTGATCCGCCGCATGGTGGAGGACCTGTGCATGCCGGTGGAAATTGTCGCCGCACCGGTACACCGCGAGGCCGACGGTCTGGCGATGAGTTCGCGCAACAGCTTCATTACCGCGCAGGAGCGTCCCCGGGTGGCGGTGCTGAACCAGTCGCTGAACTGGGTCAAGGCCGAGATCGAGGGCGGTCGCCGGGATTTCGCCGAACTGGCAGCGACGGCGCGGCAGCGCATCGAGGAATCCGGTTTCCGCGTCGACTACTTCGCCATCTGTAACAGCAAGGACCTGCAGCCGGCCGCCGCCGACGATACCGCGATCACCGTGCTCGGTGCCATGTACACCGAAGCCGCGCGGCTGATCGACAATGAATCCCTCGAACTGTGAAGTATTGTTGAGGAACGCCCCATGCAAATCGAACTGTTGAAAGGCAAGCTGCACATGGCCGCCGTGACCCAGGCCGAGCTCTGGTACGACGGCTCCTGCGCCATTGACGAAGACCTGGTGGAACTGGCCGGGCTGCGCGAATTCGAGAAAATCGATATCTACAACGTGACCAATGGCGAGCGCTTCCACACCTATGTGATTCTGGCCGAGCGCGGCTCGGGGATCATCTCCATGAACGGCGCCGCCGCGCGTCGGGTGCAGGTGGGCGACCGTATCATCATCGCCGCCTTCGCGCAGATGAGCGAGCAGGAAGCCGATACCTTCAAGCCCAAGCTGGTGTACCTGGACGAACACAACCGCGTCGAGCGCAGCACCAATACCATTGCGGTGCAGCTGGCCGAGGCCTGATCTCCCCGCTCCTGCGGGAGTGGCCCCGGGCTGCTCCCGCAATGCCGCCGCCGATTTTGCACCCGCCGATACCGCTGGCTACTATGTGCTGACACCCGCAACCAGTCAGGGAAGGGCACCATGCTCACCTGCCCCAGAACCGGCGCCGCGATCGAGTGGAGCCAACTGATCAAAAGCGGCAACCGCCTGTTTATCGGCTCCAACGCCGCCGTTCCCAATGCGCTGATGGCCGACCTGATCGCCAACAGCCGCGGTCTGCACGATATCGAGGTCACCCATATCCAGACGCTGGGGGACAACGTCTGGGCGGAGCGCCGCTACAGCGAGCTGTTCAAGGTCAACGCGCTGTTTATCGGCGGCGCCAATGTGCGCGAGGCCATCGCCGAGGGCCGCGCCGACTACACCCCCTGTTTCCTGTCGGAAATACCGCAGCTGTTTCGCGAACACGTATTGCCGCTCGACGTGGCGCTGGTCATGGTCGGGCCACCGGATGAATTCGGCTACTGTTCCCTCGGGGTCAGCGTCGATGTGGTGTCCGCTGCAGTGCGCGCCGCGCGCGTCGTCGTTGCGCAGATCAATCCGCATATGCCGCGCACCTGCGGCCACAGCTTTATTCACCGCGACCAGATCCAGGCGTGGATGGAGTGTGCCGAGGAACTGCCGGAGCGGCCGCTGCCGGAGCTGGATCCGGTCACCGAACAGGTGGGCCAGTATGTCTCACTGCTGGTGGAGAACGGCGCAACCCTGCAGCTGGGTGTCGGCCGCATCTCCGCCGCGGTGTTGCGCTACCTGGGCAATCACCGCGACCTGGGGGTGCACAGTGAGACTATCTCCGACGGCATCATGGACCTGATGAAAAGCGGGGTGATCAACAACCGCAAGAAAACCTTTCACCGCGGCAAGGTGGTGACCAGTTTCTGCATCGGCACCCGCGCGCTGTACGACTTTGTCGACGGCAATCCGCATATCGAGTTCTACCCGGCAGAGCACGTCAATTCGCCCACGCGTATCGCCCGCAACGACAAGATGGTGTCGATCAACGGCGCCATCGAGGTGGACCTGACCGGCCAGGTGGTATCTGACTCGATCGGCCGCAGGTTTTACAGCGGTATCGGCGGCCAGGTGGATTTTATCCGCGGCGCGGCGCTGAGCCGCGGCGGCCGCCCGGTGATCGCGCTACCTGCCACCACCCGCGATGGCAAGCGTTCGCGCATAGTGCCGACCCTGGCCCCCGGCGGCGGCGTGGTGACCTCGCGCGGCCATGTGCACTATGTAGTGACCGAGTACGGGATCGCCGCACTGCACGGCAAAAGTATTCGCGAGCGCGCGCTGGAACTGATCCGCATCGCCCACCCGCAGTTTCGCCGGGAACTGCTGAATGAAGTGCGCAAGTTCTACTGGGTGCCGGAATACCAGGAACAGGCGCCGACATCGGTACCGGAGCTGGGGCCGGTGGAGGAGAGGCACTATACGTTTGACGGTATCCGCTACACGCTGCGCCCGCTGCGCCCCGCCGACGAACGCCGGCTGCAGGAGTTCTTCTACACCCACAATAAAGAAACCCTGCTGATGCGCTACAACCACCACGTAACGCAGATGTCGCGGGAGAAATCCTGCAGCCTGGTCAGCGTCGACCAGCAGCGCGACCTGGCGCTGTGCTTCACCGACCGCGACAAGGGCGCCGAGGTGATCCAGGGGGTGGGGCGCTACTACTACAACGAGGCCGACAATAGTTGTGAGGTCGCCTTCGTGATCAAGGAGAGCCGCCGCGGCCGCGGTATCGCCACGGCATTGCTGCAGGAGTTGGAAACCATCGCGCGCCGCCGCGGTATCGAGCGAATGTTTGCCTGCGTGCGCCGCGACAACCACCCGATGCTGGCGGTATTCGAGCATCGCGGCTTCCAGATCGCACCCGGTGCCGATATGGACGAGGTCTACCTGACCCTGGATCTATCCAGGCCAGATAATGGCGGCGGGCCGTCGCCGGCCTGACGGGTTACACTGACGCGAATAACAAACGGGAAATCCGCATGTCCATCGGTTTTATTTCCAGCCCCGCCTGCGCCGGCCACAATATGGGCGACGAGCACCCGGAGAGTCCGGCGCGCCTCAGCGCGATTCACGATCAGCTGCTGAGCAGCGGTCTCGATTTCGTGCTGCGCCACTTTGACGCCCCCGCGGCGTCCCGCGCGCAACTGGAACTGGTGCACGACGCGGACTATGTCGAGTCGATCTTCGCGCGCGCGCCGCAGCAGGGCATCGAGCGGCTGGACGAGGATACCTGCATGAATCCCGGCTCCCTCGACGCCGCGCTGCACGCCGCCGGTGCGGCGGTGTCGGCGGTGGACCGGGTCATGGCCGGCGAGGTGCCGGCGGCGTTCTGCGCCGTGCGCCCCCCGGGTCACCACGCCGAGCACGATAAAGCCATGGGCTTCTGCCTGTTCAACAATATCGCCATCGCCGCCGCCCACGCCCGTAAACACTACGGCCTGGAGCGGATCGCAATCGTCGATTTCGATGTGCACCACGGCAACGGCACCGAGGATTTCGTCAAGGGGCGCGACGGCTACCTGCTCTGTTCGAGTTTCCAGTCGCCGTTCTACCCGTTCACCGGCACCGGCGACCTGCCCGACAACATCATCAATTCGCCATTGGATGCGGGTGCCGGCGGCGCCGAGCTGAAGCGGGTGGTGGAGGAGCGCTGGCTGCCGGCGCTGGAGCAGTTCCGCCCGCAGCTGCTGTGCATTTCCGCCGGCTTTGATGGCCACGTCGAAGACGCCATGGCGCAGCTGCGTTTCACCGAGGACGACTACCGCTGGATTACCGATGTGATGCATGAGCTGGCCGGACGCCACGCGGATGGCCGCATCGTGTCGTGTCTGGAGGGGGGCTATGCGCTCAGCGCGCTCGGGCGCAGCGTGGTGGCGCACCTGAAGGGGTTGATTGGCAGCTGACCGTGTCTCGCTGGCGAGGGCTCGTTGGTTGTCGGTGAGCCACTTGCAGAGGCTTTGCTCGCGGAGCTGGGCGGCCATTCACCAGGGCGGGTATTTCGAAATGGGCCAGGCGCCCCCCCTTAAATACATCCCTGTAAGCTCCGGCGGCGACTTTCCGGCCGTTCCTCGCATTCACGGCGCCTTCGGCCCTGTCGCCGACGGTTCGAAATACCCGCCCTGGTGCTTCGCCTTCGATTCGGGCTGCTGGACTTCGTTGCCACTTTGGAGAGTCTGTCCGGCTGACGAATATATTATTCTTCGTAAATCGCGTAAAACTTCTTCACGCTGCCGAGCGTCTCCCAGCTGCCCTCGAAGCCGGCCGGAATACAGAAGGCGTCGCCGGTGGTCACGCGCTCGCGGTGGCCGTCCGCATCGGTGATGATCGCCTCGCCATCGATGATGTAGCAGAACTCGTCCTCGCTGTAAGACAGCGTCCATTTGCCCGCGTCCGACGACCAGACCCCGCAGAAGAAATTCTCCTTCGCATTGGTGAAGAAGTGCTCGGTCAGCTGCTGTGGCCGGCCCGCCAGCAGTTTTTCCTCCGCTACCGGGCCGCGCTCGATTTCGCCGCGCCCGGCGACCATCCGCAACAATTTTGTTGCCATCTTGAACCTCCTAAAAATGTGATCACTTTTGTTGTGGGACCATTGTGCCCGCTCAGACCGAAATTGGCATCTGATTCTGTTGCGACGCTGGGAAATCGGTAGGACAGCGGGTTAATATGAAATGATAGTCAGGTTGACAGCGTTGTCATTCTGGCGACGTCGATGTTATAACAGAATTTATGGCTCTATCGTGGCGCCTCCCCGGGCGCCTGCCAGATAATTCTAATAAGGGAGAAAACGATGTCAGAAGTGCACACCCGTCCCGTGCCCGCCGAATTCGCCGCGAAGGCGCATATCAGTGCGGATGACTACCAGAAGCTGTACCGCCAGTCGGTCGAAGATCCACAGGCGTTCTGGTCCCAGCAGGCCAACGACTTCCTGCAGTGGGAAAAGCCGTTCACCTCTGTGGTTGAGGAAGACCTGAAAAAAGGCCATGCGGCCTGGTTTGCCGACGGCCAGCTGAATGTCACCGTCAACTGTATCGACCGCCATCTGCCGGCGCGCGCCGAGCAGACCGCAATCATCTGGGAGGGCGACGATCCCTCCGACAGCAAGCACATTACCTACGCGGAACTGCACGAGCAGGTCTGTCGCCTGGCCAACCTGCTGAAGGCGCGCGGCGTCAACAAGGGCGACCGCGTGTGCATCTACATGCCGATGATCCCCGAAGCCGCTTACGCGATGCTCGCCTGCGCGCGCATCGGCGCCGTGCACTCGGTGGTCTTCGGCGGCTTCTCCCCCGATGCCCTGAAAGACCGCATCCTCGATTCCGACTGCCGGCTGGTGATCACCGCCGACGAGGGCGTGCGCGGCGGGCGCAAAGTGCCACTCAAGGCCAATGTCGACCAGGCGCTGGCCAACTGCCCGAACGTGCATACCGCCATCGTGGTCAAGCGCACCGGTGCCAATGTGGACTGGCACAGCAAGCGCGATATCTGGTATGCGGACTCCATTGCCGAACAGAGTGCGGACTGCGCAGCCGAGGCGATGAATGCCGAAGATCCGCTGTTTATCCTCTATACCTCCGGCTCCACCGGCAAACCGAAAGGCGTGTTGCACACCACTGCAGGCTACCTGCTGATGGCGACGATGACCTTCAAGTACACCTTCGACTACAAAGAGGGCGAGGTTTTCTGGTGCACTGCCGATGTGGGCTGGATCACTGGCCACAGTTATATCGTCTACGGCCCGCTGGCCGCCGGTGCCATCACCCTGATGTTCGAGGGTGTGCCCACTTATCCGGATGCGTCGCGCTGCTGGCAGGTGGTCGACAAGCACAAGGTCAACACCTTCTACACCGCGCCGACCGCAATCCGCGCCTTGATGGGGGCCGGCGATGACTATGTCACCAGCACCGACCGCAGCTCGCTGAAACTGCTCGGCACCGTCGGCGAGCCGATCAACCCGGAAGCCTGGGAGTGGTATTACGAAGTGGTGGGCGAAGAGCGCTGCCCGATCGTCGACACCTGGTGGCAGACCGAGACCGGTGCGCATATGATCACGCCGCTGCCGGGCGCCACCGCGATGAAACCGGGCTCCGCCAGCCAGCCGTTCTTCGGCGTGCAGCCGGCACTGCTGGATGAGAAGGGCCAGGAGATCGACGGCGAAGGCGAGGGCGCGCTGGTGATGAAGGCCAGCTGGCCGAGCATGATCCGCAGCGTCTACGGCGATCACCAGCGCATGATCGATACCTATTTCTCCACCTTCCCCGGCTACTACTTCACCGGTGACGGCGCCCGCCGCGATGGCGACGGCTACTACTGGATTACCGGCCGCATCGACGACGTACTGAACGTGTCCGGCCACCGCCTCGGCACCGCGGAAATCGAGAGCGCCATCGTGCTGCATGAAAATGCCGCCGAGGCCGCGGTGGTGGGCTATCCACACGATATCAAGGGGCAGGGCATCTATGCCTACGTAACGCTGAAAGACGGCTGTGAACCGTCGGAGGCATTGCGCAAGGAACTGATCGACCTGTGTGTGAAAGAGATCGGCCCCATTGCCAAGCCGGACATCATCCAGTGGGCGCCGGGCCTGCCGAAAACCCGCTCCGGCAAGATCATGCGCCGCATCCTGCGCAAGATCGCCTGCAACGAGCTGGACAGTCTCGGCGATACTTCGACGCTGGCGGATCCGTCGGTGGTTGAAGAGCTGATCGATCACCGCGCCAACCAGTGATTTAGCACCCTGTGATGCAGCGCGTTGCCCCGCCTCAGGGCGGGGCAACGCGCTGTTGCCTGTGCAGGGAAGCACAATCCCGCCTGCCCAATAGACGTCCCCTTCCCAGCGCGCATAGCGCCCCTTTTCAGTGCAGAACTTTCCGGCTCCGTGTAAAATCATTCGCGGTTCTCATGGAGTAGAGTTCTATGCAGCAGTACCTGCAAGCCTGCGCGATCATCGACTGGCGCGATGACGCGATTGTTTCCACCGCACAGCGACTGGCTGCCGGTAGCGCCGATAGGGAAACGACTGCGCGCCGCTGTTTCGAATTTGTCCGCGACGAAATACCACACAGCTGGGATCTTCAACGAAACCCGGTGACCTGCCGCGCTTCCGATGTACTGCGCCATAAAACCGGATTCTGCTACGCCAAGAGCCACCTGCTTGCCGCGCTGCTGCGCGCCAACACAATCCCGGCCGGGCTCTGCTACCAGCGCCTGTTGCTGGATTCCGAACAACACCGCTACTGCCTGCATGGCCTCAATGCCGTCCACCTGCCGGAACATGGCTGGGTGCGTATCGATGCGCGGGGCAACAGCGGCAGTATTTCCGCACAGTTTGTGCCGCCGCAGGAAAAGCTGGCCTTCCCGGTGCGCGGTGCAGGCGAGGCGGATCTGCCCAACATCTATACCGAGCCTCTGCCGGTGGTGGTCGAGGCTCTGCAGCGTGCAGGAGATATTTATCAGCTGGCCGGGCAGTTGCCCGACCTGCAGCCCGCTACTTGCGGATAAGGATTTTTATTTAAAAATGTTTACGGAGAAACCTGGATGAAACCTTTAAGCGCCGCTCTGGCTCACATGTTTTTACTCGCGGCTCTGCTGATGCCGACACTTGCATCCGCCGCCAATATTCCCGATGCACTGCAGCAGATCCCGTTCCCGCTGATCTCCGGTGATTCGGTAAAACTGGCGGATTACCGCGGCGACAAGCCGGTCTACGTCAAGTTCTGGGCCAGCTGGTGCAAGCCGTGCATGAAACAGATGGCGCATTTCGAGAAGGTGCAGCAGGAGTACGGCGATACGATCCAGGTGATCAGTGTCAACCTGGGCATCAATGACGACCTGGAGTCGGTACGCGCGACCATAAAAAAATTCGGCCTGACGATGCCTACGGCCATCGACAGGAATGGCCGCCTGGCAGAGGCGTTTCATTTTATCGGCACGCCGTACCATCTGCTGTTCGACCGCAATCTGAACCTGGTGCATGTCGGGCACAAGGCCAGCGCGGAACTGGACAACAAGATTGCGCTGCTGTCGCGTACCGAGCCGGTGGATCAACTGGACAGCGCGGTGCTCGACGATGGCGCAGCCGATCTGCAGCTGTCGCTGGATGACGGCAAGGTGCACGGACTGCTGTTTACCGCCAGCTGGTGCGACTGGTATCTGCAGGACACCCGCCCGCAGGTGTCGCGCGCCTGTGCCCGCGCACCGCGGGAACTGGCGCGCCTGCGCAACAACTATCCACAGGTGCAATGGCGCACGGTACTGTCGCGGCTGTGGACAACGGACAAAGACCTGCAGGCCTACCGCAAAAAATATGCGGTCAGCGGTGCACTGGATATCGATGCCAGCAACCGGCTGTTTTTGCACTACGGTGTGCGCAATTACCCCACCCTGGTATTGATCCGCGATGGCAAGGAGTTGTACCGCACCAGTGATCTGGCAGACGTCGAGATCCCTGCGCGGCTGGCACAACAGTCACTCTGATCCCGGCCGTCGCGGTCGGGCGCTTCGCCGAATTTGTCGCCGGACAGAATTTCGGCGAAGATGGGGGCCGGTTCGCGGGCGCCCGCCCGCGGCCATCCAGCAGAACAACAATAACGGAGCACTTCATGCACATCTTCAAATGGCTCGCCGCCGCGGCCGTGGCGCTCAGCGCCGCCTGTAGCTATGCCGAGCAGGCTACCCCACAGAAAGACATTACCCCGAAGGAGGAGGTCGCTGCGGTGGTGGAAAGTTTCCGCCAGGCGATAATCGACAAGGACGAGAAAACCTTCGTCAATCTGTTCTTCGATCAGAGCGTTAACTGGATGAGTGTCAATGGCGCCAGGCGCAGCGGTTCACTGCCGAGCCAGTCGGGCATCAATATTGGCAGTTATCGCGGACTGATCGGCTGGCTGGTATCCACCGATGTGAAGGCCGAGGAGAAATTCAGGGATGTGCATATCATGACCGATGGCGAAATTGCCTCGGTGCATTTCAAGTACAGCTTCTATGAGGGTGACTACAAGCACAACTGGGGGGATGAGTCCTGGCAGCTGATGAAAACTGCCGACGGCTGGAAGATCGTATCGGTGATCTATTCCATCGTGGACAATCCACAGCCGAACGAGAAGGAAAGCTGAGCGGTAAGACCGCTGCACAAATAACTCGCAGATGGAGACCCGCAGGCGTTGAACGAACTTCAGTATCTGTGTGAGCACTACCGCTTCAACGCCGAACAGCGCTTGAAGGGCTTCAATTTCTTTGTCGTGCTGACGATGTTCGCCGAGGGCGGCATCTTCACCGCGGTGGAGCAGGACTTCAATCCGCTGATCCTGGCCCTGCTGGGTGGCTTTGTCGTAATACTGTCGGCGGTATTCTGGCTGGTGGATGCGCGCAGCCGCCAGCTGTTGAGCCTGGCGGTGCCGGGCCTGAAGCGGCTGGAGGGGGGGCTGCCGGAGCACTGCCGCGTGTTTGTCCGCGACAGTGCCCAGCGCGGCTTCTTCGCCCGCTATACATTTGCGTTTCGCACGCTGCTGATCGCGCAGTTTATCTTCGGTACCGGTGTCGCCTGCTACGGCCTTTACAGTTGGTTTTTTATTCCATGAGTCACGATGAACTGGGCACCCGGCTGCCCACACTGGACGGCGATGGCCTGCAGTTGCGCTGGCTGACTGAGGCCGACCTGCCGGCTTTGATGTCAATCTTTTCCAATCCGGAAGTCATGCGCTTTATGGCGCGGGAGCCGTTAACGTCACCGGCGGCAGCGGAGGAGTTCCTGCTGTCGATTCAGCAGGGCTTCCTGTCCGGCAACCTGTATCAGTGGGGAATCGAGCGCGCCGGCGTCATCATTGGCACCTGTACGCTGGCGGGCATCGATCGCGGTAACCGCCACGCCGAGATCGGCTTTGCGCTCGGGCGCGAATACTGGGGGCAGGGGCTGATACTGCGCGCGCTGCCGGCGGTGATCGAGTTTGCTTTCACCCGCCTGCAGCTGCACCGCATCGGCGCCGATGCCGATCCGCGCAACGCGGCCTCGATCCGGGTGCTGGAAAAACTCGGCTTCCAGCGCGAGGGATTGTTGCGCGAATGCTATTTCCATATGGGCGAGATCCAGGATGCGGCACTGTTGGGGCTGCTGCAGCGGGACTGGGTGCAGTCTCCTTATGCGTCTGTCGCATCCGCCACTTCCGGTAGCGCCAAATAGCGCCGTTAAATGACCACTGTGCACAGCTTTGCGCCCATTGCTGCCACCGACGCGACGCGCCTGGTGCTGGGCTCGATGCCCGGTATTGCCTCGCTGCGCGCACAGCAGTATTACGCCCATCCGCGCAATGCGTTCTGGCCGATTATTGCCGCGCTGTTCGACCTGCCCGCCGGCCTCGACTACCGCCAGCGCTGTGCACACTTGCGTGCGCAGCGGGTTGCGTTGTGGGATGTATTGCACACCTGTACCCGCAGCGGCAGCCTCGACAGCGCAATTGCAGCGGACTCGATTGTGCCCAACGATTTTGCCGGCTTTTTCGCCCGCCACAGGGCGATCGAGCGAGTCTATTTCAATGGCGCCAAGGCCGAGCAGCTGTACCGGCGCCACGTGCAGCCGACCCTGCCGGCGCGCTGGGCGGCACTGCCCCTCAGTCGACTGCCATCCACCAGCCCCGCCCACGCCGGCATGCCCTTTGCCGAAAAACTGGCACAATGGCACGGCATTGCGCGGGCGTGACAGGTGACGTCAGGTTGTCATAAAAAACCAGGAGACCGATAGCGAATGTCCTCCGAAGTGCTCTCTGATAGCGGTAATCGCGCCAATGACGCGCCACTGGGACTACTGGAACTGGTCGCCATTGCCGTTGGCGGCATGGTCGGTGGCGGTATCTTTGCAATCCTCGGGGTGTCCGCCGCAATGATCGGCGCCTATACCCCGGTGGCGATTGCGCTGGGCGGTGCGATCGCCGCGCTGGCGGCTTACTCCTATATCAAGCTGGGGGTCTACTACCGCGATGAGGGGGCGATGTTCTCCTTTTATCGGCGCACCTTTCCCGACAAACCTTTCGCCGCGGCGCTGATCGGCTGGTGGGTGAGTTTCGGTTATATCAGCACGCTCGCGCTGTACGCCTATACGTTTGCTTCGTATGCCATCAGTGGCTTTCCGTTCGCCGACAGTGAGTGGATACGCAAGTCAATCGCCTGTGCGGTGGTGCTGTTGTTTACGCTGCTCAATCTGTGGAGTGTCAGGGGGATGGGCAAGGTCGAGGATGTACTGGTGTATGCCAAGCTGGTGATCCTGGCGGTGATCGCCGCGCTGCTCTTCAACCATCAGACCTTCACTCTGCCGCAACTGCTCCACGAGAACATCTCGCCCGGTCTCTGGTCAGTCGTCATTGTCGCGTCGCTGACTTTTGTGGCCTATGAGGGATTTCAGCTGGTTTTGAATGCGGTCAATGAAATGGAGCGGCCGCAGCGCAACATTCCGCTGTCGATTTACCTGGCTATCGGGCTGGTGATCGCGATCTATGTTGTCATCGCGCTGGGTGCGATGCTGGCGGTGCCCTTCCAGGATTTGATTCGCAACCGGGAGTACGCACTGGCCTCGGCGGCCGCGGAAATGGTCGGTGATTGGGGCACGCTGCTGGTCGTTGTCGGGGCCGTGTTCGCCACCAGCAGCGCGATCAGTGGCACCATCTTTGGCGCGTCGCGGCAGATGGCGGTCATTGCTGAGCAGGGCTATTTCCCGGCGCCGTTGGCGCACCGCCGCCAGCATATTCCGGTGCTCGCGATCTGGGTCATGTTTACCTGTGCCTGCGCGCTGATACTCGCGGGCTCCCTGCAGGTGATCCTGGAATTTGGCAGTGTTACTTTCCTGCTGGTATCCCTGCTGATGGCCTATGCGAATTTCCGCATCCGCGCCCGGACCCGATCCTCGGCGCCGCTGACGTTACTGGCGCTCACGGTCCTGTTCGCAGGCACCGCGTCGGTCTTCTATTACGAAGCGACGCGCCAGGTCGAGCAGATGTACTTCATCGCCGGCCTGTACCTGTTGCTGGCACTGGGCGCATGGGCGTATGCGCGCACGCCCACCCCTCGCGATCACTGAGTGCGGCGTCAACCGAATCCCGGTGTGCGGCGCTGGCACGCCAATGGGCCGGCTCGGCATAGGGGCTTCCCCAGCCTGCTAGAATCGGAGTAAGTGCTGTCGAAGTCGCGCTCGGCTGCCGCGATTGCACATCGAAATTCTCCGGGGAACTGTTCATGCTCGACCATATCGGGCTGCACGTACACAGCTACGAACGCAGCAAGGCGTTTTACCGCCAGGCGCTGGCGCCACTCGGTTATGAATTGATCCTCGAATTTGCCGACTGGGCCGGTTTCGGCTGGGCCGGCAAAGCGGATTTCTGGATCACCGGCGGCAAGAGTACCGCCCCGGGCATACACGTAGCCTTTCGCGCGGACGATCGCGATATCGTCGATGCCTTCTACAAGGCGGCACTCGAGGCCGGCGGCAAGGATAACGGCGCACCGGGCGAGCGCCCGGAATATCACGAGCACTACTACGGCGCCTATGTGATCGATCCGGATGGGCACAATATCGAAGTGGTGTGTCACACGCCGCAGGACCTATACGAATAGTATCGTTCGCGGGTTTCCGCGCTGGCGCGGGCCGCAGTAAAAAAGGGAGTCGCAAGATGCAGGCTGCAACCAGGGCTCGCTGGCTGAAGATCGCGCTGGTGGTGGTCGGGCTGATCTTTATCTTCGGGATCTACCCGATGATGATGTGGATATGGCCATCCGGTTGGGGCTGGACACCGCGCCAGCCGGAGTACGAACAGATGATCGTCGGCGTCTATGCGGTGCTTGGCATCTTCCTGATCCGCGCCGCCCGCGATCCCGCTGCCAATGCCAGCCTGATCTGGTTCACCATCTGGTCGAGCCTGGTGCACGGCGGCATCATGCTGATCCAGGCGCTCGTCGATGCGAGCGAACGCGCCAACCTGCTCGGCGATATCCCCGCACTGTTGCTGGTCGGCGCGCTGCTCTGGTACCTGATGCCGAAGCGGTCCCGCGCCTGAGCCGTTCCGGAAAGCTATCGCGGCGATAAAAAATTCCGACTTCCCGCCGCCGGTTGTGCCGCCTATCCTGGCGCAGCGTCACCGGTTTGCGCGCCCGCAGACCGGACCGATCGGGAGGTATTGATATGCGACTCGCCCTGGTTTCCCTGCTTCTGCACTCGCTGGATCGGCGCGCTGAGCGGCCCACAGACGGTGCCGCGGCGGCGCCTGCCGCCGAGAACTGACTGCCCGGCCGGCGAATGCGACCGCGGGATTTGTCCCGCCGGCCTGCCACGCGCTAGCATAGCGGCCCGTAACGCAGCCGGTATCCGCAATGCTCCACAGTCACCACCCCTACGAAGCCCTCACCCCGGACGTGGTCATCGATTGTGTCGAGAGCGTCGGCCTGTTGTCGGATGCGCGTATCTTCCCGCTGAACAGCTACGAGAACCGCGTCTACCAGGTCGGTATCGAAGATGCCGAGCCGCTGATCGCCAAGTTCTATCGCCCCGGCCGCTGGAGCGACGCGCAGATCCTCGAAGAGCACGCCTTCACGCTGGAGCTGGCCGCGGCGGAGATTCCGGTGGTGGCGCCGCTCGAGTTCGACGGCCGCACGCTGATGGAGTCCGCCGGTTTCCGCTTTGCGCTCTTCCCGCGCCGCGGCGGCCGCCAGGTGGAGCTGGATAACTTCGAACACCTGGAGCAGGTGGGCACCATGCTCGGCCGCATCCACGCGATCGGCGCCGCGCGGCCGTTTGCGCACCGCCCGGCGCTGACCCTGCAGCACTTTGCCCGCGACAGCCGCGAGTTCATCCTGGCCGGCGACTTCCTGCCGCGGGAAAACCGCGAGGCCTATGCCACCGTCACCGCACACATCATCGACACCATCGCACCGCTGTTCGAGCGCGAGTGGCAGACCCTGCGCCTGCACGGCGACTGCCACAGCGGCAACTTCCTGTGGCGCGATGACACGCCCTGGTTTGTCGATCTGGATGACTGCCTGACCGGGCCGGCGATCCAGGATATCTGGATGCTGCTGTCCGGCTCGCGCGCCGAGCAGACCGCCTACCTGGACGCGGTGATCGAGGGCTACGAGACGTTCGCCCGCTTCGACCCGCAGCAGCTGCAGCTGGTGGAACCGCTGCGCTGCCTGCGCCAGATGCACCACGCCGCCTGGCTGGCCCGGCGCTGGCAGGACCCGGCGTTTCCGCTGGCGTTTCCGTGGTTCAATACGCCGCGTTACTGGGCCGAGCATATACTGGCACTGCGCGAACAGCAGTCGGCATTGCTGGAACCGCCGCTGACGCTCGGTGCGCTGTAACAGATTGATACAGGGCAGCGGCGTGAATGGAAGTGGGAGAAACAAGGAGCAATTGATGCAACTGGCAGCCAAATCCGAATCCGGCAGCGACACCCTGTGGGGCGAGATTCGCGCCGGTGTGGCCCAGCAGGTGGAGCGGGAGCCGATACTGGCCAGCTTCCTGCACGCCACCATCCTCAATCACGCCACCCTGGAGTCGGCGTTGAGTTTCCATCTGGCTAACAAGCTCGACAGCCCGGTGGCCCAGGCTCTGTTGATCCGCGAGGTGATCGACGAGGCGCTGGCCGCAGACAGTGGTATCGGTCGCGCCGCGCGCGCCGACCTGAGCGCGGTCGACCAGCGCGACTCCGCGTGCAGCGCGCTCTACGAACCCTTCCTGTTCTTCAAGGGCTTCCACGCCCTGCAGGCCTACCGCGTGGCCCACTGGCTGTGGGGGCAGCAGCGGCGCTCGCTGGCGCTGTTCCTGCAGCACCGCATTTCGGTGGTGTTCGGTGTCGATATCCATCCGGCGGCCACCCTCGGTGAGGGCATTCTGCTCGACCACGCCACCGGTATCGTGATCGGCGAGACTGCGGTGGTGGAGGACAATGTGTCGATCATGCAGTCGGTGACTCTCGGTGGTACCGGCAAGGAGTGCGGCGACCGCCACCCGAAGGTGCGCCATGGCGTGCTGATCGGCGCCGGCAGCAAGGTGCTCGGCAACATCGAGATCGGCGCGTGCGCCCAGGTGGCGTCCGGCAGTGTCGTTTTGAAAGCGGTGCCACCGCGCTCACTGGTGGCCGGCGTGCCGGCGCGGGTGATCGGTGAGGCCACCTGTGCGGAGCCGGCGCTATCCATGGATCAGTGCGCCCTGTCGCAGGTGGACCGCCAACTGCCGTGAATCTGCCCGCGCGGCGCCGAATGTGCCGCGCGGTTTGCCGTCGCCGGGCGCAACGGGGGCTATCCTTACAGTCATGAAATACAGTCTCAGTGCCAAAAATCTCGTCTGCCGCAATCTGGAGTCGCGCG
The DNA here is from genome assembly GCF_039696035.1 of Microbulbifer sp. SAOS-129_SWC. Taxonomy (GTDB): domain Bacteria; phylum Pseudomonadota; class Gammaproteobacteria; order Pseudomonadales; family Cellvibrionaceae; genus Microbulbifer. The sequence goes on from NZ_CP155567.1 coordinate 421,974, forward strand.
CCAGCTACTGTGCCAGCCTGCTGAATCCGGATCACACCAAGGAAATCACCGGTGTGCTGCGCAGCGATAGCGGCCTGCTGTCCTACACCTTCAACCAGGCCGTGACCAATGCGGTGATGCCCGAGCGCATCCTGCAGCGCTTCGTGGTGGATTATTTTGCCGAGCGCCACAGCCCGTTCACGCTGTGGCACACCGCCAACAAGGCGTTTGACGACAGCAGCCTGGCGGAGCTGGGGCTGAAGCGGGGTCCGTCGCTGGTGGCGATGGCGGTGGAGGTCCAGCGTCTGGCAGCAGACGAGAGTCTGCCGGAAGCACTGCGCGACAAACTGACCATTGCCCAGGTCCGGGTCGATGACCTGGACGACTATGCCGAATTGCAGGTGTCGCTGTTCAACGGCTCGCGTGAGGGGCCGCAGGTCCGCAAGTTCTACCAGCGGCTGAAGGAGCTGCCGGATCAAAAGCGCAGCCGTCTGAAATTCTACCTCGCGCGCCTGGATGGCGAGGCGGTGGCCGGCGGCTGCCTGTTCGCCTCTGCCGACGCGCTGGGTTTCTACGACCAGGTCACCGCCGAGGCGCACCGCGGCCAGGGGATCGGCCGCGCGCTGTTCCACCACCTGGTGGCGCAGGCGCTGCACAGCCATCACAAGTACGCGGTGGTGCTGGTACCGGAGAACCGCCAGCAACTATTACTGGATATCGGTTTTTTTGCCGTCGGCGAGGTGGCCAGCTACCGCTTCGAGCCGTGAGTGGCAATGGCGGGTAGATAAACCGGGGTGCCGGCGAGGTTCTGCCCCCGGTCGCAGCGGCGCCAGGTGCAAATAATCAGGCGCGTTCGATCGGAAACGCGATCACCTCTTCGATACGGGCATAGCCGCCCGCCAGCATCAGGACTCGATCCACGCCCAGGGCCACCCCGGCGCAGTCCGGCATACCCGCGGCCAGCGCGTCGACCAGACGCTCCTCGAGCGGGTAGCGCGGCAAACCGCGCTGCTCGCGGTAGCGGTGGTCCGCCTCGAAGCGGCGCCGCTGCTCGGCGGCGTCGGTCAGTTCCCAGTAGCCATTGGCCAGTTCCATACCGCCGGCATAGGCCTCGAAGCGCCGCGCCACCGGTGTCCCCGCGTCGTCGGCGGCCACCCGCGCCAGCGCTGCCTGGCTGGCGGGGAAGTCGTACAGCAGGGTAATGCCGCTGCCCATACGCGCCTCCAGGTGGTGGCTCATCAGCAGGTCGAGGCACTCGTCGCGGTCCGCAGGCTCGAACGCCAGCTCGATCTCCCGCGCCGCGCAGGCGCGCAGTTCTTCCTCCGGGGCCCTGTGCGGATCCAGGCCGAGTTCGCGCAGGAACAGCTCGCGGTAACTCAGCGACTGGATCTGCTCGATGCCGAGCAGCTGGCCGAGCAGCTCGCCCACCTCGCCCATCAGGTGGCGGTCGTCCCAGCCGCAGCGGTACCACTCCAGCATCGTGAACTCGGGATTGTGGCGACCGCCGGCTTCGCCCTGGCGGAACGCCTTGGCCAGGCTGTAGCAGTCACCGAGGCCGGCGGCGAGCAGGCGTTTGAGGGCGAATTCGGGACTGGTGGCGAGATAGGCCGTGGCGCCGTTGCAGTGGGCGCTGATCGAGTCGATATGCGGATCGCTGGTGGCGCGGCGGGAGAGGGCGGGTACATCCACTTCGAGTACGTCGCGCGCGGCGAAGAAGCGGCGGATATCGGCCAGCAGCGCACCGCGCCGGCGCAGGGCGTCGACGGAGGCGGTGGGTCGCCAGGTGGTGTCGCTCATATTCTCGGGCTCCAGACACAGCTGCGGCCCGCGGCCGCGATCAACGGTGGGGGAATCCACCGCGATCGCGGGCGCGGGCCGCAACGACAAACAGGCTTGAGGTCGGCTCAGTCTTCCTTGGCGCGCCCCAGGTACTCACTGGTGCGGGTATCGACCTTGATGGTCTCGCCGATCTCCAGGAACAGCGGTACCTTGACCACCGCGCCGGTGGACAGGGTGGCCGGCTTGGTGCCGCCCTGGGCGGTGTCGCCGCGCAGGCCCGGGTCGGTGTCGGTGATTTCCAGGATCACGTGGTTGGGCGGAGTCACCGCCAGCGGCGAACCGTTGTACAGGGTTACCACGCAGACATCCTGTTCCTTCAGCCATTTGGCCGCGTCGCCGACGGCGTCGGCGGAAGCCTGGTGCTGTTCGAAGGTGTCGGGCTCCATAAAATGGAAGAACTCGCCGTCGTTGTACAGGTACTCCATTTCGCGGTCCATGACGTCGGCGGCTTCCAGGCTCTCGCCGGAGCGGAAGGTGCGCTCCCACACACGGCCGGTCTTCAGGTTGCGCAGCTTGACGCGGCTGAACGCCTGGCCCTTGCCGGGTTTGACGAATTCGTTTTCCACGATGGAGCAGGGGTCGCCATCCAGCATGACCTTGAGGCCGCCCTTGAATTCGTTGGTGGAGTAACTAGCCATAAAAAACAAAACTCTGGTGGTCGCCGTAGATGGAGCCGGATTATACAGGAGCCGCGCGGCGAGAACGAATCGCGGCGCTCAGCAGCCGCTGAAGCAGTAGGCGGCGGGGATCCGCACCGGGTAAAAGGCGCCGCTGAAGGTGGCGACGATGGTCACCCCGAGCAGCAGGCCCAGGCTCATCACGCCGAGCGCCGCCCGGTCCCGCAGGGGTGGCGGCAGCCGCTCGCGCAGCAGCCAGCGCAGGCCACAGGCGACGTGCGTGAAGTAGGCGGTCACCGCCAGCGCATAGTAGGGCGCGAAGAACAGCGGGAACTTGCCCAGGTGCAGGCCGGCGGCGGCGAAGTAAAAGTTGGTGTCGAGCCCCGGGACCGTGCGCCCATACAGGACCGCGCCGACATGAAACAGCAGGAAGAAGGCCAGGTAGCCGCCGGAGATCGCCTGGGCCCGGTCGAAGAAGCCGTGGCGCTGGCCCCAGCGGCGCGCGATGAAGGTAATGCCCGAGCCCACCTGGAACAGCGCACAGCCCAGCAGCAGCGGCTCGACCAGTGCCGCGCGGTAAATCTGCCGGTAGCTTTTCATAAACGCGATATGGGCCTGCACACCCTCCAGGGCAATCAGGTGATTGGTGAGATGGCCGAGGATATACAAGCTGATCAGCAGCGCTGAAATACGGTGCAGTCTGTGTAGCATGGAGGGGACTCCGTTACATCAATAACATCCGGGCCGGCGGTTGCGCAGTCCTTTTTCAACAGCGGTGCGGCGCGGCCCGGCGGGCCAGCGCCGCCGCGTCAACTCAGTGGGCTTTCGCCATTGTCACCGGCAGCGCGCAGGGCGCGCCGGGCAAAATAGGCAAAGGTGGCCTGTACCCGCTTTTCCTGCAGAATCCAGTCGTGGGCCTCGTGCGCCAGGGTGGGGTCGATATCGCGGATACTGCCGGCGGATTCCGCCAGTAGCTGCAGCCTGGCTGCGCGCTCGCACTGCACGGCGACGAAACAGGCCTCCTCCACCGAGGCGCAGGCCACTACCAGGCCGTGGTGGGCCAGCAGCGCCGCACGCCGGTCACCCAGCACCGCGGAGATGACTTCCCCCTCGCGGTTGCCCACCGGCACTCCCGGCCACTCCTCGAGCAGGGCCACATCATCGTGCAGCAGACAGGTGTCCATATGCGCAATCTTTAGCGGCCGCGCGAGCATCGACAGGGCGGCGACGTGCATTGGATGGGTGTGCACGATGCACTGTACGTCCGGCCGCGCGCGGTAGATCCACGAGTGAAAGCGATTGGCCGGGTTGGGCATACCCTGCCCGGACACCGGCTCCAGATCCTCGTCGACCACCAGCAGGTTGGACGCGCTGATCTCGTCAAAGCCGAGCCCGAGGCGCTGGGTGTAATAGGTTCCCGGGGCCTGGGCGCGGGCGGTAATCTGCCCGGCGAGGCCCGAATCGTGCCCCTCGTTGAACAGGATGCGGCAGGTGAGCGCAACCTTTTCACGCAGGGACCAGTCGGGAATTTCCAGGTGCTGCTGCATCTGCACGCGCGCGCGCTGCACCAGCGTCTCCTTGTCCATCGTCAGTGTGTCAGCCATGGCTGTTTGCTCCGGGAGTTTCAATGTGCGCGGTGGGCGGCGCCGCTCACGCCGGGATCGCCTCTCTGTCGGTCGTCCCCGCGCCGGTGCGCTGTTGCGTTTCGCGGTAGTGTTTTTCGATCGAATCGAAAAAGTGCAGGCGCGCTTCAACCAGGTCGCGACCGGCGCCGAGCATGATGTCGATCTGCGCCGGATCGTCGTCGACGATATCGACCATGATGTCGCGAATGGTTTCGGCATGGCCGTCATCGCATTCAATATGCAGCAGGAAGAATTCAATCGCGTCATCGCTGGCGCCGCGGGCGCGGAAGCCGCAGGCAATATCGGTATAGAGCGCCGGCACCAGCGCCTCGGCGCCCAGGCACAGGGCACCGAGGCCGGCACTCGGTGACAGGTCGCGGCAGTGGTGGAACATGCGTGCAATCAGCGCGCGGGTGCCCGGCAGCATCTCGGCAGCGGCCGGATCGACGTTGAAGCGCTGCAACATGTCGCGGTAGATCAGGTGATGGGGCTGCGGGCTGCCGGGTTCCAGTCCCAGTTCCTCAAACAGGTTTTCCGCCAGCGCCAGCACCGCGGTGTTGTCTGGCAGGTTGGCCATCATCGCGCACAGGTAGCGGGTGAAGTAAGCGCTGTAAAAGCCCTGCTGGGCGAGGAAGATTTTTAGCTCCCCGAGTGAAATATCGCCGCTGCGACAACGCTGTAAAAAAGGATGCGCGCGGGTGCGTTTGATCAGGGCGTTTTTACTGCCCTCAAGCAGTTCAAGGTGCATGTCCATCCGGAGATTTCTCCTTTCATTTCCAGTAAGTGTGTGCGGTTGAATGAAGCCGGTGTGCCAACAACCGGTCTCTGTTCCCGGTTGCGCGCGGCGCTTTTTCTTCTCCCCTATTTGTCATCAAAGTGCGCTACCATTCCGGTCTATCGAGGTTTGGTGGTAAAAAATTCGAATTAATTCGGTTTAAGGGGAGGAAGCGTCTTGAGCCCGCAAATGGATGTGGTTCGGGCATTGCCTGACCTGTTGGCTGCACAGACCATCGAGCAGGTCAAAGAGCGCATCAAGCAATCTGTAAACGCCATCGGGTTTGATTTTTTTCTGATTGGTATGGAGGGCACCGCGGCGTCGGGGGAAGCGCGCTACCGGGTGCAGACCAATTACCCGCGTTCGTGCGTGGAACGCTACAACCGCCAGGGCTGGTTGAGCCTCGACCCGGTGGTGGGGCACTGCCGCCAGTCGCCGGTACCGCTGATCTGGCACCGGGCACACTTTCCCGGCCGCGCCAGCCAGCTCTACGAGGAATCCGTCGCCCACGGTATTGCCACCGGAGTCGCCACGGCGCTGCGCGGCGCCGCGCACAATCGCGCGATGATGATTACCGTCGCCAATGGAGCGGGTTTCGACGAGCGGCTGGGGTCGTGGCTGACAGAGACCATGCCGACCATCCAGTTGATGGCGTCCTACGCCTACGAGGCAATCTGCCGTATCGAGGACGCGGCCATCTCCACCGAGATCGGGTTGACGCGGCGCGAGAGCGAGTGCCTGCACTGGGCCGCGGCGGGCAAGACCTCGTGGGAGATCTCGCGCATCCTCAGTTGCGCGGAGGCCACGGTGAATTTCCACTTTCGCAATGTCATCCATAAACTGGGTGTCTCCAATCGGCGCCAGGCGGTGGCCCGCGCCCTGTCCCTGGGGTTGATCCGGCCCTGATTGTTGTCCGGCCGTTAGCCTGTTGCGCCGACCTTTCCCTAACTGGCCAGCATCGCGCCGGCCTTGGCCACCGGGCCGTCCACCATGCTGCGCAGTTCCTGGCGTTTCAGCTTGCCACTGGGGGTGGTGGCGATGTCCTCGACCAGCTCGATGCGATCGGGCCGCAGCGCGCGCGGGTGCAGTTCGTTGCGGATACGTTTCATCAGGTCGTCGATCAGCGCGGTGGCCGAATAGCCCCCGGTTTCCGCGACCACATAAGCGCGCAGCCGGGTCAGTCCCTCCGGGGTTTCAATCGCCAGTGCCGCCGCCTTTTCCACGCGTTTGTCAGCCAGTAAAAACTCTTCCAGTTCCTGCGGGCTGACCCAGTGCCCCGCCACCTTGATGCGTTCGCTGTCGCGGGAGATAAAGTGCAGCCCTTCCTCGTCGCGCACGAACAGGTCATTGGTGTCGAAGCGGGTCGGCAGCGGCTCGCGCAGGCAGTCGGTATCCGGCTGCAGGTAGCCGAGCATCAGGCAGCCCCCGGACAGGCTGAGGGAAAACGGGCCGTCGCTGTCGCGGGCCATTTCGGTGTAGTGGAATCCCTCGACCTGCTGCAACGCTCGCGGGCCGTCGGCAGTTTCCGAGAGGTAGGGCGCGAAGGTTTCGGTGGTTCCGATCGAGTTCAGCATGCGCGCTCCGCTCCACGCCTCCCAGCGGCGCCGGATCACCGGCGGCAGGCGCTCGCCGGCGGACAGCGACAGGCGCAGCTTGTCGAGGCGGTAGTCGCGCGGTGCGCGCGTGAGCAGCAGGTGGTAGAGGGTCGGCACCGCGAGAAACACGCTGACCGCTTCGGTTTCAATGACATCGAGAAAATCCGCGTGCCGCTGCCACCGCGGCAGCATGATGGCGGTGGCGCCCTGGCTCAGGGGCACGTGCAGTCCCTGCAGGCCGAAGGAAAAATACGGCCCGGTGCTCGCCAGCACGCGGTCGTCCGCGCGGATACCCCACAGCGGCCGGGTCACGGTGCGCTCGAACTCCCAGAAGGCGCGATGGCTGTGCACACACAGCTTGGGACGGCCGGTGGAGCCGGAGGTCGCCAGCACCAGCGCCGGGCGCAGATCCAGGCTCGCCGCCAGCGCGCTCGCCTCCGCGGGTTCCGCACTGGCGCTGGCGCCAGTCACCAGCTCGGTTATCGCCGTCATCGGCTCGGCGCCCTCGACCTGGTCGATGTCGGTGCAGTTATCGGCGAGCACCAGCTCCGGGTCGAAATCCTCCCACAGGGCCTCGTAGTGCTCGCGCGGCAGGGCCGGGTGCACCATAAAGGGCAGGTGACCGGCGCGCATGGCGCCGAGCCAGTAGACGGTGTTTTCCAGGGTCGCGCCGCCGACCAGAGCGACATGCCGCTGGTAGCGGCTCCCGGCCAGGTGCACGTGCAGCTCCTGCGCGGCGGCCAGGGTGGCGCGCTGCAGTTCGCGGTAGGTCAGGCTGCGGCGGCCGGCGGGGCTGCACTCCACCAGCGCGGGGTGGTCCCCGCGGCCGGCGCGGACATGGCGGTCGATCAGCAGGTCGACGTTGCTGGAGCTGGCATCGATATGGATCACGGCAAATTCTCTCTTGTTCGATTGGGTTCGACTGCCCGCAGCTGCACCGCGCGCAGGGTGTAGCCGTGGCGCTACACGGCCATTTCCGCTTCCCCGCGGGGCACGGTGGCACGGGCCATGCCGATGTCCGCCGCGGTGCCGCTGCGCAACACTTCCAGCAGGCGCCTGAGGGTGCTGGCCGGGTTGGTGCGCTGGAATACGTTGCGACCGACGCAGATACCGCCGGCACCGTGGCGCACGGCCGCGGCGGCCAGATCGAGCAGGGCGCGTTCGTCGGCCAGGGCACCGCCGGCGAACAGCACCGGCGTGTGGCTCTGCACCCCGTCGAGCAGTTCCGGAATTGCATCGAGTGACACCGGCGCTGCCACCTTGAGGGCGTCGACCCCCAGCTCGACGGCGGCGCGCATGAAGTGGCGCATGCGCACCAGCGCCTGGCTGTCGGCCGGTGTCTGGTCGTACACCATGTTCATCACCGGCAGGCCCCAGGCGTGCGCCTCGTCGACCACGCGACCGATCATGCGCAGGTTGTGCGAGGCAGTAGCGGCGGAGAAATTGGTCTGCACTGACACCGCATCGGCACCCAGGCGCACGGCGGCCTCCACGCTGGTGACCCGCTGCTTGAACTCGGGCCGTTCGTCCAGGGTGACCGAGCCGTTGAGGTGGATCACCAGGCCACAGTTGAGGCCACCGCCGAGGCGCTCGGCGAAGCCCTTGTGCAGGACCACGCCGGTGACCACCTCGGCGCTGAGCCAGCGGGTAATGTCTTCGGTGCGGCCGATCCCCGCAATCGGGCCCATGGTCAGGCCGTGGTCCAGCGGGACGACGAGCGCCTTGCCGGATGCGGGATCGACGAAACGCCGCCAGCGGCGCCTGCGTGCCATTTCAGTCATTGCAATCTCTCCTTTCCTTTTGCGAGACGGCGGTTCAGGTGTCGGACAGCACTGCGCGAATCGGTCGTCTCAGTATCTTGCGGGTGGGGATGGCGCTGGCGAAGGCGGCGATCAGCACCACCGAAAGTCCCGCGGCGATATAGGTGGGTATGACCCAGGCCAGGTCGACCGGCACCGCGTTGCTGGAGCCGGGCGGTGTCCACATGATCTGCGCGCGGCGCACGGCCAGCACGATGGCGGCGGCGCCACCGATGCCGAGCAGCGCGGCCGCCAGTGCCAGCCAGCTGTTCTCCAGTGCCGTCAGCGCCAGCACGAAACGGCGCGGGAAGCCGAGGCTGCGCAGCGTGGCGAATTCCCGCGCGCGCTGGGCGAAGTTCATGTAGCTGGCGTTCAGCAGGCTGGTGAAGCCGATGGCGCAGGCGATCAGGGCGATGAAATTGAGGAAGCCACCGAGCACCGCTTTCACCTGCTGGTAGAAGGCGGCGCGGTCCGACCAGCGGAACACCGCCACGTCGTCCAGCCCCTGTGCCTGCAGCGCCGCGCCGATGCGCTCGCGCGCGGCGTCCAGCCCGGCGCCGTCGCGCAGCAGCACGTGGTACTCGCTGACGTCAGTCGTGTTGAGCAGCGCCTGCGCGTCGGCCATCGGCATGACTACCAGGCGGTCGTTAATTTCCTTGATGCCCCAGTCCATGATGCCGGTGGGCTGGGCGCGCACAGCGTTGATCCGCGCCTTGCCGCGGGTGGCGGCGGTCAGCTCCAGTGGGCCCGGCGGGCAGTTGAGCGGGCGCGACGCGGGGGTGTCGCCGGGCTGCAGCGGCGCGAAGCCCACGGTCGGCACGTCGCAGCCGAGAATCGCCGCCAGGCCCTGGCCGAGGATCAGCGGTTGCGCGCGGGTCTCCATCCACAGCGGGGTACCGGCGACCACGTCGTACTCATAGGCGGGTCCCTTGATCTGGCGGATCTGCTGCACGTCCTCGCCGATGCCGGCGAAGATGGTGCTGACCCGTGCATTCGACACCATGCCGGCAATGCGCAGGATGCGGGCGCGGGTAACCACGTCGGGATCCTGTTCCAGCACCTGCTCGATCCGGGCCTGGATATCGCCGGTGAGTGGCCGCTGGCCGGCGCCCTCCACCTGGCGCGCGAGGGGCGACGCAGGACGCTCGATCACCAGGTGGCCGCGGGCGCCCCAGCGCATGAAGGCGTCGCGGATCAGTTCCACATTCGATTGCATATAGCCGGACAACAGGCACAGGGCGAGGATGGAAACCGTCATCACCACAAAGGTGCCGAGGGATTTGCGGCCCTGTCGCCACAGGTTGCGCAGGGACATGCTGAGCAGCAGTTTCATGGTTATGGCTCCTCTACAGGGTCATTAGCGTGTCGACGGTAAACAGACTGTCGGGCGGATCGGCCTGCGACACCTGCGCGTACTCGAGCAGGCTGTAGCGCTCGGGGAAATTCGCGTTGACGATCTTCATGCGCGAGACGAACGGCTGTTTGCGGCCGTCCACGTCGACCCGGTTGCCGTACTCGAAGTAGGCCACCTTGAAAGGCATGCCACTGGCGGTCAGAAACTCCGCCTTGATGCCCAGGCGCGTGCGCTGGTCCAGGTAGTAGATGATCGATTCGTAGGTGGCGCCGTCGGTGGCCGCGGTCAGCTTGAGCTTGTCGCAGGGGGTGCCGTCGACGGTTTCTGTGCCCAGGTACGCGGGGGTGTAGTCGCGCGCGTACTGGGTCGCGGCGATATCACCGTTGGCGGCCTCGCCGACCAGGCGCTGCTGCGGGCTGATACTGACCGGCTTGCGCAGGCCCGGCTTGGCGTACCACATGGCGCGCGACGCGATCAGGATTTTCTCCCCGCGGTAGCGGCGCGGCGCGGTGGTCATGGCCAGGGCGCGGCCGTTGCGCACGGCGATGTCGTAGCGGGTATCGGTGGCACCGGCCGGGTCCTCGGTGCGGATATGCAGTTTCCACTTGTAGCTGCCCCAGCCACCGCGGGCCAGGTCCGCCTCGCGCAGCCAGTGGTGCAGGGTGTCGGCGTCCGGCGCGGTTGCGGCCGGCTCTGCGCCGGGGGATTCGGCACTGGCCGGGGGCGCGGGCAGCAGTCCCAGCGCCAGTAGCAGACTGGCGGCGGAGGCCAGCATGCGGGTCAGGGGCACACCGCGGCGGCCCGGGCGCACCTCGCCGCCAACGCGTTTGCGCGCGCTGAGCAGGGCACCCAGCGCAATGCCGAGACCGGCGCAGCCGATCGCCACCAGCGCCCACAGCGGCGGCAGTTGCAAGGCCAGCGGTGCCGATTCGGCGATGCGCGGCAGCCGGGTTTCGACCCCGGCGGCGCGCAGGGCGAAATTCACTGCGTAGGCGATGCTGGTCGCGACCACCGCCGCGGCCAGTGTGGTGAGCAGGCTCTCGCGCAGGAAGACCCCGGCGATGCGCCCGCGGCCAAAGCCCATGGCGCGGAGCATGCCGATCTCGCGGGTGCGGTCGGCGACATTCATTGCCACGGTGTGCTGGATGGTGGTCAGGGCGATGGCGAAGACGACGGTACCGGTAAACGCGAACACCATTTTGAAAAAGCCCATAAAGCTGGTGTAGAGCTGGCCGATCTGCGGGTTATTCCACGTGGTGACCTCGAAGCGGCCCGGTGCGCGTTCCTCCAGGGCGGCGGCGAGGCGCGCGCGGAAGGCGCCGCTGTGGGCGCGATCGTCTAGTTGCACCAGCACGCGCGAGACCGCATCGGTGTCATAGAGCGACTGCAACAGTGCCAGCGGTGCCTTCAGTCCCTTGTCCTCGATCGCCTCGATCCCGGTGGAGAAATCTCCGGCCAGCGGCGCCTCGATCGCGTTCATGCGGTTGGCATAGGACGCGCTGAACAGCTGCAGCGCGCTGCCTTTCTGCGGATAGCCGAGCAGGTCCTGCAGCTGGGTGGTGAGCAGCAGGCCGTCGTCCGGCAGTGGCGCCGGCGGTGCCAGCGGGCTGGCTGCCTGCAGCGCCCGTTCGAACTCCGGGTCGACACCGCGCGCGAGGAACACCGCACTCGCGTCGCCGGCCTGCACCATTCCCACACCCATCAGCTGGTCGGATGCGCGCAGGAAGTGCGGCAGCCCGGCGGCGGTAGCGTGAATCAGCTGCTGGTCACTGCGATCCAGCGAGTACCTGGCCGGGTTGGCGGCCAGCTGTGCGGGTCCGTCCTTGCGGTAAATCTGCACATGGGCGTTGGCGTCGCGGTAGATGACCACGGACGCCAGCGAATTCTCGACGAGGCGGATATAGCCGAGAAACATCAGCACGGCGAACAGGCCGGCGCTCACGGCGATCACCGTGGCGATGGTGCGGCGCCGGTCGCGGTACAGATTGCGGAATGCCAGGGCCCACATCACGCCACCTCGCTGTCGCCGGTGGCCGGGGCGGCGCGCTTGGCGCCGGCGCTCTGCGCAGTTTCCGCGGCCGCCGTCAGGCGACCGTCGCGCAGCTCCACGACGCGGTCGACGTGCGCCAGCAGGCGCTGGTCGTGGGTCGAGAACACGAAGGTAGCGCGCTGTTCCCGGTTGAGCTTTTTCATCAACTCGACCAGCGACAGGGCGCTGGCGCTATCGAGACTGGCAGTGGGCTCATCGGCGAGGATCAGCTTCGGCTCGGTGACCAGCGCGCGGGCCACTGCGACCCGCTGGCGCTGACCGCCGGAGAGCTGGTCGGGGCGGAAATCGGCGAAGCGCGTCAGGCCCACCGCCTCCAGCGCCGCGCGCGCGCGGCGGTCCATTTCCACTGCGGGCAGCCGGTGCAGGTGCAGCGGCAGGGCGACGTTCTCCAGTGCCGTCAATACCGGCACCAGGTTGAAGTTCTGGAAGATGATGCCGTAGGTGCGGCTGCGCAGCTGGTCCAGCGCCTTGTCTTCGAGCTGGCTCACCGGTTGGCCGAGCACGCGGATCTCGCCGGAACTGGCGTAGTCCAGGCAGCCGATCAGGTTCAGCATGGTGGTCTTGCCGCTGCCGCTGGGGCCGGTCAGGGCGACGAAGTCGCCCTCGCAGACGGTGAAATCGACCTGGTCGAGGGCGCTCACCTCCACCTCGCCAAGCCGGTAGTGTTTACTGACGGATTCGAATTCGACCAGGTTCATCGGTTTTCTCCTTGTTTCTCATCTCTCAGTGCCGCCGGCGGGTGGCTGAATAACCCTTTGCCCGGCCGCTCAAAAAAACGCATCCAGGGCCAGGTAGGCGCTGCGGGTCACCGGCTGGCTCATCTCCAGCGCGGCGTCGGCGCGGTTGTTCGACAGCCCCAGGTACACCGTGGTGGTATCGCTGGGGCTGAAGGACAGCTCGGCAAAAGCGCTGCTGCTGGGCCGGTCGAGGCCCTGCAGCAGGCGCGCAGTCAGGCCCCAGCGGCGGTCGCCGAACAGCTTTGGCCAGGTGCCCTGCAGTAGCGCGTAGCGCGACTGTACGAACGGGTGCAGGGGTCGGTTGCGCGACGGTCCGCGCCCCGCCGACGGGTACGCCGCCAGCAGTGGATTGCGCCATTCCGTCTCGCTCAGTGCGTAGCCGTTGTAGATCAGCTCCAGGCCGATCTCGGCGCCGGAGGCGGCGCCGTAGCGCAGGTTGGCGACGCCATCCCAGTGCCAGTGCGCGCGGTTCTGTGCCAGTGGCGCCGCGCTACCGTCGCCTTCGGCGTAACCGCGCGAGGCGGCCGCCTCGGCGCCGAAGGTCCAGGCGTCACCGAGGCCGTGCTGGAAATAACCGCCGACGTAGGGGCGGAAGCCGCCACCGCCGCCGGCCACGGTGCCGACCGTAGTGATCTGTCCCTCGACCCAGTTCCACTCGGCGCGGGCCAGGCCAAAACCGCCGCCGCTGTCGATACCCGCCACCTCGTCGAGGCGCGGGTCGGCCAGCAGCAGGCTGGCGCGCCCGTGCGCGGACAGGTCGGCGCTGGCAAAGGCCATCGGCTTGCCGGGAATATCCCGCCGCGGCGTGACTGCGCCGTTGTCCGGGAACAGGCGGTTGGTGGGGCTGTACAGCAGTGACGGGCCCCAACCCACCAGGCGCTTGCCCGCGCCGATGCGGCGGCCGCTGCCCAGGTCGTGCAGCACATAGCCCTCGGCGAGCCAGTCCGGTTGCGGATCCGGCAGCGACGCCGGGCGGTCGCCGCTGGCCGCGGCCAGCCGCGGTTTGAGCACCAGGCGGGTGTCGTCGCAGGGTGCCGCGCTGCAGCGCAGCTGCAGGTCGAGGCGCAACTCGGCGGCGCTGCGGTCGGCACTGCCGCCGCCCAGCGGCGCGAACAACTGCTGTTGCTCGCGGATCAGTTGCAGGGTCCACTCGCTGTCGCTGCTCCAGCGGCTGTCCGCTGACTGGGTGGCAAAGGCCCAGTCGTCAGCGGCCGTCGGCGCGGCGGCGAACACTGCCAGCAGGGCGGCGCTCAGGCCGGTTGCAGGGCGCGGATTTCGCATGGGGCACTCTCGCGGTCGTCGGCTTGGCGCTGCCCGGGGCACTGCAGCAGCTGGTTGTATTGCTCGCGCAGGCGGCGCTTGAGGGTCTTGCCGGTGGCGCCCATGGGAAACGCCTGCCAGTCGAGCAGCCACAGGTGGGCCAGTTGCTGCGCTTCCGGCAGTTGTCGATTCAACTCGCGGCGCAGCGTCTCGACATCGGCGATGCGCGCGCCACGGCGCGGCGCTACCACTGCGGCCGGCACCTCCCGCGCACCGCTGCGCGGGCGCACGCCAAACACACTGGTATCCAGTACCGCCGGGTGTTTCAGCACTGTCTCTTCGAGCGGCAGCGTGTAGACCGGGCCGCTGGCGGTGTGCATCACGTCCACCTCGCGGTCCAGGTGCACCACTTCGCCGTCGTCGCCGAGGCGCACCAGGTCGCCGGTGAACCACCAGCCGTCGCGGGTGCTGGAGTAGAAGACGTCGTGGGCGTTCCAGTAACCGCCGAACATACTGATGCCGCGGATCATCAGGCGGCCCACTTCGCCCCGGGGTACCGGGTTGCCGGCCGCGTCGGCGATCCTGATTTGCGGCCCCAGCGGTGTGCGGCGACCGACACGGCGCGCGAAGTTTTTCGTCCACGGGGTGGCGATGCGCAGCAGTGCGGCAATGCCCACTTCACTGGAACCGAGGCCGTCGACAAACAGCGAGCCGCGCACGGGAATGCCGAGGCGCTTGAAGAAGGAGCCGTGCGGCAGGAAGGCGCGCTGCTGCACCTCGTGGCTGGCGTCGGCCGTGGTACCCCAGATGCGCAGGCTGTCCAGGTCGAGGTCGGTGGCGCCGGCCTCGATCAGGCGGGTGTAGGTAACCGGAAAACTGAAAAACACCGTCGGTTTGCGCCGCTGCAGCAGCTGCATCAGGTCCGCTGCCGCTAGTTCGCTGTCGACGATGCAGCGCACGCCCATCAGCAGCACGCCGTGCAGGTACAGGTGGGATACCTGGTGGTTCAGCGGCAGTGCAAAACAGGCCAGGTCGCGGGTGGAGACCGGGTTGAACAGCACGATGGAGCGCAGCGACTGGGCAATGCCCTGCTGCTTCAGGATCACCCCCTTGGGCACGCCGGTGGTGCCGGAGGTGTGCACTATGTACAGCGGGTCGGCGCCGCCGCGGCTGCGCACCGGTGCCGGCGACAGTTCCCGTGTCAGCAGCTCGGCGAGACTGTGCAGCCAGGGCGGCGCGCTGGCGCCGTGCAGCGGTGCATCGGCCAGTACCACCTGTTCCAGCGTGGTGACGGGGCGCTCGCCATCCGCGGTGGCGAGCTTGCGCCAGCCGCCGTTGTCAGTGATCAGCAGCCGCGCGCCCATGCGCTCGATATAGCCGGCGGCGATTTCCGGCGCGACATTGCCGTTGATCGGCACGGCGATGGCGCCGATACGCAGCGCCGCCACCGAGAACAGGAAATAGTCGAACTGGTTGGCTTTGTAGATTGCCACCCGATCGCCTTCGTTGATCCCGAGTTGGTGCCAGCAGGCGGACAGGCGCTTGGCCATGGCCAGCAGCTGCGGTGCGCTCCACTGCTGTTCCGTGTGCCACGCAAGCGGCTGGGCCAATTCAATCAGTTTGCGCTCGCCGTGGCGGCGCGCGGCAAATTCCAGTGCGCGATCGACGCGGTCATCCCAGCCGGCGAGCAGCGCCAGGCGGCCGATATAGCCGAGGCGGGCACCGGCAAACAGCAGGTAGCCGAATAGCGCGAGGGCGAGTGCGATCAGTGCGTAGCTCATGACAGCTTCAACTCCGGGCTGGATTCCATCTCGGCCAGCAGTCGCCACAGGGCCTTCAGGTAGGGCGCGGCAAACTGGCGGTGGATATCGGTAAAAGCCGCGCGGCGGTAGACCAGGTCGAGTTGCATGCGGCCGTTGACGGTGGGGGTGTAGAGAATGAAATCGTAGGGCGGCACCAGGCAGCCGAAGCCGACGTAACTCTGCGTGGTGTGCTCGGGCGAGCCGAAACTGGTGAAGTCCTCGGCGATACGTCCGGGATTCGAGTAGCAGGCGTTGGTGCCCTGGCAGCGGTTCAGCAGGCGACGCGCGAGACCGCGCAGCGGACGCAGGCGCAGCAGCGGCAGCAGCGCCTCGAGCCGACCGAGCTCGGTGCCGATTCCGCGCTCGCCGCGCGCGCTGGCCACGGCGCCGTGCACACTGCGCAGCAGCGCCGCACAGCTCTGGCCCCTGCGCAGGCGGATGTTGCTGGGGACCAGGTAGTTGCGGAAACTGCGGTCGTAACGGGGCTCGATCAGGCGTCGCAGGCTCACCGCACAGGTGATGCGTAACTGCCCGCGGCCAATGCCGTCGCTGTGTTCCATCAGTCGCGCCAGCGCCGCGCACAGCACGGTATTGACGGTGACGCCCGCAGCCCGCGCGGCGCCGCCGAGGCGCTGCTCCAGTTCGCGCGGCATCAGGCTCTGGAAGAAATCCAGCTGGCCGACCGCCGGATTGCCGGCGCCGGTCTCCCAGCGCTGGCCGCCAAGGCCGGTGGCCAGGCCGCTGTCGCGATGCAGCAGGTCGCCGACAACACTGGTGCAGGCGCGCAGCCAGCGCAGTGCGCGCGGCAGTGGCCGGTACCACTCGGGGCGGATCTGGGGCAGCGGCGCAAACGGCAGTTTGCCGACCGATGCGCGCGCGCCCGGCACGCCGCTGAGGTGCGCGTACTGGTCGATGATGGCGCGCAGTATCAGGCAGTCGCTGCGCGCGTCGGCGACACCGTGGTGGCTGCTCAGGTAGACACAGGAATTGTGTCCGCCGGCGCCGCTTACCAGCAGCAGTTGCAGCGGCGGCCGCGCGCGCCAGGTGAGGCGGTGCGCGCTGCTGAAATCCATCAGCAGGTGGCGAAAGCTGGGATCGTTGAAATCACAGGGGGCGGCGTAGTCGCGCTGCGCCACCCAGCGGTGGGCAGCGGTGCCGCGCCGGCGCAGCTGGCCGCCGACAGGGTCTGTGTGTAGCAGCGGGATCTGTGCCGCTGCGCGCTGGACGCTCTGCTCCAGCAGTTCGGGGTCCAGGCGCCCGCTGACGATCACAATCTGGTTGGTGTTGACATTGGCCATCTCGCCGAGGTGCACGAAGACCTCGGCCAGGGCGTCCAGCGGCTGCGCGCTGCCGCGCGCCACGTCGGTCGGAGCTGGGGAAGTTAGCGCAGTCACCGGGGCCTCCCTCAACCTGCCTCGACGGCGCGCGGTTCGCGCTGGGGCGCGACCTCGCCGGCGTACCAGCGGCACAGGGCGTGCACCTGCTCGCGGCTCAGCGGTTCCAGCGGCCGGGGCTGGTTGGTGGCCGCATCGAGACGGGTGCGCTCGAACTGCCACTCGGTGAGCGCGAAGGGGCGGTTGGCGCCCACCGCGCGGTCGAATTTCTGTTCCAGCGAGGTGGCCGGCGCACCGAGGCGGGTTTTGACATTGGCCACCTGGCCCCAGATGTGCACCAGCTCCTGCATCGCCACGCCGGTGCCGCCGGCGCTGTGGAAGACCTCGAAGCCGGTGCCCGCATCGGCGCGCAGGGTCAGCGAGCAGGCGTCGCTGGCGAGCCGGTCGATCGGCACCAGATCCGGGCGGGTGTGCGGCAACAAGTCGACGGTCAGTTCGCGGTGGCCGGCGCGGGCGATGGCGAGTACCGCATCCTGGAACATGTAAAAGCCGAAGCCGTTGCGGTGTGTCCAGCCGGTTTGACTGTGGCCGACGACTACAGTGGGGCGGAACACAGACACCGGCAGCTGGTGGCGCTGGTGCAGCAGGTGCAGGGACTGTTCGGCGCTCCACTTGGTCACCTGGTAGGTGTTGACCATGTGGCTCTGCGCATGCAGCTGCTCGGGCACCGGGCCACCTGCCATGCCGGCGACATAGGCGGTGGAAACATAGTAGAAACGGCGGCAGCTGGGCGCGCGCTGCGCGACCGTATGGTAGAGGCGCGCGGTGGTGCCGACGTTGGTGCCGAAGGATTGCGCCAGCTTGTGGGCGGAATAGCTCATTTCCGCGGCGACATGCCAGACCTCGGTGATGTCGGCCAGCGCCGCGTCGGACAGCCCGTTCTCCAGTTCGGCGAAATCGATATTGACGACGCGCAGGTGTTGTTTCACGGCGCCGCTGATGTCCAGGCCGCAGCCGTGCGCGGCGCTCAGGACCGCGTTCAGGGTGCGCACACCGTCCGGGTCGTTGCGCGATACCGCGGTGACGCCGGCGCCACGCGCGAGCAGGTTGGCCGCCAGGGCGCTGCCGACGAAACCGGTGGCGCCGGTGATCAGTATCTGATGCACTTCCACTCTCCTTTTGTGGTTGATGGCATAGCGGCGGGCGGCGTTGTGTGCCGCCCGCGGGTGGCAGGAATCAAAGCTCGATGATGTGCTCGTCCACCTTCACGCCCACGTGGCGGCCGGGCTCGGTGCCGAAGCCGAGTACGCGATCGCCCGGTTTCAGCTCGGTCACGTTGCGCGGCATGGCCTTGTCGGAGAAGACCCGTACATGCCAGTCGTCCTGCATGATGATGTTGACCTTGCGGTTGTCCGGGAATGAGGCCTCGATCAGCAGCAGCGGGCGGATTTCGGTTTTGGTGCGGCCCACGTATACCTGGCGGGTCTCGCCGCGGGCATTGACGGTGGTCAGCCGGCTGCCGGCGCGCAGCTCGCTGATGTAGCTGGTGCGGTCGTTGCTCTGGAACACGTAGCTGTGCACCGAGGCGGCGTTGATGCGGAACGGGCGCAGCTCCATGTACGGCAGGTGGAAGACTTCCGGGCAGCAGAGGAGGCCGCCGGTGGAGGTGGAGCCGACGAGGATGCCCTCATCGGGATTGAACATGTGGGTGGTGTCGATACAGGCGCGGTAGCCCAGGCCGAGGTGGGTGATGCGGTCGATGGTGCCCACCTGGATATCGATTTTGGGGGAACTCTGCGTATCCATCTTGCTGGCAAAATGGTCGAACTGTTCCATGGTGGTGAAGGCCGCGAGGACACCATCGCTGCCCAGTTCCAGCACGCCGAGGGCGATGACGGCATCGTCCGCATCCTGGTGGACTTCCTTCAGCAGTACCGTGTTGGTTGTGTGCAGTTCGGCAATGACCAGTTCCAGCGGAATGTTGGTCGGGTCCTTGAAGGACACCATCAGGTGGTCGTAGTGCATACCCTGATGGAAGGAGGCGTGCAGGCTCGCGGCATTGTCGACATGCATGCGCAGGCTGGTGCGATAGCCGGCGTCCCGGGCGCTGGTGAGGACATCGGTGCTGTAGCTGGAGATCACGGTGATGCGTTTCCGGCCGGCGTCGCTGTCGAGCAGCTCGGCCATTTTCTGCCACTCGTCGCGGTTCTCCAGGTGCAGCACCCGCTGCAGGCGCGGTGAGATACGCTGGTCCAGGGATTCCAGGTTGTCCGCATAGAGCACCACGCCGTTGTAGCGGCCCTGGCCGAGGCGCTGCACAATCGCGTTGCAGTCTTCGCTGTCGAGGGTCGCGAGTACGCGGGAGTCATACCAGAGCACGTGTTCGCGGTTGTCCGGCACCTCGGTGGTGGCGGGGAAGAGCGCGGTGTTACTCGGTGGCACCGGCTCCAGCGGCGTGGTGGGTTCACGCTGGCCCGCAGCCGGTTGCGCGGCAGTTGGCTTGTGTGCGTTTTTTTTCGCAGCCGGGCGTTTGCTCTGAACTTGTTCCATGGTTTCCTGGCTCACTGATTGAATGGTTTACAGGTGATTAGCGGGTAGTGCCGCGCGCGGCGGCGCTGCCGGGAAGCGCTGCGGGAGACGGGAGAAAAACCGCTGAAATCCTTCCGTCGCCGACTTCCCTGTGTGCGGCTGGATGGCCGCTGACAACGCTGTGCAGCCTATGATTGGCGGTAGCGGGCGTCACCTAGCAGATCTGTTAGGTTCGGGGCGGGGGCACATTTGTTAGCGGGGGGGCGGGTGTGCAAAAAACCACCACCCAATCGGCTTTCTGGTACAATCCGCGCTTTTCGCTCAGAAGGCCTATGACAGAGGATTTAGCGGTCACCGAACTGCCGCTGCGCGATGGCGCAAGCCGTCGCTGGCAGGAGGAAATGGCCGATCTGGTTACCGACCCGCGCGAGCTGCTGGCGCATCTGCAGCTGGACCCGGCGCAGCTGCCCCAGGCGCTCGACGCCGCGGGGGCATTTGCGCTGCGGGTGCCGCGCCCCTTTCTCAACCGCATCCGCCCCGGCGATCCGCGCGACCCGCTGTTGCTGCAGGTACTGCCGGGTGCACCGGAACTGGCGCCGCGCGCCGGATTCAGCGCCGACCCGCTCGAGGAGCGCGACGCCAACCCGGTGCCCGGTGTCGTCCACAAGTACCGCGGCCGCCTGTTGCTGATCGCCGCCGGCCAGTGCGCGGTCAATTGCCGCTACTGTTTCCGCCGCGCCTTTCCCTATGGCGATAACCATTTGAACCGCAGCCAGTGGCAGGCGGCGCTGGACTATATCCGTGCCCGCAGCGAACTGCGCGAGGTGATCCTGAGTGGCGGCGATCCGCTGGTGCTCGGGGACCGCCAGTTGGCCTGGCTGGCGGGCGAGCTGGCGGCGATACCGCAGCTGGACAAGCTGAGGGTGCACAGCCGCCTGCCGATCGTGGCGCCGAGCCGGATTACCGAAGAGCTGCTGGAATGGTTTAGCGGTGGGCGCCTGAAGCCGGTTCTGGTGCTGCACTGCAATCACGCCAACGAGATCGACGCCGAGGTGCGCGCGGCGCTGGCGCGGCTGCGCGCTGCCGGCGTCACGTTGCTGAATCAGGCGGTGCTGCTGCGCGGGGTCAACGACAGCACTGCGGCCCTCGAGCAACTCAGCGAAACGCTGTTTGACGCCGGCGTGCTGCCGTATTACCTGCACCAGCTGGACCGGGTGCAGGGGGCCGCGCATTTCGAGGTGCAAGACAGCAGCGCGTTGGCCCTGGTGGAACAGCTGCGCCAGCGCTTGCCCGGTTACCTGATTCCCAAGCTGGTACGAGAAGTACCAGGTAAGGCGTCCAAAACCCCCCTTTAGGGCTATATTGCGCTACCTTTTGTCAATCTCTTCGAATAGTTCTGCTGCTGTTTGCGCGTTACATCACAAAATTGGCGCCATTTTCATCGCGTAAGGCTTGTTCGGAAAAAATAGACCTTCTTATACTGCAGTGACGTCATCGACCGGACAGGGACGGCTCGGACGGTGACGCGGAGCAGTAGCCAATCGGCTGTACTCCGGTTCCCGGTGGCTTTCGGTATCGCCGCCTCAACGCAGGAACCGCACAAGCGGTCGGTGGCGCTGCGAGCGACCACCGGATTGACACAGGATGTTGAATCGCCATGCAGGATGCTGTCTCTGAATCCTCCACCCAACAGCGGCTCCCGGCGCAGGGGGATCCCCTTGCCGCGCTCGAGCTGCCCGCGCTCACCCTGGATAACCTCAGTTGTGAGTGTCATCACGAACGCCAGCTGACCAGCTGGCTGGAAAACACCCAGTTGCACCCCTACTGCCCCGCCGACCAGCCGCGCCTGGTCGGCATGCTGCAGGGCATGATTGAAGAGCTGGCCCACTGGAACGCACCCGCGAGCCGGCGGTTACCGATGCTGGAACTGCTGCGCGAATACGCCCTCGCGTGCGTCGATGCCCTGGCACTGCAGCGCGCCACGCTGGCGCGCGCGCAGACCGCCGAGTTGCGCAAGGCGGTGCACCTGGCGCTGCAGCTGTTGCAGCAGCTGGCCGCAGCCTACGCCGGTGTCGCCGCGCAGAGCAGTCGCGAGGCGGGATTGGGGGTGCTGGTGCGCCGCCGCACGGCACTGGCCCTGCAGCGGGGCATCGACAGCCTGCGGCGTCAGGTGCGTATTACCGCACTGTTCGGCCTGGCGCCGGAGGCGCATTGCTGGCGGGACATGCAGTTGCTGTTGCAGTTCGCGCGGCTGCAGCGTCTCGATGCGAAGAAGGTCCCGGATGCATTGCACCCGCAGCGGCGCGACAGCGCCGCCGGTGCCTATCTGCAGGCGGCGCTGTTTACCAGCGCCAATCCCGCCCAGTTTGACAGCGGCCAGCAGGAGCAACTGTGGAGCCACACCGGTCACTGGGCGAAGGCGGCGACGATCGCCGATCGCTACACTGAAATGGCCGACGGCCTGCTCGCCAGCCTGGCCCTGGACCAGCCGCCGGTGCCGGGTAATCGCCTCGGCAGCTGCAAGGTCGACCTGCGCCACTTCAGCGCCCCGCGCGGCTGGAAGGTCGAGTTGGGCGGTGTACTGGCGGTGCTGGAAAAGCTGCGCCAGCGCAGCGACGATGTATTGCTGCAGGCGGTGCAGCGGGTATGGGGCGCGCGTGGCGGTCGCGCCGTGCGGCGCTCCCCGGTCGAGCAGCAGTGCGATATCGCCATTGGTATCGGTGCGATCAGTTTCCATCTCGGTGGTGCGCGCACCCAGCTGCCCGACGGCTTCATCAGCGGTTCCAGTATGCATGGTGACCATCTGTGCCTGGACGTGGACTCGGTGGACTTCGCGTCCGGGCGCACGGTCAACGAGTACGACGTCAGGCTGCCGGATGCGCCGTCCCTGAAACGCGATAAGCGCGATGCGCCGCGTCCCGACCGCCGTTACGCGCTGGAGCGGGTCAATGTGCTGAACAGTAGTGCGCACGGCGCCGGCCTGAGCCTGCCGCCCGCGATCGGTGAGCGGCTGCGCGTGGGCGAGCTGGTGGCGATTCGCCTGCGCGAGCACTGGCGGGTGGCGGTGGTGCGCTGGGAGTTCGCGTTGCCGGATCACTGCCGCGCCGGTGTGGAAGTGCTGGCCGCCGACGCCCTGCCGGTGCAGGTGCAGCGCCATACCAGCGCCGGCCAGCTATCCGCTCCGCTGGCGGCGCTGTGGTTGCAGGAAGAGGGCGCGGACAGCAATCGATCGCTGATTCTGCCGGTGCCGCTGTTCAAATGTTACGACACGGTGGAGTTACTGTCGGGCAGCCAGACCTACCCGGTGACGCTGCAGCGCCAGCTGCTCGCTACCGGTAGCTTCGCCCGCTTTGAATTTGTGTGAAGTGGGTCGCCCCGGCAACGTCGCCCCGCTCTTGTAAGTAACCGCTACCGCGCCCTAAACTTATGACCCTTTCGCACCGCCGGAGCTCCGGGGGCGACGCGGCTGTGCCGCGGCAGTAGGTATCATGAGCAAAATAATGAGCAGCAACGAAACCATCCGACTCCTTTTGATTCACGACACGCCCTCTGAGGCCCAGCGCCTGGTAAGCATGCTGCACAACGCCGGCCGCCCCAATCGCGCCCAGCACGTGTCCAGCGAAGCCGCGCTGGCGAAGCTGCTGCAGGACAAGACCTGGGACCTGCTGATCGCCGCTGATGGCAGCAGGCAGGTGCCGCCGGCGGTGGCGCTGCGCACCATCAGCAAGATGCAGAAAGACGTGCCGGTGGTCCTGCTCAGCGAACGCAGCAGCGCCCAGGCGGTGGTGGAAGGGCTCAAGCTCGGTGCCCGTGACGTGGTGACGGTGGACGAGGACCAGCACCTGCTGCTGGTGATTCAGCGCGAGATGCTGTCGCTGGCCAACCGCCGCACCGCGCGCCTGCACGACCGCCGCTATCACGCCACGCTGCAGCGCGCCAAGGAATTGCTCGACAGCTCCAAGGACGCCATCGCCTATGTCTCCGACGGCCTGATCGTCTATGCCAACGACTCCTTCGCCGAGCGCTTCGGCTACCAGAGCAACGACGACATCGAATACCAGCCGCTGATCGATATGCTCACCGAGGGTGAGCACGAAGACGCGCGGGCATTCCTCAAGCAGTGCGCGATCGACAACAACGAGGTGGAGGCGCAGGAGTGGAAGTTTACCGCCAAGACTGCCACCGGCGCGCCGCTGCCGACCCGGGCCGAAGTACTGTCCACCGTCTACGACGACGAGCGCTGCCTGCAGGTGCGTATTGCCGCGCGCAGCGGCGACACCGAACAGCTGGAGGCGCAGATCAGCGATATCAAGAACCGCGATCCGCTCACCGGCCTCTACAACCGCCAGTACTTCCTGCAGCTGCTCGACAAGGCGATCAAGTCTACTGCCGGCACCCAGCGCACCGGTGGCCTGATGTATATCGAGGTGGACCGCTTCGAGGAGACGGTACACAAAGCGGTGGGCGTCGCCGGCGCGGACGCGCTGCAGAAGAAACTGGCGGAACTGCTGCAGTCCAGCCTGCGCCGCGGCGACGTGCTGGCCCGCTACAGTGACGAGAGCTTCTGCCTGCTGTTGCCGGACACCACCCCGGACAGTGCCGAACACCGCACCAAAGAGTTGCTGAAGAAAATTACCGACACCATTTTCGACGCCGCGGGCAAGACGCTGCAGATCACCGCATCCGCGGGTATCTCGCTGCTCAGCGAAGCCTCCGGCGCGGCGCAGAAAGTGCTCGACCAGGCCCTGCATGCCCACGACCAGGCGCAGCAGAAGAGCGGCAGCGGCGGCGGTCTGGCCCTCTACGAGCCGGACACCGACCAGCAGGATGACGCCGACACCTATCGCCGTGCGCGGGTGGCACAGGCTCTCGAGGCCGGCAAGCTGAAGCTGCTGTACCAGCCGACCCTGAGCCTGCAGGGCAGCGGCGAGCAGCTCTACGAAGTGCTGGTGCGCCTGGTCGACGGCAAGGAAGAGCTGGCCCCGGTGGCTTTCCTCGAGGCACTCGGCGACGACACCCTGGCCACCAAGATGGACCGCTGGGTTATCCTCAACGCGATCAAGGCGGCCGCGGCCCAGCGCGCCAAGAGCAAAGACGTCTCGCTGCTGCTGCACCTCACCGCCGCCTCGCTGCTCGATAGCGGCCTGCCGGGGTGGCTGGGCGTGGCCTTCAAGGCGGCCAAGGTGCCGCCCAAGGCGGTCGCCTTCCAGCTGCGCCAGGAGGACATCAACAGCAACCTGCACGCCGCGCGGGATTTCACCAAGCAGCTGCAGGAGCTCGGCTGCCGTGTCGTTGTTTGCCACTTCGGCACCGGCCTCAACCCGTTCAAATCCCTCGAACACGTCAAGGTGGATATGGCCAAGGTGCACCCGTCGTTCGTCCACGAGATTCAGGACGAGGGCGAGAGCAGCGAGACCCTCGCCAACCTGGTCCAGCAGCTGGGTCAGGCCGATACCAAGGTCATCGTGCCGCATATCGAGCAGGCCAGCATGCTGCCGACCCTGTGGCAGACCGGCACCGATTACATCCAGGGCTACTACGTTCAGGGCCCGGGTGAAGAAATGAATTTCGACTTCAGCCTCGACTGATCCCTATCCCTGCGGACACGGACGTCCGCCGCATCATCCGCCTTGCTCCCCCTGCCGCCCGGCAATTCCATTGGCTAAATGACCACGCCCGGCAGACGCCCGCTGTTGTCCAGACCACCCTTGCCGGTTGCGGCTGTTTTGTCGACGTCCCTCCTGTATCCTGTGCCGCGACTGAATAAATAGAATTTCTGGAGCTCACCCATGTTGCCCCGCTTACTCTGTACCAGCCTGTTTGTCGGTGCCCTGGCACTGGCCGGCGGCTGTTCCAAATCCGAGGTCCCGGCGCCGGACAAGGCCCCGGCGGCGAAAACCGCGGATGTGAAAGCCAAGGATCAGCACGCCGACAAGGCGCCCAAGCCCGGTGTGGATTACCACTCGTTTGCCAATACCGACGATTACCGGGTCAAGCACCTCGACCTGGACCTGAATGTCGATTTCTCGCGCAAGGTGCTGAGTGGCGAGGCACGCCTGCAGTTCAAGCGCCTGACCAAAAAGAACCCGCCGCTGGTGCTGGATACCCGCGACCTGAAGATCGAATCGGTCGAGGCCGGTCACGGCAAGCAGATGCAGCCGGCCAAGTTCTCGCTGGGCAAGACCGACCCGATCCTCGGCACGCCGCTGTCGATCAAACTGCCGAAGAATGCCACCGCCGTGGCCATTCACTACCAGACTTCGCCCAGCGCCTCCGGCGTGCAGTGGCTGGAGCCGCAGCAGACTGCCGGTAAGAAACACCCGTTCCTGTTCACTCAGGCCCAGGCGATTCACGCGCGCAGCTTTATCCCGCTGCAGGACACGCCGTCGGTGCGCATTACCTACAACGCCACCATCCATACGCCCAAGGATCTGCGCGCGGTGATGAGTGCGAACAACGACCCGGATGCACCCAGGAGCGGCGAGTATAAATTCGAGATGCCGCAGCCGATCCCGTCCTACCTGATCGCCCTGGCGGTTGGCGACCTGGACTTCAAGGCCATGGGCGAGCGCACCGGCGTCTACGCCGAGCCGTCGGTACTGGACGCCGCGGCCAAGGAGTTCGAGGACACCGAGTCGATGCTCGAGGTTAACGAGAAGGTCTACGGCCCCTATCGCTGGGACCGCTACGACCTGCTGATCCTGCCGCCCAGCTTCCCGTTTGGCGGCATGGAGAACCCGCGCCTGAGCTTCATTACCCCGACCGTGATCGCCGGTGACAAGAGCCTGGTATCACTGATCGCCCACGAGCTGGCCCACTCCTGGTCCGGTAACCTGGTGACCAACGCCACCTGGCGCGACATGTGGCTGAACGAGGGCTTCACCACCTACCTGACCAACCGCATCATGCAGAACGTCTACGGCGACAAGCGCTACCGCATGGAAATGGCGCTGGGCTACGCCGATCTGCAGGCGGCGCTGAAAGACCGCGATCCCCGCGACCAGCGCCTGGCCAACGACCAGGGCGGTCGCGATCCGGATGAAGTCTTCTCCGATATCCCCTACGAAAAGGGTGCGCTGTTCCTGTACGAACTGGAACAGAAAGTCGGCCGCAAGGCGTTCGACCAGTTCCTGGTGAACTATTTCAATCACTTCGCGTTCCAGAGCATTACCACGGAAGATTTCGTTAAATACCTGCAGGAAACGCTGCTGAAGCAGTATCCGGACAAGCTCAGCGCCGAGCGCATTCACCAGTGGATCTACGAACCGGGCCTGCCGGAAGGCGCGCCGCACCCGACCTCCGACGCCTTCAGCAAGATCGACCCGGTCCGCCAGCAGTGGCTGGATGGCAAGATCGCGGCCAGCGATATCGACACCAGCAAATGGAGCTTCCACGAGTGGAAGTACTTCCTCGATGGCATGCCGGAGAAACTGAGCGAGAAGCAGCTGCAGGAACTCGACAGCGCCTTCGGCCTGACCGACTCGAAGAACAACGAGATCGCGTTCAGCTGGCTGATGATCGCCGTGCACAACGACTACCAGCCGGCCTTCCCGCGCCTGGAAGACTTTATGGTGAGCATTGGCCGCAACAAGTTCGTGCGCCCGCTGTACCGCAGCCTGGTGGAACACGGCAAGCGCGACATGGCTGTGCGCATCTTTGAAAAGGCCAAGCCGGGTTACCACCCGCTGACGGTCAAGATCAACAGCCAGATCGTCTACGGCGACGACGAGGACTGATCGTCGCGACGATTACTCGCTTTAGAACCAGCGCCCCGCCTCCGAGCGGGGCGTTTTGGTTTTGGCGTCTCTACTTTGCTCCAACGGCTCTGGGTGCCAGCGCAGAATCTCGCTCGGAACTCTCTAGGCACACATCCCTGCCTCGCACGGCACGGCCAGCTACCGCGATCTAAAACCCCCACGGATAGGTATCCGGTGGCGTCACCTCGCCGGCCGCCTCGATATGCAGCGGGTGCAGCGCGCGGGTTTCGTCCAGATAGACAAACGCATCGTAGCGCTGGGCCAGCTCCGTGGGCACGAAATTGCCGCGCTCGTACTCCGGCCGGTAAACCACGCCGATGGCGCGATGGCCGCGGGGCTGGTGCAGCGCAGCGCCGCCCCGCGCCAGGTCCGGCAGCAGGCTGTCGCGGCCCAGCGCGAGATGCATGGCGCCCTCCCAGCTGTGTGGCGGCGCCGCCGGCACCGCCATCTTCTGCCCCGGGCTGCCCCAGCTGCGCGCGGCAATGACGCTGCCGCGATGGCTGCCGAAGCCCACCAGCCGCACCTGTTCCCGCCCCCACTCCTCGCGTGCCAGCTGGCCGATATTGAACATGCCCTCGTGGCGCATATCGGTGGCGCGGGCATCGCCGATATGGGTGTTGTGGGCCCAGACGATGCCCTTGCTGTTGTCGCCGTGGCGCTGCAGCAGCCGGTTCAGCGTCTCCATCATATGGGTATCGCGCAGATTCCAGGAGCCGGCGCCGGCGGTCATCATGGTGCGGTAGTAGCGCTCGGCGTTGACCATGACGTGGGCGTTCTGCTCGGCGTCGAAGTCGCCCTCCGGATCGGTGTCGAAGCGCGGGCGCCGGTGCACCAGGCGCAGCAGCAACTCGATGACCTCGTCGGCGCAGTCGCCGTCGGACATCAGCGCGTGGCGCGCGTAACGCTGCTCGTCGCGACCGTAGGGCTGGAAGCAGTAAAGGACCCGCTCGGCCAGTGCCAGCGACTGTGGATCGCGGTCGCGCACATGGTGGATGATCGCCTCCAGGGATTCCCACAGGCTGTACATGTCCAGGCCATAGAAACCGGCCTGCCGCTGCGGACGGGTATCGTTGTGGCGCCGCAGCCACTCGGTGAAGGCCACCATCTCCCAGTTGGCCCACATCCAGGTGGGCCAGCGGTCGAAGGCGCGCAACACCGCCTCGGCGTGGGCACCGGAATCCGCGTAGGCCTTGGCGTAGCGGTTGACCCGGTAGCAGTCCGGCCAGTCACCCTCCACCGCGACAAAATCGAAACCCTGATCCTCGATCAGCCGGCGACTGAGCGCCGCGCGCCAGACGTAGTATTCTGAGGTGCCGTGGGAGGCCTCGCCGAGCATGACGATGCGCGCGCCGGCGAGCTGCTGCAGCAGTGGCTGCAGTGCGTCGCCGTGCAGCGGTAGCGCCAGCTCGCGCAGGCCGGCTGTGAGGGGGTTGTCGCTGTCTGTCATGGGGCACCCGCCAAACCAGTCACTTACCCGACGAGCATAGTGTCACCAAGGGGCAAATTAGTGGCGGTGGATTTCGCCCGCGGCTGTTCAGTGGTCGCGGCTTTGCGTACTCTTCGCGGGGAAAATGACGGGGAACAGGGGGAGGTGTCTATGAGCGGGCGAAACCCGGCCGGACTGCTGTTGTTGCTGGCTCTGGCGCTGGCGATTGCCAGCTGCAGCAGCGGTGTCTGTGACGAGCGCCGCAGCGCGCCGGCAGTACCGTCAATTCCGCTCGCGCATCGGTAAGTGGTAAACGGCTAAGTGGTAAACGGCCAAGTGGTAACCGGGTAAGCGGACCGCCAGGCATCCGCCAGGCGCACCTGTTCCGCCCCGGGTCGCGCCCCGGGTCGCGCCGCGGGTTCGCGCCACGGGTGCGCGCCACGGGTGCGCCAACCCGTGACGACAACACCGGCACCGGGCGCGGATATGTCAGCGGCGGCCGCCGATCCGCGCTGCAGATTTATTCAACCAGCGCCTCAACCTGCTGGTCATTGAGCCCGAACAGGTACAGTGCCGCGTCCAGGCCAAAATGGCAGATCGCCTGCGGCGCCTCCAGGCGCACCTTGGGTTTCGGGTGAATGGCGATCCCCAGCGCGCCCAGGTTCAGCATCGGGATATCGTTGGCGCCGTCGCCCACCGCAATCACCCGCTGCAGCTCCAGCCCCAGCTCCTCTGCCATCTGCTCCAGCAGTGCCCGCTTGCGCTGGCCATCGACGATCGGCTCGATCACATTGCCGGTCAGGGCGCCGTCGGCGAATTCCAGCTGGTTGGCGTGCACGAAATCCACCGCCAGCTTTTCCCGCTGCAGGTAATCGGCAAAGTAGGTGAAGCCGCCGGACAGAATCGCGGTCTTGCAGCCCAGCGCGCGCAGGGCGCGCAGCAGTTCGGCGGCGCCGGGCTTGATCGGCAGCTGCGGCGCTATCTCCGCCAGCCGCGCCTCGGAAAAGCCCTGCAGCAGCGCCATGCGTTTCTTGAAGCTCTGGCGGAAATCCAGCTCGCCGCGCATTGCCGCGGCGGTGATCTCGGCGACCTGTGAACCGATGCCGGTGATCTTGGCCAGTTCGTCGATAACCTCCGCGTCGATCAGCGTCGAGTCCATATCGAAGCCCGCCAGCTGGGGCGGCTGCTGGCTGTCGCCGCGCTGCAGCACCAGGTCGACTTCCAGCTGTTCCGCCAGTTGCAGGCAGGCGTGTTTGGCCGCCGCGAAGTTGGCCACGGCGGCATCGAGCTGGAAGCGCACGACGGTGCGCTCGCTGTGGCGGCTGAGGGTGTCGACCACGTGCACACGCCAGTCCCGCGCGGCGAAGAACGCCAGCAGCCGGCGCAGCTGTTCGAGGCTGGCGGCGGGAGAGAGCAGGGTCGCACACCAGGGCGCGCTGATCGCGGTGGGCCGTTCCGCCGGGGGCCGTGGCGCACTCGCGGCGCCCAGCTCCGCGGGGGCGACGCCGTGCCACTCGAGGCCGAGGCTGGCGCGTCCGTCGCGGACTTCCAGGTAGCGCAGCGCGGCGTCGCCGGCGGTGTGCGGAATGTCTGCCAGTGGCAGCTCGAAAGCGTGAAGTTGCGACGCGCGCTCCATACGGCGGATCCTTGTTGCTGAATGGCCGGATTGTTGTCCCGGGTGGGACACGGGGTCGCGCATTATATCCCCCGGGGCAAACTTCGCTAAAATCCCCTGTCATTGAATACCTCGATACCGACAACAAAACGGCCGCCCGCTCATGTTTGACCAGTTCCTCGCCAAAAGCCCGCGCCTCTCCCAGCTGATCGAGCGGCTGCCGTCGCGCCAGCGCCAGCAGTTGCTGGCGGCGCTGATCTGGCTGTCGCTGGCGGCTTTCTGCGCGGTGGCGCTCGGCCACTACGCCAGCCAGCAGCGCGCCGCGGCGATTGCCCGCGATCGCGCCGAGGCGCAGGCAGCGGCCACCTTCCTCGCCGGGCAGAGCCTCGATCGCATCGTCGCCGGTGACCGCATCAGCCTGCAGATGCTGGCCCAGCAGCTGTTGGAGCTGCCGGCGGTGACCGGGGTCACGGTGCAGGATGTGGAATCCAACCCGCTGGCCCAGGCGGGTGACCTGGAGCGCGGCGAGTCGGTGACGGCACCGGTGGTGCTGCACGACAGCCTCGCCGGCAGCGTCACCGTCAATCTGCAGCCCGGCCGCGATCAGGGCTACCCCTGGGGCAGCCTGCTGCTGAGCCTGGTGTTCGCGCTGCCATTCAGCGCCGCCGCCGCGCTGGCCGCGGGCAGCGGCGGCGCGCGGCGACGCGTGCCGGTAATGCAGCAGGCGCCGGCGGCGCGAGCGGCGCCGCAACCCGAGCGCGAGCCTGAACCGGAGGTGCGCGTGGGGCTCTACCTGCGCCCGCTGAACTGGGCCCAGCTGGGTAACCAGTTGAGCCGCAGCGCACTGGACAAGCTGCAGGCGGATCTGGACGCGCGCCTGCAGTTGCTGGCGCGCATCTACGACGGGCGCCCGCTGAAGCACGCCGGGCCCCAGCGTGGCCTCGGCTTCTGTGGCGGCGATGCGGCATTCCGCGCGGTCTGCTGTGGCCTGCTGCTGCGCGAGCTGCAAAGCGGCAGCCGCGCCGCCGGCCTGCAGCTGGGGGTGGCGGTGGTGCCAGCGCAGACCGGCGACTTCGACTTCAGCGGCGAACTGCTGCTGTCGCAGGGGCGCGGCCTGTCCCTGCACGCGGAGCTGCTCGAAGACCCCGCCCTCGATGGCCGCATCGAACGCTACCCGACTGCCTGGGGCGCGGAGGTCAGTGGTCTCGACGGTCCCTATCAAAAGCTGCTCGACAACCAGCTGCAGCAGCTGCGCAACGCCCAGCCCGCCTGACGCATCCGCTAATGCCGTGACCGGAGGTCTCCGTCCGGTCGGTCACAGCGGCGCTCACACCCTTGCTTTACGTTTACGTTAACGTAAACCTTTGCTAGGCTTCTTCGCGTCCAGAGGAAGTCCTATGAAACCCGAAGCCAGTACCGTTGAACCCGACAGTTACAGTATTTCCGAGCTGTCGCGGGAGTTTGACATTACCACCCGCACCATCCGCTTTTACGAGGACAAGGGCCTGCTGAGCCCCGCGCGCCGCGGCCAGACCCGCGTCTACAGCCCGGAGGACCGGGTGCGCCTGAAGCTGATCCTGCGCGGCAAACGGCTGGGTTTCTCGCTCGACGAGAGCCGCGACATCATCGACATGTACGACCCGACCCACGGCAACGTGGAGCAACTGCAGCGGCTGCTGGACACCATCGAACAGAAGCGCGCGCAGCTGAACCAACAGCTGCGCGATATCCAGAGCCTGATGGGGGAGCTGGATGAGGCCGAGGTGCGCGCCCGTGCCGCGCTCGAACAGGACGCCCGCAACTGACTTGCGAAGGTCCCGCTGGCGGGGCCATCCCGAAACCCGAAACAGTGCCGCGAGGCCACTGAGAGAAAACGAGTAACGGAATTGCTATGAATACCTCCTACCGCACTCTGAACTTTGGTCTCGGCGAAGAGATCGACATGCTGCGCGACATGGTCCACAAATTCTGTCAGGCAGAACTGGCGCCGCGCGCGGCGCAGATCGACGAGGACAACCTGTTCCCCGCCGACATGTGGAAAAAATTCGGCGAGCTGGGCCTGCTGGGGATGACAGTCGAAGAAGAGTTCGGCGGTTCCAACATGGGCTATCTGGCCCATGCGGTGGCGATGGAGGAAATCTCCCGCGCGTCCGCTTCCGTGGGCCTGTCCTACGGTGCCCACTCCAACCTGTGTGTAAACCAGCTGCGCAAGAACGGCACCCCGGAACAGAAGGCCAGGTACCTGCCCAAGCTGTGTTCCGGCGAGCACGTCGGCGCGCTGGCGATGAGTGAGCCGAACTCCGGTTCCGACGTGGTCAGCCTGCAGCTGAAGGCGGAAAAAAAGGGTGACCGCTTTGTGCTGAACGGCAACAAGATGTGGATCACCAACGGCCCCGACGCCGATACCTATGTCATTTACGCGCGCACCGAGCCGGGCATCAGCTCCGGCGGCATCACCGCGTTTATCGTCGAGCGCGGCTTCAAGGGTTTCAGCCAGGCGCAGAAACTCGACAAGCTGGGTATGCGCGGCTCCAACACCTGTGAGCTGGTGTTCGAGGACTGTGAAGTGCCGGAGGAGAATATTCTCGGCGAACTGAACGGCGGCGTGCGCGTGTTGATGAGCGGTCTCGACTACGAGCGCACCATTCTGTCCGGTGGCCCGGTGGGGATCATGCAGGCGTGTCTGGACGTGGTGGTGCCCTACGTGCACGAGCGCAAGCAGTTCGGTCGCGCGATCGGCGAATTCCAGCTGATGCAGGGCAAGATCGCCGACATGTACGCCGACCTGAACGCCAGCCGCGCCTATCTGTACGCGGTGGCCCGCGCCTGCGATCGCGGCGAGGACTCGCGCAAGGATTCCGCCGCGGTGATCCTGTTTACCGCCGAGCGCGCCACGCAGATGGCCCTGCAGGCGATCCAGACCCTGGGTGGCAACGGCTATATCAACGAGTACTCCACCGGGCGCCTGCTGCGCGATGCCAAGCTGTATGAAATCGGCGCCGGCACTTCCGAGATCCGCCGCATGCTGATCGGCCGCGAGCTGTTCAACGAAACCCGCTGAGGGACTTTGTAGATGGGTTTGTGGCGGCCCTGCTACCGGTGTGGATTTGCAGGACACGCCGCGAATTCCCATCTGACCGCCAGGGATGGCGGGAATGCAGATTTTGCAGGAGCAAAAATCTGCCATGGGGGCTCTGCAAAGCATCCTGTTTTTGAAGCCCCTGCAAACCAAACCCGGCATCAGCGCCTTCGCATTTAAGCGGCGAGCGCGAATCAACTTCGTAAGATTTTATGAACCAGATTCAGAGCAAGATTAATACCCGCGACGCGGCCTTCGCCGAAAACCGCGAACAGATGGAAAAACTGGTCGCCGACCTGCGCGAAAAAGTGCAGAAGATTTCCCTCGGCGGTAGCGAGCGCGCGCGGGAAAAACACGTCGCGCGGGGCAAGCTGCTGCCGCGCGAGCGCATCGATGCGCTGCTCGACCCCGGCAGTCCGTTCCTGGAGTTCTCCCAGCTCGCGGCCTACGAGGTCTACGGTGAGGATGTGCCGGCGGCCGGTATCATCACCGGTATCGGCACCGTGTCCGGCCAGCCGTCCGTGATCGTGGCCAACGACGCCACGGTGAAGGGCGGGACCTACTACCCGCTGACGGTGAAAAAACACCTGCGCGCCCAGGCCATTGCCGAGCAGAACAACCTGCCATGCATTTACCTGGTGGATTCCGGTGGTGCCAACCTGCCGCGCCAGGACGATGTGTTCCCGGACCGTGAGCACTTCGGGCGCATCTTCTTCAACCAGGCCAACCTGTCGGCGCAGAATATCCCGCAGATTGCCGTGGTCATGGGCAGCTGTACTGCCGGCGGCGCCTATGTGCCGGCGATGGCGGATGAATCCATCATGGTCAAGGAACAGGCCACCATCTTCCTGGCCGGCCCGCCGCTGGTGAAGGCGGCCACCGGTGAAGAGGTGTCGGCGGAAGAGCTGGGCGGTGCCGAGGTGCACTGCCGCACATCGGGGGTGTCCGACCACTTCGCCAACAACGATGTGCATGCGCTGCAGCTGGCGCGTCGCTCGGTGGCGCGGTTGAACCGGGTCAAGAATCCCGGCCTGCGGCTGGAAAAGCCAATCGAGCCGATCTTCGCGCCGGACGATATTTACGGTGTGGTGCCGAAGGATTCGCGTCAGCCGTTTGATGTGCGCGAGATTATCGCGCGCACCGTCGACGGCTCCGAATTTGATGAATTCAAGGCGCTTTACGGCACCACGCTGGTGACCGGCTTCGCGCGCATCCACGGCTACCCGGTGGGTATCGTCGCCAACAACGGCATCCTGTTCGCCGAGAGCGCACAAAAAGGCGCGCACTTTATCGAGCTGTGCGCGCAGCGCAATATCCCGCTGGTATTCCTGCAGAACATCACCGGCTTTATGGTCGGCAAGCAGTACGAGGCCGGGGGCATCGCCAAGCACGGCGCCAAAATGGTGACCGCGGTGGCCACCGCCAAGGTCCCCAAGATCACCATCCTGATCGGTGGTTCCTTCGGTGCCGGCAACTACGGTATGTGTGGCCGTGCCTACGACCCTAACTTCCTGTTCATGTGGCCCAATGCGCGCATCTCGGTGATGGGCGGTGAGCAGGCTGCCGGCGTGCTGGCGCAGGTCAAGCGCGACCAGATGGAAGCCCGGGGTGAATCGTGGAGCGCCGAAGACGAGCAGGCATTCAAACAGCCAATCGTCGACGACTACGAACACCAGGGCCACCCCTACTACGCCTCGGCGCGCCTGTGGGACGACGGCGTCATCGATCCGGCCGACACCCGCAAGGTCCTCGGCCTGTGCCTGGCCGCGGCGACCCACAAGGAACCGCAAGAGACCAGGTTCGGCGTGTTCCGCATGTAACACGGGACAGCCGCGGCGACAGAAAACTGGTGTAGGGTGAGCCCTGCGAAGTCACCCAACAAGGAATTGAATATGAGCGACAAACTGCACTGCGAACTCGACAGCGAAGGCGTGGCCACGGTCACCCTGAACCGCCCGGAAGTGCACAACGCCTTTGACGACGAGCTGATTCGCGAGCTGGGCGAGACCTTCGACAGCCTGTCGCAGAACCCGGCGGTGCGTGCACTGGTGCTGGCCTCCAACGGCAAGAACTTCTCCGCCGGCGCCGACCTGAACTGGATGAAGCGCATGGCCAGCTATTCCGAAGACGAAAACCGCGGTGATGCCGCCGCGCTGGCCGCGATGCTGTACAAGCTGGACACCTTCCCCGCGCCGACCATCGCGCGGGTGCAGGGTGCGGCTTTCGGCGGCGCGGTCGGTCTGGTCAGCTGCTGCGATATCGCCGTGGCCAGCGAGCGCGCCAGCTTCTGCCTGTCGGAAGTGAAGATCGGCCTGCTGCCGGCGACCATCAGCCCGTATGTGATCAACGCGGTCGGCACACGCCACGCGCGCCGCTATTTCGTCACTGCCGAACGCTTCTCGGCCGAGCGCGCGCGCGAAATCGGCCTGGTGTCGGAAGTCTGCCCCGAGGGCGAGCTGGACCTGACGGTACAGAAACTGGTGAACACGATCGTCGACAACGGCCCGCGCGCCGTAGCCATGGCCAAGCAGTTGGCCATGTCGATGTCCAACCGGGTGATCAACGAGGAATTGCAGGGCCAGACCAGTGCCCTGATCGCTGCCGTACGCGTGTCTCCGGAAGGTCAGGAAGGGCTGAGCGCATTTCTGGAAAAGCGCGCCCCCAGCTGGATGAAAAGCGGTAACGAATAGCGTTATTGCATGCGTAGGGTGGGCAAGGGCGCGCAGCGACATGTCCATCGCCCGGCGGTGTGATGGGCTCGCTGCGCTTTGCCCATGCTACGTAACTTGAAGCTTCTGAGCTGTCTGCAGAAATTAAAGAGCCAACCATGATTCGTAAACTGTTAATTGCCAACCGCGGCGAAATCGCTTGCCGCGTTATCCGCACCGCCCGCCGCCTCGGCGTGGCCACCGTGGCGGTTTACTCGGATGCCGATGCCGACGCGCTGCATGTGCAGCTCGCCGATGAGGCGGTGCGTCTCGGCCCGGCACCGGCAAAAGACTCCTACCTGGATATCGACAAGGTGATTGCCGCGGCGCAGCAGACCGGCGCCGACGCCGTTCACCCCGGCTACGGCTTCCTGTCGGAAAACGCGGGCTTCTGCCGCGCCTGTGACCAGGCCGGCATTATTTTTGTCGGTCCGCCCGTCGGTGCCATCGAGGCGATGGGCTCCAAGTCTGCCGCCAAGCGCATCATGGAAGACGCCGGCGTGCCGCTGGTACCCGGCTATCACGGCACCAACCAGAACGCGGACATCCTCGAGGGCCACGCGCAGCGCATCGGCTACCCGGTGTTGCTGAAGGCGGCGGCCGGCGGCGGCGGCAAGGGCATGCGCCGGGTCGACCGCGAAGAAGACTTTCACAGCGCCCTGGAGGCCGCCAAGCGCGAAGCGCAGAACGCCTTTAGCGACGACCTGATGTTGATCGAGCGCTATGTGGTCAACCCGCGCCACGTGGAAATCCAGGTGTTCTGCGACAACAAGGGCGGCGGTGTCTATCTGTTCGAGCGCGACTGTTCGGTACAGCGCCGTCACCAGAAGGTGGTAGAAGAGGCACCGGCGCCGGGCATGACCGAAGAGCTGCGTGCGCGTATGGGTGAGGCCGCGCTGCGCGCCGCCCACGCGATCGGCTATGTCGGTGCCGGCACGGTGGAATTCCTGCTCGATGCCAACGGCGCCTTCTATTTCATGGAAATGAACACCCGCCTGCAGGTGGAGCACCCGGTCACCGAGATGATTACCGGCCAGGACCTGGTGGCCTGGCAGCTGGCAGTGGCCGCCGGTGATCCGCTGCCGCTACAGCAGGAAGACCTGAGCATTTCCGGCCACGCCTTCGAGGTGCGCATCTACGCCGAGGATCCGGACAACGACTTCCTGCCGGCCACCGGCACCCTGGTGCGCCACCGCCCGCCGCAACAGAGTGAATCCGTGCGTGTCGACACCGGTGTACAGAGCGGCGACGAGATCAGCGTGCACTACGACCCGATGATCGCCAAGCTGATCTGCCACGGCCGCACCCGCAGAGAGGCACTGGCAAAGCTCGACCGGGCGCTGCAGCAGTACCAGATTGCCGGCGTGCGCCACAATATCGAGTTTCTGCACCGGGTGATCAATCACAAGGCGTTTGTCCGCGGCCAGGTTTCCACGCATTTCATCGAGGATTACGAGGGCGAGGTCCTGCAACAGGAGCAGGAACTGACCCCGCTGAAATGCGCGGCCATCGCCGGCTATCTGCACGCGCGCGAAACCCGCGACCTGCGCGCCGCGGCGCCGGCGGCGGACGCGTACTCGCCCTGGCACGACGGCGATAACTGGCGCTCCGGCCTGGTGGCGATGCGCCGCCACACCATCGACTACCGCGGCAAGCACGCCGATATCCGGTTCAGTGCGGACGGCGGCAGTGTGCGCTGGCAGTGCGGCGACATGGCCGGCGAGATCCGT
Organism: Microbulbifer sp. SAOS-129_SWC; assembly: GCF_039696035.1. Lineage (GTDB taxonomy): Bacteria > Pseudomonadota > Gammaproteobacteria > Pseudomonadales > Cellvibrionaceae > Microbulbifer. The sequence goes on from NZ_CP155567.1 coordinate 459,584, forward strand.
GTGCTGCCCGCTGGCGAGCTGGCACTGGTGGATGGCCGCCGGGTGAATTTCTCCAGTGTGGATACTGCCGACGGCGGCGCCGTGTTTATCGACGGCACCCAGGTGGAATTCAAGGTGCTGCCGCCGGATATCGGCGAAAGTGCCGACAGTGCCCACGGCCTCGAAGCGCCGATGAACGGCACCATTGTCGCGCTGCTGGTGGAGCCGGGTGCGGCGGTGGAGCAAGACCAGCCGCTGCTGGTGATGGAGGCGATGAAGATGGAGCACACCCTGCGCGCCCCCGCCGCCGGTACTGTACAGCAGTTTTTCTGCGCCGCCGGTGAACTGGTGGATGGTGGCAGCCTGTTGATCGACTTTGTCGCTGACGAATGAAGAAAAGAGCCCCCGTAGGGTGCGCTGCGCGCACCGGCAGGACTTGATCGCAGTGACGTTCAATTAAGTTGTTCAGTGGCGGTACCGCTACCGGGTGCAGCTTTGTGAGACACGGGCTAGGCGCCCCCCCTAAACCCATCCCTGGGGGCTCTGCACCGGTATCCATGCCGGTGAAGGTCTCACAAAGCTGCACCCGGTATCGGCACCTTTGCGGAGGGTAACGTTGGGTGAACGGCATCAGACGACCCACCGGCTGTTTTCGGTGCGCACGGCGCACCCTACGTGAACTCGAAAATTACCCGGACTTGGGAAATACCCGGATTTGAGAAATTTCCACGCAGGGTGCGCGGCGCGCATCCTGCATTGCGATGAATAGAGATACTGCTATGAATCTGCCGCAAAAAGTAAAAATGGTCGAAGTGGGTCCGCGCGACGGCCTGCAGAACGAAAAGCGCGAGATCGATGTCGCCACTCGCGTGGCGCTGATCGACCGCCTCAGTGCCGCCGGCCTGCCGGTGATCGAGGCGGGCAGTTTTGTCAGCCCCAAATGGGTGCCGCAGATGGCCGCCAGCGAAGAAGTGCTGGCCGCTATCGCGCGCAAGGCGGGCACCGTCTACAGCGCGCTGACACCGAACATGAAGGGCTACGAGCGCGCCGTGACGGCCAAGGCCGATGAAGTGGCGGTATTCGGTGCCGCCTCGGAGGCGTTTACGCAGAAAAATATCAACTGCTCCATCGCCGAGAGCCTCGAGCGTTTCCGCCCGCTGGTCGAGCAGGCGCAGCGGGATGGCATTCCGGTGCGCGGCTATGTCTCCTGCGTGCTCGGCTGCCCCTACGAAGGCGATATCGACCCGCTCAAGGTGGCGGAAGTCAGCGCGGCACTGTACGAAATGGGCTGCTACGAAATTTCCCTCGGCGACACCATCGGTGTCGGCACGCCCGAGGCCGCCAAGCGCATGATCGAGGCCGTGGCGGTGCGGGTGCCGATGGAGAAACTGGCGGTGCACTTCCACGATACCTACGGCCAGGCGCTGGCCAATATCTACGCGGCGCTGCAGATGGGCGTGACGGTGGTCGATTCCGCGGTGGCCGGTCTGGGCGGCTGTCCCTATGCCAAGGGCGCCTCGGGCAATGTGGCCAGTGAAGATGTGCTCTACCTGCTCAACGGCCTGGGCATCGAGACCGGTGTCGACCTGGAGCTGCTCGCGGAGGCCGGCAACTTTATCTCGCACAAGCTGGACCGCGACAGCAATTCCCGCGTGGCCCGCGCGCTGGCCGGCTGACCCTTCCCCAGCGATCCCCGGAGCCCGGCTCCGGGGAATCTGCTACCATCGGCGCAAATCCACTGTGACCGGTTTCCTCCATGAAGCTACTGCGCCTGTCCCTGCTCTGTCTGTTCGTGTTGCTGCTCTCCACTGCGCTGGCAATGCCGGGTATCGTCGGCCCCAAAGTCGAGGAAGTCTGGAAGCAGCAGCTGGGCCAGAATCGCGGTGTCAGCGTGGCCGAATACCGGCGCGGCTGGTTCGGTGCCCGCGCCACCACCGCGCTGCAGGCGCGCGATGGCGCAACCGAGCTGCGCAGCAAGATACAGCACGGCCCGCTGCTGTTTACCGCCGAGGGCCCGCGTCTCGGTGCGGTCTACAGCGAGACACGCCTGTCGACCGAGCGCCTGCAGCCGCAGCTGCGTGCCCAGCTGGAGCAGTTCTACGGGCGCCTGGAGCACAGCCCGCTGGTGCTGGAGTCACTGGTGGGCTTCGACAATCGCGTGCACAACACCCTGCACCTGGAGCCGTTTACCCGCAGTGACGCCGGCGGCAAACTGAAATTCGACGGCGGCACCCTGCAGTTCGAAACCGATTACCGCGGCGCGGCGCTCGACGGCACCCTGCAGCTGGGCGCGTCGCGCCTGTTGCAGGGCGGCATCGAGAAGTTCCGCTCGGCGCAGGCCAGCGGCAAATTTCACTACGTGGTGGCGGCGCGGCGCGGAGAGGCCAGCATTCAACTGCCGCAGCTGCACTCCGATTCCGACTCCGGGCCGCTGGAACTGCACAACGCGGATCTGCAGCTGAACATCCAGCTACTGAACAGCGGTCTGCTGAAGCTGGTCGGCGACCTGAACCTGCCGCAGGTGCAGTCCGCCACCCCGGTCACCTCGCTCAAGCAGCACCTGACGCTGCCGCAGATCTCTGTCGCGGACCTCGGTCACTACCTCGGCGCGCTGCTGGCGCCGCCGGCCGACGGCAACTGGCAGCGGGTCATGCGCCGGCCGCTGCAGCTGCAGCAGCAGCTGGCGATACAATCTGCCAATGGCCCCATGCTGGTCGACGCCGACCTGGACTGGCGCGGACTCAGCACCGCGGCGCGGCCGGTGAATATGGCCCCGGATCAGTGGCTGGTGCCGCTTACCGGCGACGTCACTTTCGCCGCTGCCGAGCAGGCGCTGATGCAGTCGCCGCTGGTGGGGCAGGCGATGACCCTGCGCAAGTACGGGCTGTTGCTGGAAGACGGGGACGAGTTGCAGATGCACCTGCAGGTCAAGCGCGGCCAATTGCAGGTCAACGGCCAGCCGCTACCGGCGGATCTGTTTATGATGGCATTGATGGGACAGTTCTGAGTGGGGCGGAGTGGCGGCTGCAGGGGGCGGCACCCGCAACCTTCGCCGCCGGGGGCCGCTGATGCTGGCCGCTAGGATTCAGGAATAGGCCGCGCGATTGTCCGCCAGCGTCAGCCAGCCGCGAATCACGCGGTACACGGCCCACACCCAGGCGATGCCGACAATCAACACGCCCAGTCCCAACAGCCACCAGGTCAGGGTGCCGACCACCGTCCACAGCAGCCAGTACCAGAAAGTGCGGATCTGCCAGCGGAAGTGAGATTCGGCCAGGGTGCCGCGTACGTCGCCGCGCTTGACGTAGTTGATGATCACCCCGACAAAGAACGGCACCGCGGTGAACAGGCTGATGGCCTGGATCAAGTACACCAGTGTGGCCAGGTCGCGGCCGCTCTGTTCGCGCCCCTCCTGGGTGGGAAACTGCTCAGACATAGTCCTGTTCTCTCGAATTCTGTTGTCACTATCGTCCGGTAATCATCATTGCCGGGTTCATCCTATCTTACGCGCAATTGCTCCGGCAGCGCAGTGCCGCGCATCACTGCCCGCCGCAACCGGCGTATGGGAGCAAGCCTGTTTTCGAACCGGGGCAGGCCGGTTTCCGTCTCGGGTCAGGCCTGTGCGGGGCGCATATTCTGCGCGCGCCAGCTCTTCAGCTGTTCGATGGACTCACGCATCAGGTTCAGAATCTCCGTGCGCTGGTGGCGGCAGTACTCGCGCTCGCCCTCGATGGCGAGGCGCGCACTGAGTGCGCGCAGGCGTGCGGCGGCGGCCTCGAGGCCGATCTCTGCGGCGCTGGCGGCGAGGGCCGGCGCCATGCGGATGGCATCCGGCCAGTGGCGGCCGGTGAGGGCGCTGGTCAACGCGGTGGCCTTGCGTGGCAGCGTGGCAGTACGGTTGCTGAGCAGTTCGGCAAAAGCGCGCGGTCCCAGGGTGTCGTACTGCCGCCCCAGCGTGGCGCTATTGAGCAGTCGTGTAGGCCGCGGGGTTTGATCCTGCGGCCCCGTGGCGGCGGTGCTGCGGGTGCGGCGCTTGGCCCAGTTGAGCAGCTGCTCGAGCTGGAACTCGGCCACCGGGCGCGCCAGCACGCCGGTAAAGCCGCGTGCGCGGTAATGCTCCTGGTCGCCGCGGCGCAGGCCGGCGATCAGGGCGAAGATCGGCACTGCGCCACCGCTATCGCGGCGGATTTTCTGTGTCGCCTCCACGCCGTCGATCAACGGCAGGTGGGTGTCGATCAAGATCAGGTCGAACTGCTTCTGCAGTGCGGCGTCGGCGCCATCGATGCCGTTGCTCTCCCGCTGCACCCGGTGGCCGCGGATTTCCAGCGCGGTATACAGCGAGTCGTGTTCGCCGCTTTCGATCAGCAGTATCGACAGCGCTGCCGACGGCGGGGCCGGCGCCCGCGGTTCGGTCAGTTCCACGGTTTCCAGTTCGCCCAGATTGTGAATCTGCTCCAGCACCTGCAGCGCTGCCCGCAGCTGGCGCCGCGCGATCGCCGCCAGTTCGCCAGTCTCGGCGCCGGTGCTGCGCTCAAGCAGGTTGAGGGTGGACTGCAGGCCATCCAGTGGCTGGCGCAGGCGGTGTCCGGCCACGGCCAGTGTGTCGCTTTTTTCCTGCTGCTGGTGGGCAATGGCCTGGCGCGCCTCGGTCAGCAAGCGCTGTTGCGCCGCCAGTTCATTGCCGGTGGTCTGCTGTTGCCGGAACAGCTTGTGATTTTCCGCCCGCAGTGCGGCGGTGCGCTCCTTACCGAGTGCGCGCTCGCGGCGCAGGCGCACCCCGAATACAGCGGCCGCGCCCGCCGCGATCAACAGCGCGACGCCGAGCGCAACCACCCAATAGAGCGGCAGCAGGGTTGCAGTCAGGGAGAGCGGTGCCGACGCGGCGAGGGCGCCGGCCGGGGTCAGAGAGAAAATAACGATAGGCAGTGTGCGCGGGCCCGAGAGCCGCGGCGGCCAAATGGTTTTGTTCATCCTTGATACCACTTGTATTTGCGCGGGCGGAATCCGGTTGCCCGCGGGTGGCAACGCGACGCGCGCAATTGCCGGTAAAGAAATACTCGATCTCAGGGCCGTTTGATACTGCAAACCCGCGCGCTATACAAGGGGTAGGTGACCCGATTGGGCTGGAATGTCAGGTACGTTGGTGTTAACTGCGGGCTCGAGTGGCCGGGGGCGGTGGGCGCGAAGCCAGCTGCCGGTGTATCCCGGCGACAAACGGTGGATAAGGCCGCCGCGTTCGAGCAGTGCTCACCGCAGAATGCGTCGAAGCGGATGCTGAGGGAGAGATGGGGAATCCCCCCGCGGTGCGTCGGCCCGCGAGGGAGCAGTGCGGAGGCCGGCGGGTACCGGTGCCTCAGGCGGTGGAACAGGGTTCGGCCAGCGGGCGCCGGTTGAGCCACAGTTGCCGCAGCCAGTCGAGATAGATGCCGTAGGGGCGGCCCATGGCGCCGGCGATCAGCATAAAGCTGATACTGGCGGTGGCGATTGCCGTCCAGCTGGCGCCGCCCAGCAACATATTTCCCAGGTACAGCGGGTACTGGAAGCTCAGAAACACAAAGGTGTCCAGCAGGTAGGCCTGCAGCGGACCGCTGGCGCCGAAGCGCTGCGCCACCCAGTTGCGGTAGAGGCTGAACGGGCGTGCGATCAGGGTGTTGAAGACCACCGCCAGCAGTCGCACCTGCAGGTGCTCGCGCCAGCTCATGCCGGCCAGACCCACCTCAATGGGGATGGCCACGGCCCAGGAAAAGCTGTTCATGGCAAAGATATCCAGCAGCACCTGGCGGCGTCGCGACAGCGACGGGACGGCGGGGGGCGGTGCGGCACTGGTATCCGGAATCAGGTTTTCAATCGACATGTCGGCTCTGGGTGACGGTGATGTAAGACAACAGCGGGCCGCCGGCAGTAGTTGGCGACTCGAGAGGGTGGCGATTATATCTACAATTCGCGTCAAATCTAGTCTCTCATATTAATTTCTCGCTTTTATAGATATAGGCATCCTATTATTTCACTATTAAGACAGCTGAGCATTTCGATTAGATGCCTGGCGGGGGGATGGGCGCCGCGCACCACTGGGGTTAACATGCACTCAATATGAAACTTTTTGCATAATTCGGAGGCTGAATGTCCCTGCGCTACGCCGTTCTGACCCTGCTGGATATCGAGCCCGGTAGCGGCTACGACCTCAAGCGGCGCTTCGAGCGCAGCGTGTCGCACTTCTGGGGCGCCAGTCACCAGCAGATGTACCGTGAGCTGCACCGGCTGCACGCGGAGGGCCTGCTGGACTGCGCCGAGCAGGCCCAGGAGGGGCGACCGGACAAGAAGGTGTATTCACTCACCGAGCACGGCCGCGCGGAATTGCGCCAGTGGGTACTGCAGCCGGCGCAGCCGCAGAAGATGCGTGACCCCTTCCTGATCCAGCTGTTCGCCGGCCACCACCTGGACAACGCGCAGGCGCGGCAAGCGCTCGAGCGGCAGCTGGAGCACCACCGCGCGCTGCTGCGCGACTATCGCGAACAGAACGAGCGTGTACGCGGCAGCGACCCGGCGCTGCAGCAGCGTTACTGGCTGGCCCATCAGACGCTGCTGCTGGGCATGGATCTCGAACAGACCTGGATCGACTGGGCGGAAAAGCTGCTGCGGGAACTGGATCGGCGCCAGTAGCGGGCGCTCCGAACGCCGCTTCCGAATCTGGCGCGCCAGCGCGGCCGCCTGCCTCTATGTTGCGATCTACCAACACGACGGGAGACGCAATATGACCTTTTCTGTGACACCGATCGCTGCCGGTTTTCTGCAGCGGGTACGAACGACCGGTAGGGACGACCTGAACCAGCCGGTGCGCCAACTGCGCGCCAGCGGCGGCGAGCCGTGCCGCGATACACTGCGGCGGGCGCGGCCCGGAGAGCGCCTGTTGCTCGCCAGCTACTGCCCGTTCCAGCACGCTGGCCCCTACCGGGAATACGGGGCGGTGTATGTGCTGGCCGAGCCGTCAGCGCTGCACGGCGCGCCGCCCGGGCTGGACGTACAGGGCGGCCCCGATGACTACTGGAAGCGCGACGCGCCACTGGCGCTGCGGGCCTACAGCGCCGCGGAGGATATTGTCGCCGCACAACTGCTGCGCCCGGCGAGCCTCGCCGCAGCGGCGGCCGATTACTTCGCCCGCGACGATATCGATTTCGCGCTGGTGCGCTTTGCCGCCTACGGTTGCTACGCGCTGAGGCTCGACCGCACAACGGAGCAATAAAAAAAGCCGGGACTTGTCCCGGCTTTTTTCATCTATAAAACCGCTCAGAGCGCGATCTTCTCCAGCACCAGGCTGCCAATCGAATAGCCCGCCCCGAACGAGCAGATCACGCCGCGGTCGCCGGGTTGCAGGTCGTCGCTGTGCAGGTTGAACGCGATCACAGAGCCGGCGCAGGCGGTGTTGGCGTAGCGGTCGAGCACGATCGGCGCGCGCTCGAGGCTGTTGTCATCGCCCATCAGCTTCTTGGCGATCAGGTTGTTCATATTGATGTTGGCCTGGTGCAGCCAGTAGCGGTCAACGGCAGCGGGCTCGCTGCCGGTTTCGCGCACATGCTCCTCGATATGCGCGGCGGCCATCGGGCACACCTCCTTGAATACCTTGCGACCGTTCTGGCGGAACAGCTTGCCGGCGCCGAACGGGTCCACGTCGGCGGCGCGCGCGGTGTAGCCGAAGTTGGAGCGGATGTTGCTGGAGAACACCGTCTTGGCCTTGGTGCCGAGCACCTCCCAGGCGCTGTCGGCGGCACAGGTCTCGCGGCGCTCCACCACGCTGGCCACGGCCACGTCGCCGAAAATGAAGTGGCTGTCGCGGTCGGTATAGTCGACCTGCGGTGAGGCCAGCTCCGGGTTGATTACCAGTACCGCCCGCGCGGAGCCCGCCGCGACCGCGTCCACGGCGCGCTGCAGCGAGAAGGTGGCAGACGAGCAGGCCACTTCCATATCGAAAGCGAAGCCGTCGATCCCCAGGGCACTCTGGATCTCGATGGCGATGGCGGGATAGGCGCGCTGCAGGTAGGAGGCGCCGACGATCACCATATCGATGTCTTCGGGCTTCTTGTTGGCCTTCTCCAGCGCCAGCTCGGCCGCCCTGAGGCCCATCTCGGCCTGCAGCCACAGTTCATCGTCGCTGCGCTCGGGGATCGACGGGCGCATCCGCGCCGGATCCAGGATGCCCTCGCGGGTGACCACATAGCGGCTCTTGATACCGGAGGCCTTCTCGATGAATTCGGCCGAGGACATCGGTTTGGCAGCCAGCTCCCCGGCCTCGATTTCGGCCGCGTGCGCGCGGTTATAGTTTTCCGCCCAGGCGTTGTAGGCCTCCACCAGCTCCTCATTACTGATCGCGTGGGGCGGCGTCCACAGCCCGGTGCCGCTGATTACGATGCCGCGCGGCAGCTTGTATTCACTCATCGCTGAATCCTTGGCTCGCGCGTGTTAGCTGTTGCCTGTCAGGGGGCGGGCGCGCGAGCGACTGTTTTCTCATTAAACGTTAGCAGCGCCGGGCGCCGTTGATACGGGCGTCCAGCGAGCGGGCGCGCATTGTGCCGGGGTTGCCCGATTCGGTCTATATGTGCGCGGGACAGCCCGTCAGGGTGTTCTGGCCAGGGCGTAGGCACTGATGCGCGCGGCGCCGGCGGCCAGCAGCGCGCGGGAGGCTGCCTCCAGGGTGGCGCCGGTGGTGATGACGTCGTCCACCAGACCGATATGCATGCCGGCGACAGGACCGCGCACGGTAAAGCTGTGCTCGAGATTGCGCAGCCGCTGGGCGCGGTTCAGCTGCTGCTGGCGGTGGCCGGCGCTGGTCTTGCGCAGCAGCCGCGGCGCCAGCGGGATGTGCCACTGACGGCTCAACTCCGCGGCGATCACCTGCGCCTGGTTGAAGCCGCGCTGCCAGTAGCGCCGCCAGTGCAGCGGCAGTGGCAGCAGCAGGTCGGGTGCGTCGTCCGGCGGCAGCAGCCGGGGCGCGGCCAGCCGCGCCAGGCTGAATCCGGCGGCCAGGTCGCCGCGATACTTGAAGCGCTGGATCAGCTGGCCCACCGGGAAGGCGTAATGCCAGGCGGCACGCGCGCTGGCGAAGGCCGGCGGGTGCTGCAGGCAGCCGGGGCAGGTGTGCGCGGCCGGTGGCAGCGGCAGGGCACAGCGCTGGCAGGCGTCGCCGAGTTGCGGCAATTCCCGCTGGCACGGTTGGCACAGGCCGCTGTCGTGGCCGCAGGTGTCGCCGCACAGCAGGCAGCGGGCGATCCGCTGCGACAGGTAGCGGCCAATAGACTTGTAAACCATTCCCTGGTAATCCGGTTGACAGTGATTCGGGCGCGGCTAAACTGGCAGACTTCCGGGTCTGCCGCACCCGCCCGCAACAGAAAAAGAGAGAGTAAGCCCAGTGACTGCAGCCCAGCAAATGCCCATGGCCGCCATCCGCCACGACTGGACCCGCCAGCAGGTACTCGACCTGTTCGCGCTGCCGTTCAATGACCTGCTGTTCACCGCCCAACAGGTACACCGCACGTATTTCGATGCCAACCGCGTGCAGGTCAGCACCCTGTGCTCGATCAAGACCGGCGCCTGCCCGGAAGACTGTGCCTACTGTCCGCAGAGCGCCCGCTACGACACCGGCCTCGAGCGCGAGCAGCTGATGAAAGTCGAGGCGGTGCTGGAAGAGGCCCGCGCGGCCAAGGCCAGCGGTGCCACGCGCTTCTGCATGGGCGCCGCCTGGCGCTCGCCGAAGAAGAAGGATATGCCCTACGTGACCAAAATGGTGCGCGAGGTGAAGGCGCTGGGGATGGAGACCTGCATGACCCTGGGCATGCTCAAAGACGAGCAGGCGCAGGAGCTGGCTGCGGCCGGCCTCGATTACTACAACCACAACCTGGATACCTCACCGGAATACTACGGCGAGATCATCACCACGCGTACCTACCAGGACCGCCTGGAGACTCTCGGCCGCGTGCGCGCTGCGGGCATGAAGGTCTGCGCCGGCGGTATCGTCGGGATGGGCGAGGGCGAGCAGGACCGCGCCGGGCTGCTGATGCAGCTGGCCAACCTGCCGGCGCACCCGGAGTCGGTGCCGATCAACATGCTGGTGAAGGTCGCCGGCACGCCGCTGGAGAGCGAACGCGACCTGGACCCGTTCGAATTCATCCGCTGCATCGCCGTGGCCCGCATCATGATGCCGAAGTCGCACGTGCGCCTGTCTGCCGGCCGTGAGCAGATGAACGACGAGATGCAGTCGCTGGCCTTCCTGGCCGGGGCCAACTCGATCTTCTACGGCGAGAAGCTGCTCACCACCGGCAACCCGGAAGCTAACAAGGATATGCAGCTGTTCGCGCGTCTCGGCATCCAGCCGGAGGAGTACCAGCAGTACGCCGACGAGCGCGAAGTCGAGGCAGAGCTGGCCGCGCAGATCAGCGAGCAACAGCACGACCCGTATTTCTACGACGCGGCCAAATGACCCGGCCCCGCTCCCTGTCCGCGACACTGCGCGCGCGCCTCGACGAGCGCCGCGCGCAGAACCTGTACCGCGAACTCAAGACCCTGGCCGCCGCGCCGGGGCCGCGGGCGCAGCTGGATGGGCGCGAACTGGTGGCGTTCAGCAGTAACGATTACCTGGGCCTGGCCACCCATCCGCGGGTCATCGCCGCGCAACAGGTCGGTGCCGAACTCGGTGCCGGTGCCACCGCCTCCCACCTGGTCAACGGCCATTTGCAGATTCACGCCGACCTGCAGCAAAAGATTGCCGCGGTCACCGGCCGCGAGGCGGCGCTGGTGTTCTCCAGTGGTTATATGGCCAATGTCGGCACCATCTGCGCGCTGGTCGGCCGCGGTGACCAGATTCTCTCCGACAAACTCAATCACGCCTCGCTGATCGACGGCGCACGCCTGTGCGGCGCCACCAGCCTGCGTTTCGGCCACAGCGACCTGGGCGCGCTGCAGCGCCGGCTCGAGCGCGCCGCCGCCGGCGGCAACCTTCTCGTCGCGGTGGACGGTGTCTACAGCATGGATGGCGACTGCGCGCCGCTGGCCGAGATCGCCGCGCTGTGCCGCGAGTACAGCGCCTGGCTGATGGTGGACGAGGCACACGGTTTCGGTGTCATGGGCAGCGCCACGCTGCCGCTGGCCGGCAGCGCCGCCGCCGCCGGGCTCGGCCAGGACGAGGCGCCGGTACTGATGGGCACCCTGGGCAAGGCCGCCGGTAACGCCGGCGCCTTCGTGGCCGGTTCGCGCGCGTTGATCGATTATCTGGTGCAGTTCGCGCGCCCGTATATCTATACCACCGGCATGCCGCCGGCGGTCGCCAGCGGCTGCCTGGCCGCGCTGGAAACGATGGAGCAGGAAGCGCAATTGCGCGCGCAGCTGCAGCGCAATATCGCGTTTTTCCGCCGTCGCGCCGCGGCGCTGGCGCTGCCGTTGATGGACTCCACCAGCGCCATCCAGCCGCTGCCGCTCGGTGATGAACACGCGGTGATGGCAGTGGCGGCGGAACTGCAGCGGCGCGGTTTCCTGGTCGGCGCCATCCGCCCGCCAACCGTGCCCGCCGGCACCGCGCGGCTGCGCATTACCCTGTCCGCCGCGCACAGCGAGACACAGATCGACCAGTTGCTCACGGCGCTGGCGGCGGCACTGCCAGCCGCGGCGGGAGCAGGCGCGTGAAGGGGATTGAACACCTGGTGTTGCTGCACGGCTGGGGCGGCGACGCGCGCCTGTGGCAACCGCTGGTCGCGGCGCTCGACGGCGCACTGCCGGTGACGCTGCTGGAACTGCCCGGCTTCGGCGACCGCGCCGGCGAGCCCTGGCCCGGTGACGACGCATTGCTGCAGTCGCTGTACCAGCAGCTGCCCGGCAACTGCCTGCTGCTCGGCCACTCCCTCGGCGGCATGCTCGCCGCGCGGCTGGCGGCACAGCCGGGGCAGGACAAGATCCGCGCCCTGATGACCATCGCTGCCAACGGCAGCTTCGTGCAGCGCGGTGACTGGCCGGGTATGGAGGCGCAGGTTTTTGCCGATTTCTGCCAGTCGATGCGCGCCGCTCCCGAGGCAACGTGGGAAAAATTCTGCGGCCTGCAGGCCCGCGGTGACCGCGCCATGCGCAGTGTGCTGAAACAGCTGAAGGGCTGGCGCCCGAGCGCCATGGGCGCGGCCTGGGGGCAGGCCCTCGACTGCCTCGGGCGTTTCGACAACCGCGAAACCTTACCGACTATTTCCGTGCCGGCGCTGCACCTGTTCGGCGACCGCGACGCGCTGGTGCCGGCGGCGGCCGCGCAGCGGCTGCGGGCGCAGGGGGTTGCTGTCGAAGTGCTGGCGGGTTGCGGCCACGCGCCGCAGCTGTCGTGCCCCGAGTTAGTCGCGGAGAAAATCCGCGACCTGGCCGCGGCCCCGCGCGCTGGCGACGCACCGTTTGCAAAAAACGCGGTGGCGCAATCGTTCGGCCGCGCCGCCGCCAGTTACGACGCCGCCGCGCACCTGCAGCGCGCGGTATGCCGGCAGCTGCTCGATGGTGCGGAGGGCAACCCGGCGCCGCAGCGTATTCTGGACCTGGGCAGCGGCACCGGCTATGGCAGCGCGCTGCTGCGCCGGCGCTTCCCGCAGGCGCAAATCATCGCGCTGGATCTGGCCGAGGGCATGCTGCAGTACGCCCGCGCCGAACGCCCGCACGCGGATGCCTATATCGCCGCTGACGCGGAACAGCTGCCGCTGGCCGACGGCAGTGTCGATCTGGTGTTCTCGAGCATGGCGCTGCAGTGGTGCTACCGCCTGCCGCAGTTGTTTGCGGAACTGCGCCGGGTGCTGGCCGACGGCGGTCGCTGCCTGGTGGCGACGCTGGGGCCGGGCACGCTGGCGGAACTGAAACAGAGCTGGGCGCAGGTGGACGACGGAATACACGTGAATCGCTTCCTGCCGCAACGGGACTGGCAGCGGGCTGCGGCGGCCAGTGGCCTGTGTGGCGACTGGCAGATCGAAACGCGGGTACTGCACTTCGAGGACGTGCGCCGCCTGATGCGCGAGCTGAAGAGCGTCGGTGCCCACAACGTCAACCGCGATGCCGGCCGTGGCCTGACCGGGCGCGCGAAGCTGCGCCGGCTGGCACAGGCGTATGAATCACTGCGCGGGGAAGCGGGGCTGCCGGTCAGCTATGAGGTGATCTATCTGGCGCTGGCGGCGGTAGGCGGGGAGGATTCAGGCAGGGAGGAGACGGCAGAAGCGGCCCGTGGCCGCTCCTGCTGATAATGGCGCTGCTTGTGCGGCCGGATCAGGGGTAGATCGTAATCGGCGTCGGCGTTTTCACCATTGCCCAGATCTCGTCCATCTGGCGGTTGTTCACGGCGATACAGCCGTCCGTCCAGTTCATGCGCGACAGGTATTTCTCCATTCCCTTCCACTCCGGCTTGATGCCGTGAATCATGATGTCGCCACCCGGGTTGACCCCCAGTTTGGCCGCGTGGGCGCGGTCGGCCTTGTTCGGGTAGGAGATATGGATGGAGCGGTAGAAGCGGCTGTGCGGATTCTTCCAGTCCAGCGTGTAGCGGCCCTCGGGGGTGCGCTCGTCGCCCTGGCGGACCTTGTGGCCGCGCGGGTTGTCACCGAACACGACCTTGTAGCTGCGCACCACCTTGCCGTGGCGTTTCAATTGCATCAGGCCCTTGGATTTGTAAACGACCACCATATCCACCGGCTTCACGGTGGCGTATGACAGGGCCGGCAGCAGTAAAAGCAGGGCAAGAGTCAGGTATCGCATAGTGTTGGCAAAAGCTCCCGTTGTCGGGTTTGTGGTGATTTCGCGGCTTCCGTACCTTCGATTTGTCCCGGCGGAGAAAATCGTTGTGACAGCGCTGTCCTTCGCCGGTCATCCGGCATGCGCCGGGGTAGATTCTTAGGCAATTATCCTAACTCCGGGCCTGAAAGACTTCCGAATTGGTTAAATATTGCTCTATGCGGGTAATTTATCATCATGTAGTCGACGTTTAAAGGGGCGTCAACGTAAAAATTGGAGTTTCTGTGACCCAGACTTTCTTTATCGCGGGCACCGACACCGAAGTCGGCAAGACCTTTGTGACCACGGCGCTGCTGGCAAGTGCCGCAACGCGCGGCCTGAAAACCGCGGCGGTAAAACCGGTGGCCTCCGGCTGTGAACAGACCGCCGACGGCCTGCGCAACGAGGATGCGCTGGCGCTGCAGGCGGCGATGACCGAGGATCTGCCCTACCAGCAGGTGAACCCGATTGCACTGGAGCCGGCCATTGCGCCGCACATCGCCGCCGCCGAGGCCGGCCGGCGCCTGGACCTGGGGCGCCTGGCCGGTGTCTGCCGCGGGGTCATGTCCACCGCTGCCGACCTGGTGCTGATCGAGGGCGCCGGGGGCTGGCGCACGCCGCTGGGCCCGCGCGCGTTTCTGTCGCAGCTGCCGCGCGAGCTGAATATTCCGGTGATCCTGGTGGTGGGAATGCGCCTTGGCTGTATCAACCACGCGCTGCTGACCGCCGAGGCAATCCGTCGCGACGGCTTGGCGCTGGCGGGCTGGGTGGCGAATTTCCCTGCGGCGGAATCGATGGCGCGCCCGGACGAAAACCTGGCCACGCTGCAGGCCATACTGCCAGCGCCGCTGCTGGGGGTGCTGCCGTTTACCGAGGGCGGTGACTACCGCAGCGCGGCCGCCCATCTCGATCTGGATCCTCTCCAGCTCGGCTCCCCGGAGTAGTGCGCCGCCCGCAGCGGTACTGACGGCTTCTGGTATGGCACTTTCATTGCAGCTGCAACGAGGGCGAACTTCGGTTTGCCCTAATTGGTAAGGCCATTAGTTGGTAAGGGCATTCTCCCGAACCGCGCCGGGTTGTCGGTGGCAAATCACAGCACAATCCGCGAACCAATATCCCCCTCCCGGTCCCCCACCACAGTTGACAATTCGCCTCTTCGGGCCTAGATTCAAACAACTGTTTGAAACGCTTGAATGAGGATCTGGCGCATGGCCGAGTACAAAGCACCACTGCGGGAGATGAACTTCCTGCTGCACGAAGTGTTTGCTGCGGATGAACTCTGGGCACAGCTGCCCGGACTGGCCGGCGCGGTGGATCGCGAGACCGCCGATGCCATCCTGGAAGAAATGTCCAAGCTCGCCGGCAACACCCTGGACCCGATCAACCGCTCCGGCGACGAAGAGGGCTGCCAGTGGAATGACGGCGTGGTCACTACGCCCGCGGGCTTCCCGGAAGCCTACGCGACTTTCTGCGAGGGCGGCTGGGGTTCGCTGCTGGGTAACCCGGAGTACGGCGGCATGGGGATGCCGAAAATGCTCGGCGCCCAGGTCGAGGAAATGATCAACGCGGCCAATATTTCCTTCGCGCTGTATCCGGTGCTGACCGCCGGCGCCTGCCTGGCGATCGACGCCCACGCCAGCGAGGAGCTGAAACAGAAATACCTGCCGAACATGTATGCCGGTACCTGGTCCGGCGCGATGGACCTGACCGAGCCCCACGCTGGCACCGACCTCGGCATTATCCGCACCAAGGCCGAGCCGCAGGACGACGGCAGCTACAGCATTACCGGCAGCAAGATCTTTATCACCGGCGGCGACCAGGACCTGTCCGAGAACATCATTCACCTGGTGCTGGCCAAGCTGCCGGACGCGCCCAAGGGGCCGAAAGGAATCTCCCTGTTCCTGGTGCCCAAGTTCCTGGTCAACGAAGACGGCAGTGTCGGCGAGCCCAACCACGTCAGCTGCGGTTCCATTGAGCACAAGATGGGCATCAAGGCCTCGGCCACCTGCGCGATGAATTTCGATGGCGCCAAGGGCTGGCTGGTGGGCGAAGTGAACAAGGGCCTCGCGGCCATGTTCACGATGATGAACTACGAGCGCCTGGGTGTGGGTATCCAGGGCTTGGGCGCATCCGAGCGCTCCTACCAAAATGCCCTGGAATACGCTCGCGACCGCGTGCAGAGCCGCTCGCCGGCCGGTGCGCAGCAGCCGGACAAGGCCGCTGACCCGATCATCGTGCACCCCGACGTGCGCCGTATGCTGCTGACCCAGAAGGCGCTGATCGGTGGCGCCCGCGCGCTGTCCACCTATGTGGCCAAGTGGCTGGATATCTCCAAGTTCGGTGAGGGCGAAGAGAAGAAGCACGCGGAGGCGATGGTCGCGCTGCTCACGCCGGTGGCCAAGGCCTTCTTTACCGACAAGGGCCTCGAGTGCACCATCATTGGCCAGCAGGTGTTCGGCGGCCACGGCTACATTCGCGAGTGGGGTCAGGAGCAGCTGGTGCGCGACGTGCGCATTACCCAGATCTACGAGGGCACCAACGGTATCCAGGCGCTGGACCTGGCCGGGCGCAAGACCGTCGCCAACGGCGGCGCCTTCTTCGAGCTGTTTGCCGCCGACGTGCAGGCATTTATCGACGCCCAGGCCGGCCGCGCCGACATGGCCGAGTTCGTGCAGCCGCTGGCGGCGGAACTGCAGCGCCTCAAGGACGCCACCGCGAAGATGATCGCCGCCGCGCAGCAAGACCCGCACGCGCCCGGCGCCGCCTCGGTGGAATACCTGCACCTGTTTGGCTACGTGGCCTATGCCTATATGTGGGCGATGGGGGCTGCCGTGGCGCTGCCCAAGGCCGGCGACGACGATTTCTACAAAGGCCAGGTCAAGACCGCGCGCTTTTACTTCGCGCGCCTGCTGCCCCAGGCCCAGGCGCTGGCCACCAGTGTCAATGCCGGCAGCGCGACCCTGATGGACCTGGAACAGGACCTGTTCTGAGTCGCAGCGCCGCGGTGGCCCGAATTCGCCGCGGTGCTGATCCTCTCTTTTGATCTGCCGATCAGGCCCCGCGACTGCGGGGCTTTTTTATGTCGGGCACTTTTGCGGGCGGGGCGATTCTTCTAGACTCGGAAGCACAACAATAACGAGTAGCCTGAGCCATGTCCGATTCTCCCGAGCCCCGCCCCGATCAACGACTGTCCGCCGAAGACCAGGTCAAGGTGGACAACTACCTGCAGAGCGGCGTCAACAGCGTGGAGCGCAAGCCGTTCCGCCCGTGGCTGCTGCTGGGGGTGATCCTGGTGGTGATGACGCTGCTGTCGCTGCTCAGCTACTTTATCGCGCGGGTCAAAGGGGTGGTCTAATGGATGAGGCAACAGACTTCCTGCCGCTCGACTTCGAGTATCTGGACGGGGCGGAGATGCAGCGGCGCGCCGCGGCCTTCCGCGAGCGTATGGGCTTGCGGCGCACGGTGCGGGACTTTGCCAGCGCGTCGCTGCCGCGGCAGGTCATCGAGGACGCGATCCGCACCGCCGGCAGTGCGCCGAGCGGCGCCAATATGCAGCCGTGGCATTTCTGCGTGGTGGAGAGCGCAGAGATCAAGCGGCAGATCCGCATCGCCGCCGAGGAAGAGGAGCGCGAGTTCTACCAGCGCCGCGCTTCGGCCGAGTGGCTCGAGGCGCTGGCACCACTGGGGACCGATGCCGACAAACCATTCCTGGAAACCGCACCCTACCTGATCGTTATTTTCCTGAAGAAGTTCTCCAGCAGCGAGTCCGGGGAGAAACTGAAGAACTACTACACCGCCGAATCGGTCGGCATCGCCACCGGCCTGCTGATCGCCGCACTGCACAATGCCGGCGTAGCCACGCTGACCCATACCCCCAGCCCGATGAAGTTCCTCAACGAAATTCTCGGCCGGCCGGTGACCGAGAAGCCGTATATGATTCTGGTGGCCGGGCTGCCGGCGCAGGGGGCGCAGGTGCCGGCGATCAAGCGCAAGCCGCTGGAGGAGATCGCGGACTTCGTCTGAGGCTCCGGTGTGGGCCAGTTCGCCGCGGCTCGCCGGCGCAGTCTACATCTCCCCCAGCGCCACGATGGTTGTCCATTCCGCTGCCGTCACCGGCTGGATCGACAGCCGCCCCTGCTTCACCAGCACCATGTCCGCCAGCTGCGGGTTCTGCTTGATTTCCGCCAGTGGCAGCGGCCGCGCGAAGCGCGCGCGGAAGCGGATATCCACACAGAACCAGCGCGGCTTGTCGGCACTGGCCTTGGGATCGAAATACTTGCTCTCGGGGTCGAACTGGGCCGGGTCGGGGTAGGCGGCGCGCACCACCTCGGCGCTGCCCACCACCGCCGGCACCTTGCAGGCACTGTGGTAGAACAGTACGGCGTCGCCCGCTGCGACCGCGTCGCGGAGAAAGTTGCGCGCCTGGTAATTGCGGATACCGTCCCAGCGGCCGGTCTGGCCCGGCTCGGCGGCCAGGTCGTCGATGCTGTACTCATCCGGTTCGGATTTGAAAAGCCAGTAGTTCATGTCGATTTCTGGGGTTCCTGCGGCAGTCTGCGTCGATCCTGCGCCGGTTGGTATTTCACCAGCGCGGGGGGACATTTAGTATAAATCCCAACAAAAGTATCAAATCGGCGCCGGCTATGGGCGCCGCTGAACAGGAATTTATGGGTCACAACGCATTCGAATGGCTGACCGAACGGCTCGCCTCACATCGCTGCCAGTACTGGGCACTGCAGCTGAGCGGTTGGGGTGGCTATACGCTGCTTACTTTCGTGGGCAGTTTTTTCTGGGTCGAGAACCACTGGGTACACTCCGGCTACATCGCCGTTGCCACCACCTCCGGCGTGGGGCTGTCGGAAATCATGCGCCGCGGCTTCCAGCGCCTGTGGGACAAGGCGCCGGCGACGCGCCTGTTCGGCTCGCTGGTGGTGGTACTGATCGCAGCGCTGGTGTGGGCCGGCATCAAGTTCGGCGGTTCCCTGTGGCTGTATGGCAAGCCCGGCGGCGACGGCGAGCACCCGGTGGTGCTGGCGGTGTACTGGTTTTCCTACTCGTTCCTGCTGCTGATGACCTGGACCGCGCTCTACTACGGCATCAAGTATTACCAGGCGTCGCTGACCCAGCAGGAGAAGGCGCTGCGCGCGGAATCCATGGCCCACCAGGCCCAGCTGAAAATGCTGCGCTATCAGCTGAATCCGCATTTCCTGTTCAACACCCTGAACGCGATTTCCACCCTGATCCTCGACGGTGACGGCCGCACCGCCAACGATATGGTAACGCGGCTGTCGCAATTCCTGCGCCACTCGCTGGATAATGACCCGATGCAGAGAGTCAGCCTCGCCAAGGAAGTGGAAGCGCTGATGCTGTACCTGGATATCGAAAAGGTCCGTTTCGCCGACCGCCTGGGGGTGAACCTGGATCTCGAGGGCGATTCGCCGCGGGCCTTGGTGCCCAGCCTGCTGTTGCAACCGCTGGTGGAAAACGCGATCAAATACGGGATCTCGCAGCGCGAGTGGGGCGGCGAGATCACGATCAAGGGGCGAGTGTTCGCCGGCGAACTGCTGCTGGAAGTGAGTGACAACGGACCGGGAATCGCGGAGGAGGAACTCGTCCGGCTGGGTTCCTCCGGTTACGGGGTCGGGATTCGCAATACCTGCGAGCGCCTGTACGCCCTCTACGGCAGTGACCAGAAGGTGCGTTTCTGCAACCGCCCGGAAGGCGGCTTGGCGGTGCATATCAGGATTCCCTACGAACAGGAATAAAAACATGAGTGCTGTACAGGAAAAACTGCGGGCCATCATCGTGGATGACGAGCCGCTGGCGCGGCGCGGCCTGCGCCTGCGCCTGGGGGTGATGCCGGGGATCGACATCGTGGCGGAATGCGGCAACGGCCGCGAAGCGCGCGAGCGGATACTGGAATTGGCGCCGGATGTGGTGTTCGTGGATATCCAGATGCCCGGCGTCAACGGCCTGCAGCTGGTGCAACAGCTGCCGGTAGAGCAGTTGCCGCAGATCGTGTTTGTCACCGCCTACGACCAGTACGCGGTGGAGGCCTTCGAGGTCAATGCAGTGGACTATGTGCTGAAACCGATCGAGGAACAGCGCCTGACCCTGGCGATCGAGCGGGTGCGCGAGAAGCTGGCCAGCGCCGATATCGCCAGCCAGCGCGAGCAGCTGCTCGAAGCGGTGGCCGACCTGACGCAGGAATCGCCCCAGGTACTGGAACAGAAACTGGCCGCCGGCGAGCTCGGTGCGAGCGCCTACCCGGACAAGATTGCGATCAAGGATTCCGGCAAGATTACCCTGGTGCCGGCGCAGGATATCGACTGGATCGACGCCGCCGGCGACTACATGTGTGTGCATGCCAGCGGCGAAACCCACGTGATGCGTATCACCATGAAGGAACTGGAACAGCAGCTGGATCCGAAACAGTTCCAGCGTATTCACCGCTCCACCATCGTCAACCTGAACCGGGTGCGCGAGATCTGCGCGCATATCAACGGCGAATACCACCTGGTGCTGAACAACGGCGAGCGCCTGAAAATGAGCCGCAGCTACAAGAACAAGGTGCAGCACTTCCTGTAGCGGCGCGGCCCCATCGAGATCAAGCCATGGGGTGCGAGTGGGGATAGGCGCCGCCGCTGAGTAGACTTCCCAATAGTCTGCAAGCGAGGGGATGCCGCCATGCGCTACGTCATAGCACTGCTGCTCGGTTTCGCGGTCGCGCTGAGCTGGGCGCAGGACCGGGCCAGGTCCCTGCCTTCCGGTACGTCCCAGATCCTGGTGGGCGGTGAAACCTACTATTATTCGCGGGGATCTTTCTACCGCCTGGGAAACGGTGAGTACCGGCGCGTGAAGCCACCGCTGGGTGCGCGGGTTCCCTACGCGCCCGGGAGCAGCGGTACTTTCACCATGCGCGGTGACCGATACTTCGTGACTCGCAGTGGTTCCTTCCTGCGGTACGAGCCGAGCGGGGACGATTTTACCGTTGTCTCCCCGCCCGCCGGCTGGCGGGACTACTACCGGGGTTCGCCGGGTCTGCAGTCACTGGCTGCTCCCCGGGAGCCGCAGGTGACCGCGCAGGCACCGCAGGTGATTCCGCGCGCGGCGCCGCCGCCGGTCACGATTGTGCCGCGGCCCTTCCCACCGCCGGCCCCCGGCTACTACGCCGAGTATCGCGGCACGCCCCCCGGCGGCGGCTACTACGGCCGCTATGGCTTCCGTGACTACATCGGCGACCAGACCTATCGCGAGCGCCAGTCCACCTGCCGGCGCATCGCCACCGACCAGTCGCGCCGCGCCAAGGTCGGCCCCTATCGCCGCGAACCCGGCAGCTATCGGGACGAGTACGAACGCTGTATGCGCTGACGCGGCTGCCGCAGGGGCAGCCGGCCTGGCCCGGCTGCCGCAGGGGCAGCCGGCCTGGCCCGGCTACACTGAAAGACAGATCTCCACGAATCGGCGTTGTTCTTTACGCCGGAGTTGCTGTCACGGATAGATTAGGGCTATGGCGGGCGATTGCAGTATTTCCTCCACTCGCGTTGCACCAGGTGGCCCCGGTTGTCTCGGTGGCAGCGCCGCCCGTGTATTGCTGATCGTCCTGATCGGTTTGCTGTTCGTCGGTAGTTCCGTGACCGCCAGCGCGCAACTTCCCTCCCAAAAGCCGGACAAGTTTGAACCGACGATTCCCGATTTCAGCGACCCCAGCGCCGACTGGTGGACGGACTGGCCCGATGCCACCGCCGACGAGCGCAAGCAGTGGCTGCAGGCGCTGACCGAGGCCTGGAAAGACTGGCGTGGCAAACTGCCGGACAATCCCGATCTCAAGGCCCGCGCCGACGCCATCAGCAACAGCCTCAGTGGTATCGCCGTCACCTGGAAGAAATACGGCGAGTACCAGAAGATGCCGGTGCTGCCCAAGGTGGAGTTTCCGCGCAACCCGGATGTCCTCGCCTGGGCCGAGGCCGACGCCGCCGTGGCCCGCGGCCACCAGCGCCTTGTCGGCGTGCAGCTGGAGCTGCGCCAGACGGGGGACACCCTGGCCCAGTCCCTGAATCAGCTGCGCCAGCAGGTGGTGGTGCTGCGGGAAGTCGGTAGCGATGAACTCAAGCGCGAGACCGCCACGCTGGCGCTGCTGCAGGCGCAGTTCAACCATCTCAATATCATCGAGCAGAAAGCGGCGCTGGAACAGCAGATGAGCGCCTGGAAGGAGCAGATTGCGGTGGCCCAGAGCCAGCTCAATCGCATGCTCGGGGAACTGCAGTACAGCGACAAGGCGGCGGCAAAACTGAAGCAGGCCATCGGCGGACAGCAGGATCGCATCGAAAAACTCTCCGCCGACCGCTCGGCACTGCAGGCCCGGAGCGTGCAGTCGACCGCCAGTCCGGACGCGGATATGGAGCGCGACCTGAAGAAAATGCTGCTCGAAACCAACCTGCTGGAAGCGCACCTGAAAAAGCGCAAAAACGAGCTGCTGCAATCCATCAACGCGGTGCTGCAGAGCGGTAATGGCGAGCACTCGCTGGTGCTGGACCGCAACCTGGTGGAAACGGCGCACTCCATGAGCGACAGCATTTCGCGCGAGCTGAATGTGCGCCAGCGCCAGGTGAGCGCCTGGGCCGGCAAGCAGAGCGAGAGCATGAAACGCTGGTGGCAGTATTTCGAGAAGATCAGCAGCGCCCTCGGCACCGACAACGACCTGATCGAAGATGTACAGCGCTACGAAGTGGCGCAGCTGCAGGTTTACAAGCAGCACCAGGGCTGGTGGGCCACGGTGCGTGAGCGCAGCGGACATTATCTCGGCCTGGCCTACACCCACTGGCGCAAGCTGGCCGACTACAAGCTGTTCACGATCAGCGAAAGCCCGATTACGCCGCGCGCCATCGCCAAGATCATCTTCGTGCTGGTGTGCGCCTGGCTGATTTCCAGCCTTACCCGGCGCTTCCTGCAGCGGCTGGTGCGCAAGAATCACGCCAGCAAGCAGTCCATGTACACCCTGGGGCGGGTGCTGCACTACAGCATTATCGCGGTCGCATTGCTGGTGGCACTGGGCATGCTGGGGCTGGATACCTCCAAACTGGCGCTGGTTGCCGGCGCCCTGTCGGTGGGTATCGGTTTCGGCATGCAGGCGATCTTTTCCAACTTTATCTCCGGCCTGATCCTGTTGTTCGAGCAGCCGCTGCGGGTGGGTGACCTGGTGGAGCTGGAGTCCGGCGTGTTCGGTCGTATCCGTGATATCAATGTGCGCTCCACACGTATCACCACCCGCGACAATGTCGACATCCTGGTACCCAACACGGAGTTTGTCGCCGGCCGGGTGATCAATCACACGCTCGACGACCCGGTACGCCGCATTCATATCCCCTTCGGGGTCGCCTACGGCTCGGATCCGGACTTGGTGCGCGAAGCGGCCATGGACGCCGCCGAACAGGTTCCCATTACGCACACCGACTGGCAGCGCAAAACCGAGGTGTGGCTGATGGAGTTCGGCGACAGCGCACTCAATTTCAAGCTGGTGGTATGGATCAACAGCAATATGGTGTCGCCGCTCGGTGACCCCTACGCGCTCTACAACCTGGAGTTGCTGCGGGAACTGAATGAGCGCGACATCGAGGTGCCCTTCCCGCAGCGGGATCTCCACGTGCGCAGCTGGGAGGCGCCGCTGCCGATTGCGCGCCCGCCCGACGCGCCCGAGAGCTAGCCGCGCCGCCTGAATTTTGTGCAGAGTGTTTGTTCCGCAGCCGCCGCGCGGGTATTCTCTGGAGTTTGTCATCCACACAGGCTTGCGCCCTTGCTGATCATCCCACTGCAGAACAAGCCCGACTGGCGCCGCCCGCCGCTGATGTGCTTTGCCCTGATCGCGCTCAACATCCTCGTGTTCGCCCTGTATCAGAGCGGCGACGAAGCCCGCTGGCAGAAGGCCGAGAATTACTACTTTGACAGCGGTCTGGCGGAACGCGAGGAACAGCAGCTGCTGATCTATATCGATGAGCTGCACCCGGAGTGGCGCATGCAGGCGGACGCCCAGGGCGAGGACTTCATCTATCAGGAGCTGCTGTGGAACAAGGAGTTCGAGCAGTGGCTGTTGCCGCGGCTGCGCGCCGAGGATAAGAGTGACTGGTTGGCCGATCGGCAACATTTCGCCCAGCTGCGCGACCAGCTCAGCAGCTTCGCCTACGGCCTCACCCCGGCCAAACCCACCGCGGCCGGATTTTTCGGCCATATGTTCCTGCACGGCAGCTGGGATCACCTGATCGGCAATATGGTGTTCCTGCTGCTGTTCGGCCTGTCGGTGGAACTGGCGCTGGGCGGACTCTGGTTTATCGCGCTGTACCTGCTCGGCGGTCTCGCCGCCGGGGGACTGCACGCACTGGTGGAGGCCGCCAGCCCGATGCCGATGGTGGGCGCCTCCGGCGCCGTGTCTGCGGTCATGGGCATGTTCGTGGCCATCTATGGCGTGCGCCGGCTGCGCTTCTTCTATTCACTCGGATTCCTGTTCGGCGAGTTCAGTGCACCGGCACTGCTAGTGCTGCCGCTGTGGCTGGGCAAGGAGTTATTCGGCTACTTCTACGGCGACGCCGGCATCGCCTACTGGGCGCATTTCGGCGGTCTGCTGGCCGGCTTTTTCTCCGCACTGGCACTGCTCGCGTTGCGGCCGTCGCTGGCGACCATGCCGGAGGCCCACACCAATGCCACACCGACGCCGCAGCAGCGTGCGCTGGAGCGTATCGAGCGCTTCCAGCACGAGGGCAAACTGCTCGAGGCGGTGGAGGCGGCCAGCGCCGCAGTGCGTCAGTATCCGCGCTCGCTGCCGCTGATCGAGCGCGCCATTGAACTCAGTGCCGCGGCGCCGGACAGCGACGCCTACCACCGCGCCAACCTGGCGCTGTTCGCCCTGGCCGGTGACAGCGACAGCGATGCCGGCGCGATTGCCGCCGGCTGCCGCCTGTATCTGCAGACCGCCACCACGCCGCGCGCACTGGGTGCCAAGGTGTGCCTGTTGCTGGCACGCCGCGCCGCAGTGGAAAAAGACTGGCCCTGGCTGGAGGAAATGCTGCGGCGCCTGCACACGCTGCGTGTCGAGCACCCGCTGCTGCCGCGCCTGGGTATGGCGTTGGTCGAACACTACCGCCGCCTCGGCGAAGAGGGCCGCGCGCGCGAAGTCCTGCAGTGGCTGCGGGCGCCGGAAGTGAGCTGACCTGCGCCCTTCCGCCGCCGTAGATATTCCGACACAACAAGAATAAACCCAGTGGGGAGGGGAACCATGCGAGTTGGACTGCACGGTCTTTGTCTGTGCTTGTCGCTGCTGTTTAGCGGCGCGGTGTTGGCCGAGACCGCGGATACTTACCGGGATCGCTACGAGTTTTTCCTGCAGGAATCCTATGCAAAATACAGCCCGGAAGATGTCTCCGCCGACGCACCGGATCACGAGGACTTTCTCTATTACCTGGTCAAAAAAGGCCTGCGCGATGCGCCGCTGTACCGCGCTTATGGCGATCGCTACCACGCTTCAGCCCCCGTGGCCGAGGATGTGGTCGCGCTGGTGCTGTTGCGCATCGAGCTGCGGGAGCTCAAGAATGGACCTCGCGGGGACAACTACAAGAAAAAATACACGGCGACCAGGCAGCGGCTGACGCGGGCACTGCACGATGCGGTTACCCGCGACGGCGCACAGACGTTGCTGGTGCGCGAGGCGGTGCGTATTCACAGCCGCGTGCTTGGTTGCAGCGACGACGGACTGATTGCGCTGCTGCAGGGCAGCCAAAACGGATTGCAGATTGGCGTCGAAGAGTTAGATCATGGTGCGTGCAAGTCATTGTGGCAGCCGCTGGTCGATACCTACGGCCCGCGACCGGTTCTGGCCATGGTCGGTGTGCAGCAAATTGACCTGCGTCCGGAAGTGGAGTTGGCCCTGCTGGAGCGGGCTCAGCGCGAGGTGCTCGGCAGTGCGGAGGCCGATGCGGAGACAAAGGCCGCGTTTGCGTATTACTACCTGCGGAAACTCTACAGCATCGGTCTGAACCGGCGGCTATTACAGGAGTATCAGCGGTTTCCCGCAACAGTGCGGGAAAGTATGTTGGCAGTGCAGCGGCCGGACTGGACCATCCATGTCGATGGTGCGACTCTCGATGCGGGTATTATGAGCAATGCCATGCCGTTTGCGCTCGCAGCGGCATACCACGATCAGGGTGAAAACAAGGCAGCGCAGGATTTACTGAACAACATCGTACAGCTCAATCAGCGCCCGACCAAAAAGCATAAAAATGCGTGGGATTACCAAAGGCAGGAGAGCCCGTTCCAGCTGGGGGATCTGCTCGCCTATTCCCTGAATCCGGATGACCGCGACCTCTTTGAGCGCATGGTCGGCGATGGCAGAGTCGGCTGGTATTGGGCTTCGGTACGCGCCGCCCCGATCTGGAAAAAACTGGCCGCCGGTGTTGCCGCGCGAGGCGGCTATGACGAAATCGCCCGGGATATAGCCAGCGATCCATTTGCGCAGCGAAAATCCGGCGGCGACTATCAGGAAGCCGAACTTACCGAGAAAGCCCTGCAGCAACGCATCACTTATTTCCGCCAGCTGATCGCTCGCCGGGATCGCGAACTGCGCGCTGCGCTGGCGGAGATGCTGCCAGAATCGCACGAGTCCGCTGCCGCGCAAACGGTCGCACAGCGCCTGCGCGCAACGCCACCGCTGAACTATCCCCAGCACCCGCTGCCATCGGTGCCAACAGCGGGGGCATCCGGGGTAAAAGAGTCACACCAGGAAAAATCCCGGGGCGGTCAGGCAACGAAGACGGTCTCGGCCGTGGAAAAGTACCACCTGCCGCTGCCCGCGCATGCCATTGTTCGCAGCGAGGCGCGCAATGACGAAGTGGTGGTGATCTACAGCGCCCAGGATCTGGATGCAGTTGGCGAGGTGTCCAGCGGCGGCTATTGGATACTGCACTCGGACAACGCCGGGCTGGACTGGGACGGCCCCTACTATACGGGCCTGCAGCTGTATGCGCCCTATGTGATCCTGCCGCACTCTACGCTGTCCCTGTTCGGCGATGGTGGCCTGAATATCGCGGTCGAGCGGCGCGAACTGGACAAGCGCAGCATCACGTTTCCACCGGTGGGACTGCGCGCGAAGAATATCCGCAAGAACCTCTTCATCACGATCCGCTGGCAACAGTTGAAACAGGACTCGGATGGCGACGGCCTCACCGATATCGCCGAATACAAGCTGCTGCTGGATCCGCACCATACGGATTCAGACGGGGACGGCATCGATGACGGTCACGACGCGCTGCCCAATGTACCTTTTGGTCGCCCCGGCGCGCGCTCCGCATTAATGGCGGCGATTCTGAAAGAGACACTCGGCTTCGACAAAGTGGCGATTATTACCGGGCTCGGTGGCGGCGCCGGTGACCTTTCCCGCGTGCTGCAACAGCACGATTTTTCCACCATTGGCAATCAACATACCCTGTTTGTGCAGGGTAGCCGGCAAGACTTCGCCGGTCTGAATCCGGCCGCGCGGATCATGGTGTTTTCCGCCGATGAGTATAAACAGATGGGTGACCGTATGGGGCTACTTTACCCGGTTAGCTTCAGCCCGTTGTTCGTCAACCGGCGCGGCGACAAGGCGGTGGTGCAGTGGAGCGCGGGTTGGACCGGCGGCAAGCTTATGCTGCATAGAAAAGGCGACCGCTGGGTGGCGAAGACGGTAGACCAGTGGGTGAGCTGACGGATGAATACGTTGGCCTGGCTGGTGCGAGCCGGGCCGGACCGGTAATATCCGGTTGTTCAACGGCTTGATCGATCAAGAATAAAAAAGCCGACCCATAGCCAATCAATCGGGAAAGAGTAATGTATAAACACAGGGTTTTTGCCTTTCTGTGCCTGTTGTCCGTGCCATTGTTGAGCGGTCTCGCACAGGCGGCGGACAACGCAATAGAAAGTGCTGAGCAGAAAAAAGCCGACGCGCGCGCCGCCTATATCCGCTCCCACTACGCCAAATACGAATACCAGATCCCGATGCGCGACGGGGTCAAGCTGTTTACCTCCGTCTATATTCCCTACGATCGCACGCACAAATACCCGATGCTGATGCAGCGCACCCCCTACCGGGTAGCGCCCTACGGTGCGGGCAAGTACAAGAGCAAGCTGGGTCCCAGTGAAATCTTCGAGAAAGAAGGTTTTATCTTTGTGTTCCAGGATGTGCGCGGCAAATTCATGTCGGAAGGCCAATACGTCAATATGCGTCCGCAGGATGCCTTCGAGAAAGGCGGCAAGGCCGCCGACGACGCCACCGATACCTACGACACCATTGACTGGCTGGTAAAGCATGTGCCCAACAACAATGGTCGCGTCGGTATGTGGGGAACCTCCTACCCCGGCTACTACACTTCAGTGGCGGCGATCCACGCGCACCCGGCACTCAAGGCGATCTCCCCGCAGGCGCCGATCGCCGACTGGTTCTTCGACGACTTCCACCGCAACGGCGCCTTCGTCACACCGATGGCGTTTCTGTTTTTCGATACCTTCGATAAGCAACGCGAGGGGCCAATGGCGGCCTGGCCGGAGGGCATGAAGTCGCGCACCCCGGACGGCTATGAATTTTTCCGCGAGCTGGGCCCGCTCAGCAACGTCAACAAAAAATACTTCAAGGGCACCCGTCCGTTCTGGAACGAGTTGACCGAACACCCCAATTACGACGATTACTGGAAAGCGCGCAATGTGTTGCAGCACTTTCACAACGTCAAACCGCAGGTGCTGATTGTCGGCGGCTGGTACGACACCGAGGACCTGTATGGCCCGCTGGCCACTTACCAGACCATGTCCGAGAAAAACGACAAAGACAATGTGCACCTGGTCATGGGGCCCTGGTTCCACGGGCAGTGGAATCGCGCTGATGGCGACCATATGGGCGAGGCGCAGTTCGGTTTCGATACCAGCAAATGGTTCCAGCAGCGGATACTGCTGCCGTTCTTCACCAAGAACCTGAAAGGGGCCGATGAGCCGGACCCGCAGCGGGTCACGGTGTTCGAAACCGGCGCCAACCGCTGGCGCGGTTTCGACCACTGGCCGCCGCAGGGAGGTGAGTCCAAGACCTTGTACCTGGGCGCAGACGAAAACCTGCTGAGCCAACCGGAAGCGAAGGGCGGCTACGGTGATTATGTCAGCGATCCGCACAAGCCGGTGCCGCACTCCGCGCATATCAGCCGCGGCTGGGACAGACCCTATATGGCCGAGGACCAGCGCTTTACGGCGCGCCGCACCGATGTGCTGGTGTTCGATGCGCCCGCGGCTGAGCAGGACCAGACCATCGCCGGCCCGGTGGATGTGGACCTGTGGGTCTCCACCAGCCAGAGCGCGGCGGACTTTATCGTCAAACTGGTGGATGTGTTTCCGGGCAAAGACGTGAATACCGATGAAGTGGACCGCGATACCGGCAACCGCCATGAGCTGGTGCGCTGGGGCGTGATGCGCGGCCGCTTCCGCAACAGTATGAGCGACCCGCAGCCGTTCGAGCCGAACAAGCCCACGCGGGTGAAGTTTCAGCTGCTGGATGTATTCCACACCATCAAGCGCGGCCATCGGCTGGAGATCCAGGTGCAGAGCAGCATGTTCCCGTTCCTGGATATGAACCCGCAGAAGTATGTGGACAATATCTTCCAGGCCAGGCCCGCGGACTTCGTCAAGGCGGAGCACCGCGTATACCACAGTGCGCAGTATCCCAGCGCGATTCACTACCGCGTAGTCGGTCGCTGAGACTGGTTGTGGCCCCGCAGAATTTGCGGGGCCGCTTTGCGGTCGGCCGCCCGGTGCGGCCGTTAGAGGTTGGTAAACGCCTGGCCGACTCTGCCGAAATAGCCGGGCGTGACATCCTGCACATAAAATTCCGCGCGGCCGTTAGCGCCGAAATACTTGCCGCACACCATATATTTATGTCCGGGTAGCGCCTCGAAGAATATGGTGCCGCTATAGCCACTCGGTTCGTAGTGATCGAGTAGATTCCGGTACAGATCCACTTCCAGGGTGATATTCCCGGACTGTACTTTTTCGGCAAACTTTTGCCGGGAGAACAGCGGGGAGACGGGCAGTCCGTTGAAGCTGGATATGCCGATATCCGTCTCCTGCCCGATGATGCTGGTAGAGCCCTCGGGCAGGGCAATCGAGTCGATCGGGGTCGTATACGCTTCCAGAAACACAGCGGGCGTTTGTGCACACCCACAAAGCGCGATACAAAGAATCATCACTATTTTTTTCATTGGTTTCCCTGTCTTGATTGTGGAGTTCTGAGTCTCCGCTTGGCGGCCTGCCGCTGTTATGTGGATGCGATGGAAGTGCCGGCCAGTACCCGCTGTAACGTCTGCACCTGCTGCTTCAGTTCACTGTCCGGAAAATGCTGCTTGATGAACGCCAGCAGTTTTTTCGCCATATCCTCACGATTGAACCCGTCGAGATAAACCTGCGCCAGCAGCAGGTAGGCGGCATCCAGTTGACGGTAATCCTTGTCGTCTTTGTGCAGGTTGTTCAGCAGCAGTGCCGCCGGGCGGTATTTCTGCTGGCGGTAGAGGGCCTCGGCCAGCTGGTGGCGCAGGAAAGACTTGTCGATTACCGGCGGCGGATCCGTGGCCAGGTAGAGTTCCGCGGCCTTGTGGGCGCGATTCATGCGAATGAATTTTTCCAGCAGGTGTGGTCCCAGTTCGCGCAGCGCTTTCTTGTCCTGGGTAACGAGCAGCAGGCGGTAGTAGCGCTCGTTCAGTACCGGATCGTCGGGGTAGCGGCGCAGCGTGTCCACCAGCGTGCGCCGGGCACCGTTGAAATCACTCTCGCGCAACAGGATATGTGATTGCGCTAGCGCCAGCGCGCAGTCGAATGCACGCTCGTCGAGAAAATGCGCATCGTCGTCGCGCTCGGCGCTGATGCCGAGGCGCTGCTGCCGGGACAGGCAGATATAGCCCATCATTGCGCTGGTGACGATCGAGAAATAACTGGTCGTCGCGGCGATGGCCGGCAGCAGCGCCCATTGCGGCAGTTGCTTGGCCACCGCGGCAAGCAGCAGTTCCGGCGCCGCGGATACGGCACTGGTGGCCAGCCATAGCAGCCAGTAGGGCCAACCGATGATCACCGTAAAGTGCAGCAGCTTGAGCGGATTGATCGCCGCGCGCAGGCTGTTTTCCAGTGCCAGTACGATCATCGCCGCCGGTGCCAGCAGCGACAGCGCGATGGAATAGATCTGCACGGCACCGGTGCCGAGACGCGCTGCCTGGTAGCCGGCGAAGCCGGCGATCAGGGTCATGCCGATCACCTTGGCAAACAGCGGTGCGCTGTTGCCGTCGAGGGCATCGCCAAAGCCGGGCGCGGGCAGCTGGCCGTGGGCCAGTCGCTCGATTACCAGCAGGTTGTAGCGGGTCACCAGGGCCACCGCGGCCACCAGCACAAAAATCGACAGCAGGCCCAGCCCACCGATCAGCAAACCGGCGCCGGCGGCCAGCGCCACCACCGTCAGTGGGCCGGGCTGCAACGCATAGCGAAAGAAGAACAGGCCCATCTGCCAGAAGGGGCGGGCGCTATTACTGGCCCCCACATAGGCCAGTGGCTTGTGGCACAGCGGGCAGTCCGGGTGGCCCTTGGGGTAGTTGGCGGCGGCGCCGGGTATGCAGTCGGCGCAGTAATCGCGCTGGCAGGGCGCGCACTGCCACGCGGCCTCGCTGCTGGAGTGGTAATGACAGGCATCTGTCATGGTGGCATCCCTATGTCTATTGTTATTTCCTGGGGCCAGTTTATCGATGTGCGCGGGTGCGGCGCAAACATCGACAGGCGTTACCGAGGCAGTGCTGCTGGCAGGCTGTTAGAATGTCGCCGTTTCAGCGCGGGGTCTGTTAACAGGCTCCGATTCAGGCAGATCACTTCAGATCGGGGTAGAAGTATGACGAATTCAATGCAGGTGGAGCTGGTGCAGTCAGCAGCGGCGGAATCATGGGGCGACAAGGCGCTGCTGAGCTTTTCCGGCAACGCCGCTACCGTGCATGCCACGGCCGCCACCGGTGAGCCTCTGGTCGCCGCGCAGCGCGCCGCGCGCCGTCTCGACGGTATGGGCGTGCCGGCGGTAACGCTGGTCGGCGACGGTTGGGATCTGGAGCGCCGCTGGGCCTTCTGGGCCGGCTACTACAACCCCAACCGCGACAACCGGCTCGACTGGGGCAGTGCCGACGAGGCCGAGCTGAAGGAACTGGCCGCCCGCGAAGCAGCGGCGCGCTGGGTGCGCGAGATCACCAACGGCACCCCGCAAGACGTGTCGCCGGAAGTACTGGCACAGAGCGCTGCGGATCTGCTGCATGAGCTCGCGCCGGAGGCGGTCAGCTATCGTATCGTGCGCGGTGAAGCGCTGCTCGACGAGGAGATTTATGGTATCCACGCGGTGGGCCGCGGCAGCGACCGCGCACCGGCAATGCTGCAACTGGACTACAACCCGAGCGGCGACGACGGCGCAGCGGTGGATTTTTCCCTGGTGGGCAAAGGCATCACGTTCGATTCCGGCGGTTACAGCATCAAGCCATCCAGTGGCATGGCGACGATGAAATCCGACATGGGCGGCGCGGCCATGGTGACCGGCGGCCTGGCACTCGCCATCGCACGCGGCCTGAAAAAGCGCGTCAAGTTGTACCTGTGCTGTGCGGAAAACCTGATCTCCGGGCGCGCGCTCAAGCTCGGCGACATCATCCGCTATAAGAACGGCGTCAGCGCGGAAATTCTCAACACCGATGCCGAGGGCCGCCTGGTGCTCGCCGACGGCCTGATTGCCGCTTCCGCCGACGAGCCGCGCTGGATACTCGACGCCGCCACCCTGACTGGCGCCGCCAAGATGGCGGTGGGGCGCGATTACAATTCGGTACTCAGCTTTGAAGATGACAGTGCGCAAATGGTGCTGAACGCCGCCGCCGCAGAACACGAAAAGGCCTGGCGCCTGCCGCTGGAAAGTTTTCACCTGGAACAGATTCCGTCGGGGTTTGCCGATATCGCCAATATCGGCGCCGAGGGTACTCCCGGCGCTTCCACCGCCGCTGCTTTCCTGGCCAATTTTGTCCGCGACAAGGGACGCGGCTGGGTGCACATCGATTTGTCCGGTTCCTACCTGCCGGGCGCCAACGATCAGTGGGCACAGGGTGCCAAGGGGCACGGCCTGCGCACCATCGCGCGCTTCCTGCAGGAAAACTGAATTTATCTTCAATAAATAGCCGACATACCATCCGCTGGAACCGGCCTGAAAAAATTGGGCACGGTTCCTGCTTATTTATTTCCTGCCACGATTAAAATCACGTTGCCCGGATTGATAATGGCAAGGCGCACGGCGCAATTGCGAGGGTTTGCAATTGCGTTGCGCTGACTGCGCACCTCGGGGTGTGTACGCAAAAATAAAGAATAAGTAACAAGGAGTGTCAGTAGTATGCGAATTTTGTTGTTGTGCAGTGCCTTCAATGGCCTGAGCCAGCGCGTGCACCGCGAGCTGGAATTACTCGGGTGTACGGTATCGGTACAGTTGGCCACCGGCGACGCCGATATGCAGGAAGCCGTCGATGAATTTCGCCCGCGCCTGATCGTCTGTCCCTTCCTCATTCACCGTATCCCCGCCGCCATCTGGCAAAAAATTCCGTGCCTGGTTGTGCATCCCGGTATCGAGGGTGATCGCGGACCCTCGTCGCTGGATTGGGCTATCGTGCACAACCACAGCGAGTGGGGCGTGACGCTGCTGCAGGCCTGCGAAGAGATGGACGCGGGCGATATCTGGGGCACCGCTACCTTTCCGATGCGCGCCGCGCCCAAGGCCGCGCACTACCGCCGCGAGGTAACCGCCACTGCCGCGGCGTTGGTCAAAAAAGCGATTGCCGCGCTGGACGACGCCAGCTTCAGCCCGCGCCCGCTGGACGAAAGCAGTGCGCCGGGCCAGCTGATGCCGACGATGACGCAGGCCGACCGCGCCATCGACTGGCACAACGACAGTACCGATACCGTGCTCACCAAACTGCGCGCTGCCGACAGCCTGCCCGGTGTGCGCGAGGAAATCGGCGGAACCGTGGTCAACCTGTTCAATGCCGAGCGCGAGCCGGCGCTGCGCGGCACCCCCGGCGAGTTTATCGCCCGCAGTGGCGGCGCCCTGTGCCGCGCCACCGTGGACGGCGCCGTGTGGATCCGGCAGGCGAAGCCGAGCGGCGGCATCAAGCTGCCGGCCGTACGGGTGCTGGCGCCGCTGCTGCAATCGCTGCCGGCGGAAGTGGACAACCCGGTCGCGGAGATTCGCGAGATTCGCACCGAGCGCCGCGGCGATGTGGCCTACCTGTATTTCAACTTCCCCGGCGGTGCCATGAGTACCGAACAGTGCCGCGCACTGCTCGGCGCCTACCGCGAGCTGCAATCCAGCGACGCCCGTGTGATCGCCCTGATGGGGGGCGAGGATTTCTGGAGTAACGGTATTCACTTGAACGTGATCGAGGCGGCAGAGGATCCGGCGGAGGAATCCTGGCAGAACATCAACGCGATCGACGATCTGGTGCAGGCACTGATCGAGACCGACGACAAGCTCACGGTTGCAGCGCTGCGCACCAATGCCGGTGCCGGCGGGGCGATGATGGCGCTGGCCTGCGACTATGTGCTGCTGCGCGAGGGCGTGGTACTGAACCCGCACTACCGCAGCATGGGCCTGCACGGCTCCGAGTACTGGACCTACCTGCTGCCGCGGCGCGTCGGCGACAAGCGCGCGGCGGCGCTTACCGAGCAGTGCATGCCACTGCTCGCCACCGAGGCATTGCAGATCGGTTTCGGTGACGAAGTATTCGACGAGCAGTGGGATGTGTACACCCGCGAGCTGGAGAATTTCTGCCAGCACCTGGCTGAAAATCCGGACCTGGCCGCGCAGCTACAGGCCAAGGCCAGTATGCGCGCCGCCGACGAAGCGCAGAAGCCGCTGCAGCAATACCGCGACGATGAACTGGAAAAGATGCGTGCGGTGTTCTTTGACCCGCAAGCACAGTACCATCGTTCCCGGGCCTGCTTTGTCTACAAGCGCCCGGCGCAGGAGACACCCGCCCGCCTGCGCAAGAAAGCGCGCTTCTGGCAGCGCGCGGTATTTTCCTGAATTGCGGCGGTTACGTTTAATCTGAGTCCCGGTAATGGATGCTGTCGAACTCGAATCGTCGCCGCTGCGACAAACGGCCGCAGCGGCCGAATCCCCCAATCCGGCGCCGGCCACACGCTGTGCCAACTGTGAGACGCCCATGCTGGGGCCGCACTGCTACGCCTGCGGCCAGCCGGAAAAAGGCCTGGTGCGGCATTTCTCGCATATTGTCGGTGATTTTTTCGACACCGTATTCGCGCTCGATTCGCGTATCGTGCACACCCTGTGGCCGCTGCTGACACGCCCCGGTTTCCTGACTCTGGAATACCTCGCCGGGCGCCGGGTGCGCTACGTGAGCCCGGTGCGCCTGTTTGTGTTCCTGTGCCTGCTCGCGTTTTTTGTCGCTCAGTTGAGTACCGATTGGGAAGTCGGTATCGGCACCGGCCGCGATGCGCCGACCGAAGACTCGGTGCGCGGCGATATGGAGCGGGCCACATCGGTGGAAGAGGTGCAACGCATCCGCGCGCAGGCGCTCGCGGAGCTGGAGAAATCCCGCAAAGACAGCGCCAATGTGCCGGGTCTGGACGACGCCCTCCGCGGTGTCGAGCAGATCGTCAACAAGAGTGCGCGGGTGCGCATCGCCGAGCTCGGTGGCGCGGACACCGGCACCGGTGACGCGGCGGTGGGGGAGAGCGGTACAGAATCGAAAGGAGAGGAGCAGGACTGCCTGATCGGCGCCGGCGCTGGTTGCTGGTCGCCCGAGCAGCCGGCATGGCTACCCGGCGACTGGGGCGCGATGAAGTTTTCCCACCTGTCCCGCAACATCAAGCGGGTGGAGGAGGACCCGAACCTGTTCAAGGATGCCCTGTTCGGCGCGATTCCCTCGACCCTGTTTGTGCTGCTGCCGATCTTTACCCTGCTACTGTGTGGCCTCTACCTGTTCAAGCGCCGGCTGTATATGGAGCACCTGATCGTGGCCCTGCACAGCCATGCGTTTCTCTGCCTGGCGCTGCTGCTGGCACTGTTGCTGGAAGACATCACCCCGTGGCTGGCGGCGCAGCTGCCACTGGCCGGGATGCTGTGCTCGCTGCTGTTTGCAGCGCTGCTGTGCTGGATGCCGCTCTACCTGCTGTTGATGCAAAAGCGGGTTTACGGCCAGGGGTGGCCGATGACCCTGTTGAAGTTTTTTACACTGGGGATTGCCTACGCGATCCTGCTTGGCGTGGGTGCCGCACTGACCGCCCTGTTCAGCCTGGTATCGCTTTGAGCGGCGGTGCGGCTTGTCCGCGCATAAATCGGGATGTGCGGGCGCTGGCTCAGATCACCGCACCGATTCGCCAGGGCGCAAACTCGTTGTCGCCATAGGCGAGCAGTTCGCTGGCACTGCGCTCGCCGGAGGCAATGGCGAGAATGCGTTGAAAAATAAACTCGCCGCGCTCGGCCACCGTGTACTCGCCCTCCAGAATACCGCCGCAGTCCACATCCATGTCCTCGCGCATGCGCTGGTACAGCTGTGAATTACTCGCCAGTTTGATACTGGGAACCGGCTTGGCGCCGAAGGCGGAACCGCGCCCGGTGGTAAAGCAGACCACGTTGGCACCGGAGGCGATCTGCCCGGTAACCGACACTGGATCGAACCCGGGGCTGTCCATAAACACCAGCCCTTTGCGCCGCACCGGTTCGGCATAGAGATAGAACGCCTGTAGCGCGGTGGTACCGCCCTTGGCCTGGGCGCCGAGGGATTTCTCGGCAATGGTGGTGAGGCCGCCGGCCTTGTTGCCCGGCGAGGGATTGTTGTTCAGGGTCACGCCGTTGATCTGCGTGTAGTTCTCCCACCAGTGAATCCGGTCAATGAGTTGTTGCGCGACATCGGGGGTGGCCGCGCGGCGGGTGAACAGGTGCTCGGCGCCGTAAATTTCCGGTGTCTCGGAATAGATTACCGTGCCGCCGTGGCGCACCAGCAGGTCCGCTGCCGCACCGAGCGCGGAGTTGGCGGTGATCCCCGAATAGGCATCGCTGCCTCCGCACTGCACCGCCAGCGTCAGCTCCGAAGCCGGCAGCGGCTCCCGTTCACAGGCGTTGGCGGCCGGCAGCATTTCCGCCAGCCGCTCGATACCCGCCTCGATCGCCGCCCGGGTGCCGCCCTCGCGCTGTATCGTCAGGGTCTGGAACTGTGGGCCGGTCTCGAGGCCGTATTCACGCAACAGGTGCCCCACCTGCATCGATTCGCAGCCGAGCCCGATCAGCAGAACACCGGCGAAATTGGGATGGCAGATATAGCCGTGCAGGGTGCGCATCAGGGTGCGGTACCCTTCATCGGCACTGGACATGCCGCAACCGCTGTCGTGGCCCAGGGCCACCACGCCATCGATGTTGGGGTAGTCGCGCAGCAGGCTGCCGTTGTGGAAATGGGCCGCGACCGCGCGGGACACGGTTACCGAACAATTCACTGTAGATACCACCGCAAGGTAGTTGCGGGTACCCACGCGGCCACCGCTGCGACGAAAACCCTGAAAGGTCGCGCGCTCGGATTCGGCAAACAATTCGGTGGGTTGCGCCTCGCTGCAGAAAGCGTAATCGGCCCGCTGGCGATCGGCGTTCATATTGTGTACGTGCACGTGTTCGCCGGCGGCAATATCGCAGCTGGCGGTGCCGATCGGCTGGCCATACTTGCACACCGGTTCACCGGCGGTGATCGGCTGCACCGCTACCTTGTGCATGGCGGGTACGTCGCTGACCAGCTCGAGCATACTGCCGCGCCAGTTCAACAGGCTGCCGGCGGGCAACTGCGCGCGACACAGGGCGACATTGTCTGCGGGGTGAATATGAATTAAATCCATCTGTGTACTGACTCCGTACCGGGCCGGCCACGCCGGCGGCCAGAAATCTTATCGTTGTGTGGTCAATCCGGGTAATTGGTTACAATCTAGCACTGTATTGGTCAGGCCGCAATCGTGATTGTCGCCTGTTTTGGTAAGGCGGCAGTGGCAGCTAATCTGTTGTGGCGGTTTAACCCCATCTGCTAAACTGCGCCGACGCAGCTTCTATCGCACACAAACGGAGACATGCATCATGCAGGGCGCGCGACTGTATCAACAGGTGGCGGAACAACTGGCCGCGGCCATCGCCGCCGGCGACTACCCGCCCGGCACCCGCCTGCCGGCTGAGCGCAAGCTGGCGGAGCGCTTCGAGGTCAGCCGCCCGACGGTGCGCGAGGCGATCATCGCACTGGAACTGGCCGGATGTGTCGAGGTGAAGGGCGGCTCCGGGGTGTATGTGGTTGACGCCGAGGCCGGCGCTTTCAAGGCTACCGACTCCGACATCGGTCCGTTCGAGATACTGCAGGCGCGCATCATGTTCGAGGGCGAGGCCGCCGGCCTGGCTGCGCGCCAGATGAGCGACGAGGAAATCGCCGAGCTGGAACAGATTCTGGCAGAGATGGTGGCAGAGAACGCTACCGAGGCGAAGGCCGAGGTGGCGGACGAGAAATTCCACCTGCACGTGGCCCGCGGCACCCATAACGATGCCGTGGTCTCCGTGTGCGAACACCTGTGGCAACTGCGCAACAGCTCCACCGTGTCCGCGCGTATTCTCGAGAAGGTGCGCCAGGCGGGCTCCAAGCCACGCATTGAGGAGCACCGCAAGATTCTTGACGCGATCAAGCACCGCGATGCCGATGGCGCCCGCAACGCCATGCGCGATCACCTGCAGCGGGTGGTGCAGCAGTTGCTGGACGCCACCGAGGCCGAAGCCCTGGAGGCCGCGCGACGAGAAATGAGTGTCGCGCGCCAGCGCTTCGCCATGCCCTGATTCTCCCCGCCGGCGCAGGCTGCGCCGGCGTTCCCGCCCGCACCCAGCCGCCCGGCGCGCCTTGCCAGCGATGTATCCCAACGCCTTCCCTGCGCGGATTCCGCGCTAGTTGATCTGCCGCATTCACGCTTGCCCCTCCACAATTGGTATGACAGACTAATAAAAACCTCCATTCTGGTCTTGCCGATTTTTTGCAAGCGGAGTCCAGCCCATAACAATAAGTTCGGGAGGCGAATGATGAGACTGGATAGGCGCAGCTTCCTGCGCAGCGGCCTGGCGCTGGCCGCATTACCGACACTGGGGTCGACGTCGGCGAGCGCTATGAGCCGGCCACAACTGGCTGATTACAGCGGCGCCTGGAGTGCCGTACCCAAAATTCTTGCCGCGCTGAAAGCGTCCCGGATTCCGGCGCGGGACTTCAACCTCAAGGCACTGGGTGCCCGCGGTGAAGGCGAGGATGCCAGCCGCTACTTTGCCGCCGCGGTGGCCGCCAGCCGCGAGGCCGGCGGTGGCCGTATCGTGGTGCCGCCGGGTCACTACCGCAGCGGCCCCATTCACCTCGCCTCCAATACCGAGCTGCACCTGCAGCAAGGTGCCGTGCTCTCCTTTATCCCCGAGCCCGAACGCTACCTGCCGGCGGTGAAAACCCGCTGGGAGGGCATGGAGCTGATGGGGTATTCACCGCTGATTTACGCCTACGGTTGCGACAATGTGGCGCTGACCGGCAGCGGCCGTATCGACGGCGGCGCCGACTGTGACACCTGGTGGCCGTGGAAGGGCAAGAACGACAACTGCGCTTTCCACCCGGGTCCGACCCAGAAGCCTGCGCGCCAGGCACTGGGGCAGGATATGGAAAACGGGGTGCCGGTCGCCGACAGGGTCTATGCCGACGGCAGCTACCTGCGCCCGCCGCTGGTGCAGTTCTACCGGTGTCGCAATGTGCTGATCGAGGGAGTCACGCTGGAGAACTCACCGTTCTGGGTCATGCACCCGGTACTGTGCGAGAACGTCACCGTGCGCGGGGTTACCGCCCGCAGTCACGGCCCCAATTCCGACGGCTGCGACCCCGAATCCTGCCGCAATGTGCTGATCGACGACTGCGAGTTCGATACCGGTGACGACTGTATTGCGATCAAGTCCGGGCGCAACGCCGACGGCCGCCGCCTGGCCACGCCCAGCGAAAACATCGTTGTGCGCAACTGCCGCATGCGCGACGGCCACGGTGGCCTGGTGCTGGGCAGCGAGATCTCCGGCGGCGTGCGCAATGTCTTCCTGGAGAACTGCGTCATGAGCAGTCCGCACCTGGAGCGGGGCCTGCGCATCAAGACCAATGCCATGCGCGGCGGTGAGATCCACGATATCTATGTGCGCAACCTGAGTATCGGCCATGTGCAGGACGTGATTGTCATCAACTTCTACTACGAGGAAGGTGACAAGGGTCCCCACGATCCGGAGGTGTACAACATCTTTGTGGATAACCTGCGCTGCCAGCAGGCAAAGCGCGTTTTCCACATTCGCGGTTTCGCGCGGGCGCCGATCCGCGGGCTGCACCTGTCTAACAGCGATATCGCGCAGGCGAGTTCCATCGGCGTGATCGAGGCGGTGACCGGCCTGACCACTGATGCGGTCACCATCAATGACCGGAAATTCAACCCCGGTACCGATGGCACCGGCACGATGCTGGCGCGCAAAGCCACCGGTCAGGATAAAACGCAGAAATAGGCGTAAATTGGTCAGCCAATTTGTTGTTATTTGGTAATCCGTATGCCATTATCGGCTCGCTTTAATAATAACTGGTAATACCAAAAAGGTTTGCCGAACAATAAAGATGATAAGCGGAGATGAGAGTCATGAAGACCTTCAAGCTCAAGCCCATTGCTCTGGCAATGACAGTAATCGCTGCGCCGGTAGTAGTGCAGGCGCAGGACCAGGCCCTGGAAGAGGTGGTTGTTACTGGATTTTCCGGCAGCTTGGCCCAGGCCCTCGATACCAAGCGCGATTCCGCGGGAATGGTCGACTCCATTTTGGCGGAAGATATTGCCGATTTTCCCGATCAGAACCTCGCTGAATCCCTGCAGCGTATTCCCGGCGTGACCATTGATCGCGATGGTGGGCAGGGCCGTGAAATTACCGTGCGCGGCCTGAACTCCACCTTTACCCGTGTGCAGATCAACGGTATGCAGGCGCAGTCTCTGGCTGCGGGTTCCGGTGGCGTACAGACAAGTCGCGGTTTTGATTTCAACGTCTTTGCATCCGAATTGTTCAATCGCCTGGATGTCTACAAATCTACCTCCGCGGAACTGGAGGAAGGTTCCCTGGGGGCGACCGTGTCGATGCATACGGCGCGTCCGTTCGACTACGATCCCGTCACGGCCGTGGCGAATGTTCAGGCCAGTTATAACGACGGCAGCCAAGAACTCTCCCCTCGCACCTCTGCGCTGCTGAGCCTGAGTAACGACGACAAGACCCTGGGCGCGCTCGTCTCTGTCGCCTACTCCAAGCGCAATGTGTATGGCTATGGCGCCGACACCGGTCGATGGGAAGATGACAATTTCGCCAGCTGTTCCGCGTGCGACGTCGCGGGAGAGTTTGAGCGGGTCAAGGGCGCCTGGCACCCGCGCATTCCGCGCTACATGAACCGCAATTACGGTCAGGACCGCCTGGGTGTGACCACCTCACTGCAGTGGCAGGCGAGTGATTCCACCCTGGTGAGTTTCGATGCCCTGTATTCCAATCTCGATTCCCAGCGTACCGAGCCGAACATCAACCCGATTTCTCTGGCGCGTACCGGCGACACCGGTAACGCGGAGACGGATGTCGCCGCGTATACCATCGACGGCCACAACAACCTGATTACTGCCACCATGGACGGCGTCGATACGCGGGCAGAAAATTTCCTCGCCGACTGGCAGTCCAAGTTTGCGCAGTACTCTCTGTCTCTGGAACACGACTTCAGCGAAGACTTTCATCTGAAATTTCTCGCTGGTGGGTCCAATTCCGATCTGAATAACCGAGAGAGCACCCTGGTGCTGGAACATTTTAGTGAGAGTGATCCACGTAAAATGATCGAATATGCGGAGTCCAATGACACCGTAAGCTACGATTACACCGACATGACCTCCCCGAAGATCATGTTCGGATTCGATACCACCAATCCGGCAAACTGGGCGTTGTCCGAGATTCGCGATCGCCTGTACGACGCCAAGTCTTCCACTTCCGATTTCCGTCTGGACCTGGACTACGCGCTCAACGATGCACTGACTTTACGCGGCGGTATCACCAAGAAATCCTACGGCTACGAGATTGCCGGCCTGCGTGCCGATGCCGCACTGTCTGATGCCGATGCGAGGGACGGTACCGTTGATGGCGAGGCCTGTGGAATTGGTGCGAATATCAGCAGTGATATGGGCTCCATCGCCAACCCCACTGGTATCGCATATTTCAAAGGCAATCTCTCCCTGGTTGATCAGGCCCTGGCGAGTGGCTGCTGGCCACACGCAGTGCGCGCAGGCGACACTCGCGATGTACAAGAGGACAGCCTGGGCGTCTACGCGCAGTTGGATTTTGATACCGACGTCGCCGGCCGCCGTTTCCGCGGTAACTTCGGTGTGCGCACCGTTGAGACCGATCTGACGTCTACCGGTCTGCAGAACGGTGACATCGAGGTGACGGTAGATAATGACTACCGCGATACACTGCCGTCGATGAACCTGGTTTACGAGCTGAGCGACGACGTGATTCTGCGCGGTAGCGCCGCCAAGGTAATGTCCCGCCCGAATCTGGGGACCCTGAAC
Organism: Microbulbifer sp. SAOS-129_SWC; assembly: GCF_039696035.1. Taxonomy (GTDB): domain Bacteria; phylum Pseudomonadota; class Gammaproteobacteria; order Pseudomonadales; family Cellvibrionaceae; genus Microbulbifer. The sequence continues at coordinate 502,034 of NZ_CP155567.1, forward strand.
CCGGGTGGTAGCGTGTCCATCTTCGGCGACCCGAAGGTAAGCTACGGCAACCCGTTTATCGAGCCGTTCCGGGCCAAAGCCTATGACCTGGGTGCCGAATGGTACTTCGCCGAAAACGCCGTTGTGTCGGTGGCCTACTTTGTGAAAGACATCGAATCCCTGCCGATTGGCCAGACTGACGTCATGTCCTGGGCCGAGACCGGCCTGCCGGACAGCCTGCTGGGCGCGCAATACGATGATCTGTATAACGCAGACTTCGAAGTGAAGCGCACTGTAAACGGCGACAAAGGTGGCAATCTGGATGGGTGGGAGCTGCAATACCAGCAGCCGCTGACATTCCTGCCGGGACCGGACTGGGTGCGCAACTTCGGTATTCTTGCCAACCTGACCAAAGTGAACTCCGAGGTGACCTACAGGGCGGGTGAACCGGATGAATTTAAAGGGCCGTTGAGCGGACAGTCCGATGACTCCTCCAACCTTACCCTGTACTGGGAGAACGACGCTTTCTCCGCGCGTATTTCCATGGCGAACCGAGGCGAGTACTCCACCCGCCCGCAAGAGGTCAGCGCGGAAAAAAGGCGCTACGTGGATGCGACTACCTTCCTGGACTTCTCTGCCAACTACCGTGTGACGGATAACCTCAAGGTAAACTTCGAGGCGATCAACCTCACCGATGAGCCGGTATTTTCCTACATGGACCCGAACGCCAAGCGCATGATCAATGAGATCAGCACGGGTTCGCAATACTTTGTCGGCGCCCAGTACAAGTTCTAAGTCTGAAATTGGCGCGCGGCGCATGTTTGCCGCGCGCCCCGCTATTTATTCGGCGGTGCGCAAAACGAATTAGTCGCTCGTGCCGCCGACAGCCAATGACCACCGGGTTCGAGGAGATATCCGTGAAATTTGTAACTCGACTCAGTCTGCTCCCTCTTGTTGCTGCCTCGTTTACCGCCTGCAGTGACGGCTCCGAACCTGCCGCCGTGAGCAAGCAGCAACCAGTGGCTCAGCCGCAGAAAACTGCGGTGGCGGATATTGCCCAGCTGGAGCTCTCCAATCCGTCGGACTTTGCCCGGCGCGACGAGCCCGTTTACCTGAGTTACCGCGAACTCGGTGTTGCAGCGACGCCGAACCTGGCGGTGTGGCGCGGCGACAGCCGGCTGCCGGTACAGGTGATCGATCGCGATGCCGACGGCAGCAACGACGGTATCCTGTTTACCCTGGATATCGGCGCCGATGCCAGCGCCAAGCTGCGCGTCGCCACGGCCGAATCTGCGGGGCCCGCTGCGGCCAAGCGCACCCAGGCGGAGCTGTCGCGCAAGACCGGTGGCCACTGGAAAGGCCGCGAATATATGGGTGGTCACTTCGAGAATGTGCAGCAGCTCGATGTGCCCAGGGAGCACACCGACCACTCCTGGTTTATCCGCTATGAGGGCCCGGGGATCGAATCCGACCTGGTGGGTTACCGGGTCTACCTGGATTGGCGCAACGGCTTCGATATTTTCGGCAAGCGCACCGGCAAGCCGGTGTTGCAGGACGTCGGCCAGGACGGCTTTGATTCCTACCACCATATGTCCGACTGGGGGATGGATATCCTCAAGGTCGGCGATGCGCTCGGTATCGGCGGCTACGGTTACTGGGATGGCAAGCAGGTACAGCGCGTCAGTGACGTCGAGCACTGGTCTTCGCGCATCGTCAACAACGGCGCTCTGTTCTCGCAGTTTGCCACCGACTACCGTGGCTGGCAGCCGGTGGCCGGCAAGCGCACCGACCTGCACGCGCACCTGTCGATGCACGCCGGCAGCCGCCTGGTGGAGGTGAGTGCCCGCTCCAGCAAGCCGCTCGACAATATGGTTACCGGGTTGGTGAAGATGCCCGATACCGAACTGCTCGTCGGTGATATGAACATCACCGGCAAGGCCTGGACCTATGTCGGCACCTACGGCAAGCAGAGCCTCGACGGCAGCAAGCTGGGTATGGGCCTGTTGCTGCGCAAGCAGGATATCGACAAGATCACCACCGATGCGCATAACCAGGTGGTGGTACTCGACCCGGCCGGCCAGCAGATTCACTACTACTTTACCGCGGCGTGGGCAAAAGAGGCCCCCAGCGATAAGGGCCCGATCACCGACAAAGCACAGTTTGAGCAGTATCTGCAGCGCGAGGCGGAAAAGCTGACCATGCCGCTGCGCAAGCGCCTGACCACCAGCGCCACCCTGGCCGAAGCGCAGCAGCCGCTGACCGCGGACGCGGCGCTGGCCTGGAGCCAGCGACTTGCCGACGCGCAGCTGCAACACCTGGCACCGCAACTGGCGTATGGAAAATTCGATCCACTGCGCAAGCGCCCATCCAGGTTCGAGTACACCACCGGACTGCTGATGCAGGCTTTCGATGATCTCGGCAGCGCCACCCACGCGCCGCGTTACTCCAACATGGCCCACCAGGTGATGGATTCCTTCGTCAACGACGATGGCAGTCTCAATGGCTACGTGCAATCGAAATACAATATCGACAGCATCAATTCCGGCAAGATGCTGCTGCGCATGTACGAGCAGACCGGTGCGGAAAAATACCGCAGTGCCGCGGCGACGCTGCGCGCACAGCTCAAGGACCAGCCGCGCACCTCCGCCGGCGCCTTCTGGCACAAGCAGCGCTACCCCAACCAGGTGTGGCTCGACGGTGTCTATATGGGCATTCCGTTTCTGGCCCACTACGAAAAGCTGCTCGACCAGCACGCGGATTTCGACGAGGTACTGGCAGAGTTCAAGGTCGTGCGGGATAAGCTGCGCGATCCTGACAGCGGCCTCTACTACCACGCCTGGGATGAAAAGCACGAGCAATTGTGGGCGGATAAAAACAGCGGCCTGTCCGCCTATCACTGGTCGCGGGGCATGGGCTGGCTGGCAATGGCGCTGGTCGACACGCTGGACTATATTCCCGCGGAAAATACCCGACAGCGCGCTTACCTGAAAGACATGATCAACGAGCTGGCGCCGGTATTACAGAAATATCAGGATGCGCAATCCGGTACCTGGTTCCAGATCACCGACAAGCCCGATGCGCCCGGCAATTATCGCGAAGCCAGTGGCAGCAGTATGTTCACCTATTTTCTCGCCAAGGCCATCAACAAGGGATACCTGCCGGAATCCTATGTGCCCCTGGTGAAAAAATCCTATCAGGGGCTGTTGCACGAATTTGCCCAGGTGCACGCCGATGACAGCGTCAGTCTCACCAGCATCTGCGAAGTGGCGGGCCTCGGCTACGGCCGCGATGGCAGCTACCGCTACTACATGAGTGAACCCGTTATCGCCGACGACCCCAAAGGCACCGGTCCGTTCATCATGGCCGGTGTACAGATGTATGAACTGTTGAAAAAGCGCAGCTGAACAGAGCGAGGTAAACAGCCATGACGACCGCATACGATGAACGATTCGCCAGCCACCCGCGCGACTATGTCAGCTACGACACCGAGCGGCTGCGCGAGGAATTCCTGATACCGGTGCTGTTCGAGGCGGACACCCTGCGTCTGACCTACACCCATGTCGATCGCATGATTGTCGGCGGCGTTATGCCGCAACAGCAGAGCGTTGCGCTGGAAGCGATCGCGCCGCTGAAAGCGGAATTTTTCCTCGAACGCCGCGAGCTGGGCGCGATCAATATCGGCGGCGCCGGCACGGTTGAGGTGGACGGCGAGGTGTACGAGATAGCGCCGAAGGAGGCGCTGTATGTGGGCCGCGGTGCGCAGGAGGTGAAGTTCTCCAGCAACAGCAGCGCCGAACCGGCGAAATTTTACCTGAACTCGACACCGGCGCACCGTCACTGCCCGACGCGCAAAGTGGGGCAGGAGGATGCCAACGTGCTGGAGCTCGGCTCCGGCAACACCTGTAACCAGCGCGTGATCCGCCAGCTGCTGGTAAAGGAAGTGGTCGAGACCTGCCAGCTGCAGATGGGCATGACCGAGCTGGCACCCGGCAGTGTCTGGAACACCATGCCGTGCCACACGCACAGCCGCCGCATGGAAGCCTATATGTATTTCAACCTGCCGGAGGATCAGGCCGTGTGCCACTTTATGGGCCCGCCGCAGCAGACCCGCAGCATCTGGATGGCGAACGAGCAGGCGGTGATTTCGCCCACCTGGTCATTGCACTCCGGGGTGGGGACCAGCAACTACACCTTTATCTGGGGCATGGCCGGGGAGAACCTCGACTACACCGATATGGACCACGTGCAGCCATACCAGTTGCGCTGAAGACATGTTGTTTAACAAGCACGAAGAGCAGACCTGGCAGAAGTCCACCTCGCCGGTTTGGTAGGGGCGGACCCTGCGTCCGCCCGAGGCGCGGGGCTGCCAGGCAAGCCGAGGAAAGCCACGGTATTTCGTGCTACGGAAATGATTCAGGGTTTAATCAATGTCTAATGCACTGTTTGATCTCACCGGCAAGCTCGCGCTGATTACCGGTGCCACCCACGGCCTCGGTATGGCCATGGCCGAGGGGCTCGGTAGCGCCGGGGCCAAACTGGTGATCACCGGTCACTCGTCGCGCGAGAAACTCGATACCGCAGTCGCTCAGCTGCGCGACAAGGGCTTCGATGCCCACGGCTACCTGTTCGATGTCACCGACGAGGCTGCAGTCGAGGAGATGGTCGCATTGATCGAGCGCGAGCAGGGGCCGATCGGTGTGCTGGTCAACAATGCCGGCATCATCAAGCGGGTACCACTGCTGGAAATGGAACTGCAGGACTGGCGTCAGGTCATCGACACCAATTTGACCGGCGTTTTCACCATGAGTCGGCCGGTGGTCAAACGCATGATCGAGCGCGGCGCCGGCAAGGTCATCAACATCTGCTCGATGATGAGCGAACTGGGGCGCGATTCCGTTTCCGCCTACGCCGCGGCCAAGGGCGGCCTCAAAATGCTGACGCGCAATATGGCCACCGAGTGGGCCCGGCACAATGTGCAGGTCAACGGCATAGGTCCGGGCTATTTTGCCACCAGCCAGACCGCGCCGATTCGCGTGGATGGCAACCCGTTCAATGAATTTATCCTGAACCGCACACCGGCCGGTCGCTGGGGAAACCCGGAAGATTTACAGGGCACTGCGGTCTTTCTCGCGAGTCCGGCGAGCGATTTTGTCACCGGTCAGATCGTCTATGTCGACGGCGGAATACTGGCGACCATTGGCAAACCCGCCAATGAATAAACGGCCTGAGTTACTGGCCGTCAGCGATTAACACGGCAGTCAATACTGCCGCCTGAGTAAAGCAATAAATCGGTAGATTACCCGCAGTTCCGGTGCACTCCTTGTACCGGAGGGCACCCTGCCGCCTGAAAAAAATAATACACAGGCACTGGGTCGAGGGAAACACTGTGAGAGAGAAGCTCTGGTACAGCTCCGTTGTACCTATAGCGATGTTGGGGTCGTTACTGCTGTCGCTGCACTGCGCGGCGACAGATGGCGACTGGGTGCAAGCCGAGCGCATTGCCGCGGATATCCACAAGCCGGATATCCCCGCGCACACTTATTCAATTACCGAGTTCGGCGCGGCGCGTGGCGCTGACGCCGATGCGCGCCCGGCCATCCTGCAGGCAATCAGCGCCGCCGCAGCCGCCGGGGGCGGGCGGGTGATCATTCCCGCAGGAACCTGGAAAAGCGCCGGACCGATCGCGCTGCAGAGCCGTATCGAATTACATCTGGAGGAGGGCGCGCGGCTGTTGTTCTCGCGCCGTGCCGCCGACTACTTGCCGGCGGTCAAAACGCGCTGGGAGGGTACGGAGCTTTACACCTATTCGCCGCTGATCTACGCCGCCAATGTCCATGATGTGGCAATTACCGGGCCCGGCACCATCGACGGCAATATCAACAGCGAATTCCGCGGCTGGCACGCAAAGGCGCAGCCGGATATGCAGCGCCTGCGCGAGATGGGTGCCGGCGGGGTGCCGGTGGACAAGCGTCTCTTTGCTGCGGGCACTTTCCTGCGCCCGCCGCTGGTGCAGTTCTTTCACGCCGAGCGGGTGCTGCTGCAGGGTTACACCGCGGTGCACTCGCCGTTCTGGGTCAATCACCTGGTCTACACCCGCAATGCCACCGTGCGCGGTGTGCGTGTGGACAGTCACTTCGCCAACAACGACGGCATCGATATCGAGTCCAGCCGCAATGTGCTGGTGGAAAACTGCCATTTCCGCACCGGTGACGACTCCGTGGTGATCAAGTCCGGTCGCGATCTGGATGGGCGTACGATCGGGGTTCCCAGCGAGCGCATCCTGGTGCGCGGCAACGATATGGGCGGAGAAGATGGCATTGCGCTGGGCAGTGAAATGTCTGGCGGCATCCGCGATGTTTTCTTTACCGACAATATCCTGCGCGAGGGCGAATCCGCCTTTCGTTTCAAATCGAATCTCGACCGCGGTGGCCTGGTGGAAAATATTCACCTGCGCAACCTGCAGGTCGAGTCCTTCAAGAACCTGTTCTGGTTTCAACTGAACTACCCCGGCGAGCTGGGCGGATTCTTTCCAGCTACCTACCGGGATATCGTATTTGAGAATATCCACGCAAAAAGCGTGGGCACTTTTCTGGAAGTACACGCGCCGGCGGCTGCGCCGCTGCGCAATGTGCAGTTCAGAAATATCCGGGTCGACAGAGTGGAAACGCCGCTGGTGGTCGAGAATGCGGTCAATGTGAAATTCGACGGGGTAGAACTGGGTCGCCAGACGATTGATGGAGTACTGAGCTGGCGCGAAAAAACTAAAATAGAGAAGGAGAGCTTGCGATGAAGAGATTTAAATTGAAACCCTTGGTGCTCGCGGTGGCAGTGACCGCACCAGCCTGGGCCCAGGAGCAGAAGCCGCAGGATACCGACAGCCAAGCCGTTGCCGGCAGCGGGGGGCTGGAGGAGGTCACCGTTACCGGTTTCCGCCAGTCCCTCGAGCGCGCCCTGGATGCCAAGCGCATGAACGCCAACAACACCGACAGCATCGTCGCCGAGGATATCGGCAAGATGCCGGACCTGAACCTGGCCGAGTCCCTGCAGCGGGTACCGGGGGTGGCGATTTCCCGCGAGGGTGGCGAGGGCCGCAATATCACCGTGCGCGGCCTCGGTCCGGGCTTTTCCCGTACCACCCTGAACGGCATGGAAGTACCGGCCAGCACCGGGGGGCTGGATTCCTCCGGCGGCGTGAACCGCAGCCGCGATTTTGACTTCAATGTATTTGCATCGGAACTGTTCAACAGGATCACCATCCACAAATCACCGGTGGCCTCGGTGGAAGAAGGCGGCCTGGCGTCCACGGTGGAGTTGTCCACACCGCACCCGTTTGACAATCCCGGTCAGCAGATGGCGTTTGGTGGTCAGTTGACCGCGGACAGTTTCGCCGGTGAAACGGACCCGCGTTTTACCGGTATGTACAGTAACACTTTCCTCGACGACAAGGTGGGTGTGCTGGTCAGTGCCGCCTACTCCGAGCGCACCGTGCGCCAGGAAGGCTTCGGCTCGGTGCGCTGGACCGCGCCGTACAGTAACGGCGGGCGCAGCTGGGCCAACAGCGATGCGGATACCAGCATTAGCGGCACGCCGAACCCGGGCGCCAATTATCCCGGCGAGAGCATCGACCCATCACAACAGCTGGATTACATGTGGACACCGCGCCTGCCGCGCATGGACTCGTTCAACCGCTACCAGGAGCGCCTGGGCCTGACCGGTTCGCTGCAGTACCGCCCCACCGATAACATGGAGTTTTCACTGGACGTGCTGAATTCACAGCTCAGTGCGGACGTGACCTCCTACAACTACTTTGCCCAGTTCCGTAACACCTATGATCAGATCTCTCCCACCAGCGTGACGCTGGATGGCAGCGGACGCTATATCGTCGCCGGGGATTTCGCCAACGTTACGCCGCGCTCGGAAAGCCGGGGGCAGTTCAGCGATTCCGATTTCACCCAGACGGTGCTGTCGGGCAGGTTCGACCTCGCCGACAACATGCAGTTGAACGTGATGTACGGCAATGCGGTCTCCGATCATGTGGAAGAGCAGTACCGCTACAACCTGACCGCGGCGGAGGGACACGACTTCTCCTACTCTTTCGCCAAGAACAGCAATATCGCCGAGATGTCCTACGGCTTCGATATTCTCGATCCATCCAACTATGTATGGTCCGGCCCGACCCTGCGGCATGAAGTCGTGCGCCGCGACAACGATACCTTCCGGGCCGATCTGACCATCAGCGATGACAACGCGTCCAATATCAAGAGCGGCCTGATCTGGAACAACCGCGAAATCGATTCCCAGTTCTGGAACCCGACCGAAGGTACCATCACCCAGCCAGCCACGGTGGACGGCAGCGTCACCACCCAGCTCGCCAGTGTTGTCGGCGACTACGCCGGCGGTATCGACAAACCCGGCGGCTTCCCCACCAACTGGCTGGTGGCCAATTTTGATGCGGCCAATGCCGCCTGGGGCGCGGGGCAGTTCACCCTGGATCGGGACAACTCCAAGACCTATGACATCACCGAGGAGACCCTCGGTGGCTATGTGGAAACCAATGTGAACACGGAGCTGATGGGCCGTCCGCTGACCGTCAATGCCGGTCTGCGCGTGGTGGATACCACTGTCACCTCACGGGGGGTGTCCAGCGACGGCATGGGCGGCTTTGTACCGACGGAACTGCAAGACAGCTACACCGAGTGGCTGCCGTCCACCAACCTGCTGTGGGAATTCCACGACGACCTCTATCTGCGCGTGGGCCTGGCCCGCAACCTGTCGCGCCCGGGCCTCGGCAGTATGGCCGGCACTGTGGATGTAACGCCGATCAACGGCAATGTGTCGGTGGGTAACCCGGGACTGGAGCCGATCCGTGCGAATTCTGCTGACATCGGCCTGGAGTGGTATTTCGCCGAGGAGTCGCTGCTGGCGTTGACCGTTTTCCACAAACAGATCGAAAGCTTTATTACCGGCACCACGCTGACCGGGCAGGAGCTGCCCAGCGATATCCGCGCAATTGTCGCCGCGCGACCGGAGTACGATCCGAACAGCCCGCTGTATGACCCCAGTGTACTGTCGCCGGATTCTGACGACTGGAATATCACCACCAGCGAGAACGGTGATGGCGCCGACCTGGACGGCTACGAATTGTCTTACCAGCAGCCACTGCGCTTCCTGCCGGGCTGGGGGAGCAACTTCGGCGTGCTGGCCAACTTCACCCACGTGAAGTCCGAGGCAGAATACGGCAACGGTGTGGTCGGTTCGCTGGAGGGACTATCGGAGAACAGCTACAACTTCGGCCTCTACTATGAAACCGATCTGTTCGGTGGCCGCGTGATGGTCAACAGCCGCGACGATTATGTCACCGACCAGACCGGCTCCAACGACAACGCGTCCCACGCAACCACTGGCCCGACCCGGGTGGATGCGTCGGCTTTCTACAACATCAACGACCACATCAAGCTGACCCTGGAGGCGATCAACCTCACCAACGAGTACGAGCGCCTGTACACCACCGGGCCGGTCGGCGATCTGGATCTGGTGCGCGAATACAACAGCACCGGACGCGAGGTACTGCTGGGTATGCGGATGAACTTCTGATCCGCAGCGACGCAGCCCTGGATAATTCCGGGGGGGGAGGTCTGGGGCTGCGTCATCCCGGTAGTTTTTTCCAGGGCGAACTTCGGTTCGCCCTTTTTCGTTTCTGGTTCTGAGGTGCTCTGTTCTGGTGCGGTGGCGGCAAAGCCCCGGGTGTACCATTTCGAAATGGTACACCCGGCACTTTGCCTTCGTTTCGTAGTTGATGGCTTCGTAAGCAGTAGTAGGCTGGCTGAACTCGAAGTGTGTCACAAACGTTATGCGAAGGTCCTGATAGCGATAGCTGTTTGCCAGACGTTGACTCGGGCCATCCGTGGCCCTCGCCCTGCGGGCGCTTTCAGCGTCCAAAACGGCAATCCTGCCGTTTTGTATGAGGCATGGATGCCGATTAGAGCGTACAGGGACGTATTCACCGCGTGTCTGGCAAATAGCTATCGCTAGCAGGGCCGCCACCGAACTTTCTACAGCGCCCTATACAAAAAGGGCGAGCCGAAGCTCGCCATTATGGGGTGAATATTTGTAGTGGGGTTCAGGCAGGGCTGGTTTCCATCAGCGCACGTACGGCGCCGAGAGCGCCGCCGCTGGCAACACGACCCAGTTGCGCAGCCAGGGCCTGCTGCAGCCGCTCATTGTGTTGCAGGTCGTCACCAAATACCGGTGCAAAACCGAGGAAGGCGCGCGCGAGTGCGGCGTTGTCGGCCTGATGGCTGTCGCACAGGGCTTTCAGTTCGATGGCTAGCGGATCGGAGACTTCGATCGGCAGGCCGGCGTCGTCTACGGCGGAGACGTAGCGGATCCAGCAGGCCAGCGCCAATACCAGTGCGTCAATCGAGCCGCCCTGCTGCAGCTGGTGGCGCAGGGTACCGAGCCAGCGCTGCGGGATTTTCTGCGAACCGTCCATGGCGATCTGCCAGGTGCGGTGGCGCAGTGCGCGGTTTTCGAAGCGCTGCACGAGTTGTGCGCGATAGGCGGCGATATCGAAATCCCCCGGTACCGGCACCGCGCCGCTGGCTTCGAATTCGAGGAAGTGTTGTGCCAGTTGCCGGAACGCCGGCTCTGCCATCACATCGGCGATGGTCTCAAACCCGGCCAGATAACCGCTGTAGGCGAGCATTGAGTGGCAGCCGTTCAGCAACCGCAACTTGATCAGCTCGTAGGCTTCCACATCCTGCACGAAAGTTGCGCCGGCCCGGTCCCACTGCGGGCGCCCGTAGAGGAAGTCGTCCTCGATGACCCACTGCGAAAAAGGTTCCGCCATCACCGCGGCTTCGTCACGGCAGCCGAGTAATCCCTGCATCTGGTCGCGGTCGGTATCGGTAGTGGCGGGCACGATACGGTCCACCATGGTGGCCGGTGTGCTGGTGTTGGCGGCGATCCAGGCGGCCAGATCGGTATCCACCAGTTGTACATACTGGGCCAGCACGCGGCCGAGCAGTTTGCCGTTGGATGGCAGATTGTCACAGGACAGCAGGGTAAAACCCGGCAGGCCGCGTTCGCGGCGCAGCTGCAGCGCACCGACGATCAGGCCCAGTGCGGATCTGGGTTGCTGCGGATTTTGCAGATCATGGCGAATGTCCGGGTGCTGCGGGTTCAGGTTGCCGCTGGCCGGATCGTGGCAGTAACCCTTCTCGGTGATGGTCAGGGAGACGATACGAATTTCCGCGCGCGCCAGCTGTTCCATCAGTCGGGCCGGGCTCTCCGGAGCCACGAATACATCGCCGACCGCACCGATCACCTGTATCTTGGTGCCGGCATTACTTTTTTCCACCAGCGAGTAGAGGCCGTTCTGCGGTACCAGCTGATCGCGCACACCCGATGAGCGCAGGCTGGCACCGACAATGCCCCAGTCCATCTCGCCCGCGGCGATGCGGTTTTCCGTGTACCAGGCCTGGTGCGCGCGGTGGAAGGCGCCGATGCCCAGGTGCACGATGCCGGGCGTAACCTGGCTGCGATCATAGGCGGGTTGGAGAATCTCTGTCGGAAGAGATTCCAGCTGGCTGTTGTCGAGTCGTTGTGGGCTCATACTGTTGTGCTTGTTTTTTACTTTTTGTTGCGCGGGAGCGACCCGCGGCCGCTCCCGGGAAAATTGCCGGATTTGTGCCGGCTCTCAGAGCTTGTAGGCCTTCTTGGCCAGGTTGTAGCTCAGGTCTTGCGCCAGTTCGAAGGCTTCATCTTCCTGCAGGCGGTGGTCGGCCACCAGCTGGGCGAGGAAGCCGCAGTCCATACGGCGGGCGACATCGTGACGCGCTGGAATGGACAGGAAGGCGCGGGTATCGTCGTTGAAGCCGACGGTGTTGTAGAAACCGGCAGTTTCCGTGACCTGCTCGCGGAAGCGGCGCATGCCCTCGGGGCTGTCATGGAACCACCAGGACGGGCCCAGCTTGAGCGCCGGGTAGTGGCCGGCCAGCGGCGCCAGTTCACGGCTGTAGCTGGTCTCGTCGAGGGTGAACAAAATAACGCTCAGGTCCGGCTCGTTGCCAACCGCTTCCAGCAGCGGGCGCAGTGCGTGCACATAGTCGGTCTGCGACGGAATGTCCGCGCCCTTGTCGCGGCCGTAGCGCTCGAACACCACCGGGTTGTGGTTGCGTACCGAGCCGGGATGAATCTGCATTACCAGGCCGTCATCGAGACTCATGCGCGCCATTTCAGTCAGCATCTGGCCGCGGAACAGCTCGGCGTCTGCAGCGCTGGCGTTACCGTCGCATACCCGGGTGAACAGCGCCTCGGCATCGGCGCGGCGCAGATTGGCGGTGGTGGCGGTAGGGTGGCCGTGGTCGGTGGAGGTGGCCCCCATCTGTTTGAAGAATTCGCGCCGGTTGGCCAGCGCCGCCAGGTAGCCGGCGTAGTGTCCGGTGTCCTCGCCGGTGAGTTCCGCGAGTGTGCGCAGGTTGTCGGCGAAGCCCTCGTACTCCGGGTCGAGCACCGGGTCCGGGCGGTAGGCGGTGATCACCCGGCCGCTCCAGCCGCTGTCTTTAATCTTCTGGTGGTGGCGCAGGTCGTCGAGCGGTGATTCGGTGGTGGCGATGACTTCGATATTGAAGCGCTCGAACAGCGCGCGCGGCAGAAACTCCGGCGTTTTCAGGGCGCTGTCGATACACTCGTAATACTGTTCGGCGGTGCTGCCGTCCAGCGCGACATCCAGCCTGAATACATCGTGGAATACGGTATCCAACCACATGCGCGACGGCGTGCCGCGGAACAGGTAATAGTGTTCGGCGAATTTCTGCCAGATGGCGCGCGGGTCGGTTTCTACCGGCGTACCGTCGCGGCTGGGAATGCCCAGGCTCTCCAGCGCCACGCCCTGGCTGTAGAGCATGCGGAAGACATAGTGATCCGGTTTGATCAGCAGGTCGGCGGGGTTGCCGAACGGCTGGTTGTCGGCAAACCAGGACGGGTCCGTGTGCCCGTGCGGACTGATGATGGGCAGGTCGACGACGCTCTCGTAGAGTTTGCGTGCAATATCCCGGCTGACGCTGTCCGCGGGAAACAGGCGATCGGGATGCAGTTGCAGGGGACGTGTCATAGGGGCATGTCTCTTGTTATCGGATTTGTTCTTCCTTCAGCAGGCAGCACAAACTGTATTTCCGCTCCGCCTGCCAGCCCGGTCATTCATGACCGGGGCGCAAATAGGGCGCGCAGGTGACCGCTTTGCCGTAAAGGCTTTGCGGGCATGTGGCGCAAAACCGGGCTGAAAACGTCCGGGCGACCTTTACAGGTTTCCGGTAAGGGTAACGCCCAGCCGGGAAAAATGCCGCCCCGTACCCGGGGCGGCCGGAATTGCGCGGCAACGCACTGCTGCGCCGCGCCAGGCGTGGAGAAACCCAACCGCACTGTCGAGCACTGCTGCTCACAGGCTGGAGTTGTCATGGTGCCAAAAATTGGTTATACCAGTCAACAATAATGGTAAGGCCTTGATGCCGGAAGCGGCATCGGGCGCAAATCACGCACTGGATGCACAACAGCAGAGCAGCACAGCAGGGGGAAAATGTGAAACTGGCAGCGCTGGGTGAAGTAATGGTGGAGCTGGCTCCGCAGGGGGCGGATGGCGCGGGTACACCGCTGTTGGCGCAGGGCTACGCCGGCGATACCTACAACACCTCCGTTTATATCGCCCGCAGTGGCGTCGATGTTCGCTATGTGACGCTGCTCGGCGACGATCCGTACAGTGCCCAGATCCTGGCAACGCTGGCCGCCGAGGGGATCGACACAACCGCCATCGAGCAGCTGTCGGGGCGCAGCCCGGGGCTGTATATGATCCGCAACAGTGCCGACGGTGAGCGCCAGTTCACCTACTGGCGCGGCGAGGCGCCGGCGCGGGCGCTGTTTGCCGATACCGTGAGCCGCGAGCGCCTGCAGGCGCAGCTGCGCGAAGTGGACTGCATCTATCTGTCCGGGATCACCCTGGCAATCATGGCGCCCCCGGCGCGTGAGCACTTACTCACGTTTCTTGCCGAATTTCGTCGCGGTGGCGGTCGGGTGGCGTTTGACAGCAACTATCGCCCGCGCCTGTGGGCCACGCCGCAAGATGCACAGCGCGCGGTGGCGGCGCTGCTGGCGCAGGCAGATATTGCGCTGTTGACCCTCGAGGATGAACAGCTGCTGTGGGGCGATGTCGACGCCGACGCCTGTCTGACGCGCAACGCCGACTATCCCCTGGCGGAGCTGGTGTTGAAACGCGGACCGGACCCGGTACTGCTGCAGAGCGATGGCACTGTACATGCGCTCGCGGTGCCACCGGTGACGGGGATTGTCGATACCACCGGCGCTGGCGATGCCTTCAACGCCGGCTACCTGGCCGCGCGGCTGCACGGTGCGGTAGCCGCGGAGGCGGTCGCCGCGGGCAATCGCTGTGCCGCGCGGGTGATCCGCCACCGCGGCGCGATTATTCCCGCCGCGCAGTTTGCCGCTGAGCGGGCGCTGGCGCCGGTTGCCGCTTCGGAGTAATTTGGTATTGATAGAACTGCGATGGGCGCCAGATTTGGCATTGCAGCTGGCCGTCCGCATCGATAGAATGGTAAGACCAATTTGGTTTTGCCGTTTGCCAGAGGCAACTATCGGTAATACCTGCCTGTAGAAATAATAATAGCGAACAGGTGTACAAGATGATGAAGAGAGGTCTCCCGCTCCGGCTGGCGGTGCTTGCGGCCGCGTGCCTGCTGCTCGGCAGTTGCGGGCTGAAGCAGTCGCAGACGGTGCTGAAACTGGCCCATACCCTGGACCAGAAGCACTCGGTGCACCGCGCCATGGTGTTTATGGACAAGCGCCTGCGCGCGCTGTCCGGCAATACCATGCGTATCGATATCTATCCCGGTGGCCAGCTGGGCAGCGAGCGCGAGCTGATCGAGCTGCTGCAGATCGGCAGCCTGGCGATGGCCAAGGTTTCGGCGAGCCCGATGGAGGGATTCGTGCCGGAGCTGAAAGTCTTCAACCTGCCCTATGTATTCCGCGACAAAAAACATTTCTGGGATGTGCTGCAGAGCGATGTCGGTCGCCGCCTGCTGCTGGCCGGGCAGAAGGCGCGCCTGCGCGGTCTCGGTTATTTCGATGCGGGCAGCCGCAGCTTCTACGCCAACGACAAGCCCATCCGCACCCCGGCCGATCTGCACGGGCTGAAGATCCGCGTGCAGAACAGCCAGACCGCGATCAGGATGGTCAACACCCTTGGTGGTGCCGCCACGCCGGTGAGCTGGGGCGAGCTGTACACCGCCCTGCAGCAGGGGGTGGTCAACGGTGCCGAGAACAATCCACCCAGTTTCTATCTCTCCAAGCACTACGAAGTGTCCAAGTACTACACCCTGGACGAGCACACCTACGTGCCGGACATGCTGTTGATCAGCACCGAGGTGTGGAAAAAGCTGAGCGCGCAGCAGCAGAAGTGGCTGCAGCGGGCCGCGGACGAAGCCGTGGTCTACCAGCGCAAGCTGTGGCAGGAGTCCACGCGCGAATCCCTCGCTGCGGTGGAGGCCGCCGGCGTGCAGGTAATCCGCCCGGACAAGAAGCCTTTCGTGGCGGCCGTACAGCCACTGCTCGCCAGCTACAAGGGCACCGAGGTGGGCAAGCTGCTCGACGAAATTGAAGCGATCCAGTAGCCGTATTCCCCTGGTCCGGGCTGCCTCCCGGTAGCGGCGGGCGCAGGGATAAAAATAAAGATAACAAGGACTGCAGCGATGTTTGTAAGCAAAGTCGAAAGACTGCTGGCGTTCGTGCTCGGCTGTCTGCTGGCACTGATGGTGCTGGACGTCACCTGGCAGATACTGACGCGTTTTCTGCCGATGAATCCCAGCTCCTATACCGAGGAGCTGGCCCGTTACCTGCTGGTGTGGATTGGCCTGTTGGGCGCGGCCTATGCCTATCGCACCAGGGCCCACCTGGGCATCGACCTGCTCACCAATGCGCTGCCGCCGCGCCTGCGTCGCGCCGCACAGATTTTTGCCCTGCTGGTATGCCTGGCCTTTGCCGCGGCGGTGATGGTATTCGGCGGGATAAAACTGGTGCTGCTGACGCTGGAACTGAACCAGATGTCCGCGGCGCTGGATATTCCCATGGGGATTGTCTACAGCGTGATTCCGCTGTCGGGTACGCTGATCTGTGTGTTCAGTATTGAACCGCTGCTGCAGTTGCTCGGTGGCGTCGGGGTAGCGGCGCAACCCGCCGAAACCGCTGAACTGGCTCAGGTCTAGGAGGCGCGCGCTATGGAAATTGCAGTTCTGGTATTACTGGTCAGCTTTGTCATCCTGCTGCTCCTGAATATCCCCATCTCGATCAGCATCGGTGTCGCCACCCTGCTGACGATGCTGGTCACCATCGACCCGGTGCCGGCGCTGATCACCATGGCCCAGCGTATGGCCACCGGCATCGACAGTTTTGCGCTGCTGGCGATTCCATTCTTTATTCTGTCCGGCATGCTGATGGGCAGCGGCGGAATTGCGCGGCGTATCATCGATTTCGCGCGCGTACTGGTGGGCATGCTGCCCGGCGGCCTGGCGTTTGTGAATATCATCAGCTGCACCCTGTTCGGCTCCATTTCCGGTTCCGCGGTCGCGGCCACTTCGGCGATCGGCGGCTTCATGATTCCGTCGATGAACAAAGAGGGCTACGACAAGAGTTTCAATACCGCGGTGACCGTGGCTTCATCCACCACCGGGTTGCTGATTCCACCGAGCAATATCCTGATTGTGTTTTCACTCGCCAGCGGTGGTGTCTCCATCGCCGCCCTGTTTATCGCCGGCTACCTGCCGGGGCTGCTGGTGGCACTGGGGCTGATGCTGGTGTGCGGTATCTGGGCCAAGGCCAAGGGCTATCCGGTGGGTCAGGTCACGCCCTGGCGCGAGGCGCTGCAGAAAACCGTGGATGCGATTCCCAGCCTGTTTTTAGTCGTACTGGTGATCGGCGGTATTATCAGCGGCTTCTTCACCGCTACCGAGGCCAGTGCCATCGCGGTGCTCTACTCACTGCTGCTGTCGGTGCTGGTGTACCGGGAAGTGAAAGTGAGCCAGCTGCCGGGGCTGCTGGTCAAGGCGGTGGAAACCACGGCCATCGTGATGTTCCTGATCGCGGCGTCGTCGGCCATGTCGTGGATCCTGTCCTACGAGAATATTCCGCAGACCATCAGCCAGGCGCTGATCGGCCTCAGCGACAACCCGCTGCTGATCCTGCTGACCATCAACCTGATCCTGCTGGCGGTGGGGGCCTTTATGGATATGACCCCGGCGGTGCTGATCTTTACCCCGATCTTCCTGCCGGTGGTTACCCAGCTGGGCATGTCGCCGTTGCAGTTCGGCATCGTCATGATCCTGAACCTGTGTATCGGCCTGTGTACCCCGCCGGTGGGCAGCGTGCTGTTTGTTGGTGCCAGTATCGCCAAGACCTCGATCACCAGCCTGATCCGGCCGCTGCTGCCGATGTACGCGATGATGTTCCTGGTGCTGATCCTGGTTACCTATGTGCCGGCGATCAGCGAATACCTGCCGCGCGCACTGGGCCTGATCGAGTAGTCGGGCCCATCCTCGTTCCGCTTCCCTCCTGCCGCCGATGCGGGAGGGGAAGCGGGAAGGAATGCGGAACAGGAACTCCACGGGACAAACACGCCATGAAAAAATTCCTATTTCTGTTCACCGGCGTCCTGCTGCTGGCAAGCGCCGCACGAGCGACCGAATATACCAACCCGATCATTCACGCCGACTATTCCGATCCGGATGCGATCCGCGTGGGCGACGATTTCTATATGATTTCGTCCAGCTTCAACCGCGCGCCGGCATTGCCGATCCTGCACTCCCGCGACCTGGTGCACTGGCGGCTGATCGGCCATGTGTTGCAGAACCTGGTACCGGATTCCCGCTACCGGGTGCCGCAACACGGCAACGGCGTCTGGGCGCCGACCCTGCGTTACCACGCGGGAAGGTTCTGGGTGTTCTATCCGGATCCGGACCAGGGCATCTTCGTCACCAGCGCCCAGAGCATGCGCGGCCCCTGGAGCGAGCCGCACCTGCTGTTACCGGGCAAGGGCATTATCGACCCGGCGCCGCTGTGGGACGATGACGGCAAGGCCTACCTGATCCACGCCTGGGCCAAAAGTCGCGCCGGCTTCAACAATGTGCTCACACTGCACCGCATGAGCAGCGATGCGCGCGAGATTCTCGATCGGGGCAGGGTGATCATCGACGGCAACAAACTGCCCGGCTACCGCACCCTGGAAGGGCCCAAGCTGTACAAGCGCAACGGCTTCTACTATGTGTTTGCGCCGGCCGGCGGCGTCACCCAGGGCTGGCAGGCGGTATTCCGCGCAAAAAATATTGCCGGACCCTACGCGGCAAAAGTGGTGCTGGCGCAGGGCAGCACGCCGGTCAACGGCCCGCACCAGGGCGCCTGGGTGGAAACCGCCGCAGGCGAAGACTGGTTCCTGCATTTTCAGGACAAGGACGCCTACGGGCGTATCGTACATCTGCAACCGATGCAGTGGCGCCACGGCTGGCCGGTGATCGGTGCCGACGCGGACGGCGACGGCCGCGGCGAACCGGTACTGCGTCACCGCGCGCCGCAGGTAACTGAATCTTCCGCCGGCGGCTATCCGGCGGTGGCCGATGAGTTTTCCGCGCAACGGTTGCAGCCGCAGTGGCAGTGGAATGCCAACTGGCGCGCCGGCTGGTACTCGCTAACCGCGAATCCCGGCTACCTGCGTCTGTTCGCCCAGCCGGCGGCACAGCAAGATGCAAACCTCTGGCAGCAACCGGCGCTGCTGTTACAGAAATTTCCCGCGGAGCAGTTTCGCGTACACACCAGGTTGCGACTCCATGGCGCAGAAGCGGAGGCGGGCCTGCTGCTCTACGGTACCGACTACGCCTGGCTGGGGCTGCGGCGCCGGGGCGACAACAACCAGCTGATCTACAACGTCTGTATCGGCGCGCGCAGCGGCTGCAAAACTCATGAAGTTGTCGTCGCCGAGTTGCCGCAAGCGCGGGTCGAGGTGGGGCTGAGTGTCTTCCCCGGGCACCGCGCCATCTTCTCGTTCCGCAATGCCGGGGGTACATGGCACACGCTGAATGAGGGCTTTATTGCCCGGCCCGGCCGCTGGGTGGGGGCCAGTTTTGGTCTGTTTGCACTGGGTGATGACGGTTACGCCGATTTCGATTACCTGAAAACCGGCGAATTACAGCGCGCCGCGGTGATGCCGGGAAACGGTTTGCAACGTTCGATCATTGATTGATTAAAAACAGCCACCTCCGCCGCCGGCAAACCTAATCCTGTGCGAATGCCGGCTCCCATCCGCGCAGAACCCGGTCGCGGGTGTACAGTGCCGCTTTATCCCCGGCCAGTTGGCGGCGATCAGCATTGATTGCCGCCCCCGGCCCCCGGCTCTGGTACTCGAAAAAGCGCGAATCCGCGGGTTTGAAAACAGTACGCTTGGTGCCGTCACGGCTGGTGCCGCGCATACTCGCCCAGCCATCACTGGCGATATGGTCGTCCATATAGGTGTCGATAAATACACTGGCGCCGATGGCATTCGGATCCGCGTAGCGGCCGTTATCGAAGGTGGTTGTCGGGTGCCAGGGGCGACCCAGTGGCACGGAGCCGGCGGGTACACCGGGTTCCTTGAGCAGCCGGCAATGTAGAAATACCAGCCCGTAAGGGTTGCCGATATCCGTGCTCGGTGCGGTCACATAGCCGGTGGTCTCCATTTGCCGGGCGCGTGCCCGGTTGATGATGTCACTGCGTTCAAACAGCACCGTGCCTGCACCGAAAATGAAATCCACATTGCCCTGGATCACGCTATTGAGGAAATAGCTGCGCCCGCTATTGCTGTACAGGGTGTCCTGGTAGCCAGAGAGCTTTACGTTGCGGAAGGCGCTGCGATCGGCCGCACCGTTGATGGCCAGGGCTACTGCCTGGGTTCCCCCCACTTTCTCGGTTGCCATTTTATCCAGTGCATCGTTGCCGAGAAAATCGAAATCGTTTTCGATCGTCAGGTCCTCGGCACGAAAGCCCGGGGCCAGTACCGTCAGTGTGGCGGAGCGGAAGGTCCCCCATTTCTCTGCCGAGCCGGGCATTATTTCACCGGCAAAGGCGTCGTAACTGATAACAGTGCCTGCGCGGGACTCGCCCAGCAAGGTGATATTGGGCTTGTCGACGGTGAGTTTTTCCCGGTAGCGGCCGTTGCGGACATAAATCACATAGGGCCGCTCACCCTTGACCGGCGCTTGCGCGAGGGCCGCGGCGATACTGTGATAAACATTGGCGGTGCGCTTCGCAGCCGGATCCACCAGCGCGCTGTATTCGGGTGCTGCCAGCGCCAGCCTGGTGGTCAGCAGCAGCGCAAATGTGATCAGGGCTCTCATGGCAATCTTCCCGTGTGCGGTTATAACCCCGCAGTCTGGCAGGGCCAGGCGCGGGGTGTGGTGTGGGATATGCTGCGGCAACACTCGCGGAAAACCATGCGGCTCAGTACTTGAGCGCCAGATGTTTCGGATCCGGGTGGCGCACTTGATCCGCCAGCGGATGATGGATCTTCTTAAGTTCGCGCAAAGCCAGCTGCGCCACTTCCCGCGCGCCGAGGTGATTGAAATGGGTGTCGTCGCGCACGCCCACCGGGTAATTGGGATGTTCACCGGGCGGGATATGGTTAAACCGCAGTGCCGACTCCCGGTCGCCCAGCTGCTGGAAATAGGCGCGGGTGACTTCGTCCATATCGATCAGCGTCACCTTCTCCTGCTTGGCCACTTCGCGCACCAGCGGCGTGTACGGGTGAGTGTGCTCGATCTTGCCATCGTTATCGAAGTAGCGCCGCGTAACCGGTGTCATCAGCAGCGGGTGCGCGCCGTGGGCGCGGGTCTCACGCACGAAGCGCACCAGGTTGGCCTGGTACTGCTCCGGTGTTGTATAGCGGTCGACCTTTTTTTTCACTTCGTCGTTATGGCCGAACTGGATGATTACATAGTCGCCCGGCTGCAGCGCATCGACGATGCTCTGCCAGCGTCCCTCCTCGATAAAGGTGCGGGTGCTGCGGCCATTTTTCGCGCGGTTATCCACCGTGACAGAATCATCGAAAAAAACCTGGAAGGGCACCCCCCAGCCGGTTTCCGGATAGTCCTTGACGTCCTTGATCGCCATGGTGGAGTCGCCGGCCATATACACGGTCTCGGCCTGGGCCAGGGCGGGCAGAACCGCCGCCAGGGATAGCGCACAGAGCAGTTTTTTCATCTTGCTTACCTCGTTGGTCTTGTATTGCGGGGCTGGCACCCCGCGAATTTTCCAGGCCGGGTTGCGGCCTGCGCCGGAACGGATTCGATCTACTGGCAGGACACCTTGCCCAGGTCGAGCACATAGTTTTCGTCATGCGCCAGCGGTGAGTTGAACGGCAGCTCGCCCCCCTTGCCGGCGGTTGCACTGATATAGTCCGCCAGTTTCTGCCCTGCCGGCAGTAGGTGCGCATCGATGGTGTCGCGGGAAGCCTGCGAGTAATCGATGGAGGGATCGTCGACCGTGCCCCAGGCATTGGTGATCTGGCGCGAGTCACTGTCGTCGATATTGCAGGCGTCGTCGGACAGCCATACGTAGGTGCCGTCCGCGCGGAAGTTGCTCTGGTTGTCGGCATCATCGGCGCTGTAGTTGTCCCGCGCCAGTTCCGCCTGCAGCGTATCCAGCGAGACACCGTGGCTCTTGTTGACCAGCAGCATGTTATTTTGCCACAGCAGCTGGGCACCGACGCGGGTGCTGAACACGTCCTTGCGGTAGTTCATGAACAGGTTGTCGAACATGTGCGAGCGGCCGCGGCGGATCAGCGGTACGCGGCGCGCGGTACTGGCGAACGCACTGTACTCGGTGTCACGGGTAATGAAGGCGTTGTGGTGCATGGTGGTGCGGATCTGGCTGTTGATCTCGCGGTCATCATTGGAGCCGTGCAGCGCACTGCGCAGCACATCCACCAGGCGGTTGAACGATATGGTGATGTCATAGGCGCCGCGTTTGACATCGAAAGCGGAATCGCCGGTAAAGTCGAAGGTGTTGTGGTGAATCCAGATATCGTGCGAGGCACCGGTGGAGCGGATCATATCCGGATCCAGTGCGTGATCCTCCACGTGGCCGACGCCGCGGAAGTCGAGGTCGGTCAGCACCACGCCTGTGGCGGCCTGGCTGTCAGTGCCGACAGAGAAACCGTTGAAGCGAAAATAGGCCTTGCTCTGGCGGCCGTCGATAGTCGTGTGGGAGCCGACCACGGCATTGCGAATCGGCAGGCTGCCGTCGTTGAGGCGGTTGTTGAAGAACTCCTGGCGGCAGTCCTCGCCGGCCGCGATACCGTTGTCGGCGCACCACTGCTGGTAATCGATACACTGCGCCTCGGTGCCGCCGATGGCGCCCTGGACAGAGCTTTCACCACAGTAATTGCGGTACATGGCCACTTCGGTTTCGTCGGCAAAGTCGAATTTATCGAACACGATCCAGTTGTACCCGTCGCCGCCGATGGCATCGAGCAGTTGTTTTTCCACCGAGCGTCCCTGGCTGTCGTTTTCCTGCTTGACGATCACGGTGAGCTGGCTGTTGCCGACGGGGTTGTAACCGCCGACGGCATTTTCGCCGTAGCCGACGGCGCGGCCGAGGGAGTTCGACAGGCACTCGACGATTTTCTGGTCCGTATCCAGCGCGGCGGAGTCGCGCCAATTGACGTTGGGATCGGTGGCCAGCGTGCGGCAGGCATCGCTGATGGCGACCGGGCCCCCGGACGAACTGGAGCTGCTGCTGGATGATGAACTCGAAGAGCTGGAAGAACTCGACGAGCTGGAGGACGAAGAGCTGGCGGTGTCGCCGTTGGCCGGCGGCATGGTATCCCCGCCGCCGGAACCACCGCCGCAACCGGCGAGCGCCAGTGTCGCGGTGGCAGCGACTAACAGGATGTGGAATTGACGTTGCATACGGAAAATCCTCGGGTACAGCGGTGGTTCAAAACCGCCGGCAGCGGAATATTGCGGCAATAAATACGGTAAAAAAGGCCCCGCAGAGCGGGGCACCAAGCAAGGGCATGATGATGCGCATGGGAGAGATCAATCTTGCCGGAGATCAGAAGTCCATCGTCAGGCCCAGCTGCAGCCCGCGGCCATACTGCTCCACGTCAAACAGCATGCGGCCACCGGAATACTGGTTGCCTTTGAAGTAGTACTGCTCGACGCTGTCGGTGATGTTGACCACATCCAGGTAGGCACGCATGCCATCCATGACGCGGTAGGTGGCCTTGACGTCGTAAGTGAGCGAGTCGTCCTTATACATATCAGCCCAGTCCTTGCACTCGGTGGGGAGTCCCGACTGGGCATCGACGGCCATGTCTGTGTAAGTACAGCTGCCGATACGCTTGAGGATGTCGCCGGTGTAATTGGCGATAAAGCGCAGGGAGAAATCGTCGTTTTCCCAGCCGAGCGTCAGGTTGGCGGCGATGTCGGCCTGTTCCGGCAGGCGGATGCTGCCCGCGCGCACGGTATCCCCCACCTGGCCGTCGCTGTGCTGCAGCGTCAGGTTGGACTGGATAAAGATATTGTCCAGCCAGCGGCCGATCGGGTGATCTTCCCAGCGGCCATCGAAGTACTGGCTGTAGCTCAGCTCGGTGCCGTACACCATGGCGCGGTCACCGTTCAGGTAGGTGTTGGCGTTGGTGATGGTGAGATCGCCGGGGATATTGAACAGGGTCACCTGGTCCACCGGCAGGCGGAACGGCAGCTGCGCGATGTTCATATCGACACCGGTGGCGTTGACGATGAAGTCCTTGATGTCTTTGTAGAACAGCGCCGCCTCGAGGAAAGTGTCCTCGCCGTAGAAACTCAGTGACAGGTCCAGGTTGGTGGCACGCATCGGGTCGAGGTTGGGATTGCCGATACGCACCGAGTTGTCCGGCGCCATGCTGAAGTACTTGGCCTGATACGCCAGGTCGCCGCGCTCGGAGCCGATATCCGCCGGGTCCTCGTTACACTCGCCGTTGAATTCAGAGTTGGGATCGTCGTTGCAGAAGATCACCCGATCTTTTACCTCGAAGAAGGCGCGGCTCTTGCCGAAGTCCGGACGGCTGAAGCTGGTCCACAGGGCGGCGCGCGCCAGCAGCCTGTCGCTGAGTTCCTGGCGGTAGTGCAACGCCGGCAGGAAAGTGGCGTAGCTGTTTTCGACATTGTCCAGTGGCAGGGCAATATCGAGAGACTGCAGGCCGTCGCCATCCTCGTTGCGGTCGTTGCGCATGGCCATATAGCCGGTGGACTCGAAGCGGGTGCGTTCATAGCGGGCCCCGGCAATCAGCGTGGCGTCGTCGCGCACCTGCAGTTCCGCCATCAGGTAGGCGGCGGACGTGTCTTCGCTCAGGTCGTAGTCGAGTTTGGTGGAATCCACCTCGCGCTCGGCCTGGTCGTATTCATCGCCGATCGTACGGGTGGCGGCGAGCAGCCGCTCCGCCTCGCTGCGGGTGATGAAAGCGTGGTCGAAGTTGGGGTTTTCGGGAATATAGGTGGCGAAATCCCCCAGCGTGGAGCTGGCCAGATCCTCACACACGGCGTCGTCGTTACAGCCGGCATCGGCCTTGTCGTCGGGGACGATACTCGCGCGGTTCTTGTCGTTGCTGCGATCGCGCTGCTGCGCCTTGACGCCGGCCTTGATGTAATTGATCAGGCCGCCGTTGTCCCAGTCCTTGCGCAGATTGAACGAGAACTGATCCACCGCGTCTTGGCGCAGGGTATCTTCGAGGAACAGGTTGTCGTAGCGCATGTTCGCCTGCGACACTTCGCCAAACTGGTAGCCGGCGCCGTCCTGGCCGCCGGTACCGGAAACGCTCTTGCCGCTCACCTGCTCGAGCCAGTCGCGATCGACGATCTGGCCGTTGATGTAGCCATCGCCGAAGCGGCCGATGGCGCCGAGTTCACGCACGCGGAACTGCACCCGGCGACCGTCCGGCTTCTTGTTTTCGCTGCGCGAGGACACCAGTTCGTAATCCGCCTCCCAGCCGTCGCCGAAGCGGTTCTCGCCGCCGAGCGCGATGGTGTTGGTGGCGACTTCCGATTCCTGGATAAAGAACTGGTGCTGCAGGTCGACACTGCCGCCGCCGAACACATTGTGCGCCGGGTCCAGGTACGCCACATTGTCGGAGTCGCTGAAGTTGTA
Organism: Microbulbifer sp. SAOS-129_SWC; assembly: GCF_039696035.1. Classification (GTDB taxonomy): domain Bacteria; phylum Pseudomonadota; class Gammaproteobacteria; order Pseudomonadales; family Cellvibrionaceae; genus Microbulbifer. The sequence goes on from NZ_CP155567.1 coordinate 527,225, forward strand.
GCGGTAGTATTCGCGCAGCGCGATGTCCTCGTCCGAATAGCTGTTGTGGTCGATCTTCAGGTGGTAGCGGCTGTTGTCGCTGGGCTGGTATTCGATGTTGAGTAGCGCCGCCTTGCGCTCGCGCTCGGCGTTTTCCTGGCGTGTCTCGAATTCCCAAGGCACCAGCATGGTGGTATCGCCGACCGTCACGTAAGTCGGCAGCGTGGAGGAGTGGTGCCGGGTCTCGTAACCCTGGGTGGTGCGTTTTTCCCATGAGGCGGTGTAGGCGATGCCGAGGGTGTCGCCCAGCAACAGGTTGGTGCCCTGCAGGGTCAGCTTGGGCGAGTTTTCCCCGGCCTGGTCCTGATAGTAGTTCTGCGCGCGGATCTTGAAGGTATTCTTGCCGCGATCCAGTGCCGACAGGGTTTTCACATTGATGCTGCCGCCGATGGCATCCAGGTCCATGTCCGGTGTCAGCGACTTGTTGACCACGATCGACTGCAAGACATCGGACGGCAGGCTGTCCAGTGAGAAGGCGCGGTCTTCGAGGGTTTCATCGGTGCCGCCGCCGGCATTGGCCATGGTGCCGCCATCCATATGGACGCTGACCATGCCCGGGCCGAGACCGCGCAGCGACACGAACTTTCCCTCGCCCTCGCTCTTCTGCAGGGTGATGCCGGGCATGCGCTGCAGCAGTTCGGCGGCGTTCTGGTCGGAGAAGTTACCGGCGTCATCCTGGGTGACGATGGAACTGAAGTTATCCTTGTTGCGTTCGGCCGCGCGGGCATTGATATCGGCGCCGCGCACGCCCTCTACGTAGACTTCCTCGAGCGAGGCGTCATTGTTTTTACTCTGTGCCTTCTTGTCTGCTTGCTGGTCCGCCTGCTGGGCCAGCGCGGCACTGCTGACCAGGGCGATGGCCAGCGGCAGTATCTGTTTGCTGAAATTTTTCATCACATTGCTCCCATCTTTTTTTTCTTGTGCGCGGCCGCTCGGCGGCCGCGCTGGTCCCTTTACTGGTATTCAATTACCAGGTTGTCGATGGTGATTGGTGTTTCCACACCGCTGTCGCAGCGGAACTGGATAAACGAGGTCGCGCTGCCCACATGGTTATTTGGGTCGCTGTCGATAGTGACCGTGCCGGTGGGCCGGTCGCCGTCCGCCAGGGTGAGCACGGTTTTCTCGAAGATTTTCGAGTCGCCGCCGTGGATCGATTTGCTCGAACTGGAGGTGTTGTTATCCACGTACACCTGGCACTTGCCGGAACCATCGTCGGCGTTGTCGTTACTGACCACGTCGAAGCTGATACGGTACGGCTGGCTCAGGTCGAGATCGCCGCGGGTGTAGGTGTCGGTATCGGCGGTATCGGTGCCGGGGGCGGTGTCACCGAGCGAGAAGCGCGCGTTGTTGTAGCTGAGCTGACCGCCGCTGAAGGCGATGCGCGAGCTGCCGCTGGTGACGTTGTAGAAAGGCGCCGCGGCATCGCTGGACAGGGCCTTGTAGTCGGCAGTAAAGAAGTTGCTGGCAGAGCCGTCGCCATCGGTGGCCGCGTCGAAGTTCTCTTCGAGCACGGCGGTACTCGCCGGTGACTGCTGGTCTGCGCCGGCATAGCTGCCGAGCTCACCGAGACCGTCGGGCAGCTGGCCGACAAGATCGGCGGGCGCGAGCGCTGCGGTGCTGGCGTCGTCGGTCCAGATCAGCCAGTCCACGTCTGCCTTGAAGGCGCTGCTGCTGCCCTCGCCGATACGCAGGCGCGGCGAGCTGCTGCCACCGTCGCGGCCGGTACCGCTGATCTCGCTGACGCTGGTGTCGCTGCTGAACAGGCCGGAGATATTCTCGCCGTCGCGGTAGATACGCGCGGTGATATCGGCGGCGCCGTTGAGCGTGAAGGCAACCTGGTAGATGTGGTAACCGTCGAGCATATCCACAGCTGCTTCAGCAGTGCTGGAGCCGTCGGTGAATTTCTCCAGCTGCACTTTACCGGAGTCCGGGCGCAGAATGGTCTTCACCCGGCGGCCGTCGTCTTCACCGAATGACAGCTCAACCTCGAAGCCGCGGAAGTCGCTGCTGGGGGTATTGATGCGGCCGATCCAGGTGAAGTAGCGCGGGTAGCCGGCGCTGGAGTCGGTCATCACGCCGCCGAGATCCGCATTGGGTTTGGCGCCTGCGTCGGCGCTGGTGTCGAGGGTGGTGGTGCCGTCGTCGTTAGCGGTGTAGTAAACCTCGTCGCCGTCAGACAGGCTGAAGGCGGTGGGTTCACTGCCGTTGACCACCACGGCGCCGGCTGCGTTCGGTGCCAGGCAGCCGTCCCACACATCCCACGGAATGCTGGTGTTGACGTTGGCGGTGGGCGAGCAGCCGGCCGGTGCTTCCGGCGCGGCGGATGCGGACGGGCTCCAGTCGCCGGGGCCGGCGGCATTGACGCCGCGTAGGAACACGTAATAGGTAGTGCCGTTTTCCAGGCCGTCGATCAGCGTACTGGTGCTGTCCAGGCCATCGATCACGGTGGCGCCGTCGCTGCTGTCACTGGTGCTGTAGGCCAGGTCGTAGCTGTTGGCCTTGGCCAGGCCATCCCAGCTGACGGCGATGGCAGCGTCGCGTGCGGTGAGACTCGGCGCGGCTGCCGGGGCATCCGGCGGCGCGGCGTCGGTAAAGGTGTTACACGCCGGCAGGTCGGCCTGACCGTTGTCGCCGGCCGGCTCGATCAGCAGGTCGTCGAGAATCACCTGTACGCCGCCGGCGCTGGGCACGCGGAACTGCAGGAACGAGGTGGCGCTGCCAATCTGGTCGCCGCCGGTGTCATCGGGCACGTTGATCTCCACCCGCTCGCCCGGCACCAGCTTGTCGGTACTGGCGGCGAGAATGCGCGGATTGCTGTGAATGGAGGTACCGGTGGCGGTGCTGCTCTGGTTGCTGTCGACATAGACCTCGAGGGTGCCGCCGCTCCCGCGCACCGCCTTCACGCAGAAGGAGATACGGTAGGGCTGGCTCAGATCGAATTCGCCCCAGCTGCCGGTATCCAGGGTGGCATCGCCGGCGGTGGAATCGCGCTTGGGATCGGTGTTGTCGGCGCTCTTGGCGGTGGGGTTGGCCAGGTCGGAACGGGTCTGGCCGACAGTGACGCGGGCATTGCTGAGCAGCAGTGACGGATTGCCGTCGTCGCTGACGATGCCGATGCGCCCTTCGTTGTCCACGGTGATATTGGCCGGGTCCGGATTGTTGTCGTCGTCGAAGAAACAGCAGGAGGGATACCAGAGGGCCGGGTAGGGATCCGCGTAATCGGCGTTTTGCTGCGCGGTCATCAGCTCCTTGTACTGGGCGCTGAAGAAATAGATGGTGTCGGCCTGGTCGAAGGCGGTAAACAGGTTGTCGCCGAAATCTTCGTGAAACGGCAGCGGAGTATTGGCGATACCACTGGGTTCTTCCGCTGGCGGCTCTTCCTGCGCCGGCGGGTCCATGGCGATGACATCGCCTTCGTTATTGGCATCGGCGCCTCCGCCTCCGCCGCCGCTGCAGCCGCTCAGGCCGCCCAACAGGAATAGGGATACCGCTGCACTTTGCCATGGTTTCATGGTGCGCTCCTCTCTCTCGTTATCGCTTTTTATTTTTTTCGAGCTTCGAGTACCCAGAGGCTCGGTTTGTAAAACCGTATTGGATAGGCAGTGTAAATAAATTGGTTTGACCATGACAAGGGTTTTGTCGCTTTGGTCAAGCCTGAATGGTCGCCACTTGTGCGGCCTGGCGCGTTTTTCAGTGGTCGGTGCGCTTGCCGGGCGGTTGTGGCAGGCGTGCCAGGAATTGCGCCAGCTGGCGCGTGACTCGGCTGAACCAGGGCTCGAACAGCCAGAAACTGTGTGGCGTGCCGGGATAGCGCTGGCGCGTGAAGGGCACGCCGAGGGCGTCGGCCCGGGTGCCGGCGGCGTCGATACCGGCGGAGAAACGCGGCCGGCCACTGGTCAGGCACAGGATTGGCGGCGCCGTGGCGTCGAGGTAGGTCAGTGGCGAGGCGGCGCGCCAGATCTGCGGTCGCGCCTCGAAGCGGCCACCGAGGAAGGCGCCGGCAGAGGTCACTGTGCGCGCCGGGTCGTTCTCGTAGCGCAGTGCCAGCGGCGTGGTGAAATCCCACAGGCCGTCGATATTGATGATCGCCGCCACCGGCGTACCGTGCGCATCCCGTTGGCGGTCGCCGGCCCACAGGCCCGCGAGTGCGGCCAGCTGGCCGCCGGCGGAGCTGCCGCCGATCGCGAGTCGCGCCGGATCCACGTTGAAAGTGCCGGCGTTGGCGCGCAGCCACGCCAGTGCCGCCAGCAGGTCGTGCACCGGCGCGGGGAAAGTCGCCGGCGGCGCCATCCGGTAGTCGGCCGTGGCCACCACGTAGCCGCGCGCCGCCAGCGCCTGTGCCAGTGGCGCCAGCAGCCGGCGGTCGCCGGAACGCCAGCCGCCGCCGTGCACCAGCAGCAGCCCGGTGCGCGCCGCGCCGCCCGCTGGCGGCGCGAACACATCCAGCTTCAGTGCCTCGCCGTTAACCCGGCGGTAAATGCGGCCCGGCCACTGGCGCACGGGGCTGTGCAGCTGCAGGCGCACCGGCACTATGTCGGGGTAATCCGGCCGCAGTTTTTTGTAGGTGCTGTCGAGCGTGTAGTCGCCCGCCTGTGCCAGCGCGGCGCACAGCAGCGGCAGCGCCAGCAGCCAGTGGCGCGGTGTCACGAGCGCACCCCGCGGGTCGCCGCGGTGCTGACCGGTGCCGCGAACGGGTGACTGCCTGCCGCCGCTGGGGTACGCGGGGACTGCCAGTTGTCACTGGCGGCGAGGGCGAGCAGGAACACCAGCCCGAGCAGCCAGGTTTTTTGCGTCAGTTTCTGTGTTGCGTTCATCGCATGGCTCCGCAGTGGATCTTGGATTGCCCCGCGCGGCGCTACTGCCGCGGGGGCGCTGCCGGCATTACTGGAGCAGCTGGATATCCTCGAAAGAGAAGCTCTGGTTGTCGTAGTAGGGCGCGGCGAACAGGCCGACTTTGAGCGTGTCGGGCAAACCACTGAAGGTGTTGGCGCCGATCTGGGTGTAGTTGGCGCCGCCATCGGTGGAGTAGAAGGCGTAGTAGGCCTGGCCGACCCGCTGCAGCTTGAAGTAGAGGTTGTCGCCGGGCGTCAGCACCGTGCCGTCGCCGTCCTTGCCCCAGCTGCCACCGTCCGCGAGCACCTGGCCGTACTGGGTGACCCAGTCGCTGCCGCTCATGACCATACCCACATGCGCCAGCGGCGAGTTGCCGGCGCTGGCCACATCGCACTCGCACAGCATCAGGCCCACCGGGAACTGGTTGGCGGCATAGGGCGTGCCGGCGGATTTCAGTTTGGCGCTGAGGGTGAAGTCGCCGGTGACCTGCTGGGATACCAGGTAGAAGGACATGCCGGTCTCGAACTTGCCGTCGCTGGCACTGAAGGTGACACTGCTGTCGGTCTGCGCGCTGATGCTGCCGCTGGCCGGGGTGATACTGCCGGGTTCGCCCAGCATCACGCCGCTGCCGTTCCAGGTTTCGCTGGAACCCGCCGGCGCGGCACAGCCGTCATCACTGGTGTCTTGCGGATACGGATCCCAGCCTTCACCACCGTTCCAGCCGGCAAAGATCTGTGCACGCGAGCAGAAGTTGGCCGCGACTTCCGCAGCGCTGAGCTGGTAGCAGCTGCCGTTGCCGTCACAGCGGCTGGACAGGTCCAGCGGACTGCCGGACAGGTCGGTGCTGCCGTACTCGCGCCAGCCGCCGGTGGCACTGGCGGTCTCGGGATTGGGGGCCGGCTGGCTGTTGATGCCGGCGTAGGCCCAGCCGATATCCGCTACGTGGGTGTCCATGGCGGTATTGATGTAGGCGACATTGTCGTAATAGCTGTTGCTGCCGCCGCTGCGCGCCAGGTAGGTGGTGCCGGGTTCGATCGTGACCCCGCTGGGGCCGGCACCCTGGGTCAGTTTCGAGTTCAGGAACACGAAACCGGGGGCATCGGCGCTGGGGGTGCGCGCCTGCAGTACGTAGCCGCCGGTACTGGTGGCTGCGCTGCTCTTGGAATCGCCGAGGGAGCGGATCTCGGAGTTCTCGAACACGGTGGCGGTGCTGTAACCCCAGATAAAATCCACGTTGCCGGCGATGAGCGCATCGTAAAACCAGTTGTAGCCCTTCATCAGCAGCGTGTCCTGCTCGGAGTAAAAGGCTGCGCTCTTCACGATCAGGCGGCCCTCGCTGTTGAAGTAGAGGGTTTCCGCCTGGTCGCCGCTGCCGCTGCGCCGGTGCGTATTCTCGATACTCAGGTTTTCCAGTGTCAGCAGGTCGCCGCCTTTCACCAGAAATAGGGTGCGCTGGTCGCTGCCGCTGTTGAGGCCGTCGTAATTTTCGTAATAGATTCGCGTCAGGTCGCGGCCGGCGCCGCTGATGGTCAGGTTGTTCTTGCCGCCGAGGTACAGCGGTTCGCGATAGTCGCCGGCGGCAATACGGATACTGGCGGCGTCATCGGCGCCGACATTTTCCATCACATAGTTGAGTGCGCCCTGCACGGTGCGGAAGTCGGCTGCACCGTCGTCGTCCACGGTCACATCGGCGCCGCTGGGGCCGCCGGTACGGGTGGTGAAGGTCCAGCCGGCGTTTTTACCCAGGCCGACAAAGTCGCCGCCGTTAAGCTGTACGCTCTGCACCAGGCCGTTGCTGATCGCCACATAGTATTCGGTGCCGTAGTCGAGGGCGCCGGTATGCGGGGAGATGATCAGGGTGTCGCCGGAGATCTCGAACGGATTGACGTTGAGGGTGCGGGTCTGGGCCTGGCCGGCGTAGCCGAGGGTGTCGGTCTCGCCGCCGGCGCGGATGGCATCCACCTCGGTGTCGTCGGCGGCGCGGAAGATACGCACCGAGCCCTGGTCCGCCAGTGTCGGTGCACTGTCGAAGGTGATACTGAGGCGGGTGTCCTCGTACTCGCTGCCGGTTCCCGGCAGCGGAGTGACGCGCGCGGACAGGTCGCCATAGCTGGCGCCGGGCATTTCGAAAGCCCGGGCCACGCTGACGTCGATGGTTTTCTGCAGGCTGGGCGCCGAGCCACTGGTGAAGGTGACGGTGGTATCGCCCTCGGCCAGCGGGGTCAGGGTCACGCGGTTGTCGCTGACGGCGACGGAGACAATATTTTCATCGCTGGCGGCGGCGGAAAAACTGTCCGCGGTGACGCCGTCGCTCTGCACCGCGGTGACATTGACCGCGAGCGGCGGGTCGCCAGCGGTGGTACTCCAGCTGGACTCGGCGTAGTCGAGCGTCAGCTGCACCGGTTTGACACTGGGGTCGCCGACTTTCACATAGTTCACTTCGAAGGAGCGGTTGTAAGTGAAGAATCCGATACGACCGGCGTCCGCGTAGAGGGCGTCGCTGTCGGTAAAGGAACCCAGCTCTTCGCCGTCCAGGTAAACGGTGACGCTGGCGCCGACCATGTCGTAGCGCACTGTGTACCAGTTGCCGTCGGTGCCGTCTTTGGTGCCCAGCAGCAGCGGTTTCTTCGCCTGCACCTGGCGGTCGACGCCGCCGCTGGTGGCCAGGCCCGCTTCCACCTGGGTGGACTCACTGCTGCTCTGCATATTCAGGCCACCGAAGTACCACTGCAGTGGTCCCTGATAGCGGCCGATGCCGTACAGGTATTTGTTGCCGGTGTTGCTGTTGTCCCGCGGGCGGATGCGGTACTCGACGAAGTAGTCCGCCGGTACGCCGGCGAAGGCCTCGGGCTTGACCAGAATCAGCTCGCCCTCGTTCAGGTTGTCGCCGCGGGTACCGGCGGTAAAGCGCAGTGACTTGCCGGCTTCGCCCGCGTCGAGAATGTCGAAGCTGCCGGGGTCACTGAGGCCGTAGCCATCGATCAGGGTGTCCCAGGTGCTGGTGAATTCGCCGTCTTCGAAGTCATCGCAGAAATACAGGCCGCTGGGCGGGCAGGTGAACGGGCCCGGATCCGCAGCGGTGTCGCTGCTGTCGGCTGCCGATCCGCTATCTGCACCGGCATCCGTGCCGCTGCCGGAGTCGCCGCCGCTACCGCTGTCGGAACCGCTGCCGCTATTGGGCTGCAACAGCTCGGCGGGGCCGGGGTCCGGCAGCGGGCTGGGATCGCCGTTGTCGCTACAGGCGGCAAGCCCGCCGCACAGGCACAGCGCGGCGAGCAGGGAATGCATGTTCATGTTTTGCTCCTCTCATCTTTTATTCTTTTTTCAGAGCAATACTGCAGACCGGTTTGTTTTTATTGGTCCGGCCAATTTGCCAGGCCAGAATAGCTATATTTGTATGACAAGTCTAATCCGGGCAGTCCGATGACCAGATCCGTATGCCATAAAAAAGACGCCCCGGAGGGCGCCTCAAGTGTCGAGAGAAAATTCCGTGTGCGGGTTACTGCTGGCAGGGCACCTTGCCGAGACCGAGCACGTAGCTGATGTCGTGGGCCAGCGGCGAGTTGAACGGCAGCTCGCGGCCCTTGCCGGCGGTGGCACTGATGTAGTCGGCCAGGTCCTGGCCGGCCGGCAGCCAGTTGGCGAGGATGATGTCGCGGGAGGTCTGCGAGTAATCCTGGGACAGGTCGCCGACGCTGCCGGAGGCATCGTTGATCTCGCGCGCGTAGGCCGGGTCCAGATTGCACTCGGCATCGGAGAACCACAGCCAGGAACCGTCGTCGCGGAAGTTGCCGTCGGCCACGTCGCGCGCCATTTGCGCCTGGCGCTCGTCCAGCGCCGCATCTGGATCGTCCTTCTCCTGATGATCGCGGTTGATCATGAAGGCGTTGTCCTGCCACAGCACGCTGGCCCCCACGCGCACGCTCAGCACATCCTTGCGGTAATTCATAAACAGGTTGTTGAACATGTGCGAGGTGCCGCGGCGGATCAGCGGTACACGGCGACCGGTGTTGCCGAGCGTCATGTAGCGCGCGTCGCGGGTGATAAACGCGTTGTGGTGCATGGTGGTGCGGATCTGCGCGTTGATCGTACGGCTGTCACTGGAGCCGTGCAGCGCCGCACGCAGCACGTCCACTACGCGGTTGAATGACATGGTGATGTCGTAGGCACCCACTTTCACGTCGAACGCCGAATCGCCGGTGTAGTCGAACGTGTTCCTGTGAATCCAGATATCGTGCGAGGCGCCGGTGGAGCGGATCATATCCGGATCCAGCTGGTGGTCCTCCACGTGGCCGGCGCCACGGAAATCCAGCCCGGTCATGATCACACTCTCGGCGGTCTGCACCGGTGCGCCGGAGCTGTCCTTGCCGATGGCGAAACCGTTGAACAGGAAGTAGCCGTGGGTCAGGCGCCCGTCGAGGGTTTTGTGCGAACCGACCACCGCGTTGCGGATCGGCAGATTCTTGTCGTTGAGGCGATCATTGAAGAAGGCGTTGTGGCAGTCGTCGCCCTGGGCATAGCCGTTATCGTCACACCACTGGTGGTAGTCGATACACTGCGCTTCGGTGCCGCCGATCGCCGCCTGTACCGAAGCATCGCCGCAGAAATTGCGGTACATGGCGATTTCGGTTTCGCTGGCGAAGTCGAACTTGTCGAACACGATCCAGTTGTAGTCGTCGCCGGTAATGGCATCGAGAATCTGCGCTTCCACCGAGCGGCCCTGCGGGTCGTTCTTGGTGATCACGGTCAGGTGGCTGTTGCCGTTGGGGTCGTAACCGCCGAGGGCGTTTTCACCGTAACCGACGGCGCGGCCGAGGGTTTGCGACAGGCATTCGACGATCTGCTGGTCGCTGGTCAGCGTAGCGGAATCGCGCCAGTTCACGTTCGGGTCGGTGGCGAGGATGTAGCAGTCGTTACTGATATCGCCCAGATCGATACTGCCGCCGGAGGAGGAACTGCTGGAGCTGGACGAGCTGCTGCCGCCGGACGAGCTGCTCGACGAGCTGCTACTGGACGAGGAGCTGCTCGACGATGAGCTGCTGGAGGATGAACTCGAAGAGCTGCTGCTGGACGAGGTACTGGCACTGCCGCCATTGCAGTCGCCGGCCTGCGGCGCGTTGCCGGTCACCTGCAGCCGGTCGATATTCGCCAGGCCGTTGCTGCCAGTCGCTTCGAGCCGGATGCTGTTGTAACCGGCGGCGAGCGACACCACCACCTGGCTGCTGTCGGCATAGCTGGTCCAGGCACCGGTATCCGTCATGGTGACCGACGCGGCGCTGCTGCCGTTGATGATCACACTGGCTGCGCGATCGCTGCCGCTGCTGGCATAGCGCCACTGCAGCGTATAGAGCCCGGCCGCGGGCACGTCCACCGACCACTCCACCGCGGTACCGGAGGCATTATCGGTATTGGCGTAGCCGCTACCGGTGTAACCGGCGTGCTCACTTTCGATGACGCCGTCCACGGCACAGAAACCCGCGACGCTTTCCTGCAGGGTCAGCGTCGAGCTGGTGCTGCCGCCGGAAGACGAACTGCTGGAAGAGGAACTGCTCGACGAGCTGGAAGAGCTGCTGGAGGAACTGCCACTGGCGTTGTACAGCTCGAACTCGGCGATCTGCGGCGCACTGCTGGCACTGTCGATCATCAGGTCGAGCTTGTCCATCGTCTGGTCGCCCAGGTAGACCTGCAGCGCCGCGCCGATACCGGTGCCGGACGCGAGTTCCGCACCGGTGTCGTGGTTCACCAGCCGCCAGGCCTGCGTGGCGCTGCCGATTTCGCGCACGATCACGGTATTGAAACTGCTGTTGAAATTCTTCACCGAGATGCGTTCGCCGCTCGAAGAACCCGGCTGCCAGTAGCTGGTCAGGTCGCCGTCGATGACATTGCCGTAGCTGGTGCTGTTGCCCTTGCTGCTGCCGTCGGCATCGCCGGCGAGCGCCAGGTTGCTGCCCAGGTCACCGCCGCCACTGGAAGAGCCGGAGCTGCTCGATGAGCTGGAAGAAGAGCTGCTGGAGCTGCTCGACGAACTGCTCGATGAACTGCTCGATGAACTGGAAGAGGAGCTGGACGAAGAGCTGCTGGAGCCGGACTGGCAGTTGCCGTCGGACTGCAGCATACCGGTATCCGCGCCGGCGGTGGCCAGCACAATCTGCGGTACGCAGCCGGCATCATCCAGCGCGTAGGCATAGGGAATGCTGATCGAAGTGGTGGACACCGGGTTGGGGCCGGCGGGATGGTTTTTATCGCCGTCCGCCGTCCAGGTGACATTGGAGTAGATATTGCCGCTCACATCCCAGTAACCCATATCGTTGGTATAGAAGGTGCCGATCGGATCCTTGGAATCTTCGAAGTAATTATTGTCCGCCTTGATCTGGCCGCCGATGCGCGGATTCATGCCGGACTTGTTCAGGCTGCGGTAGTAGTTGTTGTACGCGTGCGCGGTGCCGTGGCGTAGCAGCGGTGTGCGCGAGTCGATGTTGTCGTACAGGTTGTGGTGGAAGGTCACCGGCCCGTTGTCGGCATCGCTGTCGCTGGAACCGATCAGGCCGCCGCGACCGGAATTGCGCAGGATGCTGTAGGACAGGGTCACGTATTTGGTGTTCGCCTTCAAATCGAACAGCGCATCGTAACCGTCGCTCTCGCCACCGGAAGCCTCCAGTGTGAGGTGGTCCGCCCACACATTGGACACATCGCTCTCCATGCCGACGGCGTCGCCGCCGTTGGAGGTGGGCGAGCCGGATTTCTTCACGTTGCGCACGTGCAGGTTCTGCAGAATGATGTTGGACGCACTGCGGATATGAATCCCCAGCTCATCGAACAGGGCACCGCTGCCGACGCCGACCAGCGTCACGTTGCTGATTTCTTTCAGCTCGATCTTGTCGTCGGCGGTATTGCAGCTGTCGCCGGACACCTTGCTGGTATTGCCGTGATTGATGGTGCCCTCCACCTGAATAATGATGGGGGTGTCGCTGGCGGCGCGATTGCACAGCGCCTGGTGAATTTCGGTACCGGTGGTGGCGTAGACCACCTGACCGCCGGCGCCGCCGGTGGTACCGCCGTTTTGAGTGGCGTAGCCGGTTGTCTGCGCCGACGCCCAGGCCGGCAGCAACAGACCGCCCAGCAGCGCGCCGAGCGCCGCTGGTATTCTCGCTTTGGTTTTCATGTGACTTTCCGAATTTATTTTTTTAGGTTCGATAATCAGTCACTGCGCGGGCCGATGCTCAGCCCGACCAATCATCATCGCTGAACTGCGGGGCCCGGTCGCCGCGGGTGCGGCGAGATCGGGCCCGAACCCGCTGTCCGGTGCAGCTGGGGCGGGGCTTTTGGTCAGCCGGAATAATAATTGGCAATACCAAAAACGAAAAAGAGGTTAGTCAGTGGGTTTGTTTTTGTAAAGCCTCTTGCCCGGGCTGGTCTGATCGTGCTGCGTTCTTGTGCACAGGTTCGCATTTCGTGACAGATAAGGCGGGTGATTCATTGCGGTGTCGTCTGCTGCTGCGTGAATTGCGCGTCAGGCTGGCGCTGTCTAGTCTTGAGCCAGGGTGGCGTGCAATTCAGCCCGCCGGCCTGTTTCCCCGGCCGCTTTTCTGTGAGGTTTGCCATGGCCAAGACGGCAAAAGAGACGCTGCGCAGCAAAGAGCACGCGCGGCTGAATACCCCGACCGATCTGGGTGAAATTGCACGCGAAGACATTACCGGTGCGGTGAATGCGCTGCTGGCGGATACCTTCGGGCTGTATATGAAAACGAAGAATTTCCACTGGCATGTAAGTGGCCCGCACTTTCGCGATTACCACCTGCTGTTTGATGAACAGGCCGAGGAAATTCTCGGCATGACCGACAGCCTTGCGGAGCGCGTGCGCAAGCTGGGCGGTTCCACCCTGCGTTCCATCGGCCATATCAGCAGGCTGCAGCGCTCCAGCGATAACGACGCCGAATACGTCGACCCGCAGGACATGCTGGCGGAGTTGCGCGAGGACAATCAGGCGATGATTGCGCGCATGCGCGAGGTACACGACCTCTGCGACGAACACGAAGATGTGGGCACGGCCAGCCTGCTGGAGGATTTTATCGACCAGGCGGAAAAGCGCACCTGGTTCCTGTTCGAGACCAGCCGCAGCACCGGCATGACCCGGCACTAGCGCCGGGCAGCCGTGTTGGACGGCCACGCGCGGCGGCGTGACTGACGCCGCTTTCCCTGCGCCGGCGAAATTGCGGAGGTAACGCATGTCCCTGCTCGACGATCGCCTGCTGTGGATCGGTGGCCAGTATGTGGCTGCCGAGGACGGCACCTTTTTCGATACCCTCAACCCGGCCACCGGCGCAGTTATCTGCCGGGTGGCCCGCGCCAGTGCCGCGGATGTGGATAAAGCCGTGGCCGCCGCGGAGCTGGGCCAAGCCGAGTGGGCGGCGATGAGCGGCGCCGAGCGCGGCCGTATACTGCAGCGTACCGCAGAGCTGCTGCGTGCCCACTGCGATGAAGTCGCGCGGCTGGAATCCCTCGATGGCGGCAAGCCGATTGCCGAGACGCCGGAGGCGGATGTGGGCTCGGCGGCCGACTGCCTCGAATTTTTTGCCGGCCAGGCGTCGTCGTTGCAGGGGGAATACCAGCTGGTGCCGGGGGGCTTTTTCTATACCCGCCCGGAACCGCTCGGCATCTGCGCCGGTATCGGTGCGTGGAATTACCCGGTACAGATCGCCGCATGGAAATCGGCTCCGGCCCTGGCGGCCGGCAACGCCATGATTTTCAAACCGGCCGAGCTGACCCCGCTCAGCGCACTGCGGCTGGCGGAACTGTTCAAGGAAGCGGGGCTGCCGGACGGTGTTTTCAATGTAGTGCAGGGTTTTGCCGAAACCGGCCAGGCGCTGACCGCGCACCCGCGCATCGCCAAGGTCTCGCTGACCGGCGAGGTGGGTACCGGCAAGGCGGTGATGCGCGCCGCTGCCGATACGCTCAAAGGCGTCACGCTGGAGCTCGGCGGCAAGTCGCCGCTGATCGTGTTCGACGATGCCGACCTCGACAACGCCGTGGGTGCGGCGATGCTCGGCAATTTCTACACCCAGGGGCAGATCTGTACCAACAGTACCCGGGTGTTCCTGCACGAAAAGATCAAAGACCGGTTTGTGGAAAAACTGCTGGTGCGGGTGGCCAGGCTCAGGCTGGGCGACCCGCTGGATCCCGACACCGATGTGGGCCCGCTGATCAGCGCCGAGCATCTGCAGAATGTACTCGGCTATATGAAAAAAGGGGTAGAAGAGGGTGGCAAGCTGCTGATCGGTGGCGACCGCGCGGAGGTGCCGGGGTGCGAGAACGGCAACTTCATACAGCCCACGGTGTTCGACGGGCTCAACGACAGCATGACCATCGTACGCGAGGAAATCTTTGGCCCGGTCCTGTCACTACTCAGTTTCAGTGACGAGCGCGAAGTGCTGCAGCGGGCCAACAATACCGAGTTCGGTCTCGCCGGTGGTGTATTTACCCGCGACATCCAGCGCGCCCACCGGGTCGCGGAGAAGCTGGATGCCGGCATTGTGTGGATCAACCACTACAACATCACACCGGTGGAAATGCCGTTTGGCGGTTTCAAGCAGTCGGGCATCGGCAAGGAAAACAGCCGCCGCGCTTTCGAGCACTACACGCGGCTGAAAACCGTCTATGTGGCCGAGGGCGATGTGGATTCGCCCTACTGAAATCGACGTGTACAGGGACCTGATTTCACCGGGCATCGGCAGTGTATGCGCCGTTGCCCGGCGCGGTTTGCGCAACAGCGGTTGGCGCAGCGATTGCCGATAGGCGGTTGAGAAAACCCTTATTCCAGCGGCCGCTCCGGTTTGCCCTCGCGCTGGCGGTTCTCCCAGTCTTCCGCCACACCCACATCCGCGTTCGATGGTGTCAGCAGGGTTTTGCCGAGAATATGGTCGGCGGCCTTTTCGCCGATCATGATCGTCGGCGCGTTGAGGTTGCCGTTGGTCACCGTGGGCATGATCGACGAATCCACCACGCGCAGGTTTTCCATGCCGTGCACGCGGCACTCCGGGTCCACTACCGCCATCTCGTCCGTACCCATGCGGCAGCTGCCCGCCGGGTGGTAGGCGGTCTCGCAGGTCTCGGCCAGCCAGTTGTCAATCTCGTCATTGCTCTGCACGTCCGGCCCCGGTGAAATCTCGCGGCCGCGGTAGGGATCCATGGCACTCTGGGCAAAAATTTCGCGGGTGAAGTGCAGGCCGGCGCGAAACGCCTGCTTGTCTTCCTCGCGGGCAAAATAATTGAACACCATTTCCGGCGCCGCGGCGGGATCGGCGGATTTCAGTTTTACCCAGCCGCGGCTGAGCGGCTTGTTGGCCCCGAGGTGCACCTGGAAACCGTGGCCCTTTACCGCGCTGGAGCCGTCGTAGGCGATGGCACCGGCGAGGAAGTGGTACTGGATATCCGGATACTGCAGGCCGGCGCGGCTGCGGATGTAGCCGTTCGATTCAAACTGGTTGCTGGCGCCGAGCCCGCGTTTGAACAGCAGCCAGTTGACACCGATCCACGCCTTGCCCAGCGGGCCCAGCCAGCCGTTCAGGGTAACTTTCTGCGTGCACTCCTGCTGCACCCAGCACTCCAGGTGGTCGTGCAGGTTCTGGCCCACGCCGGGCAGGTTGTGCACCACGTCGATGCCGTGCTCCTGCAGGTGCTCGGCCGGGCCGATGCCGGACAGCATCAGCAGTTTGGGCGAGTTGAATGAACTGGCGGACAGAATGACTTCGCGGTTGGCGCGGGCGCGGAAAGTTTTGCCGTGCTGACTATATTCCACCCCTACCGCTTTTTTACCCTCGGTGATCACGCGGGTGGTGAGGGCGTGCATCTTCAGCTCCAGGTTGGAGCGGTCGCGCGCCGGTTTCAGGTAGGCCAGGGCGGTGGAGCAGCGCACCCCGTTGCGCACGGTCATATCCATGCGCCCGAAGCCTTCCTGGCGGCGGCCGTTGTAGTCTTCGGTATAACCGTAACCCGCCTGCTTGCCCGCCTCGATAAAGGCGCGGTACAGCGGGTTTTGCATGTTGTTGCCATTGCAGGTGGAGAGCGGGCCGTCGCCGCCGCGGTAGTCATCGGCGCCGTAGACACAGCCCTCGGCGCGGCGGAAATACGGCAGCACGTCGGCGTAGCTCCAGCCGCTTGCGCCGTGCTCCACCCACTCGGCGAAATCCCCGGCGCAGCCGCGCACATAGACCATGCCGTTGATGGACGAAGAGCCGCCGATCACCTTGCCACGCGCTTGGTGGATACGGCGGCCGTGCAGCCCCACTTCCGGTTCGGTGTGAAACCCCCAGTCGAAGCGCGGCATGTTCAGCGGGATGGAAAATGCCGTGGGCATGCGGATGTAGATGGAATTGTCGCGGCCGCCGAACTCCAGCAGCAACACGCGGTTGCGGCCGTCTTCGCTCAGGCGGTTGGCGAGCACCGCGCCGGCCGAACCGGCGCCGACAATGATGTAGTCGTAGGTCTGGTCGAATCCGTTCGCGTCCATGTTTCGTCCCTCTGGCTCGTATCAGGTACCGGGCTAGGTGGCGCCGGGCTGGCCTTCCTCGCCCGGCGTGCGCGACGACAGTTCGCGGCGCATATGCAGGAACTGCAGGTGGGCCTCGAAGTGATCGACGATATCGCCGATGACCTGTTCGCGGGTATAGCCCATCAGGTCGTAGGTCAGGCCGCCTTCGCGCAGGTGAGGTTCCAGCCGGTAATAGGTGGAGCGGGGTTTTTCCGCGCGCAGGGTGAATGCGGGCATGCTGCACTGGCGCGGCCAAACCTGGTAGGTGAAATTCACTTCCTCGCCCAGATCCACGTCGAGGGACAGGTGCAGCTGCTCGCCGGATTCGCCGCTGATGGTCACCGGATAGCCCTTCTCGGTGAGTTCCTCTTTCACTGCATCGAAGGCCGGGCGCACGGTGCGTTCGACAAAGTGCTCCACCTGCCGCAGGGTGGGAAAGCTGATTGCACGCGCCAGCCGCTGGGTCCAGTTGGTGTGCCCCTCGCGCGACATGGTGCGGCCGGACAGGTGGCCGGAAAGCGCTTCTTGCATGCTGGCGGTCTTCAGCCCTTCGAGGCGCAGCGCCTTCCACAGGCTGACCATCATCAGCAGCAGCACGAAGGTGAACGGCAGCCCCATGATCACCACCGCACCCTGCAGTGCCGACAGGCCGCCGGTCATCAGCAGCGCTACGGTGACGATGCCGATAATGCCGGCCCAGGTCACGCGCATCCACGGCGGCGCGTCGTGGTTGGGGTCGTCGATGCGGCAGGTCAGGTTGGAGAGCACCAGCGAACCGGAGTCGCCGGAAGTGACGAAAAACACGATCGCCAGGATGGTGATGGTAATGGTGGTGAGTAGCGACCAGGGCAGCTGCTCCAGGAACAGGTAGATGGCCGAGCCCGGGTGGGCGACCGCTTCATGGCCGAATTGGGTCGCGCCCTCCATGACCATATCGATGGCGGAGTTGCCCATGATCGCCATCCACGCCGCCATAAAGGTGAACGGCAGGATCAGGGTGCCGGCCACGAAGGAACGGATGGTGCGGCCGCGGGAAATGCGCGCGAGGAACAGCCCCACAAACGGCCCCCAGGCGATCCACCAGGCCCAGAAGAACAGGGTCCAGGCGTTGAGCCAGTCGGTGGGCGGATCGAACGCGAAGGTGTTGAAGGACAGCTGCACGAAGTGCTGCAGGTAATCCCCCAGGTTGGTGACGAAGGCATCGAGCAGGAAATGCGTGCGGCCGCTGAACAATACGAACAGCATCATCAGCACCGCCAGCAGCATGTTGAATTCCGACAGCCGCCGGATACCGCGCTCGACCCCGGTGGCGGCGGAGATGGCCGAGAACACCACAATCATCACCGCCAGCGCCGCCTGGGTCAGTGTGCCCTCGGGCACACCGAACATATATTTAAGGCCGAAGTTGAGCTGGATAATGCCGATGCCGAGGCTGGTGGCAACCCCGAACACGGTACCCAGCACCGCCGCGATATCCACCGCATTGCCGAGGGAGCCGTTGATACGCCGGCCGAACAGCGCGAACAGCGACGAGCGGATGGTCAGCGGCAGGCCGTGGCGGTAGCTGAAAAACGCCAGCGCCATCCCCACCAGGGTATAAACCCCCCAGCCGGACAGCCCCCAGTGCAGGAATGTGAGTTCCATCGCGTGGCGCGCCGCGGCCACGGTGCCGCCCTCGCCGACGGGCGGTGCCATGAACTGGGTCACCGGCTCCACGATGCAGTAGAAGATCAGATCGATACCGATGCCGGCGCTGAACAGCATCGCCGCCCAGGTGACCACATTGAATTCCGGCTCGGCGTGGTCCGGGCCCAGTTTGATATCGCCGAACTTGGACACCGCGACCAGCACCACAAAGGCCAGGTAGGCCACGATGGCGAGGAAATAAAACCAGCCGAAACTGCCGGAAATCCAGCCCAGTACCCAGTTGATCAGGCGGCCGGCCTCCTCGGTAAAAAACATCGCCCACAGGGAAAACAGCACGATACCGATAATCGAACCGTAAAAAACCAGGGGTTTGATACGGGCCTCCGACACCGAGGGCGCGGAGGTTTCCTCGGAGGGCTTGGACTGGTGCATCCCATACTCCCGATGGATTGAGCGCGCCAGATTGAGCGCGGCAGTGAGCAAACGGATTTGCCGACGATTCTTTCAGCGTAGACCAGAGTGCCCGCTTGGCGCGGCGTACGGCATTGGAGGGGGAGTGGTGAAGTGGGTGCGAGCACACATGTTGCGCACCGGGCATGACGCAGGCCGCAAGTCGCGCACCACGGTGTCGAGCGGCGCGCCGGTCACGGCAATGGCGAGCGCGCCTGGCCGCAGGGCCAGGCGGGGTGTGGCTGGTAGGGGCTAGGGCAGGGTAAACACCAGCCGCGCGCGGCTGTCGCGGTTCCAGGCTGTCTCGACCTGCGCCAGCGGCAACGCCTCGGTCGCAATCTGCAGGCCGGCGCTGTCCACCGCCTGCAGCATCTCGCCGATACAGCGCACCAGCACCGGGTGCGCGACACTGCCAAGCCCGCTGCCGAGCAGTTCCAGCCCGCTGCTGCGCAGCGCACCGGCGGGCAGGTTGATCTCGTAGCCACCCAGCGCGCCGATATTCACGAAGCGAATGCGCGCCGCGGCCGCGCCCTGGGCTGATCCGGTGGTCGCGGCCATAAACGCCTCCGCCACCGGCCCCCACACATAGTCCAGCACGATATCCACACCGCGATCGATCACCGCGCGGAACTTCTCCGTCATTTCCGCGCGGGTACCATTGAGGGCGATAAATTCGTCCGCGCCGAGCGCGCGCATGTCCGCCTCTGAAGCCGGGTTGCGCCCGGTGGCGATAACCCGCCCGGCACCCAGGTGGCGGGCGATGCCGATCGCGAGCCGCCCGGAGGCGCCGGTGGCACCGTTGACCAGCACTGTCTCGCCCGCCTGCAGGTGCGCGCGTTCGGTCAGCGCGGCCCACGAGGACATACCCGGGTTGGCGATGGCCGCCGCGGTGACATCATCGATGCTGTCGGGCACCGCCGCGGTGCAATCCGCCCTCACCGCCACGCGCTCGGCCATGGCGCCCACCGGCGGGCGCGGAAAAGCGAAATAGACGCGGCGGCCGTCGTCGAGGCGCCCGACGCCGTCGGCGCCGGGCACGAACGGCGGCTGCCCGCTGGTGTAGTGTTTGCCGCCCGCCTGCAGGCGCACCAGCTGTGACAGCGCGGCGGCGCGCACCTGCACCAGGACTTCGCCGTCACCGGCCTCGGGTTCGGCAAAGTCGCCGTAGCGCGGCGCGCTGTCAAAAGAATCCACCACTGCTGCTTTCATGGGTACCTCCGGGGTGCTGTTTTGGGCCGGTGCGGCTAGTGCTCGCTAGCGCCCGCCGGCGCGGGCGAACGGAATGATATTGTTGGGAAACTCGCGGGATTCGACCTCACCGGCGAAGTCCTTCGCCACATCGAGGATCGACTGGCTGAGATGCGCGTACTGTTTGGAAAATGGCGGCCAGTAGTCGCCGAGCCCCAGGGCATCGTTGGTCACCAGCACCTGGCCGTCGCAGTCCGGGCCGGCGCCGATACCGACGGTGGGGATGGCCAGCCCGGCGGTAATCTCCGTGGCCAGGTCGTAGGGGATATGTTCCAGCACCAGCATAAAGGCCCCGGCAGCCTCGATAGCCAGCGATTCCTCGCGGATCCGCTGTGCCTCGCTGTCACTGCGGCCCACCTTGGCGAAGCTGGTGGCGGTCTGGGGTGTCAGGCCGGTATGGCCAACGACCGGAATCTGCTGCTGCACCAGATGTGCGATCACATCCAGCTTGGCGCCCTCCAGCTTGATGCTGTCGGCGCCGGCATCCAGCAGTCGCCGCGCGCAGGCCAGTGCGGTGGCGGGGTCGCGGTCGGTGCGGTAGGGCAGGTCGCCGATAATATGCGTCTTCGGCGCGCCGCGGCGCACGGCGCCGACGTGGTATTCCATATGTTCGATGGTGACGTCGCGGGTGCTGTCGAACCCCATCTCCACCATCCCCACGGTATCGCCCACCAGGATTACCGGAATTCCGGCGCGTTCCAGCGCGCGGGCTACCGGACAGGTATAGGCGGTAAGCATGGCGATCGGGCGCTGGCCCTTCATTTCAACAAATTCACGGGCGGTCAACTTCATGGAATATTCCTCCCCAGGGAAAACTGGAGCCCGGATTATTCCACAAGGGCGGCGGCTACCGCAGTGGAATCGACGGATGGAAGTGACTGCGCGCCCGAATTGTGAAGGCGTCTACCCGGCTGCCGCGACGCGGCGCCAGCACTTGTTTCCGCAGTGCCTGTGTCATCAGCGTGGGTTCGTTTACCAGGTATCCGGGTAGGTCGTGTGCGTGGGCAGCCCGCCGCTGTCGTTGTCCCAGTCGGCGCGGGAATCCCAGAAGATATGGTCCGTCGGTGCAATCGGCGGCATCTCGTCCAGCGCCCCGGCCGGCACCACCACCACCGTGCCGCTGCGCGAAATGCGCGGCAGTGGGCTGCCGCAGTTACGGCAGAACCACTTGCCGAAGCTCTTCGCCGTGGGCAGGTCGTAGCGGGCAATCGATGCCTCGCCGGCCAGCCAGGTCAGCTGCTCCGGCGCCACCAGCAGATTGGTGGCGTGCCCGGTACCGGTTCCCTTGCGGCAGCGGCTGCAGTGGCAGTGCACCATGCGCTGGAATGGCGGGCTGATTTCGAATTCGACCGTGCCGCACAGGCAGCTGCCGTGGATTGCAGATTCGCTCATGGAGTCCTCCCGGGGTTGGGGCGAGCAGGCACCCACTATAACAGCCGTGGCGGTTTCGAACAGGTGTACAACCACGCGTGCATCGCCATGGAAAACTCCCGGATGGGGGTTCTATTTTGCCGCAGGGCGGGCATAGAATTGTGGTTCCGGCGCAACTGCCGGAATTCTCTCGTTGCCGGGCAATGTCGCGTAAAACCCGATCATTGAAAATTCCCAGATTCAGGGTGTCGAACAATGGATGGTAAAAACCCGCAGGTGGATGCCTTTATCGGCCGGTCGGAAAAATGGCAGCAGGCATTCACTGCGCTGCGTGCGGTGATTCTCGACTCCCCGCTGACTGAAGAGCTGAAATGGGGCAAGCCCTGTTACACCTATGACAAAAATAATGTGCTGATCCTGCAGGGCTTCAAGGAATTCGGCGCGCTGCTGTTCCCGAAGGGCGCCCTGCTCAGGGATCCGGCCAACGTGCTGGCAAAGCCCGGCGAAAATACCCAGTCCGCCCGCAGGATCGAGTTCAGGAACCCGCAGGAAACCGCAAAAATTGCCGGCCTGCTGAAAAGCTATATCGACGAGGCCATCGCCATCGAGAAAGCGGGCCTCAAGGTGGAATTCAAGCAGACCGCGGATTTCGCCATCCCCGAGGAATTCCAGAGCCGCCTGGACAGCGACCCGGCGCTGAAGGCGGCTTTCTTTGACCTGACCCCGGGCCGGCAGCGAGGCTACCTGCTGCATTTTTCCTCCGCCAAGCAAGCGAAAACGCGCGCGTCCCGGGTGGAGAAGTGTGTCGACCGAATTCTCGATGGGCAGGGCCTGAATGACTAGCCCGGACAAGGACAGCGCAGGGCCGGAAAATACCGCCGAGCGCGTCGCGCTGTGGCGGGCCATCCATGTACAGAGCGATGCGTCGCCACCGGTGCTCGACGACGAAATCGGCCTCAAACTGGTCGCGCCGCTATCGTCGTCCGCGCGCGCTGTAAGGGATAAGCGTCGGGCCGCTGTCTGTATACCAGTGGGCGGTGATTTTAATACCGCTGGCAATGTTGACTGCCCTGATGTGGTATCTGGGCGAAAAAGATAGCGGCGGCCAGGAAAACCGTGAACCAGGCGAGAGGAAATGAACATGTGGAATATGAACGGTTTGCGGGCGGTTCGGCTTGTGCCTGTAGTAGCCCTGCTTTGTAGCCTGCTGTGGACGTTGACCGCCTGTGAAAAGCAGCAGGCCGCGGCCGAAGTACCCCTGAGTTCCAAGCTGGAAACCAACGAATGGCGCGCGCCGGCGTGCAAGGACGACAAGGATTGCACCGCAGTGGTCATCCGGCGCGAAGTGTTCACCAATCATCCCGCGCTCAACGACGCCATTCGCACCCAGTTGCTCGAGCAGCTGCAGGGCAATGGCGAAGCGGCGGAGTCACCGGCTAACACCAGTTTCGCGCAGTTAGCGCAGAATTTTATCGCGGAAGCCGCCAAGGTTTCAGATATGTCTGTAGCCCACTGGCAGATGAACGGAGAAGCGGAAAAGCTCGCGCGCCACGGCAACCTGCTCACCGTGGCAATCAACACCTATACCTACAGCGGCGGCGCCCACGGCATGCCGGTAACCCACTGGCTGAACTGGGACCTGGCACAAGACAAGCGCGTCATCCTGAACGATATTATCGAGCCGGGCCAGGAAGGCGCCTTCTGGAACCTGGCACGGGACGAACACGAGCAATGGCTACAGGCGCAGAAGGCGGATGCCGACTTCAGAAGCAGCTGGCCGTTCCAGCACAGTGAGGATTTTCAGCTGACTGAGAAGGGAGTGGTGTTGCTGTATGGGGTTTATACGCTGGCGCCTTATTCCTCTGGCGAGGTGGAGTTGACGGTGCCGCATGCGAAGCTGGAGGGGGTGGTTCGGAAGGCCTATTTAGTAGCGAAAATCGGTTCAGGCGAATGACGGCCCTCCGTTACATGAACAGTCCTCGTAAGATTGCTATTGTTTGCCTTTTTTGAGAAATGAATTTATCAATGGCCCTCGTATCTACCCCAAAATAGTGCCCGTATGCTGATTTAGCTGGGGGGCGGCATGAATCTCCTGGGGGCTATGGCTCAAGACTGCCGCCCCGGTCTTTTTTGCATTGGCAAAATTCGGGTTAGGGGGGAGCCGGAACCCCCCTGGTCGGCACCGTGTGCAATAGTCGTCAGCCTAGCAGTTACGCAAAACAAACCGGTCTCCCTAGGGGTAGGCATGGCTAGACAAAGCCGGCGCAGTTGGGAATATTAAGGGTTAGCGCCTCGCACTGGGTTGCTTGTTTTGTGCAGTTTATGTGCAACGATGGAGTGAAGCGAATGCACATAAAGCGTGCACACTAAGGCGTCCCATTGTTGTGCTTTGTTAAGCGGGCCGAATTCATATACTAAGTGCGACACTGTTATTATTAAGAGAGGTGACCTGCGATACTGAGGTCTTTTTACTCCCGCCAAGAAGTGAAAAATAACCATGAAGTACCAGCAGATCACCTCAGAAGAGAGGTATATCTTGGCTGCGTTGAGAAAACAAGGGTTTTCTGTAGTCGCTATAGCCAAAAACCTCGATCGACATCGCAGCACCATCTACCGCGAAATCAATAGAAACAGCTGCCACCATATTGACGGCTCATATCGACCTAGTAAAGCCCATCGGCGCACTGTTGCAAGGCGAAGGCGCTCGAGGCGTAACAGACAATACAGCCATGGTGACTTCAAGGTAATTAGAAATCTACTTCGGAAAAAGCTGAGCCCTGAGCAGGTTGTCGGCTATATACGCCGATTTGGTTTGATGGCTAAGCGTATAAGCCATGAAACAATCTATCAGTACATTTGGCGAGA
The DNA here is from genome assembly GCF_039696035.1 of Microbulbifer sp. SAOS-129_SWC. GTDB lineage: Bacteria > Pseudomonadota > Gammaproteobacteria > Pseudomonadales > Cellvibrionaceae > Microbulbifer. The sequence goes on from NZ_CP155567.1 coordinate 551,205, forward strand.
TAAAGCCGCCGGTGGCACGTTATGGACACACTTGCGACAATCATCTAAGCAGCGGCGGAAGCGCTACAAGGCCTATGACAGCCGAGGAAGGCTAGCTGATAAACGACATATATCTGAACGCCCGGTTAGTGTTGAAAGCCGAAAATACCAAGGTCACTGGGAGATCGATACTGTCCATGGGCGAGGTAGCAATCATTGTATAGTGACGTTATCTGAGAGGAAGACGGGCTATGTGATGATCGGCAAGCTGCCGGATAAATCTACAGCGGCGCTAAATAAGAAAGTCATAAGCCTGATAAATCGGGATCCAGCTGGGTTCAAGACGATCACAGCAGACAACGGTACAGAGTTCCATCAATACAAGAAGATTGAAGGGCGTCACGACGTGAGATTCTACTTTGCCAATCCATATCACTCCTGGGAAAGGGGAAGCAATGAGAACATCAATGGGCTCATTCGCCAATACTTACCCAAAACGGAAAGCATGGAGGGCCTTACCCAGCAGCAGTGCAATCAAATTGCCAATCGCCTCAATCAGCGACCAAGAAAACGCTTTGGCTACAAAACTCCAGAGGAAATGTATTATGGGATCTAATGGCTATTGTCGCGGTTCAAACTTGATACTAAGCGGACTTAGCGCCATACTTGGATTTCTATCTCTTGCCTAATTGGGGCTTCGGCTCCACCTTTAGAAGAAATGTTGAATATAATTTTTTCTCCAACTTGTAAGTGTGCTTGCGCTAGCCCCCACCCATAAGGGTGCGTAATAAAGCTATCTCGGATTGTGCCTGCTTTAATAATTGCTTCTCTCGTATTTTCGATCTCCCAAGAGATAAGACCAAAGCGAAGGATATTTAAGCACCAAGGATCTTTACTATCTTTACACTTCTCTATGTCATTTGACCCAGCTGCTTTTTGCTCATCGAACCAAATCCATATCGAATATTCCGATTCTTTTTTAGCCGTGAATTCAAATGATTCCGGTTTAGTTAGCGGAAGATAAGTTTTTCCTATCATTTCCTCTCGCGTCTTTCCACACGAGCAAAGCAAAAATAGTAATAGGAATATAACCTTCGATTTCATATTGCGTTTGATACCTTGTCAAACGGCTAAGTAATAGGTGGCCAAAGTGTATAGCTAAGAGAATCCGAGCCAACTATTACGTATCCGCTTTTTAAGTACCTTTATATAAGCACTTTGACCTATTTCAGTAGCGCCTACTTTTTAAGACTGCTGCCAACATAAACGCCAAGCCAAGTACTAAGCCTGCTATAACTTGCGACTTTTCAAACTCCAATATCAAGTTAGCAAGGTAAACAAAGATTAATAAAACTACTGCAGATGAAGCAAAAATTTTACGATCTTTTGAGTTGAGGATAATAAGAGAAGGTGACGCAAATATAATAAATATAGCAATAGCCATCACCATAGGCGGCAGCAGATTACCGAGCGGGATTAACACAGCGGCAATTCCAATAAATGGAGAAAATACTGCTTTTCCCTCTTGTTTAGCTCGCGTCAATTTTTGAGTCATGCTTCCTGTCCTTATAACTCCACCAGGAGGGGCAGCTTACCTTGTGCGCGTTTTGCGCGAAAATGAGAGCGCAGTGAGCAGCGCGAAACGTGCACAAGGTGAGCTGTCCCGCGGAGATCCAAAGGCCTGGAGTACACTTCTCGGCCTTTTACATTTTGACGAGGGCACGAATTTTTTCCACGAACTCCGTTGGCTCTGGTACCTGTATAGCCGGGATGACAATAGCATTTGCCCGATTTATGAAAATCATTATCAATCCGCGCTCATACTCGATGGAAGTAAAATTATCCCAGCAGAGAAAAATATCATGCTTACTGTTTTTACTTCTAATGCCACTCTCAGATACCTCTATTACTCGCTTTTCATAGATAGAGTTATCTACAAGCGGTAATAGATTTTTAAGAAATTTAACTTCTTTAGAATAGATTGAGAAAAATATAACTGCGCAGACGACAGCCGAGAATGCTGCCGACTGCCAATGCAACCCCATTTCTGGACGAATAAAACCCAAAATTACGATCGCAATCATCAGCCAGATGAAGGCATTGAAAAAAGGAGAATCAATCCAGGACTTGGTATCTTTCAATGCTTTAGCACGGATGTAATGATTAAAGATCTTCCAATCTTTTTCTTCTAATTTAGCTTCTATCACCATGATCTTAAAATGTAAAGTCGCCAAAACACGCAGCTTTTTAGTGAAGGTAAAGCCGTAAAGGAACAACTGTTGCTGTGCTTGACTTTGTTAGCCATTTTTCTCAGCGAAGTTTGAACAAATCAGGCGAGATACTTTTCCGTCTTTATGGAAAATTGAAGATTCACCGTTATGCATATTTATTAAAAGATCCCCATTCTTTAACAACCATGATGTTTTTGGAGCACTTACAAGGGAGTGTAGTCTTTTAACTTTATAACTTTTTTTATCTATAAGATATATCGAACGCGGTTTCGGATAATAAGTGCAATTGGTAAGAGAGAGGCCAGCTGGTAGAGTCGGCGCTTCTCCCCGCCAAGAGAAAAGCACTGATGAGCTACAACCAGCTGACCGAGAACGAACGATACCAGATTTATAGTCTGAAGAAAGCCGGGCACTCGCAAATAGAGATTGCCGAACTTCTGGAAAGGCATCCCTCTACGATCTGTCGAGAGCTGCGTCGCAACAAAGGGCTACGAGGGTACCGGCCCGGGCAAGCTCAAAAGCTGTCGAATGTTAGACGGTATGGGGCCCACAAGGCTCGGAAGGTGACGGACGAGGTACGTGATCAGATTGAAACGCTGCTCCGGCAGGAGTTAAGCCCGCAGCAGGTAGCAGATTATCTGAAACGGTGTACGGGTATTTCCTTACATCATGAGACAATTTATCAGCTGATCTATGCCGACAAGGCTCATGGCGGCGATTTGTATACGCATCTGCGAGTAGCGTCAAAGCCCTACCGCAAGCGTTACGGCAGCAACGATCAACGCGGCAAGATCAAGAACAGAGTGAGTATTGATGAACGCCCTGAGGTTGTTGACCTGGGTAACCGAATTGGCGACTGGGAAGGCGATACAGTCATCGGCAAAGGCCGCAAAGGTGCGCTATTGACCCTGGTAGAGCGCAAATCGCTGTATACGGTCATTGTGTTGCTGACGGGCAAGAGAGCCGACTTGCTCGCCGCTGCAGCGGTTGCGCATATGGTACACCTTAAGGAGAAAGTCAAAACAATCACGTTCGACAATGGCCTTGAGTTTGCCGGTCATGAAGAGATCGCGAAAGGACTGGAGGCGGATATTTACTTTGCCCATCCCTATGCATCATGGGAGCGTGGAATCAATGAAAATACCAATGGTCTTATTCGGCAATATTTCCCGAAGGGAACGGACTTCAGTACGGTATCGGATGAGCAGGTTCAGTTTGTCATGGACCGCCTGAACAGCAGACCAAGAGCGACCAGGGGTGGACGATCGCCAAATGAGCTATTTATGGGGCGGCGGGACGATTTGCTCGCTGCATGAAGAAATTGCAGTTATTACTTGAAACCGCGTCATATTGGTATTAGCAGCATTGCTATTTATTGGCGCCGGCTACCTATTGTTCCGCGTATTGTTTGGTAAGCGTAGTAAACCAGCTCAAGGGCTATCTTAATAACGGGGTATGTTATTGGTGCCATGAGCAGCGTTATTTTGGTCCTATCAGTTTTTGGAACAGGTAGCTCTTCGTATATGGTAGGTACCGCTTTAATTGGTTTGGCTGGGTGCACAACATTAATCAAGCAGGGCAAGTGCGGTGATCATTCTTAACAATCACAGGCAGCAAGTCCCAGTCACCTGCGGGGCCTGGGAGGGACGGCCTACGCTGCGCTTCGGCCGCCTCTGCTATGGGCGTTATATGAATCCAGTCGTTTTCGACAACAAGTAGATTTTGAGTAACACATGAGTATAAATATTGGGCTCGTCCCTTACATACTGATCTTCACTTCCGTTATTCCAGCATTACTGGCATTTTGGGTTGCGAAAAAGCAAGGTCGTTCAACCGTAGCCTGCTCAGCGGCTGCTCTAGCTTTAGGTTTTAGCTGTATCGGTGGTTGGCTTTACTTGACAGTACTAACCCTCTTAGCGCCAAAGCAAGTGAGTGGTTAAGTCCCATATAAAAAACGCAGACAGAATGCTCCGGCCCTTCGGGCCTCCGTGGGACGTCTTACTATGTGCACATTTTACGCAGGTCGATTCGCTCCCATTTTTGCGCAAAATGCGCCCAAAGTAAGCCGCTCCTGCTGCGGGCGTTCTTGAATGTTAAAGATGAGAGTATTTTTCTATTTTTTGTTTTTGATCTTTAGTGCCTTAGCTCAGGCAAAAGATATGTCATGTGAAGATTGGGTACGGTCATTTGAAGAAGCCTATAAATTCGCACATACCTACAAGCCTTGCATAGACGCGGCTCGAGCTGGTGACACTGCTGCTCAGTACCAGTTAGGTATGTCCTATGGATTTGCAAATGAACCAGAAAAATCCTTGCATTGGTATTTGGAATCAGCCAAAAGTGGGCAGACTGCTTCGTATTTAGGTTTGGGGAATTTCTATTTTTACGAAGGGCAAAGCAGCTATCAAAAAGCTGTTAAGTGGTATTTAATGCACGTTAAGGCAAAGGCGCAAGGGTATGAGGTATCTTGCAGCATGTTAGGCCGAATTTATCAGGAAGTCGGTGACTTTACGGGCTCACTTCAATATAAGAAATTGTGTAGTTCCCAAGAAATTAAAAAATGAACAGCTCTGTCACGTAACAGGGCGCCGCAGTACGACGTCCTAAGCCGTACCTCTTTTTTGGTCGCTACGCTTATGCCACAGAGTCCACTCAACTTTGGCCGCGGCTGAACGCGGCGTTATATGAAAAAATGAATAAGCTATTTATATTTTTATTGATGCTCGCACTTTCTGACCTGTCGTTCGGCAGGAGTATCGTTGAGAAGGATCTGGTGGGTGAGTGGGTTCCTACTGGAAGAATGCCTAGAGAAGAGGATGTTCAGCTCCATAAGCTTATAGTGAATAAAGATCTAAGTGCTTTATACATTCCAATTGATACTAAGTCACCCAATCAAACGATTATGGAATGTGAATACAAGCCAAGTTCAACGCAAAATCAAGTATTTGTATTCTATTGCCTGCATGATGGAAATCACCTGTACACATTATCTCTAGGAGGGTGGGTTATAGATTCCGGTTACAAGGAACTGTTCGGATTTGAATATTGGCTAAATTGGGTGGCCCCGGCCCAGATAATGAATGGGCTCCCGGTGAGCCTAAAGTCTGTTGGCACATAACAATTACAGGCAATGAAGCTCCGGCTCTTTGGGCCTGTGCGGGACGCCTCACTTTGTGCACATTTTGCGCGAAGCGCTATTCACATGCACCCATTTTTGCGTAAAAAGCGCACAAGCTAAGCCGCCCCTCCTGTGAGCGTTAGCCATCAAGGATTATTAATGAATTTAATACGATTATTTGGGTTTATTTCTGGTTTATTTATTTGCAATTATTCCTTTTCAGATGTACTGCCACACGTCGCTTGTGAGGAGTTTGATCCCTACTTTGCTGATCAAATGACTCCAGGAAAACTAAATCATAGAAATGGGCGGGCACAACTAGAACAATTAACATTCAAATTTGATGTCGTTGGTTATGGGCCAGAAGGTCGAGTTGTAAATACTGTAGATGAAGTGCCCGTCGTCGCACTTCCTGTGGAGGATGGCTGGTTGCTAGGCAGTGACCGAGGAGAATGGGGTGGCAATCTTGTCCTCAAGTCAAATAAGGGTGAAACCAAAAAATTGCTAGAAGCAAATATTGAAAATATTTATGTGTTTTCATATGGATACATAGCTACTGCTGGGTTATCCCATCTGGGTATGAATCAAGGTTCCGCGGTTTCAAGTAATAACTGCAATTTCTTCATGCAGCGAGCAAATCGTCCCGCCGCCCCATAAATAGCTCATTTGGCGATCGTCCACCCCTGGTCGCTCTTGGTCTGCTGTTCAGGCGGTCCATGACAAACTGAACCTGCTCATCCGATACCGTACTGAAGTCCGTTCCCTTCGGGAAATATTGCCGAATAAGACCATTGGTATTTTCATTGATTCCACGCTCCCATGATGCATAGGGATGGGCAAAGTAAATATCCGCCTCCAGTCCTTTCGCGATCTCTTCATGACCGGCAAACTCAAGGCCATTGTCGAACGTGATTGTTTTGACTTTCTCCTTAAGGTGTACCATATGCGCAACCGCTGCAGCGGCGAGCAAGTCGGCTCTCTTGCCCGTCAGCAACACAATGACCGTATACAGCGATTTGCGCTCTACCAGGGTCAATAGCGCACCTTTGCGGCCTTTGCCGATGACTGTATCGCCTTCCCAGTCGCCAATTCGGTTACCCAGGTCAACAACCTCAGGGCGTTCATCAATACTCACTCTGTTCTTGATCTTGCCGCGTTGATCGTTGCTGCCGTAACGCTTGCGGTAGGGCTTTGACGCTACTCGCAGATGCGTATACAAATCGCCGCCATGAGCCTTGTCGGCATAGATCAGCTGATAAATTGTCTCATGATGTAAGGAAATACCCGTACACCGTTTCAGATAATCTGCTACCTGCTGCGGGCTTAACTCCTGCCGGAGCAGCGTTTCAATCTGATCACGTACCTCGTCCGTCACCTTCCGAGCCTTGTGGGCCCCATACCGTCTAACATTCGACAGCTTTTGAGCTTGCCCGGGCCGGTACCCTCGTAGCCCTTTGTTGCGACGCAGCTCTCGACAGATCGTAGAGGGATGCCTTTCCAGAAGTTCGGCAATCTCTATTTGCGAGTGCCCGGCTTTCTTCAGACTATAAATCTGGTATCGTTCGTTCTCGGTCAGCTGGTTGTAGCTCATCAGTGCTTTTCTCTTGGCGGGGAGAAGCGCCGACTCTACCAGCTGGCCTCTCTCTTACCAATTGCACTTATTATCCGAAACCGCGTGAACCATACATTGGCAGTGGCGTCATTTTCCAGAACTCCCAGGCAAGAAGCATAAAGGAAAACTGACATTAAGGAGAATACCAATATTGAAAATAGGGCCTCATAGAAGCACTCCCACTTAGTGGGAAGACGATCAATATTCTATTTCTTGTCTTCTGTGCTCATAGACTCTTAACAGTTTATTAAAGAGCTACCCGCGTCATATCTCGGTAAGAGCTTTTTAGATTCCACGAAAATGGAAGTTAGATCAATAGGTTGCCGACCTACCATGATTCATCTGTCAAAATTAACGAGCTCCAAGTCGAGTTGCGCGCCTCCCGGTTTGGCTCTTGATAAGCGGCCGCATAGTAGTGAAATCAATAAGTTAGCTATGAATCCAATGTGTTAAATAGCCCCCGGCTACTGAATTCGGTCGTTTTTTCTGCCGCCGGCCCAATTTCATTACCTATCAAATTAAATGGGGGCAGAACAAAGTTTTGACGCGTAATTTTATTTTGGTGGAGGCCGGATCATATCTCCACTGAGGGGAAGAGTGGGAAATGGGTCGATTGCCAGATTGCAGGCTGAACTTAAATTGGTAGCTAGGGCAGCCGCAAAGAACGGCTCAGCGGGGAAGGAAAAATGGTGGGCCCTCCGGGACTTGAACCCAGGACCTGCCGATTATGAGTCGGATGCTCTAACCAACTGAGCTAAGGGCCCCCACTGAAGACGCCGGCGGCGGCGCCGTCAGCGGTCTGGGAAAATACTCGATTTCCCCTTGGGAATCAATGGCTTCCTGCCTGTGTCCGCTGTGCCGGCGTCTATTCCCGTCCTCTTTCATCATCCCTCTCCCCCGGCCCCCCGCTCCCGCTTGCGGGGCGGCGGGTTACCAGTTCAGGTCGAAGCCCAGGTTGCCGCTGGCGCCGCGCCAGTCCCGGTGGTAGTCGAGGGACTGCTGGTAGCTGAGGTTGAAGTAGAGGCTGCCGGTGCGGAACTGCAGCAGGTCCACGCCGGCGCCCAGCTCGCCCCAGGTGGCGCGGCGCTGGTCTTCGAGGAACAGGCGGGTGTCGAACAGCAGTTCGTCGTGGCCGTGCAGGGTGTGCCAGAGATTGCCGAACAGGTAGTAGCGGTTGTCGCCGCGGCGGTTGTAGGCGCGCAGGCCGGCGCGGAAGGTCAGTTCCGGGGTCATGTCCGGTTCCACCCGGGCGTAGCCGTCCTCGTAGGCGGTGAGGTTGGTGTAGTTGGCGATCACCTGCAGCTGCGGTTCCACGCCGATGGTTGCACTGCTCCACGGGGCAAAACCCTTCTCCAGCGACAGGCTCAGTTGCGGGCCGTGCACGCTGGTGTTGATATCGCGGCTGGAGCGGCTTTCGGCGTTGAGATAGCCGGCCTTGAACAGCAGGTCGAAGTAGCCACCGCTGTTGCGGTAGTCGGTGAAGTAGGCGCCGAAGTAGTAGCTGTCGATGCGGTTGGTGCCGGCGCGGTAGTCGGCGTTGCCGCGGGCGAGGCCGGTGACATTGCCGCGCGCGGTGCTGCTGCCGGCAAACAGGCCCCACTCTTCGCTGCCGTGGCAGGTGGGGCCGGCCCAGAGATTGCCATTCAGTTGCAGACCGCTCATATAGCCGTCGAAACGCGTGGGCATATCGCCGCCCCAGTCCATCTGTACCGGGCGGTAGTCGAGCCGCAGCCAGCCGCCGTGATTGCCGGGGCCGCCGCTCAGCTGTTCGCCGCGGCGCTGCTGGTAGCTGCTGATCTGCTGCAGCGACAGCTGCTGGGCGAGGCCCTTGATCTGCGCGTAGAGCGGGATTTCCGGGCGGTACAGCGGCACCGGTGTGGTGGCGGTGGGCGCCAGCGCCAGTGGCTGGCTGGTGCCGCTACCGGTCTGCATGGCTGGCGATGCAGTGGCGGGGGCGGCGCTGCCGGGCAGCAGGGTGGAGCGCAGGTACCAGTTGTCGTCGTCCTCTCCGGGCGTGCCGCGAAACAGGTAGTACTCGTAGGGGCCGCTGGCGATCGGCGCGGCCATGTAGAAGGCGTCGGCAGCGCTGCTGCCGCCATTGCGGGTTTCCACTACCAATATGCCCTGATCGGTAGCCTGGCCGCTGTTGCCGTAGGTGGCGAAGGCGAGTTCGGTGCCGCCGCTGGCGTGGCCGCCGTCGATGACCAGGCGATCGCCGCTGGCGTCGTCGCCGCCGATGGTGACATCCAGGTAGATACGGCCACTGCCGCGGTAGTCGCCGCCGACAGTCAGCTGGTTGGCGGTGCCGCCGCGCAGGTCGATGGTGCCGTTGTTGTCCAGCAGCAGCGCGCCGCTGGCGGCGATCTTGCCGTCAAATTCCGGCAGCAATAGCTGGCTGCCGGGGTCGAGTACGAGGCGCGCGGGCAGGGCGTCGATGTCGCCGAGCTGCAGGGGGTTGTTGAGGGTGAGGTTGGAGCCCTCGCCGAGGCGGATGGATTCCCAGCCGCCGAGCTTGGCGGGATCGGCGAAGACCTGATGATCGAGCAGCAGGCTGTCGTAACCGGTGCCGCCATCGAGCGGGGTGTGGTCGGCGCCGTCGATACCGCGCAGGGTGGCGCGGTCGTCGCCGCCGCCGAGGCTGATGCCGTCGCCGACCCAGCCGCCGTGCCAGTCGAGCGTGTCCGCGCCGCTACTGCCCACCAGCCAGGTGCCAATGCGACCGCCGCCCAGCTCAATCCGGTTGTTGCCGCCACCGAGGCTGACGCCGCCGCCGATGGTACCGCTGTTGTAGAAGGTGTTGTCGCCGCCGGACAGTTGCACGGTGTAGGGATCGCCGGAGCTGAGGCTGCCGTAGTTGCGCACGCTGGCGCCGGCGCCGAGGACGACAGCGGGGGCCTGTGCGGTGGTGATGCTGGCACCGGCGTCGATGGTGACGCTGACATTGCTCGCGCCGGCTGCGTGCACGCCGATACTGTCGTTGCCGCTGCAGGTGACGCTGGCACCGTTCGCGGGTAGATGATCAGTGCAGCTGGCGAGGACGATCTGGGGGCTGGAAAAGGAGGCGGCCAACAGCAGGCCGGCGCAGCGGGCGAGCACTGGCCCCGTGCGTAAATCTGACATAAACCTTTCCCTGGTTTGTCACTGCTTTTAATTCGGGTGGGGAAAAGTCTAGACGAGCGATTTGGCTGCGGAGGAGGGGGGCGAAAACAGTGGCGCCTAAACGCCGACCGCGGCGCGCTTATATCGTAAGTCGCTGCCGCGGCGGGGTGAATTGGCTCAGGGAATCCAGCGTGGTAACAGGATGCAGCCCCAGGTCAGCAGCCACATCAGCAGTGCCAGAAACACGGCGGCGGAGCCGGTGTCCTTGGCGATTTTCGACAGCGGGTGTTTCTCCGGGCCCACGCGGTCGACCACGGCCTCGACCGCGCTGTTGAGCAGCTCGACGATCATGACCATAAAGGTCACGCCGATCAGCAGTGCGCGCTCGACCCCGCCGTGACCGAGCCACAGCGCCAGCGGGATCAGGAAAATCGCCATGGTGACTTCCTGGCGGAACGCGGCCTCGTTGCGCCAAGTGGCGAGCAGGCCTTCGCGGGAGTAGTGGGTGGCGTCGATCAGGCGGGCGATGCCGGTCTTGCCGGGTTTGTTGACAAAGTCGTCTGGCATGGTGTGTTTCTTGCGGCCCATGAGTCAGGTTTACAGCCCGCTGTGCAGCGGTATTCGCGGCGGATTCTAGCCGCGCGGCTGTCAATAAAATGTCATAAAAAAAGCCCGGCGGAGCCGGGCTTTGCGCTTACTCGTCGAGGAAGCTCCGCAGGTGTTCGGAGCGCGACGGGTGGCGCAGCTTGCGCAGTGCCTTGGCTTCGATCTGGCGGATACGCTCGCGGGTAACGTCGAACTGCTTGCCCACTTCCTCGAGGGTGTGGTCGGTGTTCATGTCGATACCGAAGCGCATGCGCAGGACCTTGGCCTCGCGTGCAGTCAGGCCGGACAGCACGGAGCGGGTGGCGTCGTGCAGGCCGGTCTGGGTGGCGGTGTCCACCGGTGAAGACTGGTTCTGGTCTTCGATGAAGTCGCCCAGATGCGAGTCTTCGTCGTCGCCGATCGGAGTTTCCATCGAGATGGGCTCCTTGGCGATCTTGAGGACCTTGCGTACCTTGTCTTCCGGCATTTCCATGCGCTCGCCCAGCTCTTCCGGAGTCGGCTCGCGGCCCATTTCCTGCAGCATCTGGCGGCTGATGCGATTGAGCTTGTTGATGGTCTCAATCATATGCACCGGGATGCGGATGGTGCGCGCCTGGTCGGCGATGGAGCGGGTGATCGCCTGGCGAATCCACCAGGTGGCATAAGTGGAGAACTTGTAGCCGCGGCGGTATTCGAACTTGTCCACCGCTTTCATCAGGCCGATGTTGCCCTCCTGGATCAGGTCCAGGAACTGCAGGCCGCGGTTGGTGTACTTCTTGGCGATGGAAATGACCAGGCGCAGGTTGGCCTCGACCATTTCCTTCTTGGCGCGGCGGGAGCGGGCCTCACCGATGGACATGCGGCGGTTGATCTCTTTGATCTGGCCGATTTCCAGGCCGGCGCTCTCCTGGCACTGGGCCAGTTTGCGCTGGCAGCGAATGATGTCTTCAGACACCTGGCGCAGGGCGTCGGAGTAGTCGCGCTTCTTCTTGATGATGCCGGGGATCCACTCTTCGTTGGTCTCGTTGCCCGGGAACTCCTTGATGAAGGTCTTGCGCGGCATGCGCGCCCGCTTGATGCACAGGTTCATGACGGTGCGCTCCTGCGCGCGCACGTCGTCGAGAATGCTGCGCACCGCGATGTACAGCGGGTCGAACTGGCGCGGGGCCAGTTTGAAGAAGCGGAACACTTCGCCCACGGCTTCCATGACCTCGCCGGCCTGTTTGGAGTCGCGGCCGTGCTTTTTGACCGCGGCGTCGGCTTTCTTCTGCGCGGCGATCAGCTTCTTCATGCGCTCGGCGAGTTCTTCCGGGTCGATGCCGCCGGTGTTTTCCTCTTCCTCTTCGGAATCGGAATCGTCGTCATCGGAATCGCTGTCGTCGTCGCTGGAGTCGTTGCTGCTGCTACTGCTGCTGGCGCTCTGGCCCGCCTGCGCGCCCGGGGGCACTTCGTCGGCCGGGTCGAGCCAGCCGGCGATCACGTCCGGGATGCGGCGCTCGCCTTTTTCGATCAGCTCGTATTCTTCGATGATCTGCTGCACGGCGCCGGGCCAGTAGGCCAGCGCGGCCATCAGCTCGCGCAGGCCCTCTTCGATCCGCTTGGCAATGGCGATTTCGCCCTCGCGCGTGAGCAGCTCAACAGTGCCCATTTCGCGCATATACATGCGTACCGGATCGGTGGTGCGGCCCACGTCGGACTCCACCGCGGCGAGTGCGGCGGCGGCTTCGGCGGCGGCGATTTCATCGGCAGAGCTGTCGCCCTCGGCCATCAACAGTTCTTCGGCATCCGGTGCGCTTTCGAACACCTTGATACCCATGTCGTTGATCATACCGATGATGTCTTCCACCTGATCGGGATCGGAGATGTCCTCCGGCAGGTGGTCGTTCACCTCTGCATAGGTCAGAAAGCCCTGCTCTTTGCCGCGGGCGATCAGTTCCCGGATACGGGAGGTGGTCTTCTGCTGCTGGGTTTTGTCGGTCATGCACAACCCTGAAAAGTAAGGAGAAAATACGGGACAAAGACTCGGGATTATAGCGTATTTGCGATAGCAATAACCACTCTGGCTGTCAAGAGACGCCTTGGTGCGATGTTCACTGTAATCTTCCCGATCCCCATCCGGGGGGTGACTGGATATGGTGCTGGCCGCTGAGTTTTCAAGGCCTGCACCGCGAATTCATTCTCGTTTGTGGCGCCAGTTGGCGAGCAGGGACAGCTGCTCCTCGGCACTGAGCCCGGCGCTGCCCTTCAATTGCGCCAGCAGATCGAGCTTGCGTTGCTTTTCCTCTGCCCGCGCCAGGCGTTGCAGGCAGTCGGCAAACTCGGCCGCCGGGTCGTATTCTAGCTCAAGCCCGGAATTGCCCACGATGGGGTGGCTGGCGGCCAGCTTGGCCAGGGTCTCGCGGGATTCGTGATCCTTGTGCGCCATCCAGTGGCCGAGAAACTGGCTGTAGTTGCAGCCCGGCCGCTGGTGCATTACCTGCAGAACTTCGCCGAACAGGCGCAGATCCGAATCGCTGCTGTGGATAAACTGGCCGATGTCGGTGACGGCTGCGGCCAGCTCCGGGTGGTGCAGCACCAGTGCGATCAGCATCCGCTCCGCGGGCAGGCGGTACTGGCCACTGCGGCGCGCCGGTGCCGGCTGCGGCGGTAAACCCCCGTGCCCGGGGTCCTCGGGCGGGGGCATCTGGTCGTATTCGAAACCGCCCGCAAAGTCTTCCTCGCGCACCGGCGGCACTGGCGCGGCGGTTTCGCGCTGTGGCGGCGCCGGCGCAGGGGCCGGGTGGGCCGGCTGGGCGGCGCGGGCGCGGGCCTTTTCCGCACTGATGACTTCCTGCAGGGTGTCGCGATCGAGGCCGGTGCGGGCGGCCAGCTGCTGGAACATCAGTGCCCGGTAGATGCCCTCGGGCAGCTGGTCGAGCAGCGGCGCGGCGAGCTTGGACAGGCGCGCGCGGCCGTCCATGGTCTGCAGGTTGATGCCCTCGCCGAGCAGGTCGAAGAGGAAATCCTCCAGCGGCCGTGCCTGTTCGTCGAGCAGCTGTTCGAAGCGTTCGCCACCCACCTGGCGTACCAGCGTGTCGGGATCCTCGCCTTCCGGCAGCAGCAGGAAGCGCAGGCTGCGCCCGTCCTGCATCTGCGGCAGCGCCGCTTCCAGCGCGCGGCGCGCGGCGGTGCGGCCGGCCTTGTCGCCGTCGAAACAGAACACCAGCTCCAGGGTGTGGCGGAAGGCCAGCTGGATATGGTCCTCGCCGCAGGCGGTGCCGAGGGTCGCCACCGCACAGCGGATATCGAACTGGGCCAGCGCCACCACGTCCATATAGCCTTCCACCACGATCAGCCGCTTCAGGTCGCGGTTGGCCTGGCGCGCTTCCCACAGGCCGTAGAGTTCGCGGCCCTTGTGGAAGATTGGCGTTTCCGGGGAATTCAGGTATTTGGGCTTGTCGTCGCCCAGTACTCGGCCGCCGAAGGCGATGGTGCGCCCGCGCTGGTCGCGGATCGGGAAGATGATGCGGTTGCGGAAGCGGTCGTAGTGGTGGCGCTGCGCGGACTTGGCTGTTGAAAAAGTGTTGCCGTCGCTGTCCTGGCGGCGGATGGCGAGGCCGGCCTGCTCCAGCTGGTCGGCCTTCTCGGCCGTGTCGCCGAGGGCGTTGAGCAGGTTGTCCCAGCCGGGCGGCGCCAGGCCGATACCGAAATCGCGGGCGATGGCGCCGGTGAGGCCGCGGTCCTTGAGGTAGGCGGTGGCGCGCCCGGCACCCGGGTGCACGCGCAGCTGCTGGCGGTAGTAGTCGGCGGCCTTTTCGGTCAGCTGGTAGAGCGACTGGCTCTCGCGCTGGCGCTTTTCCTGGCCGGGGGCCAGTTGTTCGCGCGGGACTTCGAGGCCGCGGGTGGCGGCGAGCTTTTCCACCGCCTCGGGAAAGCCGAGCCGGTCGTACTCCATCAGGAAGCCGAGGGCGTTGCCGTTGGCGCCGCAGCCAAAGCAGTAGTAGAACTGCTTGTCGGGGCTTACCGTGAACGATGGAGTCTTTTCATCGTGAAACGGGCAGCAGGCGGAATAGTTTTTCCCGGTTTTGCGCAGTTTGACCCGGCTGTCCACCAGCTCGACGATATCCGCCCGTGCGAGCAGGTCGTCGATAAAGTGCTGGGGGATCTTGCCGGCCATAGGGTCTCGCTAGCGCTTCAGCGGTCAGCTGAATTGCGCTTTCACCAGTTTGCTGACGGCGCCCATATCGGCGCGGCCCTGCACCTGCGGTTTGACCTGGGCCATGACTTTGCCCATATCGGCCATGCTGCTGGCGCCAGTATCCTTAACTGCGGCGGCGACGATGTCGGCCATTTCCGCTTCGCTCAGCTGTTCCGGCAGGAATTCTTGGATCACATCGATTTCGGCCTGCTCCACGGCGGCCAGTTCGGCGCGGCCGGCTTTCTCGTACTGGGTGATGGAGTCGCGGCGCTGCTTGGTCATCTTGTCCAGCAGGGCGAGGATGCGAGCGTCATCCAGCTCGATGCGCTCGTCGACCTCGACCTTCTTGATCTCGGCATTGATCAGGCGCAGCGTGGCCAGGCGCTCCTTGGCGCGGGCTTTCATGGCGTCTTTGGTGGCTTGGGCCAGGGTTTCCTTGAGGGTGCTCATGATTTTGTACCGTGTGTTCCGTTTCAGGGGTCACAAAAGGGTTACGGACGCCAAGAATAGCGCTTTCGCGGGTAACAAAAAATCGGTGGGGCCGAGGTTGGGGCCAGCTAAATGAAAAACGGCGCGCGAGTCGGGCTCGCACGCCGTTTTTTTGCTACCGCCGGGGAGTGATGTCCCCTTCCGGCAACCTCGCTGCAGCAGGCTTAACGCGGCCTGCGGCTCTTAGTAGAGGCGCTGGAACTTGCGGTTTTCGCGCTGCAGCTTCTTGGCGTGACGCTTCACGGCCGCGGCAGCTTTGCGCTTGCGCACTGCAGTCGGCTTCTCGTAGAACTCGCGGCGACGTACTTCAGACAGTACACCGGCCTTCTCACAAGAGCGCTTGAAGCGGCGCAGGGCGATATCGAAAGGTTCGTTGTCTTTGATTCGTACAGAGGGCATTCGATTACCTGTAAAATTCGTTTCTCTCGGCCATTCCGGCAATTGCGTTAGCAGCTGTAATCCGGTGGCCGGGTCACAGCGAGGGCGCAAATTCTATACACTCGGTCCGGCGTTCGCAAGCCTATTATGGGCTGGAATGCAGCGGAACAGCGCGCGCTGGCCTGCACCTCGTGCCACCTATCGAGTATGATAGCCGCCCCTTGATCCAGTCCCCATTTAAAGAGAGTAGAAGTGCGAGTCCTGGGAATCGAAACCTCCTGCGATGAAACCGGCGTCGCGATCTACGACACCGAAAAGGGACTGCTTGGTCACGCCCTGTTCAGTCAGGTGGATCTGCACGCCGATTATGGTGGTGTGGTGCCGGAGCTGGCCAGCCGCGACCATGTGCGCAAGCTGCTGCCGCTGGTGCGCCAGGTGATGGCGCAGAGCGAGACGACACCGGCAGACCTGCACGGCATTGCCTATACGGCCGGCCCCGGGCTGGTCGGCGCGCTGATGGTAGGCGCCTGTGCCGGCCGTGCGCTGGCCTACGGCTGGGGAATTCCCGCCGTGGCCGTGCACCATATGGAGGGGCACCTGCTGGCGCCGATGCTGGAGGACAAGCCGCCGGCCTTTCCTTTCGTGGCGCTGCTGGTCTCCGGCGGCCACACCCAGCTGGTCGATGTGCGCGGCCTCGGCGACTACGCGCTGCTGGGCGAGTCCCTCGACGATGCGGCCGGCGAGGCCTTCGACAAGGCCGCCAAGATGCTCGACCTGGATTACCCGGGCGGACCCCGCCTGGCGGCGCTGGCAGAGCAGGGCGATGCGCAGCGGTTCAGGTTCCCGCGGCCGATGACCGACCGACCGGGGCTGGACTTCAGTTTCTCCGGCCTCAAGACCTACACCCTGACCACGGTGCGCCAGCACGCGCTGGAAGACGGCCTGCCGGATGCGCAGACCTGTGCGGACATCGCTGCGGCCTTCCAGGAGGCGGTGGTCGACACCCTGGTGATCAAGTGCCGCCGCGCGATCAAGGCCTCCGGTCACAAGACGCTGGTGATCGCCGGCGGCGTGTCGGCGAATACACTGCTGCGCGAGCGGTTGGAGAAAGCGCTGGCCAAAGATGGCGCCAGCGTCTATTACCCGCGCCACGAGTTCTGCACCGACAACGGCGCCATGATTGCCTATGCCGGTTGCCTGCGCCTGCGCGCGGGGGAGAAATCGGATCTGGCCATCGAGGTGCGCCCGCGCTGGCCAATGACAGAGTTGAAAGGGAGCCTCGGCTGACCGATGGATATTGTCTATATACGGGATTTGAAGGTGGATACCATCATCGGTATCTACGATTGGGAGCGCGAGGTACGCCAGACCGTCAGCCTGGATCTGGAGATGGCGTTCGATATCAGCGAGGCCGCGCGCACCGACAATATTGACTACACCCTTAACTACAAGGCGGTGGCCAAGCGGTTGATCGCGTTTATCGAAGGCAGCGAGTTCCTGCTGGTGGAAACCATGGCGGAACAGGCCGCGGCGATTGTGCGCGATGAATTCGAGGTGTCCTGGCTGCGCCTGCGCCTGTCGAAGCCCGGCGCCGTGCGCGGTTCGCGGGATGTTGGGGTGATCATCGAGCGCGGCGCGCGCCCGGCGAGCGGTGCCGCCGCAGGAGTGTGAGAGTGGCCAAAGTTTTTCTGAGTCTCGGCAGCAATATTGATCGCGCGCGGCACATCCGCGCGGGGCTCGATGCACTGGCGCGGCTGTTCGGCGATCTGGCGGTCTCGCGCGTGTTCGAAAGCGAGGCGGTCGGCTTCGACGGCGACAACTTCTACAACCTGGTGGTCGGTCTCGAAACTGAACTGCCGGTAGGCGAGCTGGCCCTGCGCCTGCGCGAAATCGAAGACGCCAACGGCCGCCTGCGCGCCGGCCCCAAGTTCAGCGCGCGCACGCTGGATATCGACATCCTCACCGTCGACGACCTCACCGGCACCATCGACGGCGTCAAACTGCCGCGCGCGGAAATTCTCAAGAACGCATTTGTGCTGCTGCCACTGGCCGAACTGGCACCGGAAGCGGTGCACCCGCTGGCGGGCAAGCGTTATCAGCAGTTGTGGGACGAGTACGACCAGGCGTCACAGAAGTTGTGGCCGGTGGCGTTTGACTGGCCAGAGGGCGAATAGGATATAGAGCGGATAGGAATATAGAGCGGAAAGCGCTCGGGAATAAAAAGCGGCCGCATGCGGCCGCTTTTTTGTTTGCGCAAGCGTTAGCTAAGGCTCGTCAGCGCTTCCTTGGTGAACGGCGTGATTTCCTTTTCGCGCCCCTCGCGCACCTTCGCCAGCCAGTTTGGGTCCTGCAGCAGGGCGCGGCCGACCGCGATCAGGTCGAACTCGCCGTTGTCCATGCGTCGCGTCAGTTCGTCCAGCCCGGTGGGATTGGCGGTGCCGCCCATGCCCTGGTTATTGCCGCCGATAAAGTCGTCGTCGAGGCCGACACTGCCCACGGAGATGACCGGCTTGCCGGTCAGCTCCTTGGTCCAGCCGGCCAGGTTGAGGTCGGAACCTTCAAACTCCGGTACCCAGAAGCGTCTGGTCGACGCGTGGAACACGTCGACGCCGGCATTGACCAGCGGCGTCAGGAAGCGCTGCAGTTCCTCGGGGTTCTGCGCCAGTTTGGCGTCATAGTCCTGCTGTTTCCACTGGGAGTAGCGCAGCACGATGGCGAAGTCCTCGCCCACCGCGTCGCGTACCGCCTCGACGATTTCCACCGCAAAACGGCCGCGGTTCTCGATTGAGCCGCCGTATTCGTCATCGCGCTGGTTGGTGCCCTCCCAGAAAAACTGGTCGATCAGGTAGCCGTGCGCGCCGTGGATTTCCACGCCGTCAAAGCCGGCATGCTTGGCCGCCTTGGCCGAGTCGGCGAACGCCTGCACCGCTTCGCGGATATCCGCCTTGGTCATGGCGTGGCCATTGGGCTTGCCCGGTTTGAACAGTCCGGAGGGGGAGTGGCCCGGCACGGATTTGTCCGGTCCGATGCCCTCTTTGCGCACCGAACCCACATGCCACAGCTGCGGAATGATTTGTCCGCCGGCGGCGTGTACTTCATCTACCACCGCTTTCCAGCCGGCCATGGCGTCGTCGCCATAGATCGCCGGCACATTCTCGTAGCCGTTGGCGGCCTTGTGGCCGACGAAGGTGCCTTCGGTGATGATCAGACCCACCTCGCCCTCGGCGCGGCGGCGGTAGTAGCCAGCCACCTGGTCGTTGGCGACATAGCCGGGCGAAAAGGTGCGCGTCATTGGCGCCATGGCCACCCGGTTGCGCAGTTTCAGGGATTTGTGTTCGAAAGGACGCAGCAGGCTGTCCAGGGAACGACTCATAACTCTCTCCCGATTTACCTCAATTTAGAGCAGGAATGGGGTGGTGCATGACCGGCCCTGCAAACCTGGTTGCGTAATGAAACTTTATTTGGTTTTTTAATGCAACCTTTTCCACTTATACTGCAGCCATGACACGTAAACGATTTGATGACCTGGGCTGCTCGGTGGCCTGTGCCCTTAACGAAGTCGGCGACTGGTGGTCCCTGCTGGTAATCAAGCAGGCGATGCTGGGTACGCGGCGCTTTGTGGACTTCCAGAACAGTCTGGGCATCGCCAAGAATATTCTCTGTGACCGCCTGTCCCGTCTTGTGGATAACGGTGTGCTGACTCGCGTGAATGTCGGTGAGCACGGCACCCGTTACGAATACCGCCTGACCGACAAAGGGCGCGACCTGTTTGCGGTGGTGGTGGCCCTGCGCCAGTGGAGCGAGCGCTGGAATGGCAAAAAGGACGAGATGCAGCTGGTGGATCGGGCCGCTGGCCAGGCGATTGCGCCGGTGGTTGTGCACAGTGCCGGGGGTGAGGTGCTGAGTGCGCGCGACGTTCTGTTCCTGGATGAAGATGGCCAGCCGCTGGAGCAGGCCGGCTGATTCTGCCGCCGCTGCTTTCCTTTCATGACTCGGCAGCCGTGACCTGGCAGCCATGGCTCTGCAGCGGCAATTGTGCCGATGGGTGGCTGGTGTTCAGGTGTTGAGGCTGCGGCCGCCATCCACCGCGATCACCTGGCCGTTGATGTAGGACGGCTCGGCCAGGAAGCGCACGGTGCGGGCGATATCGGACTCGCTGCCGGTGCGCGCCAGCGGGATACGGGCGAGAATTTTGGCCCGACTTTCATCATCGACCGCTTCCTGTTCCGGCCACAGAATCGCGCCGGGGGCCACGGCATTCACCCGCACCTGCGGCGCCAGTTCCAGCGCCAGACTCTTGGTCAGCATGACCAGGCCGGCTTTGGCGGCGCAGTAAATGGTGTGCTGGGGCATGGGCCGTTCGGCGTGAATATCCACCATATTGATGATGCAGCCGTGGTCGCGGGCGAGGCTTGGTGCCAGCGCCTGGCTGAGGAAGAACGGCGCCTTCAGGTTGCTGCCGAGCAGCTCATCCCAGGCGCGCTCATCGGCGCTGCCGATCGGCGTGGGGTAGAAGGCGGAGGCGTTGTTGACCAGCACATCGACACCGCCCCAGTGCGCGGCGGCGCGCTGCGCCAGCTGGTCACAGTCGGCAGCTGTGGATAAGTCGCTCTGCATGGCGACCGCGGAGTCCGGACGCAGCCGGTTCAATGCGTCGACGAGCTCCTCGGCAGCGGTGGCGGAATGGCGATAGTGAATGATGACGCGGTGATCGCGGTGCAGCTCGCGCGCGCTGGCACGGCCGAGGCGCGCGGCGGCGCCGGTAATCAGGGCATTACGCATCCTTGTCGCTCTCCTGGTGTCGCTTCTTCACTGCGGCAATCGCCTCGATACGGGCACGATCCAGGGCCTTGCCCAGTTCGGCCCCCGCGAAGCCCTGCGCCATTAGCGCCTCGGGGCCGACGGCGGCCGCAGCGGCGCGCACCGCGCGCAGGTAGTCCGCCTGCGGGTAGTCGCGATCCGCCAGTCCGGTGCGGCCGCGGGCGTCCGCCTCGCAGCACTGCAGGAACTGCTCGAAACGCTCGGGGCGCCGCAGGGCATCCAGCGCGCGCAGCACTTTCATCAGCGTCTGTGGGCGCAGCTCGAAAGCCTTGTGACAGTGCAGGTGGTATTCACATACGCCGCAGGCCAGGGCGGCCAGCTGTTTCGGGGCGCGCCAGCGGCGGCAGACTTCGCGCACCAGCGGCAGGCCGGCGACTTCGTGGCCGCGGTGACTGGGCAATATCTCTTCGGGTGTTACGCCCTTGCCGAGATCGTGCAGCAGGGTGGCAAAGCGCACAGGCAGCTCCGCCGGCGCGGCGCGCAGGGCCAGCAGCACGTGCTCGCCGGTATCGATTTCGGGGTGGTATTTGGGCGGCTGCGGGACGCCGAACAGTGCTTCCAGTTCGGGCAGCAGGATCGCCAGGGCGCCGCACTGGCGCAATACGCGGATAAAGACATCCGGAGCAGGTTCGGTCAGTGCGCGGCTGACTTCCTTCCACACCCGCTCGGCCACAAGGTGTTCCACTTCACCTTCTTCCACCATCTGGCGCATCAGCGCCATGGTGTCGTCGGCAATGGTGAAGCCGAGATGGTGGTAGCGGGCGGCAAAGCGAGCAACACGCAGGATTCTGAGGGGATCTTCGGCGAATGCCGGGGATACGTGGCGCAAAAGCCGGGCATCCAGGTCGGCGCGACCGCCGTAGGGGTCGACCAGTTCGCCGCTCTCGGATTCCGCCATCGCGTTGATGGTGAGGTCGCGGCGCAGCAGGTCCTGTTCGAGAGTGACATCCGGGGCCGCGTGTACGCTGAAGCCGCCATAGCCGTGGCCGCTCTTGCGCTCGGTGCGGGCCAGCGCGTACTCCTCGCGGGTGTCCGGGTGGAGGAACACCGGGAAATCCTTGCCCACCGGGCTAAAACCGCGCTCGCGCATCTGCTGTTCATCGGCGCCGACCACGACCCAGTCGCGCTCGTGCACGGTTCTGCCGAGTAGCGCGTCGCGCACGGCACCGCCGACCAGGTAGATCTTCACGGGGTAGACTCCGCCAGGAGCCGATGGGGAGGCAGGGAGGATTGCCGGGTTGCGCTAGTTACAGCCATAAATCCGTCGATTCCGGCGTCGCCCGCTTCGTGTGGGCGCAAACAAGGAGAGAAAAGGCGTTTCGGCAAGATAAAAAAAAGGCCCCGAAAAAACAAGGGGGCCCAGGGTCTTAGGGTATTCGCGTTGGGAATATCCATTCGCCATTCAATGGTGTCCATTATATTTAACCTGTCATAACTGTCAACTCTATCTTTCAGCGTTTTTTTTGAGGGGCTTCGCCCGCTCTTCGTTAATACATTATGAAGGCCGAGTTTCAGGCTGCATTTGCAGCCCTTGGCAGCATAATTTATAAGGTTGATTCAAAATAACAGGATAAACCTGCGGCAGAATCTGCTTTCGCCGTGCGTTTAGGAAAGGGACTTTGAGTGGTATCTGCCTGTAATCGCAGAATGTTGGGGGAGATAATAAGATGAACGAACTGCATGTGCTCACCACCGGCGAAGCCGCGAGGTACTGCGGGGTGAATTTCCGTACTGTAATCCGCTGGATTGAGCGCGGCCAGTTGAAGGCGTACAAGCTGCCGGGGCGCGGCGATCACCGTATTTGCGTGGAAGACTTTGTCGGCTTTTTGCGCGATAACGCCATGCCGGTACCGAACGAGCTGGCTACCGCCAGCCGCAAGGTGCTTATGCTGACCGGCGATTCGGAGCTCACCGGCCTCGGCCGTCAGGCGCTGCAACAGACCGGTTGCGAAGTGGATGTGGCCTGCGACAGCTTTACCGCCGGCACCATGATGGCCGCCTGCAAGCCGGCCCTGCTGCTGCTGGACGCCAACCTGAGCGGGGTGGAAGTGTTTCAGATACTCGATCACCTGCGTTCACGTGGCGAATACGCCAATGTCCGCACTCTGGTCGTGGTGCCCGCCGATGACGGGGATCAGCAGCGCTGGCTGGACGCCGGGGCCGATGCCCTGCTGACCCAGGTGGCGGATCGCGCGGAGCTGATCGCCAAGGTCAAACTGCTGCTCGAGAACTGATCGGCGCCCCGGTGCCGGGGCGGTCCTCAGATTGGTTTGGGAACCAGCATCGATTCCTCTTCACCGTCGGCGCGGTCGCGACCGAGCTCCGGGCAGTGATAGCTGGCCGTGATTTCGTCGCCGTGCAGGCTGTGCAGGTGTACATCAAAGCCCCACAGCCGGTGCAGGTGGCGCATCACTTCGTTGCTGTCCTTGCCCAGCGGGCGGCGCTGGTGCTGGGTGTGGTGCAGGGTGATGGAGCGGTCGCCGCGGGTATCCACTGAGTAGACCTGGATGTTGGGTTCGCGGTTGCCGAGGTTGTACTGCCCGGCCAGATTGGCGCGCAGCTGTCGGTAGCCATCCTCGTCGTGGATGGCGCTGACCAGTATTTCGTTGTCGCGGTCGTCGTCGCTGATGCAGAACAGGCGCAGGTCGCGCATGACCTTGGGCGATAGGAACTGCAGGATAAAACTCTCGTCCTTGAAGTCGCGCATGGCGAACTGCAGCGTCTCCTTCCAGTTGCTACCGGCGATGTCCGGGAACCAGCGACGGTCCTCGTCGGTGGGATTTTCACAAATGCGGCGCAGGTCGCTGAAGATACTGAAGCCCAGCGTGTAGGGGTTGAGGCCGCTGTAGTAGGGACTGTCGTAGGGCGGCTGGTAGATCACATTGGTGTGGCTCTGCAGAAACTCCATCATGAAGCCGTCGGTCACCTGACCGCGCTGGTGCAGTTCGCTCAGCAGTGTGTAGTGCCAGAAGGTGGCCCAGCCCTCGTTCATCACCTGGGTCTGGCGCTGCGGGTAGAAGTATTGCGCCAGCTTGCGCACGATGCGCACCAGTTCCCGCTGCCAGTTCTCCAGCAACGGCGCATTCTTTTCAATAAAGTAGAGAATATTTTCCTGGGGCTCTTCCGGGAAGCGATGCACCGACTTGTCCCCGGTGTCGGGACCCAGTTTGGGGATGGTGCGCCACAGGTCGTTGAGCTGGCGCTGACGGTACTCCTCGCGCTCCTGCTGGCGGCGCTCCTCTTCCACGGCGGAAATCGGGTAGGGCCGCTTGTAGCGGTCGACGCCGTAATTCATCAGTGCGTGGCAGGAATCCAGTACCGCTTCCACCGCGTTCAGTCCGTGGCGCTCCTCACAGCGGGCAATATAGTTCTTGGCGAAAATCAGGTAGTCGATAATGCTGCTGGCGTCGGTCCAGCTGCGGAACAGATAGTTGCCCTTGAAGAACGAGTTGTGGCCGTAACAGGCGTGGGCGATCACCAGTGCCTGCATCGTCATGGTGTTTTCTTCCATCAGGTAGGCGATGCAGGGATTGGAGTTGATGACAATTTCGTAGGCGAGCCCCATCAGGCCGCGCTGGTAGTTGTTCTCGACGCTAATAAACTGCTTGCCGAACGACCAGTGGTTATACCCCACCGGCATCCCCACCGAGGAGTAGGCGTCCATCATCTGCTCGGAACTGATGACCTCGATCTGGTTCGGGTAGGTGTCGAGCCCGAACTCTTCGGCCAGTGCGGCGATGGCGTGGTCGTATTCCTCGATCAGTTCGAAAGTCCACTCCGAGGTGGTAGAAATGGGCCCGCGGGCCTTGTCGTCCGGCGCTGCAGGGCCGGTTGTGTATTTATCTAGCATCAGACCGCCACCTTCTGACTGAACAGCTCGCGGAAAACCGGATAGATATCCTGCACATCGACGATCTGCTCCATGGCGAAGTGTTCCGGGAAGCAGACGCGCACGCTCTCATATTCTTCCCACAGCGCCTGGTGGTCGCGCGGCGTGATCTCCACATAGGAGTAGTACTGCACGTGGGGCATGATGTCGTCGATCAGAATCTTGTGGCAGGTGCTGGAGTCGTCGTTCCAGTTATCGCCGTCGGAGGCCTGCGCACCGTAAATGTTCCACTCGCTGGCCGGGTAGCGCTCGCGCATGATGGTGCGCATCAGCTTCAGTGCGCTGGAGACGATGGTGCCGCCGGTTTCGCGGGAGTAGAAAAACTCTTCCTCGTCGACCTCCTTGGCGCTGGTGTGATGGCGGATAAACACGACTTCCGTGTACTCGTAACTGCGCTGCAGGAACAGGTACAGCAGCAGGAAAAAGCGCTTGGCCATGTCCTTGGTGGCCTGGTTCATGGAGCCGGACACGTCCATCAGGCAGAACATTACTGCGCGCGAGCGTGGCCGCGGCTGGCGCACCAGCAGGTTGTACTTTAGATCGAAGTCATCGAGGTACGGCACGCGATCGATGCGTTGGCGAATATCGGTGATCCTTTCCTTCAAGGCGTCGATGCGGCGCTGGTCGCGCAGCGCCGTGTCCTTGCCTTCCTCCACTTCCAGCTCGGCCTGCAGTGCGCGGATATTGCGCCGCTTGCTACTGGTCAGCGCAATGCGGCGCGCGTTGGCGGAGCGCAGTGAACGCACCACATTCAGGCGTCCGGGGGTGCCCTCATTGCAGAAGCCGGCGCGCACCACCTGAAAGGATTCGTTGCCGGCCAGGCGCCGCTTGACCATATTCGGTAGCTGCAGGCCCTCGAACATAAAGTCGAGGAATTCTTCCTGGGAAATCTGGAAGACGAATTCGTCCATTCCCTCGCCACTGTCGGAGGCGCCATTGCCTCCGCCACCGGCACCGCCCTGCTGACCCGGCCGCGGAATGCGGTCTCCGGCCGTGAACTCCTTGTTACCGGGCAGCACCCGTTCGACATGGCCCCCGGGGCCGTGGGAGAAGATGGGCTCACTGATATCGCGGGTGGGAATACTGATGCGCTCGCCCTTGTCCATATCGGTGATCGAGCGGCTGTTCATGGCCTCGCCGACCGCCTTTTTGATGTGGGCCTTGTAGCGACGAAGAAACCTTTGCCGGTTGACCGTGCTTTTCTTTTTGCCGTTCAGGCGGCGGTCGATGATATAGCTCATATTACTGCCTTGCTTCCCGATTAGCCTGATCGAAGCGGTGATACGGACGATCGCTAAGCCGCCAGCGAGCGAGACAATGTCGCTCTTGCGGCGGCCCCGATGCCCTATTGCGACTTACGCACCCGCAGGTACCACTCCGACAGCAGGCGCACCTGCTTTTCGGTGTAACCGCGTTCGACCATGCGCTCGACAAAGTCGGCGTGTTTCTTCTGGTCGTCGGCGGAGGCCTTGGTGTTGAAGGAAATAACCGGCAGCAGGTCCTCGGTATTGGAGAACATCTTCTTCTCGATCACTGCACGCAGTTTTTCGTAGGAACGCCAGTCGGGGTTCTTGCCCTGGTTGTTGGCGCGGGCGCGCAGTACGAAATTGACGATCTCGTTGCGGAAGTCTTTCGGGTTGGAGATCCCGGCCGGCTTTTCAGTTTTTTCCAGTTCCTCGTTGAGGGCGCCGCGGTCGAGAATCTCGCCGGTCTCCGGATCGCGGTACTCCTGGTCCTGGATCCAGAAGTCGGCGTAAGTGACGTAGCGGTCGAACAGGTTCTGACCGTACTCGGCGTAGGATTCCAGATAGGCGGTCTGGATCTCCTTGCCGATAAACTCGACATAGCGCGGCGCCAGGTATTCCTTAATGAATCCCAGGTAGTTTTCCTGTTGCTCGGGCGGGAACTGCTCCTGCTCGATCTGCTGTTCGAGCACGTAGAGCAGGTGCACCGGGTTGGCGGCGACTTCGGTGGCATCGAAGTTGAACACCTTGGACAGGATCTTGAACGCGAAGCGGGTGGAGAGGCCATTCATGCCCTCGTCGACACCGGCGTTGTCACGGTACTCCTGAATGGTTTTGGCCTTGGGGTCGGTATCCTTGAGGTTCTCGCCATCGTAGATACGCATTTTGGAAAACAGGCTGGAGTTGTCCGGGTTCTTGATCCGTGACAGCACCGAGAACTGCGCCAGCATGCGCAGGGTATCCGGCGCGCAGGGCGCCTTGGACAGGGAGCTGTTTTCCAGCAGCTTCTGATAGATCTTGATCTCTTCATCCACCCGCACGCAGTAGGGCACCTTGACGATATAGATGCGGTCGAGGAAGGCCTCGTTGTTGCGGTTGTTGCGGAATGACTGCCATTCGGATTCATTGGAATGCGCGAGAATGGTGCCGTTGAATGGAATCGAGCCGAGACCCTCGGTGCTGTTGTAGTTACCCTCCTGAGTGGCGGTCAGCAGCGGGTGCAGCACCTTGATCGGCGCCTTGAACATCTCGACGAATTCCATCAGCCCCTGATTGGAGCGGCACAGGCTGCCGGAAAAGCTGTAGGCATCGGGGTCGTTCTGCGGGAAGTCCTCGAGCTTGCGGATGTCGATCTTGCCCACCAGCGAGGAGATATCCTGGTTGTTCTCGTCGCCAGGTTCGGTCTTGGCGATGGCAATCTGGTCGAGGATCGACGGGCGGATTTTCACTACGCGGAATTTGCTGATATCCCCCTTGAACTCGTGCAGGCGCTTCATGGCCCAGGGCGACATGATGGTGTTTACGTAGCGACGCGGAATGCCGTAGTCCTCCTCGAGGATCTGGCCGTCCTCGCTGGGGGAAAACAGGCTCAGGGGCGATTCGAACACCGGCGAGCCCTTGATGGCGTAGATCGGAATCTGCTCCATCAGTGCCTTCAGGCGCTCCGCCAGTGAAGATTTGCCGCCGCCCACCGGGCCCAGCAGGTAGAGAATCTGTTTCTTTTCCTCGAGGCCCTGGGCGGCATGGCGGAAGAAGGAGACGATCTGCTCGATGGCCTCCTCCATGCCGTAAAACTCGCTGAAGGCCTTGTAGCGCTTGATGACCTTGTTGGAAAAGATGCGCGACAGGCGCGGATCGCGGGAGGTATCTATCAACTCCGCTTCGCCGATGGCCATCAGCATGCGTTCTGCCGGTGATGCGTAGGCACTGCGGTCGTGCTTACACAGTTCCAGGTACTCCTGGATGCTGAGCTCTTCGTCCTGGATCGACTCGTATCTCTCCAGGTAGTGGTTGAAAATCGTCATGATATACAGCTCCCTGTAGCGTGTCGGCCAGCACTCAGGCTCCATGCCGGTGCGCGGGATAAATCGCCGGGGGTGCCGCGGCGTACTACTGATCCAACGGATTGCTGGCCTGACCGCGTTTCCGCCGGGCGGAAAACGCGTTTACTGACATGCGCCTGTGCGCGAAATACTATCGTTATCGCCGGCGGCAGTGGGTCCTCCCTGCCGCGCGCGAAGCCGGGGTGAAACCCGCTCCCGCCTTTTCAGCATAGACACCCCGCCCACCATGGCGAGGAATTTCCTGCCAATATGGCGGTTGAATTGGATGGCGGTTCTGCGCTCTACTATGCCGCTGAATTGAACCTGGGGAGCATGAATTCAATGGCAATACTGGTGACCGGCGGTGCCGGCTATATCGGCAGTCACACCTGCGTGGAACTCCTGGCTGCAGGCCTGCAGCCGGTGGTCGTGGACAACCTGTGCAACAGCAGCGAAGTGTCGCTGCACCGGGTCGAAGTCATCGCGGGGCGCCAGGTGCCGCTGCACCGCGCCGATGTCGGTGACGCCGCGCAGTTACGGGAAATTTTTTCCCGCTATGACATTGATGCCGTGATCCACTTTGCCGGTCTCAAGGCTGTGGGCGAGTCTGTGGAGCAGCCGTTGCGCTACTACCAGAATAATGTTGCCGGCACCCTGACGCTGTGCCAGGTGATGGAAGAGTTTGGCGTGCGCCAGCTGATCTTCAGCTCGTCCGCGACTGTCTATGGCGAGCCGCCCAGCTCGCCGATCCGCGAAAACTTTCCCACCAATGCCGCCAGCCCCTACGGCACCAGCAAACTGATGGTCGAGAACATTCTGCGCGACCTGTGTGCGGCGCCAGACAGCGGTTGGAAGGTCAGCCTGCTGCGCTACTTCAATCCCATCGGTGCCCACGAGAGCGGTACCATTGGTGAGGACCCGCGCGGAATTCCCAATAACCTGCTGCCCTATGTGGCCCAGGTGGCGGTGGGGCGTCTGCCGGAGCTACAGGTATTCGGCGACGACTACGACACCGTCGACGGCACTGGGGTACGCGACTATATCCACGTGGTGGACCTCGCCCGCGGCCACCTGGCGGCACTGAAGAAGTTGCAGCGCGAAGAGACGCAAGACGGCTGTTACACCTACAACCTGGGTACCGGCCGCGGCACCTCGGTGCTGGAAATCGTGCATGCCTTCGAGCGGGCCAGCGGCCGCCCGGTGCCATACAAGGTGGTTCCGCGCCGCCCCGGAGATATCGCTGAATACTATGCGGATCCGGCTCTGGCAAAAAAAGAGTTGGGCTGGGTCGCGGAGTACGGTCCCGAGCGTATGGTC
Source organism: Microbulbifer sp. SAOS-129_SWC (assembly GCF_039696035.1). GTDB lineage: Bacteria > Pseudomonadota > Gammaproteobacteria > Pseudomonadales > Cellvibrionaceae > Microbulbifer. The sequence goes on from NZ_CP155567.1 coordinate 580,186, forward strand.
GAGGATACCTGGCGCTGGCAGTCGCAGAATCCCAACGGCTTCGCGACCAGCTGAGCTGGCCCGGGCAGAGGGCAGGGGGCGCGACGCCCCTCTGCACCCGACCGCTACCATTGCAGCAAGAAACTCTCCCCATCCTCCGATAGCCGCAGACCCGCACCGAGGCGCCGGCACTCGCGCCCGAGCGTTTTCCGCAGCCAGTCCCGATCATGGCTGCCCGCTTTGTGTAAGCGCAGTCGACGCATCTCGAACGGAATCATCTCCAGGCGCCGCAGTGCGCCGCTGTCCCGATCCAGATCCACACAGTACAGCAGGCGCAGCTGTGCCTGGTATTCCTCGTAGCCGCCGATGCCCTCGTAGTCGTTGATCAGGTCGCCGCAGCCGTAAAGTATCGCTCGCTCGCGATAGACCTCGGCACCCTGGGGGTGGTGGGAAGAGTGGCCGAACACCAGGTCGGCGCCGGCGTCGATCAGCCAGTGCGCGAACCGGCGCCGTTCGTGCGGAATGCGGTAGCCCCAGTTGCCACCCCAGTGAATCGATATCACGACGATATCTCCGGGTTGGCGGCTATCCTCGATGCGTCGCGCAATCTCGGCGACGGTCTGTGTGGATAACTCCCCGATCAAGTAAACGCCGGCCCTGTCGCCGTTTGCCGCCCAGCGCTCGGGTACGCCGCTGCTGGGGTGGCCACAGGCAAACAGCAGCAGACGCTGCCCACCGAGCGGAAACACGGCCGGCGCCGCCGCGGCAGCCAGAGTTTCCCCGGCTCCGGCGGTGCCGATACCCGCCCGGCGCAGCACCTGCAATGTTTCCGCCAGCCCGCCGTAGCCCCAGTCGAGCACGTGGTTGTTGGCGAGGCTGCACAGATCGATATGCGCCGCACTCAAGGTCGGCATATTGTCCGGATGCATGCGGTAATTGATGCTCTTGCCGCGCCAGAAATCATCGCAGCGGGTCACCGCGGTTTCCAGATTGACGATGCGGCAGTGCGCATTGCGCGCTGCCATTAGCGCGAGCGCCTCACCCCACGGGTAGTCGACAGAAACCGGGACGGAAATCGGGCCGTTGCGCTCTTCCGCCAGCGTCACATAGCCGCGAGCCGAGTGCATATAGGATTCGTAAATCTGTGCGTCACCGGCGCCGGGCAGTATCTGGTCGATACCGCGGCCGGTCATTACGTCGCCGGCCAGCAGCAGGCGCCAGCAAGTGGGATTTTGCATATCCACCCCTCGGGGAAGTCTCCCCGACTGGGTAAGTCATTAATGCAACAGTAGAGTCGGTCGTTCACAACCGGTTGTCGGGGGTGTTTATCGACTACAGGCCGCAATCCGCACAGAAAAACTCCTCGTCGCTGAGGCGCATCGCGGTCAGGTAACCGCCCCACACGCAACCGGTATCCAGCGCGTAGACATTCTCGGTATCGGCGCGGCCTTCGAGTGCGGCCCAGTGGCCGAAGATAATCTTGTCTTTTTGGGTCTTGCGTTCGGGGAAGCTGAACCAGGGTTTGTAATCGCCGTGGGTGGCGTCGGGGCCGCGCTTGGTGACCAGGTCGAGGGTGCCGTCGGCCTTGCAGAAACGCATACGCGTGAAGTAGTTGGTAATCGAGCGCAGCCGCTCGATCCCGATCAAGTGATCGCTCCAGCAGTGGGGCTCGTTGCCGTACATGCCGTAGAAATACGCCTTGGCCATGGCGTCGTCGGCCAGGGCTTCGTGCACTTCGTGGGACAGCTTCAGGGCCTTGGTCACGCTCCAGATCGGCGGTATACCGGCGTGGACCATGGTGAAGCCTTTCTTGTGTACCACCAGCGGCAGCCCCTGCAGCCATCCCAGCAGACGATCCGCATCCTTGGCGTGCAGGACTGCAGCCAGGTCGTGCTCTTTGTCGCTCAACGGCTTGGCGCCGTGGGCCAGCGCCAGCAGGTGCAGGTCGTGGTTGCCGAGCACGGCGGTAACCTGATGGCGGTGTTCATACAGGAAGCGCAGTGTGGCCAAGCTGTCGTGGCCGCGATGCACCATATCGCCCGCCAGCCACAGCTTGTCGCGGTCGGGGCGGAAGCGGACTTTTTTCAGCAGGCGCTGCAGCGGTTCGAAACAGCCCTGAATATCGCCGATGGCATAGGTCGCCAAAACTCGAGTTCCCCGGGTTGGTTGCTTATTGGCGGTCTAGCAGGCTGCCGAAAAAGTATTTTTCAGCAGCCTGGAAACCCGGCCATGGAGGGCCGGGCCGCAAATCGAGCATGTAAGTGCTTGATTTGCCGTCGAGGGTCTGCGGACATGCGCCGCAAACCTGGGCCGAAAAATGCCAGGGAAGGCATCTTTCAGCAGCCTGCTAGTGTTGCGCAGTAGTTTGCCAGTTGTACGAACTCCTGCACACTGAGGGTTTCCGGGCGGCGCCCGGCGTCTACCGGCAACTGGCTCACATCGAGTTCCGGGTACAGCGGCTTGAGCGCGTTGCGCAGTGTCTTGCGGCGTTGCTGGAAGGCGACGTTGACGATGCGCTCCAGCAGCTGTTCGTCTTCGGCCGGGTATGGCGGCGTGGCGTGCGGTACCAGGCGCACGATGGCGGACTCCACTTTCGGCGCCGGACGAAAAGATTGCGGCGGCACCGGAAACAGGCCCTGCACGCGGCAGTGGTACTGCACCATGACACTGAGGCGTCCGAAAGACTTGTTGCCCGGCGTCGCACTCAGGCGGTCCACCACTTCCTTCTGCAGCATAAAGTGCATGTCCTCAACCTTGCCGCGGAAACCGAGCAGGTGGAACAGCAGCGGGGTGGAGATGTTGTACGGCAGGTTGCCGACAATGCGCAGTTTGTCATCGCCGGCGAATTCGCCGAAATCAAACTTGAGCGCGTCCTGCTCGATGATGGTGAAATCCGGATAGTCGCGGAACTTGAATTTGAGCAGCGGTATCAGGTCGCGGTCCAGCTCCACCGCGGTCAGCGACGGGCAGCGCTGGATCAGCAACTGGGTGATGGCACCCTGGCCGGGGCCGATTTCCACAAGGCGGTCGCTCTCTTTGGGGGAGATGGCGCGTACGATCTTTTCAATAATGTTCTCGTCGACGAGGAAGTTCTGGCCGAAGCGCTTGCGCGCCTTGTGCTGGAAAAAGGAGTTCTGGGGGGAGTTGTCCATCAATCAAAATCGCCCGTGCGTGGGCGCCAAATAAAGGTGTTGGGTAGATTACAGCGCGCGCAGCTGCGCGAGTTCGGTCGCCTGCGCCACGGCCGCCCGCAGGCTGCCGCAATCGGCGATATCGCTGCCGGCGATGTTCAGGGCCGTGCCGTGATCCACCGAGGTGCGGATAAACGGTAACCCCAGGGTGATATTGACGGCGCGGCCAAAGCCTTTGAATTTTAACACCGGCAGGCCCTGATCGTGGTACATGGCCAGCACCGCGTCGCAGCGCGCCAGCTGCGGCGGGGTGAACAGGGTGTCGGCGGGCAGCGGGCCGAGCAGGTCGAGGCCGAGGGCGCGCAGCTTGTCCAGTGACGGCTGGATCACCTCGATCTCCTCGCGCCCCAGGTGGCCGCCTTCTCCCGCATGGGGATTGAGTCCGCACACGCCGATGCGCGGCTTGTCGATGCGGAAGCGGTCGCGCAGGCTGCGGTGCAGAATGGTGACAATCTGTTCCAGGCGCTCGGGGGTGATGGCGGCGCTGACGTCTTTCAGCGGCAGGTGGGTGGTGACCAGCGCCACGCGCAGGTCGTCCGCAGCGAGCATCATCACCACGCGCTCGACGCCGGCGAGGTCGGCGAAGTATTCCGTGTGGCCACTGAACGGGATGCCGGCGTCGTTAATCACACCCTTGTGCACCGGCCCGGTGACGAGCGCATCGAAGCGCCGCTGCAGGCAGCCCTCTGCGGCGGTGCGCAGGGTTTCCAGTACATAGGCGGCATTGGCGGTGTCGAGTCGGCCGGGGTGCGCGGCTTGCGCCGCGGCCACCGGCTGCACGTACAGACTGCCGGCGGGGGTGGGGGCGGCGGGGGCCTCGGCGTCGAACGGCAGCAGTTGCAGCGGGCTGCCCAGTTGCGCGGCGGCTCGCTCGAGCAGCTGCGGATCGGCGATAGCGACGATCTGTGCGCTATTGCCGGAACCGGCCAGTTTCACCGCCAGTTCCGGTCCTATGCCGGCGGGCTCGCCGGGCGTCAGCGCGATTCTGGGGATCATGCCGGTGCCTGTGTCGACGATGGGCTTATTCCTTGTTTGCGTCTTTTTTGTCGGCGTCGTCTTTCAGCTCGGGCAGCTTGATCTCGACGAAAGCCTGGTCGCGGATTTCGCGACGCCAGTTCTGCAGTTCTTCCTCGTAGCGGCGTTTGCGCAGCAGGTTGGCGGCCTGGTTGCGGATGTACTGCTTGGTCATATCCTGTTTACGGCGACCCTCCACCTGCAGTATGTGCCAGCCGAACTGGCTGTGGAACGGCATGCTGATCTCGCCCACCTTGGTGTTTTTCATCTCCTGGGTGAACTCCGGCACGAATTGCCCCGGTGAGGACCAGCCGAGTTCGCCGCCCTTGAGCATGGTGCCGATGTCCTCGGAGTTTTCCCGCGCAACTTTGGCGAAATCGGCGCCGTCGAGGATTTTCTGGCGCAGCTTGATCAGCTTGTTGTAGGCCTGGTCATCGTTGACGATGGCGGAGGTCTTGATCAGGATGTGGCGTACCTTGGTCTGCTCCACCACCTGCTCGGCGGCGCCGCGTTCGTCGTGAATCTTGAGGATGTGGAAGCCGGCGTCGCTGCGGAAGGGGTCGGTGACGTCGCCGACCTTATGATCCTTGAGGGCATCGGCGAACAGTGTCGGCAGCTCGACCGTTTTGCGCCAGCCGAGGTCGCCGCCCTGCAGCGCGTTCTGGCCGCCGGAGTTGGCGATGGCGAGGCGGCGGAAGTCGGCGCCGCCGCGGGCCTGCTTGACGATCCGTTCGGCCTTGGCGCGCGCCTTGGCGACCTCTTCGGCGGGGGCGCTGGAGCTGACCGGGATCAGGATGTGGCCCAGCTGAAACTGCGGGGATTTCCAGAACTCGCCTTCCTTGGAATGCAGGAAGTCATCGATATCCTGGTCGGTGATCTTCAGGCGGCTGTTGACGCTGCCCTGTTCGACGCGACGCAGCAGCATTTCGCGGCGGATCTGCTCGCGAAATGCCTTCTCGCTGATGCCGTCGGCGGCCAGGCGCTGCTTGAATTGCGCGGGGCTGGCGCCGGCGTTCTGCTGGACACGGGCGATGGCCTGGTCCAGCTCTGCGTCGGAGATGGTGACTTTGGCGCGTGCGGCGATCTGCAGCTGCAGGCGCTCGATGATCAGCTGTTCCAGCACCTGGCGGCGCAGCACGTCGAGCGGCGGCGCCTGCACGTTCTGTGCCTTGATCTGCGCCTGAATGGTATTCAGGCGCTCCTGCAGTTCGCTGGCCATGACCACGTCGTCGTCGACAACGGCGACTACACGGTCGAGGTTCTGTACCTGGGCACTGGCGATATTGGCTGCCAGTGCGAAGATGGCCGCCAGTGCCAGCAGGGCCCGTTTGCAGTTGAGCTTACTCATTATTGTCATCACTGTGTCAGTACTTCTCTCTGGTCAAAGTTGGGGATGCCCTGGCTGAGCATGCGGGTCACGGTGGTGCCGAGGCCGGCCAGACCCTTCAGCTGGATTTCCAGGTAGATGCCCTCGTCGTACGGCAGGTCCTCTGGAGGGACCACGTCCGCCAGGTTGTTATCCAGCGAGCGGCGCCAAGCCAGCCGCGCGCGGTAACAGCAGCTGTCATATTCGACGCCGGCCAGGTATTCCAGTTCCCGACCGAAGGTCAGATCGTAGTTGGCGCGCGCCATCAGCGCGGCACCGCCACCGATCGGCAGCACCATCGAGGCGTCTACCTGCTTGATAGTGTCTTCCTGCTGGATGGTGTCTTCCTCGTTGGGCTGGCGCAGGTAGTGGTAGCCGAGGTTGAACAGGCGCAGTTCGTCGTCGAGATAGCGCAGCGTGAAGTTACCGCGGTTGACCTCGCCTTCGTCGTCATCGTAGATCAATTCGCTGCCGATGCGCAGGGACTGTAGCGGGCGGCTCTCGAGGCGGGCGGCCAGCTCCGAGCGGGGCGCGCCCTCGACAATGCCGGTGAGGGTATTGCGCGTATTGTCCAGGTAGAAGATCTGGCCGACACTCGCGGCGAGCAGGTCGCGGCCACTCGGTGGGTCGATAAAGCGGGTGGTCAGCCCCAGTGCCACGCGGTCGGCGTCGTCGATACGGTCGTTGCCGGTAAAGCGGCTGTCGCGGAACAGCTGGTCGTAGCTGAAGGTGAATAACCTGGTATCGAACAGCAGGTCGTTGCCGCCATCGAGGGGGTTGGTGCTGATATCGTAAAAGCCGCTCTGGTCGGTATCGGAACTCACCAGGGCAAACAGGCGCGGCTCCAGTGTCTGCACAAATTTGTAGCCCCAGGCGCTGCTGTCGCGCTCGAAGAAGAGGCCGCTGTCGAGGGTAAACTGCCCGGCGGACGCCGACGGCGCGTCGCTGCGCCCTTCTTTTAGGAACTGGTCATCGACCTGATAGCCCAGGTAGCGCGCCGCCAGGCCGGGGCGGAAGTAGCCCCACAGCCACTGCTTGTCCCAGTCGAGCACATAGTCGACACGCATCCGCTCGGCGTTGACGAAGTCCCTGCTGCGCTCGGTGACACTGTTCGGGTCGCCGACATCGCGAATAAAGCGGATCGTCTGCGAATCATCGTGGGCGAAGTCGGTGATCTCGTTGGCGAGTGTCAGGTTCCAGTCGCCCCAGCGGTAGCCGCCGTCCACATTCAGGCGCGGTAGCTGGCTGTACGGGGCATATTTGTCCTTTTCCAGCAGCTGGTATTCCTGGGTGCGCAGGGTCGCGCGCCAGTGATCGCTGTGGATGCCGCCCTCGACCTTCTGGTCGACCTTGCGTTCGGCGGACACGCTCAGGTTGGCGGTGTCCAGGTCGCGGAAGTAGTCCGGGTCGCTGACCTTGGTGTAGTCGATTTTACTGTACCAGAAGCCGCCATTGCCGCCTTTCTGCTTCAGGTTCAGCAGCCAGCGATCGTCGCCCTTGGCCGGCAGCACCAGGTCTTCGGGGAATCCCTCTCGAATCAGCTCCTGGGCCTGCGCGTCGTCACCGCCCTCGTCGTTTGGCAGCCCGGCCATGCGCACCTCGGTGCTGAACAGCTGGCTCAGGTGGCGCACCTCCAGCTCCGCGCCGGTGCCGCGGTACTGGATGTAGCGCGGCACGATGGTGGCGTCCAGCTGCGGGGCGATATTCCAGTAGTAGGGAACGGCGATATCCCAGCCGTTTTTATCGTTGCTGCTGATGCTCGGGAACAGTAGCCCGGACAGTCGTGCGTCGCCCACCGGGAAGCGCAGGTAGGGGAAGTAAAACAGTGGGATATCGGCAATCTCCAGGCGGACATTGCGCGCCACCCCCTGGCGTTCCACGTTGTCGATGGTGATCTGGCCGCCGGTGATACGCCAGACTTCCTCGCCCGGTTCGCAGCGGGTGTAGCTGCCCTCGGTCAGGGTCAGTTCGCCGCTGGCCTCGCGGGCGGCAAAGTCGGCGCTGCCGTGGATGAAAGCCTGGTGGAGGACGTAGGTGGCGTCATCGATCGCGGCGGCCTGGCTGTCGGTGTGTACTTCCGCGGACTTGCCGCGGATCAGCATGCCCGGCTCGCGCATTTCGATCGCGCCGCGCAGGTAGGCGGTGTTTTGCGCACGATTGACGTCGACCTGGTCGGCGAACAGCTGGCGAGAGCCCTGGGTGATGTGCACGTCGCCACGCAGCTGTGCGGTGCCGTCGTCGAGCCAGTTGGAATGATCGGCGGTGGCGCGCAATGGCGCCAGATCCGGTTTCAGGTCGGCGTCCGGGTAATCGCGCGGCGGTTCCACGAAGGCGCCCCCGCAGGACGCGCGCATGGCGGCGCGCTGGATCGGGCTCAGCTGCGATTTCGGCAGCCAGTCCAGATACAGGTAGGGGTTGTAATCGGGCGCGGCGGCGGTTTCGCTATCCGCCGCCTGCACCCACAGCGGCTGCGCGGCGATCAGGCCGATTGCGAGCGAGCGCGGGTGCGAAATCTGTGCAATGGCGCGCGCCAGGCGGCGCCACCGGGAAGCTTCCAGCATCAGGTGATATGTTCCGGCTATCTTGGTGTTTCTTCCGTAGAGGGGGCACGGGCGCGGCCGTGCAAAAATCAGCGGACGATTCTACTTGAATGTAGAACTAGTTAACACTAACCAGGCCTTGCGGCGGACACATTCTGTCGACTTTGTCCGTCGCCGGGAGGAAATTTGGCCGCTCAGCTGGACGGCACCGGCGGCGCCGTTACAATGCGGCCGAAAGCATTGGAGTAGTAGCGGCGCATGAGCGAGCGTTCGACAGGCGAGACAGACAAGCGGCGGCAGGCACTGGCCCGGTGGGCCGGCCACGCGCTGCAGAGCGGTGGCGACATGGCGCTGCACACGCTGGCGGGTGATGCCGGTTTCCGCCGCTACTTCCGTGCGGCCTGCCAACCGGGTGGCAACTGGTCGAGCCTGATCGCGGTGGACTCGCCGCCGAGCCGCACCAATCCGGCCCGCTTTGTGGCCGTAGCCGACTATTTGCGCCGCCATGGTATCCACACGCCGCTGGTGGTAGCCGCGGACGTCGAGCAGGGCTTTATGCTGCTCGAGGATCTGGGCGACTGCCAGCTGCTCAGCCAGTTGAATGAAAACAGTGTCGATGGCCTTTACGGCGAGGTGCTGAGCGAACTGCTGTGCCTGCAGCAGATACCGCCGGCGGGCGATCTCTTCCCGCCCTACAACCGCGAGCTGCTGCTTACCGAGATGCGCATTCTGCCGGAGTGGCTGGCGCAGAAGCTGCTCGACTACTCGCTGGGCGACAGCGAAATCCGCATGCTCGAGGACACCTTTGCACTGCTGCTGGATTCGGCTGCGGAACAGCCGCAGGTGCTGGTGCACCGCGACTACCACAGTCGCAACCTCATGTTGCGAGACGGCGAGCGCCCGGGCGTGGTGGATTTTCAGGACGCGGTCTGGGGTCCGGTGACCTACGACCTGGCGTCGCTGCTGCGCGACTGTTATGTGCGCTGGCCGCGGGAGCGGGTCGAGCGCTGGGCACTGTCCTACGCGGCGATGGCGGAGACCGCGGGTATCCTGCCGGCGGTGGTGCCGGAGACCTTCCTGCGCTGGTTCGACTGGATGGGGCTGCAGCGCCATATCAAGGTGTTGGGGCTGTTTCCGCGCCTATACCTGCGCGACGGCAAGAGCGGCTATCTGCCGGACCTGCCACTGGTGCTCCGCTATGCGCTGGAGGTGGCCGGGCGCTACGATGAATTGAGACCCTTCGCCGACTGGCTGCGGGGAGCGCTGCTGCCACTGGCAGAGCGCCAGGACTGGTACCGCGATTACCGCCACGCCGGCGAGCGCCAATAACCGACAAAGGCTTCGATGAACGATTCCGACAAACCGCAGACCACCGATGTATCCGCTGTCCCTACCGCCATGGTGCTGGCGGCCGGATTCGGCAAGCGCATGCGCCCGCTCACCGATCACACACCCAAGCCGCTGCTGCCGCTGGCCGGCAAGCCGCTGATCGAGTATGCCGTCGAGCGCCTGGCGCGTATCGGCGTGCGCCGGGTGGTGATCAATCTCGGTCACCTCGGCGACAAGATCCGCGATTATCTCGGCGACGGCGAGCGCTGGGGGCTGGATATCCGCTATTCCGTCGAAGACGCCCCGCTGGAGACCGCCGGCGGCATACTGCAGGCGCTGCCACTGCTCGGTGAGCGCCCCTTCCTGGTGGTCAACGGCGATGTCTGGTGCGATTTCGACCTGGCCCAGTGGCTGGCGCGGCCGCTGCCGGCCGGTTGCCCGGGGCGCCTGCTGATGGTGCCGAATCCGCCCCACAACCCCGAGGGCGACTTCGGCATCGACGGCGGCCTGCTCTCGGGCACCAGCAAGCCGCGCTATACCTTTGCCGGTATCAGCTGGCTGGCCCCGGAGATACTGCGCGATTACCCGAAGGCGCGCCCGTGCTTCGGCCTCGGCGAAGTCTTTACCTACAACGAAGATCGGCTGCAGGCGGAACTCTACCAAGGCGACTGGTGCGACGTGGGGACCCCCGAACGCCTCGAGCGCCTCGAGCACCGCTTGACCGAGTAAACGAACGAATCACAGGAAACCGCCATGCCCGCGAATACCACCCCGGAATACGTCATTGCCCCGTCGATCCTGTCCGCCGACTTCGCCCGCCTGGGCGAGGAAGTGGATGCGGTGCTGGCTGCCGGCGCCGACTGGATCCACTTCGATGTGATGGACAATCACTATGTGCCCAACCTGACCATCGGCCCGATGGTATGCCAGGCGCTGCGCAAGCACGGGGTTGAGGCACCCATCGACGTGCACCTGATGGTGGAGCCGGTGGACGACATGATCCGCATGTTCGCCGATGCCGGCGCCACCTCGATCACCTTCCATCCGGAGGCGTCGCGCCACGTGGATCGCTCGCTGCAGCTGATCCAGAGCCTCGGCTGCAAGGCGGGCCTGGTATTCAATCCGGCTACCGGCCTGGACGCGGCCAAGTACGTGATGGACAAGCTGGATATGCTCCTGCTGATGTCGGTCAACCCGGGGTTCGGTGGGCAGAAGTTCATCCCCGCCACGCTGGACAAGCTGCGTGAGGCGCGGGCACTGATCGATGCCTCGGGGCGCGATGTGCGCCTGGAGATCGACGGCGGCGTCACCCGCGACAATATCGGCGAGATTGCCGCCGCCGGTGCCGACACTTTTGTCGCCGGCTCGGCAATCTTCAATGCCGGCGACTACCGCGGCGCCATCGACGCCATGCGTGGACAGCTCAAATAGCGGGTCTGCCGTCGCACAGGCAGGCGAAATGATTTCGTTATAAGCATGTTGCAAAACTTTATAAGGTGGCGGGCGCCCACCGCGATATCTGCGGCGGGTCTTGCCCGCTCCTACAGGGATTTGTAAACTAGCCCGCCAACGCGAGGGAATGTCCGTGAACCACTCTGCCCACCACATCTGCAGCTGGCGATGGCGCCGCTGATCCGCTGAAGGCCAAACACCGGTCCCGCTACCGCCTGGCCGCCTTTCCCGTGGGCGCCCTCTGTACCAATCGCCCGCCGACCGAATCTCTGCAAATTGTCTGGAGTCAGCATGACCCCAAGTGAATACGCCCAACTTGCGTCCGCGGGTTACAACCGCATACCGTTGGTGCGCCGTGTGCTGGCGGATATCGAAACGCCGCTATCCACCTACCTGAAACTGGCCAACGGCCGCTATAGCTACCTGTTCGAATCCGTACAGGGCGGCGAGAAGTGGGGGCGCTACTCGATCATCGGCCTGCCGGCGCGCACGCTGCTACGCGTGCGTGGGCACAAAATCACCGTCGAGCGCGATGGCGAGGTGGTCGAGCAGTGCGAATCGGCCGACCCGCTCGCGTTCGTGGAGGCGTTCCAGGGCCGCTATCGGGTGCCGGAGCTGCCCGGCCTGCCGCGCTTCAACGGCGGCCTGGTGGGCTACTTCGGCTACGACTGCGTGCGCTATATCGAGCCGCGCCTGGCCGACAGCACGCCGCCGGACACGCTCGGCAACCCGGATATCCTGTTGATGGTCAGCGACGAGCTGGTGGTTTTCGACAACCTGGCCGGCGCAGTGATCTTTATCGTGCATGCCAATCCAGAGCAGGACGGCGACTACGAGCGCGCCGGTGCGCGCCTCGATGAGTTGGTGGGCAGGCTGGCGCAGCCGTTGCCGGATACGGTACCGCTGGATCTGGACGGCAACGCGATCGACGAATCCGCGTTCCACTCCCATTTCGGCGAAGAGGCATTCAAGCGCGCCGTCGGCAAGGTCAAGGAATACGTGCTGGCCGGCGATGTCATGCAGGTGGTGCCGTCGCAGCGGCTGTCCGCCGATTTCGATGCGCCGCCGCTGAACCTGTACCGCGCGCTACGCAGCCTCAACCCGTCCCCGTACATGTATTTCCTCGATCTCGACGATCACCAGGTGGTGGGGTCCAGCCCGGAGATTCTGGTGCATCTGGAAGACGGCGAGATGACCGTGCGCCCGCTGGCCGGCACCCGCCGCCGCGGGGCTACCGAGGAGGAGGATGCAGCGCTGGAGCAAGAGCTGCTCGCCGATCCCAAAGAGATCGCCGAGCACCTGATGCTGATCGATCTGGGCCGCAACGACGTCGGCCGCGTGGCCGAGACCGGCAGTGTCAAAGTCACCGAGCAGATGGTGGTGGAGCGCTATTCTCACGTGATGCACATCACGTCCAATGTGGCCGGCCAGCTCAAGAGCGGTCTCAGCGCTATCGACGCGCTGCGCGCCGCGCTGCCGGCCGGCACCCTGTCCGGCGCGCCCAAGATCCGCGCGATGGAGATCATCGACGAGCTGGAGCCGGAAAAGCGCGGGATCTACGGCGGCGCGGTGGGCTACCTGGCCTGGAACGGCAATATGGATACCGCCATCGCCATCCGCACCGCAGTGATCAAGGACGGCAAACTGTACATCCAGGCCGGCGCCGGTCTGGTGGCCGATTCGGACCCCCAATCCGAGTGGGACGAAACCATGAACAAGGCCCGCGCGCTGTTCCGCGCCGCCGCCATGGCATTGGCAGGCAAAAAGCCGACACCCGAAAGCAGCCGTGAGGATATTGCGCAATGATTCTGATGATCGACAACTACGACTCCTTTACCTGGAACGTGGTGCAGTACCTGGCGGAGTTGGGCGCGGATGTGGTGGTCAAGCGCAACGACGAGATTACCGTCGAGGATATCGACGCGCTGGCCCCGGAGAAAATTGTTATTTCGCCCGGTCCCTGTACGCCGAACGAAGCGGGCATCTCGCTGGAGACCATCCGCCGCTTTGCCGGGCAGGTGCCGATCCTCGGCATCTGCCTGGGTCACCAGAGTATCGGCCAGGTGTTCGGCGGCCGCGTGGTGCGTGCGGGCAAGGTCATGCACGGCAAGACATCGCAGATAGTGCACAACAACCTGGGGGTGTTCCACGGCCTGTCGAACCCGTTCGAAGCGACCCGCTATCACTCGCTGGTGGTGGAAAAGGGCAGCCTGCCGGACTGTCTGGAAGTCACCGCCTGGACCGAAACCGAATCCGGTGAAATCGAGGAAATCATGGGCCTGCGCCACCGCGAGCTGGCGGTGGAGGGTGTGCAGTTTCACCCGGAGTCCATCCTGACGCAGCACGGTCACGATATGTTGCGGAATTTTCTCGAGCAGTAGGTGAATTGAACCACTGTGGCAGATGTTAAGGCCCTGGTGATGGGGGGTGGTTTGCGGGACCTGATGAGGCAGGGATGCCGATTAGAGCGTACACGGATGTATTAACAGCGTGTCCCGCGAAGTGCCCCCGGCAGCAGGGCCGCCACGGCACCCGAACGAAATCGTAGGGAGGGGAAGAGATGAATATCCAACAGGCCATCGCCAAGCTGGTCGATGGCGAACACCTGAGCCGCGCGGAGATGCGCACTACCATGGGCCAGATCATGAACGGCGACGCCGAGGATGCGCAGATTGGCGCATTGCTGGTAGCGCTGCGCATGCGCGGCGAGACCGTCGATGAAATCGCCGGCGCGGTGCAGGTCATGCGCGAGCTGGCCACCAAGGTGGAGCTGGACCTGACCAATGCGGTGGACATCGTCGGCACTGGCGGTGACGGCGCCAACCTGTTCAACGTCTCCAGCGCAGCCAGTTTCGTCGCCGCGGCCGCGGGCGCGCGGGTGGCCAAGCACGGGAACCGCTCGGTCTCGTCCAGCAGCGGTGCCGCCGATCTGCTCGAGCGCGCGGGCATTTTCCTGGAACTGACCCCGGCGCAGGTGGCCCGCTGCGTGGACACCATCGGCGTCGGCTTTATGTTCGCGCCCAGTTACCACAGCGCCATGCGCCACGCGATCGGCGCGCGCCGCGCACTGGGGCTGCGCACCATCTTCAATCTGCTCGGCCCGCTGACCAACCCCGCCGGCGTGACCCGGCAGGTAATCGGCGTCTACGACCGCGCCTACTGCCGCATTCTGGCGGAAGTGCTGCAGAGCCTCGGCGCCGAGCACGCATTGATTGTGCACAGCGACGACGGTCTCGACGAGGTCAGCCTGGCCGCCGACACCCACGCCGTGGAACTGAAAAATGGCGAGCTGTACGAGCTGGTCATCCGCCCCGAGGATTTCGGCATCGAGCGCCGCAGCCTCGAAGGTTTGTCGGTTTCCGGCTCCGAGGAATCGCTGGCGCTGATCAACGCGGCCCTGACCGGCGATGGCGCCGCGGCGGCGCAGAAGGCGGCCGATGTCATCGCGATCAATGCGGGCCTGGCGATTTATGTCAGCGGCGTGGCCGACAGCGCGGAACAGGGCGTGGCCATGGCCCAGGACGCCATTGCCAGCGGCCTGGCGGCGGAAAAAATCAAAGATCTGGCCGCGTTTACCAGTGCCTTCCGGCCCGTGGTTGGCGTGGGGGAGGAGCAGCCATGAGCGCGAGGGAGAATCGCACGTGAGTACACCGACTATTCTAAAAACCATCATCGAGCGCAAATGGCAGGAAATCGCCGAGCGTAAGCAACAGTGTTCTCTGGAGGAGATGCGGGTGCGGGCACTGGACCAGCCGCCGGCACGCGGTTTTGTCGCCGCGCTGGAAGCGCGCATCACTGCCGGCGACGCGGCGGTGATCGCCGAGATCAAAAAGGCCTCGCCGAGCAAGGGGGTGATCCGCCCGGATTTTATCCCCGCAGAAATTGCGACCAGCTATGAAAAGGGCGGCGCGGCCTGCTTGTCGGTACTGACCGATGTGGACTTTTTCCAGGGCAGCGACGCCTACCTGCAACAGGCACGCAATGCGGTGCGCCTGCCGGTGCTGCGCAAGGACTTCACCGTGGATCCCTACCAGGTGTGCGAGGCGCGCGCGATCGGTGCCGACTGCATCCTGCTGATCGCCGCCTGTCTCGAAGACGGCCAGATGCGCGACCTGAACGGCCTGGCGCAGGAACTGGGACTGGATGTGCTGGTGGAAGTGCACGATCGCGCGGAGCTGGAGCGGGCGCTGGTTCTGCCGAACCGTCTCATCGGTATCAATAACCGCAATCTGCACACCTTCGACGTGCAGCTGGAAACCACGTTCAAGCTGCTGGATCTGGTACCGGATGACCGTATCGTGGTCACCGAGAGCGGTATTCACACCACCGACGATGTCGCGGCCATGCGCGGCCACAACGTCAATGCATTCCTGGTGGGCGAGGCGTTTATGCGCGAGCCGGAGCCGGGGCGCAAGCTGGTGGAAATGTTTAATTAAGCTGGCAGGGTGGTGCTTCGATTCCGAAAGCGGACCGCCCCTCACCCGGTTACAAAGCGCCAACAAAAAAGGGCGAACCATTCGGTTCGCCCTTTTCGTAAAACACTGGTGCCCGAATCAGCGGGTTCCGTAGACCACCATCGTCTTGCCCTTCACCGATACCAGACCCTGTTCCTCCAGAGTCTTCAGTACGCGGCCGACCATTTCCCGCGAGCAGCCGACGATGCGACCAATTTCCTGGCGGGTGATCTTGATCTGCATACCTTCCGGGTGGGTCATCGCGTCCGGTTCGTTGCACAGATCCAGCAGGGTGCGCGCGACGCGGCCAGTGACGTCGAGGAACGCCAGGTCGCCGACCTTGCGGGTGGTGTTGCGCAGGCGGCCGGCCATCTGGGTGGCCAGCGAGAACAGAAATTCCGGATGCTGACGGCTCAGCTCCTGGAATTTGGAATAGGAGATCTCCGCCACTTCGCACTCGGTCTTGGTGCGCACCCAGGCGCTGCGGGTATCCTGATCGAACAGACCCATCTCGCCGAAGAAGTCGCCGTCATTCAGGTAAGCGACGATCATCTCGCGGCCTTCATCGTCCTCGATCAGCACGGTCACGGAGCCGCGCATGATGAAGTACAGGGACTCGCAGCGGTCGCCGGCATAGATGATCGTGCTCTTGGCCGGATAGCGGCGGCGGTGGCAGTGGGCCAGGAAGTCTTCGATATTACCGGTATTCATGGGTTCTTCTGTAGCAACCGTCACGGATCTACTCCTTATAATTTTTACACTTGTGCCTGATCCCGACCAGGAAGCGCCATAGCACTCGCTGATTATGGCGTTAATAACCTGTCCCCAACAGTGGCCGGGCCCGGCAAACGCTCACATTGTGATGTGGACCACTGTAATGGTGCCAATATGGGCGTTACAGAGAGACCTTATAGCGTCTGCAGAGTTCAGTGGCAACCGCCCGATTTCACGATTTGGTATTGCCAATCGGCGACAGTAGATGCCGCCACTATACCGTAAAACACTGTCGGGCTGATGACCGCAGTCTGTGTGTTAAGCTTCGCGCCCCCATAATGTGAAGGAGTTTGGTAATGCAGGGCAAAGTTACCTGGGTAGATGGTCTCACGTTTGTCGGCGAATCCGGCAGTGGGAACTCTGTGGTCATGGAAGGGGGTGTCAAGAATAACGGCATCCGGCCGATGGAGATGATTCTGCTGGGGGTGGGTGGTTGTGCCTCCTACGACGTGGTCAGCATTTTGCAGAAGGCGCGCCAGGAGGTGATCTCCTGTCACTGCGAATTGAACGGCGAACGCCCGGACACTACGCCGGCGCCCTTTTCCCGTATCGAGATGGAGTTCGTCGTGCGTGGCCGCGGTATCAAGGAGGCGCAGGTGAAGCGCGCGGTGGAGCTGTCTGCAGACAAGTACTGCTCGGCGTCGATCATGCTGAAAAACGCCGGTGTTGAAATCGTGCACAGCTACCGCATCGAAGAGATCTGATCCGGCGCTGCGCGCACCCCGAGCACTGCTAGATCTTATAGCTGGCCGAGGTCATCACCTTGGAGACCAGTGTCATCACGCCTTTCAGCGGCGCCGGGAAACGTGCGCCGCCGGCCGCCAGGGCGGCGTGGCCGTGTTCCTCTTCGTCCACCAGCATCTGCTCGACCACCGCACGGCTCCTGCGGTCCTCCGCCGGCAGGTGTTGCAGGTGGCTCTCCAGATGCTTGCACACCTGCTCCTCGGTAGCGGCGACAAAACCGAGACTGATCCGGTCACTGACCTTGCCGGCGGCGGCGCCGAGACCGAACGACAGGCCGTACCAGAGCGGGTTCAGCAGGCTCGGCCGGCTGTCGAGCTCCCGCAGGCGCTGTTCGCACCAGGCCAGGTGATCGATTTCCTCGTCCGCAGCCT
Organism: Microbulbifer sp. SAOS-129_SWC; assembly: GCF_039696035.1. Classification (GTDB taxonomy): domain Bacteria; phylum Pseudomonadota; class Gammaproteobacteria; order Pseudomonadales; family Cellvibrionaceae; genus Microbulbifer. Next base: position 597,400 of record NZ_CP155567.1, read on the forward strand.
GCTCCATCTCACCGCGCACTTCCGGCAGTTTGGCGGTCAGCGCCTGGCCCTGGTAGAGGGCCTGGGCGCAGACCTCACCGCTGTGATTGACGCGCATCAGGCCGGCCGCGTGGCGGCGCTCGGCATCGCTGAGTTCGGTCTCCGCCTCGCTTTTACCCGGTGACGGCCGCGCATGGCACGGCGCGCCGGGGCTCAGAGTGCGCAGCGCGCGGTCCGCCTGCAGCAGCAATCGATCGAGGCCAGTCAGTTTGCGTTCGCTCACAAAAGATATCCTTGTTGCCGAAGTGGGGCGCGCGGTATGTCTATCAGCTGGCCGTGGCTTCCTCGCGCGCAATGGCGCGATAGCCGATGTCCTTGCGGAAGAAAACACCGTCCCAGTGGATCGCCTTGGCCGCCTGGTAGGCATTGGCCTGGGCTTCGGCGACCGTATCGCCGAGGGCGGTGGCGCAGAGTACGCGACCGCCACTGGTCACCACGCGTTCGCCGTCCAGCGCCGTACCCGCATGGAAGACCTTGGCGTTGTCGCTGTCGGCGCGGTCGAGGCCGGTGATGGCATCGCCCTTGCGGTAGCTGCCGGGATAGCCGTTGGCGGCGAGTACTACGCCGAGGGCCGGGCGGGAGTCCCACTCGGCGCTGATCTGGTCGAGGCGCTTGTCCAGGGCCGCCTGGCACAGCTCCACCAGGTCGGACTTGAGGCGCATCATGATCGGCTGGGTCTCCGGATCGCCGAAGCGGCAGTTGTACTCGATCACCTTGGGTGCACCGTCGGCGTCGATCATCAGGCCCGCGTAGAGGAAGCCGGTGTAGGGCATGCCCTCGGCGGCCAGACCTTTGACGGTCGGTTCGATGACCTCGGCCATGATGCGCTGGTAGACGCTGTTGGTAACCACCGGCGCCGGTGAGTAGGCGCCCATACCGCCGGTATTGGGGCCGGTATCGCCGTCGCCGACGCGTTTGTGGTCCTGGCTGGTGGCCATCGGCAGTATGTTTTCGCCGTCCACCATGACGATGAAGCTGGCTTCCTCGCCCGTCAGAAACTCCTCGATCACCACGCGGCAGCCCGCGTCGCCGAAGGCGTTGCCGGACAGCATGTCGCGCACCGCGAGTTCTGCCTGCTGTTCGGTCTCGGCCACGATCACGCCCTTGCCGGCGGCCAGGCCGTCGGCCTTGACCACGATGGGAGCACCCATCTGGTGGATATAGGCGATTGCCGGCTCGATCTCGGTGAAATTGCGGTAGGCGGCAGTGGGGATCTGTTGGCGCTCGAGGAAGTCCTTGGTGAAGGCTTTGGAGCCCTCCAGCTGGGCGGCGTCCTTGCTGGGGCCGAAGATGGCCAGGCCGCGGCCGTTGAAGAAGTCGACGATGCCGTCCACCAGTGGTGCCTCGGGGCCGACAATGGTCAGCTCGACGTCGTTGTCCTCGGCGAATTCCGCCAGCGCGGAGAAGTTGTCGACGCCGATGGCGACGTTCTGCAGTTTGGGCTCCCGTGCGGTGCCGGCGTTACCCGGCGCCACGAAGACGGTGTCGACAGCGGGGTTCTGGGCCACTTTCCAGGCCAGGGCGTGCTCGCGGCCGCCAGCGCCGATTACCAATACATTCATGTTCAATTCCCCCTGAGTCGGCCGTTGTGTTCCGTTAGATGGGCTATTTTAGCCCGGAAATGTTGCGGACATGAAAAAGCCGGCCCAATCGGCGTAATGCTGTTCATTTACGGGTTTCGGTGCCCGGCATTGCTGCCTTCGCGGGTACTAGCGCTAAATGAATGACATCAGGCTCTATCGGTGCCGGCCTTTCACTGTGGATACTCGATACCCAATCAGTGACGGAAGTGACGCATGCCGGTGAAGACCATGGCCATGTCGTGCTCGTCCGCGGCGGCGATGGTCTCTTCGTCGCGCATGGAGCCGCCCGGCTGGATCACCGCGCGCACACCTACCTTGGCAGCGTTGTCGATACCGTCGCGGAACGGGAAGAAGGCGTCAGACGCCATCACCGAGCCCTTGACCTCCAGGCCGGCGTGCTCGGCCTTGATGGCGGCGATGCGCGCGGAGTTGACGCGGCTCATCTGGCCGGCGCCGACGCCGATGGTGCGGCCGTCCTTGCCGTAGACAATGGCGTTCGACTTGACGAACTTGGCCACTTTCCAGGTGAACAGCAGGTCGCGGATTTCCTCTTCAGTGGGCTGGCGCTTGGTCACGACTTTCAGGTCGGCAGCGGTAATGACGCCGTTGTCGCGATCCTGCACCAGCAGGCCGCCGTTGACGCGTTTGTAGTCCAGCGCGGGGGCGCGCTCGGCGGCCCACTGGCCGCACGCCAGCAGGCGTACGTTTTTCTTCTCGGCCACGGCCGCCACCGCTTCTGCGGACACCGACGGGGCGATGATCACCTCGACAAACTGGCGCGCGACGATGGCTTTCGCGGTTTCGCCGTCCAGCTCGCGGTTGAAGGCGATGATGCCGCCGAAGGCGGATTCGCTGTCGGTGGCGAAGGCCAGATCGTAAGCCTTGCCGATAGTGTCGGCGACCGCCACACCACAGGGGTTGGCGTGCTTGACGATCACACAGGCGGGCTCGTCATAGGCTTTGACGCACTCCAGCGCTGCGTCGGTGTCGGCGATATTGTTGTAGGACAGTTCCTTGCCCTGCAGCTGCTCGGCGGTGGCGATGCTGGCCTCGGCCGGCTCGGCCTCGGTGTAGAAAGCGCTTTTCTGGTGGGGGTTTTCGCCGTAGCGCAGGTCCAGCTTCTTGATGAACTGGCTGTTGAAGGTGCGCGGGAATGCCTGCTTTTCGCCATTCTCAATCGCGCCGGCGCCCGTGGCGATACAACCCAGATAGTTGGCGATGGCGCCGTCGTAACCGGCAGTGTGCTCGAAAGCCTTGACCGCCAGATCAAAGCGGCTGGCGTGGCTGAGCTTGCCATCGTTGTCGTTCATCTCGGCGATGATGCCGTCGTAATCGGTCGCGTTGACCACAATTGCCACATCTTTGTGGTTCTTGGCCGCGGCGCGCACCATGGTCGGGCCGCCGATATCGATATTCTCGATGGCGTCCTCGAGCGAGCAGTCGGGCTTGGCCACGGTCTGCGCGAACGGGTAGAGGTTGACCACGACCATGTCGATCGGGGTGATGCCGTGCTCTGACATGACGCTGTCGTCGGTGCCGCGGCGGCCGAGGATGCCGCCGTGGACTTTCGGATGCAGGGTTTTGACACGCCCGTCCATCATCTCGGGGAAGCCGGTGTAGTCGGAGACTTCCACCACCGGGATGCCGGCGGCTTTCAGCTGGCGGTGGGTACCGCCGGTGGAGAGGATTTCCACGCCCATGGCGGAGAGCTGTTGCGCGAATGAAACTATTCCGCTTTTGTCCGAAACGCTGATCAGCGCGCGGCGAATCGCTACCTTGTCAGTCATAGCAGTTGGTCCGTCTGAAGTGTCTGAAACGGGTATAACCCGGCTGCAATGCCGGGTAAGGCCGCCAGCGGTGCCGACAGCCTCGGGATGCAAACAATTGGACTGGCAATCCGGTTTTACTGGTGGCGTCCCGATGGGGCTCCAGGGAGAGAACCGGCCGCCAGCAAATAGCGAGGGGGGATGAGTGACCCCATCCCCCCTCAGATTTTTCGGCCGCAGGTGTTGTTACAGCAGTCCGTAGCGCTTCAGCTTCTTGCGCAGGGTGCCGCGGTTCAGCCCCAGCAGCTGGGCCGCGCGCGTCTGGTTGTGGCGGGTGTATTTCATCACCACTTCCAGCATAGGCGCTTCGATCTCGGACAGCACCATGTCGTAGACATCGGTGACCATCTGTCCATCCAGGTGGCGGAAGTAGTTTTCCATCGCCTGTTCGACGGCGTCCCGCAGGGACTGCTGCTGCGGCTGTGCCAGCTGCGTCTGCCCCCCGCTGGATACCTCTTCGCTGCCGGTATCCGGAATCAATGCTTCGTTATTCATGCCGCTTGTGCCCCTCTCGTTATTCGGCGTTCAAACCACGCGTGAACGCTGGCATGTTGTGCTTCTGCGCATTCCAATTGGAAAAAGGTCTGGCGAAAGGACTCGCTCCCCGCGAGTGTCTTCAGGTACCAACCCACATGTTTGCGGGCGATACGGACCCCCATCATTTCACCGTAGAAACGGTGCAATTCGCCCAAATGGGCGAGCAAATACTCCCTGACTTCTTCCAGTGAGGGTTCGGGCAGCCGCTCCCCGGTGGCGAGGTAGTGGGCGATTTCCCGAAAAATCCATGGCCGTCCCTGTGCTGCACGGCCGATCATGACGGCAGCTGCGCCGGTGTAGTCGAGCACCTCGCGGGCCCGCTCTGCACTGGTAATGTCCCCGTTGGCGAAAACCGGAATTTTCACCCTGGATACAATCTCGGCAATGGTATCGAATTCGGCCTGACCGCGATACCCGCAGGCGCGGGTGCGGCCGTGCACTGCGAGCGCTGCGATACCAATGTCTTCGGCCATTCTGGCCACGGTGACCCCGTTGCGAGAATCCGGGCACCAGCCGGTGCGGATTTTCAGGGTTACCGGTACTGAGACGGACTGGACCACGGCTTCCAGAATCTCCGCGACCAGTTTTTCGTCGCGCAGCAGGGCCGACCCCGCCGCCTTCTTGCAAACTTTCTTTGCCGGGCAGCCCATGTTGATATCAATGATCTGGGCGCCGCGCTTGACGTTCTCCCGCGCTGCCTCGGCCATCATCTCCGGGTCGCCGCCGGCGATCTGCACCGAGATAGGCGCTGTTTCGCCACCGTGATCCAGGCGCAGCCGTGACTTGCGACTGTTCCACAGTCGCGTGTCCGAGGTCACCATCTCCGAGACCACCAGACCCGCGCCCAGGCGCCGGCACAGCTGGCGAAACGGGCGGTCGGTGACACCGGCCATCGGCGCCAGGATTACCGGGTTGCCGATAATATAGGGGCCTATAGCGATGTCGCTGGACAACGGGAGCTCCACTCGGGCATCAAAAAAGAGGCGCCTATGATAGCGGCTGCCCCGACGTTGGAAAAGCGAAAAAGCGCGCAAGTTGGTTGTCTGCTGCGCGTTTAGCCTGTCGATTGCGCAGTTTTGGTGACTTCCCGCGCCATTTACGCGTGTGAATGAGGCGTTAAATAGCGCGGAAATTCGCCGATCGAGTGCGTCAGCGAACGATATGCAGCTCGTAGTTGACCGCATCGCTGCCCGGGTCGGCAATCTCGATGGCAATATGCACCGGGTTGCCGCTCGGCATCAGCTTGCGCCCGGCCAGCTCCCCGCGCAGATACTCGCGCGGCGTGAACCTGCGGCTGGCCACCGGCTGGTTCTTGAGGTCGCTGAACTCGAGCTGCAGGGTCGGAAAGGGCTGCGGGTAGGCGGCGGTATTCAGCAGCACGGCGTCAACCACCAGCGCGCCGGCGACTTTCGGGTGGCTGCGCACCACCAGGTTGGCGGTGTGAATCGCCTGCAGATCCACCATTTCCGGCAGGCGGCAGTGCAGCAGTGGACACACGCGCGCGTAGAGTGAGCGCCACGGCTGGCGCTTGCTCAGGGTGTCGAAACGGAAATAGGCCACCTGGGCGGCCAGGGCCGCCGCCAGCAGCAGTGCCAGCAGCGCCCACAGCCAGCCGGGCAGGCGCCGGTCGCGGCGCGGCTGCCAGCTGACCTCCAGCGGCGCGGGCTCGATGGAACTGAGCAGCTGTTCGCGCGAGGGGGTGGCACTCGCGTGGCGCTCGCCGGTTGGCTCCACTGGTGGGGGCGTATGGCCGCGCTCCGGCACAATGGGATCATCGACGCTGGCGGTGACGGCGTCGTCATCCCAGTCCGCCGACAGCGCCGGTTCACGTTGCGGTGGCGGTTCCGGTTGCTCGCCGGCCCAGAGATCCTGGTCATCCCAGGCGGGTGTCAGCGCGGCGCTGTCATCGTGTTCGTCGTCTTCACTGTCATCGCCTGCGCTGTCCTCTGCATCACCGGCGGTGACTTCCGGCGCCTGGGCGATTTCCTGCCACTGGTTGTCGCCGAAGGCTTCGCCGATCAGTGGTTCGTCGTCGCTGCTGTCGTTGATCGCAATGTCGTCGTCGGTGTCCACGGCCATGGTCGGGGGCGCGGGACGCTCATTGTCTTCTTCGCCCTCCAGCTCGATATCGTCGTGGATCAGAAAATCGTCGTCTTCCAGCAGGGCTTCCAGGTCTCGCTCGGCGGCCGGATCGCTGTCGGTGAAGACGATATTCTCGTCGGCGCGAAAGACCTGCAGGCAGGAACCGCAGCGCACCGCACCGCGGGCGGCGCGCAGCTGCTGTTCGTTGACGTGAAACGAGGTGCTGCAATGGGGGCAGCGGGTAACCAGTTGCGACATGCGAATTGATCGATTTTTATCGGGTGGCCAAGTGTATCAGCGCGCCGCGCCACGGCGAAGTGAGTGTTCGCCACTGTGTGGCGCGTGTCCGCACGCGGCGGCTATCCGGGCGGCGGTCATGCCGCCAGTCAGTTGCTCAGCGTACGCGGGTGCCAGACAGGCGTGCCCAGTCGTCGAGCTGGCCGTCTTCGTCGAAGTCGATCTGCTCACGGTAGGCGGCCTTGACCGCCTCGGCCTGGGAGGCGAGCACGCCGGACAGGCATATGCGCCCGCCCACGCGGGTCAGCGCGATCAACTGCGGTGCCAGTTCCACCAGTGGGCCGGCGAGGATATTGGCCAGCATGATGTCCGCGGGCTCTGCGGGCATCTGCTCCGGCAGGTAGACCGGGAAGCGCGCCGGATCCAGGCTGTTGCGCTGGGCATTGTCGCGGCTGGCCACCAGTGCCTGCGGATCGATGTCGGTGCCCACGGCGCGTTCGGCGCCGAGCAGCAGGGCGCCGATACCGAGAATCCCGGAGCCGCAGCCGAAATCGATCGCGCTCTTGCCCGCCAGTGGTTCCCGCGCCAGCCACTGCAGGCACAGGAAGGTGGTGGGGTGGGTGCCGGTGCCGAAGGCGAGGCCGGGATCGAGCAGCAGGTTGACGGCATCCGGCTCGGGCGGCTCGCACCAGCTCGGGCAGATCCACAGGTTGTCGCCGCACTGGATGGGTTTGTAGTGGCTCATCCACTCGCGCTCCCAGTCCTTGTCCTCGAGCTGCTCCCAGCGGGCGTTGGGTAGCAGTTCGCACAGGAAGGAGGCGGCCTTGGCTTCGGTCACGGCGGTGTCCACTGCGGCGTCGAACAGTCCGGTGATGCGGGTGTTGTCCCACAGCGGCGTCTCGCCCAGGCCCGGCTCCAGAATCGGCTGGTCCGCATTGTCCTGCAGGGTCACGGATACGGCGCCGGCAAATAGCAGGGCATCCTCGATTTTTTCAGCGTGTGCGCGGTCGGTGTCGACGCGGAGTTGGAGCCAGGGCATGGTTAAGTGATCTGTTGATACTCGGTGTGGAAGGGCGCCTGTGAAGCGATTGGCTTGTCTGGGCTTGGCAATGTGCCGGTCGGTGAATGCCGCAGCGGCCCTGCTGCCGGGAGCCTTTCGCCAGACACGCTGTGAATACCTCCTTGTACGCTCTCCACGGCCATCCATGGCCGTGAAAGGTCTGGCAAAAGGCTCCCGGCATCAGAGCCTGCGCGTCGGGTCCGCTTTTCTTTTCGAATCCCGAAGGGACGCAGCTTACAGCCCCAGCTTCTTCTCAAGATAGTGAATATTCACTCCACCTTCGGCAAACGCCTCGTCCCGCACCAGTTCTTCCTGCAGCGGGATATTGGTTTTGATGCCGTCGACGATCAGCTCTGACAGGGCGACGCGCATGCGCGCCAGTGCCGATTTGCGGTCTTCCGCGTGGGTGATCACCTTGGCGATCATCGAGTCGTAGTTGGGCGGAATCGAGTAGCCGGAGTAGAGGTGCGAGTCTACGCGCACGCCCAGGCCGCCGGGGGCGTGGAAGTTGTTGACCTTGCCCGGGCAGGGGAAGAAGGTCTTCGGGTCCTCGGCGTTGATCCGGCACTCGAAGGCGTGGCCGCGGATGACGATGTCTTCCTGTTTGATCGACAGCTTCTCGCCGGCGCAGACACGGATCTGCTCCTTGATCAGGTCGACACCGGTGACCATTTCGGTAACCGGGTGCTCTACCTGGATGCGGGTGTTCATCTCGATAAAGTAGAAGCGCTCGTCTTCGTACAGGAACTCGAAGGTACCGGCACCGCGGTAGCCAATGTCGACACACGCCTGCACGCAGGAGTCGTATACCCCCTGGCGCACATCGTCGGGAATGCCCGGCGCGGGTGCTTCCTCCAGCACTTTCTGGTGGCGGCGCTGCAGGGAGCAGTCGCGGTCACCCAGGTGGATGGCGTTGCCCTGGCCGTCGGACATCACCTGGATTTCCACGTGGCGCGGGTTCTGCAGGAACTTCTCCATATATACGGTGCTGTCGCCGAAGGCGGCACCGGCTTCGGACTTGGTCACCGAAATGGCATTCAGCAGCGCCGCTTCGGTGTGCACCACGCGCATGCCGCGACCGCCGCCGCCGGCGGCGGCTTTGATGATTACCGGGAAGCCGATCTTCTTGGCAATTTCCAGGCAGCGGTCGCCATCCTCGGGCAGCGGGCCGTCGGAGCCGGGTACCGTCGGGACGCCGGCCTTTTTCATTGCGGCGATGGCGGAGACCTTGTCACCCATCAGGCGGATGGTGTCGGCGTCGGGGCCGATAAAGGTGAATCCGCTTTTCTGAACCTGTTCGGCAAAATCGGCATTTTCCGCCAGGAAGCCGTAACCCGGATGTACCGCGATCGAGTCGGTGATCTCCATCGCGGAGACAATCGCGGGAATATTCAGGTAGCTCTGCGGCGACGGGTTGGGGCCGATACACACGGCTTCGTCTGCCAGGCGCACGTGTTTAAGGTCGCGGTCCACCTGCGAGTGCACCGCCACGGTGGTGATGTCCATCTCTTTACAGGCGCGCAGGATACGCAGTGCAATCTCGCCGCGGTTGGCGATCAATATTTTATCAAACATACCAAGTCACCCCGCTCAGACGATGGTCACAAGCGGCTGGTCGAACTCTACCGGCTGGCCGTCTTCCACCAGGATCTTGTCGATGGTGCCGGCTTTGTCCGCCTCGATCTGGTTCATCATTTTCATCGCCTCGACGATGCACACCACGTCGCCAACCTTGACCTGCTGGCCCACTTTGATAAACGGCTCTGCGCCGGGGCTGGCGGCGGCATAGTAGGTGCCTACCATCGGCGATTTGATCGGGTGGCCGGTCAGTGCCGGTACCGTGTCGCCGGCTTCCGCCGGTGCTGCGGCCGGCTGCGGGGCGGCTGGCGCGGGGGCCGGTGCCGGCGCCGGCATGGCGGGGGCGGCGAACATCGGTGCCGCCGCCTGCGCTGCACCGCTGATGCCGCGGCTGATGCGCACGGACTCTTCGCCTTCCTTGATTTCCAGCTCGCCGATATCCGATTCCTCGAGCAGTTCAATCAGTTTTTTAATTTTGCGGATATCCATAGGTCTTCGCTCTCTATGTCTGTGTTGGGCAGTTACTAGTCAGTTATTGATTGGCGCCAGCACCGATCTGGTGAATGGCCGCCTGCACGGCCAGGGTGTAGCTCTGTGCGCCGAAGCCGCAGATCACACCCCGAGCCAGGTCAGATAAATAAGAATGGTGGCGAAAAGGCTCGCGCGCGTGGGGGTTGGACAGGTGCAGCTCGATAAACGGAATGGCCACAGCTGCCAGCGCATCGCGCAGTGCCACGCTGGTGTGGGTGAAGGCGGCCGGATTGATCACAATGAAATCCACGCCTTCGCCCATCGCCGCCTGAACGCGGTCGATCAACTCCGCCTCGCTGTTGCTCTGCAGGCACGCGAACTCGCAGCCGGCGGCCTCGCACTGCGCACGCGCCGCACTGTCGATCTCGGCGAGTGTGGTCGCGCCGTAGATTTGCGGTTCGCGGGTGCCCAGCAGATTGAGATTGGGGCCGTGTAGCAGCAGAATTTTTGCCATAGCTTGCTCTGAAGAAAAAGCGCGAAACGGTCACAAAAACCTGGCGAAAGTTGGCTAACTTGCTGACAACCGGCGAATTCCGGTGCCATTGCCTCAAGTTTGGGCGAGTTTGCCGTAAAAGTGACCCTGTGTCCATGCCTGAGCGCAAGGTTTGTTGATGTTAGACGGAGATGGGCGGCTTTTCGCGCACAGATTGCAGAAGTTACTCTATGGGCCTGTCGGATATGCCCCTCTAACTGGCTATAAAGGCGCACCGTCGGCGGCGGGGGTGTCGATTGTGCCGGCAGTGGCGCGCTCTCCCTGCTGCGCAGCGGCGTTGAGCGCACGGATCAGGCCGTCGCGGGTGAGCACCTGGGGCAATATCTGCGGTTCCCCGCCGCCCGCGGGATAGAGCAAGTACAGGGGCACGCTGGTGCGACCGTAGCGGGCCAGCAGCTGACTGATTTCCGGGTCCTGGTTGGTCCAGTCCCCCTTCAGGGCGACGACGCCCAGCTGGTCGATGGTGTCGCTGACGGCGTCGCTGGACAGTACCGCCTTCTCGTTGGCGAGACAGGTGATGCACCAGGCCGCGGTCATATTGGCCAGTACCGGGTGACCCGCATTGCGGGCATCGTCCAGGCGCGCGGCGGAGTAGGCCTGCCAGTAATCGGAGTCCTGCGGCGCGGCAGCGCGCATGGTCGAAAGCTGTGGCAGCAACAGCAGGGCCAGCAGCAGTGCCGCCAGCGCCACGGCACCGCGCCCCCAGTGCCACTGGCTGCGCGGCCACAGCCACAGCGCGAAGGCCACCGCCACCGCGCCGCCGAGCGCCAGCGCCATGCCGTCGCTGCCGGTCTGGCGCCCCAGTACCCACAGCAACCACACCGCGGTCAGGTACATGGGGAAGGCCAGCAGCTGTTTGAGGCGGTCCATCCAGGGGCCGGGGCGCGGCAGGCGTTCAGCCAGCGCGGGAATATAAGTCAGTAGCAGGAAAGGTGCGGCCATACCTGCGCCCAGTGCGCCGAAAACGGCCAGCGCGAGGGCCGCGGGCTGGGTCACGGCATAGCCCAGCGCCGACCCCATTAACGGCGCGGTACACGGGCTGGCCACCAGCGTCGCCAGTGCCCCGGTGGCGAAGGAGCCGCGCAGGCCCTGCTCGGCGCTGAGGTTGTGGCCGATGCCCATCAGGCGTGCGCCGAATTCGGTCAGCCCGGACAGGCTCAGGCCCATGGCAAAAAACAGGTAGGCCAGTGCCGCTACCAGCCACGGCGACTGCAGCTGGAAGCCCCAGCCGATTGCTTCGCCACCGGCGCGCAGTGCCAGCATCAGTGCGGCGATCAGCACGAAACTCAATACCACGCCGGCGCTGTAGGCCCAGCCGTGGGCGCGGCGCTGTCCACCGTGCTGCGCGGCGTGGCTGATGGCCAGTACCTTGATCGACAGTACCGGGAACACACACGGCATCAGGTTCAGCAGCAGGCCACCGATAAACGCCAGCGCGATGGCCAGCGGCAGGGTCAGGTCGCCAGTTCCCGTAGTACCCGTAGTCGGTGCCGCCGACGCGCTGTTCGCCCGCGCCGGTGTGCCGGCGGTGGGTGCGGGTATCGGTGCGGCGCTGCCCGCGGCAGTATCGAGGCGGAAATAGCGCACCTGTGGCGGGTAGCACAGGCCGGCATCGGCACAGCCCTGATAGTGCACTTCCAGTTCCTGCGGTCCCGTGCTCGCCGGCAGGGTCAGCGGGACTTCCAGCTGGAGCCGGTACACCTCGGTGTTTTTCTCGTAGTAATCGTCCCAGACGTTTTCGCCCGCGGGCAGTGCCAGTGTCAGCGGGGTCTTTTGTTCGCCGTCGATACGATAAATGGCGAGCTTGTCGCGATAGAGGTAATAGCCCTGCGCGATCTGGAAAATGGCATCGGTGCCGCCGGGCTCGAACAGGAAATCCTGTTTGTAGGCCTGATCCACCGGCAGGAACTCGTCGGCCTCGGGCGTGCCAAACGATTGGCTGGCGAAGGGATCCTGCGCGGCATAAGTGGTGGCGGCAAAGCAAAATACCAACGCTGCCACTACTTGGAGGAAATTTTTTCGGAAACTGTCGGTCATCACAGCCACAGTGGTAAAAATTATTTATAGTCAGATCTCTGACTGCCGCGACGCGTGGCAGTTCGAGGCGCCGTGCCGCAGTATAGCCGCGAGTACGGTGCAAAAAAACAACAGTGGGGGAAGCTTGTCACAGTTTCAGCGTTCATCTGCGATCGGAGCCGCGTTGCTCCTGGCCCTGTGGTTGGGTGGCTGTGTCACCACGCCGGCGCCGGTGCCGCGCGCGGTGCCGCTGCCCAAGCCGCAGAAACCCGCCGGCCCCACGCCGGAGGAAGTGCGCCAGCGCAATATCGCTTTCCTGCTCGGACGCGCCGAGCAAGCCCAGCAGCGCGGACACCTGACCCAGCCCGCCGGTGCCAGCGCCTATGATTACTACCTGCGGGTCAGGCAGCTGGATTCGGATAACCGCCGCGCCCGCAGTGGCATCCAGTCGATCGTGATCGAGTTGGTGGCGCGGGCCCGCGACGCATTGCGGCGCCGCGCCTTTGGCGAGGTCAACGGCTACCTGCGCAGCGCCGAGGCGCTGGCCCCGGGCAGCCCGCTGGTGGCGGAAGTGCGGAAACAGCTGGCCCGCGAGCGCAGCCGCGCCGGCAGCCAGGTCCCCAGCGGTGATGAAGTGCCGCTGCCGGCGGGGCCGCTGGCGTCACGGGCCGAATCGGTGGTGCAATTGCTGCGTGGCGCCGCCGAGCGCATTCGCGTCGATGGCCTGCGGGTCATTATTGTGGCCCGTAACGACGCCGAGGGCCGTTGGGTCTATCAGCAGTTGCGCGATGCAGTCATGGGTTACCGGGTGCGCGGCGACATCCGCATCGGTTCGCCGCCGCGACTGATTCTGATGCAGCCGACCGGGGGCAACTGAAATGCAGCGATGGCAGTGGATAGCGGGTGTGCTGTTAGTGGGACTGGCCTGGCTGGGGTGCGCCGCGGCGCAGGCCACAACCGCTCTGGATGTCAGTGGCTATGCGCGCGAAACCCCGCCCGGAGCGACAATGAGCGCCGCCTATTTATCCCTGCGTAATAGTGGCAAGGCACCACGCCGGCTTGTCGCGGTAACGCTGCCGGACCGCGACGGCGCCGCGGCGGCGCTGCACACTACGGTCGTCGACGACGGGATCAACCGCATGCGCCCGCTGGCGCAATTGGCCATTCCTGCCGGTGCTACCGTGGCGATGGCACCGGGTGGCGTTCACCTGATGTTGCGTGGTGTGCGATTACAAGCCGGCGAACAACTGTCGTTGCGCCTGCACTTTGCCAACGGCAGCGAGCGGAATATCCGCGTGCCGGTGCGCGGCCCACAGGGTGGCGGCCACAAGCACGGTTGACCGGTCCGGCGGACTGACCGTCGCATGTATTGCCGGCGGCAGAGATCAAATTCACTAATCCCCGAACCGCGCGACACCGGCTTCGCGATGCGGGGAGACGACGAGAGAACAACAGGAGGATTCAATGAAAAAACTGCTTACGATTGTGGGCGCCTGTGCCCTGGCCGCCTGCGCCCACAGCCCGCTGCAGATTCAGGTGCGCCCGCAAGTGCAGGTGGCGCCGGACAATATCGGTGCCGGGCGCACCATTAGCGTTCAGGGTGTCAACAAATTACCCGGCGGCGGCCTCGGCTCGCTCGGCGGCATCTACTCGAACTCGTCGCAGGTGCGCCTGGCCAACAATGTCGAGGATGCCATGGCGACCTCCCTGCGCGACGGCTTCACCAGCTGGAACTTCCGTCCGGTCGACGGCAACGCGCAGGTGCAGGTGACCGCGAACCTGACCGGCCTCAGTTACAACAGCCCCAATACGCTGGTGACCAGCAAGGTGGATACCACCGCTGAGGTGCAGCTGGCGGTAAAAATCGGCGGTGCCACTTACTATGGCAACTACCGCTCCAAGGGGCGCGATCGCAACCTGATCAACCCGAACAAGGACGAGGTCGAATCGCGCGTCAACAACCTGTTGAGTGTGACGCTGCAGCGCGCCTTCGCCGATGAGAAGCTGAAAAATTTCTTGCGTACCCACTGAGGAGTGTGCAACTTAGGCTACCTGGCCTGCGGTGACAGCGGGAAATTTCCTCCAACAAACGGTGTTGGTGAGCACGGAAGGCTCCAGATTTTGAATGACTGTGCGGGTTTGCATGATGGAGCATGCAGGTTCGCAGCGATGTCGCATGACGCCCGATAGCGGTATCCATAATATGGGCCCCCGGGGGATGACATCGGGCCACGAGACGCGAGCTTGACGCTTTGACTGAGTTTGATCCGAAATCTGTCGAATACGTCGGCCTGCTGGAGCAGGTCGCGGACGAGCTGATGCCGGGCGCGGAGCTCAGCCTGGCCGCGGCGGAGGCGGCACTCGGCGAAATTGCCGACGGTGTGATCGTCACTGACGCCAGCGGCCGCGTCACCTACAGTAATCCGCTGATCAGTGAAATGACCGGTGATCTGGTGGGCCTGCTGCCCGGCCAGAAGCTCAATGACACCCTGCTGCTTTACGACCGTGACGGCGCGCGCTTGCCGCCGATACTGCCGGATGACGACGGCGATGCCGCTGCGGCCCTGCCCGCCAAGCGCGAATTTGCCGCCTGCCTGTTGCGGCCCGAGCGCGAGCCGCAACTGCTGGATATCTCGGTGCAGGTGCAGGCGGTGTGCGATGGGCCGAGGCTGCAACATTATGTTCTGGTACTGCGCAATACCTCCGCCGCACGCCGTATCTCCTCCCGCCTCAGCTGGCAGACCAGCCACGACCCCCTCACCCGCCTGCCCAACCGCCAGTACTTCGAAAGCGAACTGCAATTGGCGGTGACCCAGTGCCTGGATCGGCGCCAGCATCATGTACTGCTGTACCTGGATGTCTACCAGTTCAAGGTGATCAACGACACGCTCGGCTACGCGGCCGGCGATCAGCTGCTGGTGCAGCTGGTGACGCAGCTGCAGCGCTGCCTGTCGAGTGCCGACCTGTTTGCGCGGGTGGGCAGTGACGAATTCGCCATACTGCTGCGCGACTGTACCGTGGAGGAGGCGCGTCGGGTGGTGGTGCGCCTGCGCGAGGCGGTGCAGAAGTTTGCCTTCCACTGGGAGGGCAACGACAGCCGTGTGGCGATTTCCATCGGTGCGGTGGCGGTGGACCGCCACGCGCCGCCGGCCGGCCAGCTGCTCGCGTCCGCCAACGACGCCTGCTGCGCTGCCCGCGACCAGGGGCGCAATCGGGTCAAGCTGTTCAGCGATTCGCGCAAGGTATTGGAGAAGCGCCGCCAGACCACCTGGGTGGCGGAGATACACGCGGCCCTGCGCGAGGACCGCCTGCTGCTCTACCGCCAGCCGGTGGTGGCGCTGCGGGACCATCTGCGGGTGCACCACTACGAGATACTGGTGCGCATGCGCGGGCGCGACGGCAGCGTGATTTCGCCGGGATTGTTCCTGCCCGCGGCGGAGCGCTACGGCCTGATCGAAGAGGTGGATCGCTGGGTGATCCGCCGGATTTTCGGCTATATGGCCCGCGAACAGCGCCACACCGGCGGGGGACTCAGTTACGCGATCAACATTTCCGGGCTCAGCCTCGGCGATGAGACGTTTGCCGACTTCGTCCTGCACGAACTGACGGAGGCCGGCGTTGCGCCTTCGCGGGTGCAGTTCGAGATTACCGAGACCAGTGCCATCAACAACCTGGAGCGCGCGCTGATCTTTATCCACAAGCTGCGCGCCGCCGGCTGCAGCTTTGCTCTCGACGATTTTGGTCGCGGTGTTTCGTCGCTGGCCTACCTGCGCCAGTTGCCGGTGGACTACCTGAAGATCGACGGCAGTTTCGTGCGCAATATGCTCGACGACGAGATCGACAGCGCCATGGTCAGCACCGTCGACCACCTGGCCAAGCACATGGGCATCAGCACCATCGCCGAATATGCGGAGACGCCGGAGCTGCTGGAAAAGCTGCGCCTGATGGGCGTGGATTACGCCCAGGGTTTCGGTATCGCCGCCGCCTCCAGCCTGCCGGAAATCTGCGATCCGCGCTCCCCGCAGTCCTGATTCCTCTGCAAACCGGCCGCCGTTAAGCCGGCGTCAGCAGCTCTGCGTGCTGCTCCGCGCGCAGCCGCGGGCCGTATTGGCTCACCACCTGGGCGGCGGCGCGGCAGGCCAGCTCACCGGCCTCGGAAAATGGTTGTTCGCGGTTGAGGCCGTAGAGGAAGGCGCCGGCAAACATGTCGCCGGCACCATTGGTATCGATGGCGTGTACCTTGGGGGCGTTCACCCGGTGCTGGCGTTCGCCGTCCCACAGCAGTGCGCCGTCGCCGCCGAGGGTGATGGCAAAACTGCGGCAGTAGTCGCGCAGCGCTGCGGCGGCGGCATCCACCGACTCGGTGCCGGTGAAGGCGAGCGCCTCGTCGCGATTGCAGAACAGCAGGTCGACCCCGGCGCCGATCATTTCCTGCAGGCCGTCGCGGAACAGATGCACCATGGCGGGGTCGGAGAGGCTGAGCGCGGTTTTTACGCCACACTGCTCCGCCTGCTTGCGCAGGGCGATGGCGGCGGCGCGTCCGCTGCTTGAGGATACCTGGTAACCCTCGATGTAGGCCCAGCGCGATGCGCGCAGCGCCTCCAGGTCCAGCTCTGCTACCGACAGCTGCTCGCTGATGCCGAGATAGGTATTCATGCTGCGTTCGGCATCGGGGGTGATCAGCACCAGGCATTTGCCGGTGGTGCCGCCGTCGGCTCGCTGCAGCGCGGCCGGGTAGGCGACACCGGCGCTGGCCAGGTCGGCGCGGTAAAAGTCGCCGTTGTCGTCGGCGGCCACCTTGCAGGAATAGAAGGTGCGCAGCCCGAAGTAGCTGGCGGCGATCACGGTGTTGGCGGCGGAGCCGCCACAGGCACGCTTGGCGGTGACCAGATGGTCCCGCAGGTCTGCAACCAGTTGCTGCTGGCGCGCATCGTCCACCAGCGTCATGACTCCCTTGTCGACGCCGAGCGTCTGCAGGTCGCGGTCGCTGACTTCGATTTCCGTGTCGAGCAGGGCGGCGCCGATGCCGTAGAGATCATACTGTTGCATGGAGGATCCTTGTTGTCGGGCTGATTGCGTTACCGGCGCATTATGGCCGCCGGCCGGCCAAGTGCAAGACGCGGGGTTTGACTTGCGCGGCGCAGACCTTATAAAAGCCCGGCATATAGCGCGCAATCATGGCGCATTTGTGACCAACTGTTGCAGGTTTTGGTCAAATCTCCGGTGCGCCCCGCAGCGCCCCCTATCTATAGTTGTTTGAAAACCTCGGTACAGCATTTATATGGCATCGACAAAGCGCCGACGCAAGAAAGCGTCCAACCCCGGAAGACTGCGCCGCTGGATGGTACGGCTGGGCCTGCTCGGCCTGGTGGGTTGCCTGGTTCTGGCCGGCTATATGGTCTACCTGGACGTGGAGCTGCGCGAGCGCCTCGACAGCCGCCAGTACCAGCTGCCGGCGCGTGTATTCGCGCGCCCGCTGATACTGCGCAGCGGCATGATCATGCGCCCGGACGAGCTGCAGGCGGAGTTCGACGCGCTGCATTACAAAAAAGTGGACCAGTTGAACGAGCCGGGCCACTGGACCCGTGAGGGCATGGACTACCGGGTCTACCGCCGCGACTTCATCCATCCCGACGGCCGCGAGCCGGCGGCGCTAGTGAGCTTTCGCCTGCGCAACGACGAAATCAGCAACCTGCGCGACGAAAACGGCGCTTCGATCAAGCAGTTTCGTCTCGACGCCGCCAATATCGGCACTCTGCTCGGCGGCGGCGATGACCGCAATCCAGTGCGCTTCAAGGATATTCCGCCGCTGCTGGCCAACACCCTGATCGCGGTGGAGGATCAGGACTTCCTGTATCACCACGGCGTTTCATTGAAGGGGATCGCCCGCGCGATGGTCGCCAATATCCGCGCCGGTCACGTGGTGCAGGGCGGTTCCACCATCACCCAGCAGCTGGTCAAGAATATCTTTTTCGACCACCGACCGAGCCTGCGGCGCAAGTTCAATGAAGCGCTGATGGCCATCCTGATGGAGCTGCACTACGACAAGGCCTATATCCTGCAGGAATACATGAACGAGGTGTGGCTGGGCCAGCAGGGCAGCCGCGCCATCTACGGCTTCGGGCTGGCCTCCGAATTCTATTTCCAGAAGCCGCTGGACACGCTGGAGCCGCAGCAGATCGCGCTGCTGGTGGGCCTCGCCAAGGGCGCCTCCTACTACAATCCGTGGCGCAATCCCAAGCGCGCGCTGGAGCGGCGCAACACGGTACTGGAGCTCATGGAGGAGCAGGGACTGATCACTGCAGCGCAGCACAAGACCTATGCCGCCAAGCCGCTGGGGGTGGCCAGTGCCGGCGCGGCGGCGCAGAACCCCTACCCGGCGTATACCGAGGAGCTGCTGAACGAATTACGGCCCTATTACTCCTACGAGGAACTGCGTACCGCCGGGCTGCGGATCTACACCAGTCTGGCGCCGTCGGTACAGAAACTGGCCGAGGACTCGGTCAGCCAGGGGACTGCCAGCCTGGAGAAAAACCGCGGTCTGCAGAAGGATTCCCTGCAGGCGGCCACGGTGGTGCTGGACAACAAGAGCGGCAATGTCCTGGCGATGGTGGGCGACCGCCGCCCCCATTACCCGGGTTTCAACCGCGCGCTGGAGGCACGGCGCCAGATCGGCTCGCTGGTCAAGCCGGCGGTCTACCTGACGGCGCTCGAACGGCCCTTCGACTACAACCTGGGGACGCTGATCGATGACGCTCCCATTCGCGTCGAGGGCGACAACGGTGAGGTATGGATGCCGGCCAACTTCGAGAACCGCGCCCACGGCCAGGTACCGCTGTACAAGGCGCTGGAGAAGTCCTACAACCTGGCCACCGCACGGCTGGGGCTGGACCTGGGGCTGGAAAACGTGCGCCAGACCATCCGTCGCCTCGGTGTACAGGCGGACCTGCCGCGGGTGCCGTCACTGCTGCTGGGCACCGCGGAACTGACCCCGTTCGAGGTGGCCGGTATGTACCAGACCATCGCCAACGGTGGCGAGGACGTCGAGTTGCACACCCTGCTGGCGGTGTCGGACGCCCATGGCGAACACGTACAGCACTTCCGCCGTCACGCCGAACGCCACGTGGACCCGGTGCCCGCGTACCTGCTGCGCTATGCGCTGGAACAGGTGATGCGCGAGGGCACCGGTCGCAGTGCCTATCGGCGCCTGCCCTCGAGTGTGTCGTTTGCCGGCAAGACCGGCACCACCAATAACTATCGCGACAGCTGGTTCGCTGGCTTCTCGCCGACACTGACCGCAGTGGTGTGGGTTGGCCGCGATGATAACGAGCGCACCAGTCTCACCGGGGCCACCGGCGCGCTGAAAATCTGGACCGAAATCATGCGTCAGCTGCCGCATGTGCACGGCCCGGTCGCGCCGCCGCGCGGCGTCGAGTTCAAACGGGTCAACAGTCGCGACGAGTTCATGGATCCGAAGTACTGCCAGGGCGGTCGCGAGATGCCGTTCTCCTACGAGACCAAGCTGAAGCCGGCGCCGGAGTGTAGCGGTGGCGACCGCTGGCGCTGGTTCCGCAACTGGTTCGATCGCGACAAGGATGAGGCGGCGCCCAAAGAGGAGATGACTCCGGGCTGGGGCACCAAGCCGGACGAGCAGCAGCGCCAGCGGGAACGCCAGCGCCAGCTGCGCGAGCAGCTGCAGCGCGACGACGGCGAGCAGGTTCCGCAGGAAGACGAGGAACCCCTGCAGCTGCCGCGCGGCGAGCAGCAGCCCCGGTCCGGCGAGCAGCCGCGCAGCGGCCAGCAGGGGGCGCCGGTCGAAGACGCGCAGCCGTGGCCGCCGGATCAGGAGGACCAGTGGCCCTGACGGGCGCTCGGGCGGTTTAAAGCAGCCATTCGGCGTCCCTGTCAGCCCGGGTTTGCGGCCCCTGTCCGCAAGCCCCCGCGACCAATCGACCCTGAAACGCTCGAAGTGCGCCCCGGCACTCTCCCTGGCCGGGTGGGCAATAAAATCATACTTTTTCGCTCGTTCGCTGGTATCGGCCCTGTTTTTCCGGTAAAAGTTCTCGCCAACATTGTGAACTGGGTCACGCCATAGCGACATGCAGTGCCGCTTCGCCAAGTTTGAACTGGACACCATCGAGCTGCGAATCGCTGCGGATGGGCGCTCGCTGGACGCCGACGCGCGACAGCTGCAGTTGCTGTCGCTGCTGATCGAGGCCTATCCGGCCTGCTGCGAGCGCACCGCGCTGCTGCAGCAACTGTGGCCGAATACAGTGGTGTCCGAGTGGTCACTGGGCCGCCTGGTGTCCGATACGCGCAAGTTCTTCCGCCAGCAGGGTTACAGCGGGCCGCTGATCCAGACCCTGCACGGCCGCGGCTACCGGCTGGCGCCGGAGCTGGCCGAGCAGCTGGTTTTCCCCGCGCCGGAGCGCGAACAGCCGCAACCCCCTCCGGCGGGCTCGCTACGGCGCCGCATCTGGCGTGTCGGTGCTGCGCTGGCACTGCTGTTGGCGGGTGGCGCCGCCTACCACTTTTTGGCACCGCACACGCCTTTGCCCGCGCCGCTGGTAATCGGCGAAGCGCCAGATACGCGTGGTCGTATCCTGTGGGTAGACGACAATCCACAGAACAACCTGGCCGAGCGGCGCTTTCTCGAGGGCCAGGGCATTGCCGTCTACGGTGCCACCAATAGCGAAGACGCCCTGGCCCTGTTGTCGATGTACCGCTACGACGCTGTGATCTCCGACATGGGCCGCGGCCGGGAGGGCCTGGCGGGGCTCAAGCTGCTGGAGCAGATGCGCGCGCGGGGCATCCACACGCCATTCTTCCTCTACACCATCCTGACCTCGAAGGCCCAGCAGTCACTATTGCGTGAGCGCGGCGGGCAGGGGGTGGCGGTAACGCCGGACGCGCTCTACGGGCTGGTGTTGCCGGTGATCGAGAAGCGCGCGCAGCAGCAGTGACACCAGTGAGCTGTGGAATTCGGGTCGTTCAAAACTTTTCACAAACTTTCAAAGATTTTACCCCGCCATCCCGATAGGGTTTTCGCTCACCCGGCTGGCACGCAAACACGCCATCATCGCCGGCCGGGAGAGTGGATCGCATGTAGTTACGGGGAGCAACATGTTTGACGTCAACGTTGGTGAGTGCCGTGCAGAAGCACAGCCGAGCTTTAACCATCCGCCGCCTGTGCAGCGCGGATTCAGTGCCCGGGAGCTGGAGGTGGTGCGGTTGATTGCCGCCGGGGCCACCAGCGCTGAAATTGCCGAGCAGCTGTCGATCTCCTTCCACACGGTGAAGAATCATCGCAAGAATATTCTGCGCAAGGCGGGCTGTCGCAACAGCGGCCATCTGGTCGCCCTGTGTATCGCCCAGCGGCTGCTCTGAGTCGGGTGAGGGCTTCTGGCGCCGCGGTAATCCGTAGTAGGCTGTAGCTCTCACGGATTATGGCGACGGAACCTTGCAACACTTCTCTTTCTCGGCCACGGCTGTCTTGCTGGTGGTCACCACCGCGGTCAGCCTGATTGCGCTCTACATGGCGCCGCGACTACTCGACCAGTGCGCTTTCCGCCCCTATGCGGTGTGGCGCGGCCAGCAGCGCGATTCCCTCTATCTGGCCGGCTTCGTGCACGCCAACCTGCTACACCTGGCCGTCAACATGTGGTGTCTGTGGATGTTTGGCACCGTACTCGAGCG
This sequence comes from Microbulbifer sp. SAOS-129_SWC, assembly GCF_039696035.1. GTDB lineage: Bacteria > Pseudomonadota > Gammaproteobacteria > Pseudomonadales > Cellvibrionaceae > Microbulbifer. The sequence goes on from NZ_CP155567.1 coordinate 619,078, forward strand.
GCGCATCGGCGCTACCTGGTTTATCGTACTGTATGTGCTGGCGCTGGTGACCAGCCACCTGCCGACGCTGTTCAAGGAGCGCAACAACCCCCGCTACGCCAGTGTCGGGGCGTCCGGCGCCATCTCCGCGGTGCTGTTCGCCTACATCGTCTACTTCCCGACGTCGGAACTCTATCTGCTGTTCCTGCCAATCCCGATCCAGGCCTGGATTTTCGGCATCCTCTACCTGGCCTACAGCGCCTATGCCGGCCGCGATCGCGGCAGCCGTATCAATCACGATGCGCATTTCTGGGGCGCGGTGACCGGCCTGCTGTTTGTGCTGGTGCTGGATCCCGGCGCCTGGGCGCGGTTGCTGTAACCGCACCCGGAGCAGTGCAGGTTTACAGCGGTTCGATGCGCAGCTGACGCAGGGCCGGTGCGCCGGACTCGACTTTGATGCGGATCTTCTGTGTGCCTTTTTGTAGTTCGATGGTGGCGGACGGCTGTGTACGCGCGGGTGCGATATCGTTGCGATTGGCCAGCTGCGCTGCGTGCAGTTCGGTGGCGCTGTCACCGGCGCTGACCGACAGTGCGGTGTCTGCGTCGGCATTGTCGAGCAGTGCGGTGATGCGATAGCGACCGGTGCGGACCACTTGCAGCGTGTACTGCAGCCACTCCCCGGCGGCCATGTCCGTGACCACGATGTTGCCGTCGTCGGTGGCGGCCAGATCGACGCCGTCATTGCGATAGATGCGCCCGCGATTCCACGGTGTGCGCGGCCCGCCAGTGCTGACGTGGTAGTTGGCCAGGTCAGTGTCGGCGTAGGCGCGCCCCGGTCGGCCGAGGTCGTAGTCCGCAGCACTGATGATGGCACCGGCGGCGCCGACCTTGTGCGTGCGGAACGGACGGGTGCTGTCGCTATGCGGCTGGCGCAGCATGGCGTCGACGACATCGATGTGCTGCCGATTGTTGGCGAAGCGGATATCCTCGCGCGCCAGCTGCATCAACGCCGCGTAGGCCTCTTCCGGCGAGGGTTTGGGGCCGCCGTCTTTCCAGTAGGCGAGCAGTTTCCGGTAGCCGGGATTGGGCGTTATCTCCAGCGGGTTGTTGAAGCCGATCTTTTTCAACGGCCAGAAGGCCCAGCCGATACCTTGCCCCTCCACCAGTTCGATCGCATCGGCAAACCAGGCGTTGGAGTTCTCGCCGGATTCCCCCAGCCACAGCGGCACGTCGTAGCGTTCGCGCAGCGCCAGTTTGTCGGCGATGCTGGCGCGGTCGTTGTTGTTCCAGTATTTGTGGAAGCTGAGCGCCATATTGGCGTCCCAGGGCGGCAGCACGCTGGCGTAGTTGTTGCCCCAGCAGTTGCCTTCAATGACCAGCATATGCCGTTGATCCTCGGCGCGGATCGCCGCGGTGATGTCCAGGTAAAGCTGGCGCAGCGGCCAGTTGGCCTGTTCGCCGCAGCCGTGCGCATCACCGCTGGCGCTGAAGCCCCAGTTGGGCTCGTTGATCAGGTCATAGGCGGCGATGTTTGGCTCGTTCTTGTAGCGCGCGGCCAGTTTGCGCCACAGGGCCACGGTCTTGGCGCGGTTGGCGGCGCTGTCCCACAACGACGGTTTGTTCGGGTCGCGATCGGAGATGGCGAGGTCATTGCCCTGGCCGCCGGGCGCGGCGTGCAGGTCGAGAATCAGGTACAGGTGGTATTTCTTGCACCAGGCGAGCAGCTGGTCGGTCAACTCGAAGCCGGTATCGAGCCAGGTGTTTTCCCCGGCCACTGGTTCCTGCGCCACCGGCAGTGTGTACAGGTTGTAGTGCATCGGCAGGCGCACCGAGTTGTAGCCCCAGCCTGCCAGCGCCTTGATGTCTTCCTCGCGCAGGTGGTTGGCGCGCCAGGCGCGGTAGAATTCCCCGGTGCGCTCGGGCCCGATCAGATCCTCGATCTTGCGGCGGATCACATGCTGCTGGCCGAACTCGCCCAGCTTGAGCATATAGCCTTCCTGCAGCATCCAGCCGCCGAGGCCCATCCCGCGCAGTATCACCGGTGCGCCGCTGCCATCGACAATCTGCTGCCCGTCGGCGCGCAGGAATCCATCCGCTGCGGCCGCGCCACTGAGGCCCTGTGCGAGCAGGGCCGCGATCAGTTTTGTTCTCATTATCGTTCTCTCACTCGCGTCACAATCGCCGTACTGACGTCCGCGCAAACTGGCGGAAGATAAATCCTGCCGCAGTGTGCGGCCGGCTTCGTCCCACTTTGGCGGTGGCTGCGAAGGTGGGCGTGGGGTGAAAACGGGAAGGTCGATGGAGGGAGAGTGAGACGGGCCCGGGAGAGTCCGGGCCCGCCGGGAATCAGGCGTCCTGCAGCAGCTTTGCCGCCTCTTCAGCGAAGTAGGTCAACACGCCATCGGCGCCGGCGCGCTTGAAGCCGAGCAGCGACTCGAGAATGATTGCCTCGCGGTTGAGCCAGCCGTTGGCGAAGGCGGCGCAGTGCATCGCGTACTCGCCGCTGACCTGGTAGGCGAAAGTGGGCACCTTGAGCTCATCCTTCACGCGGCGCACCACGTCCAGATACGGCATGCCCGGCTTGACCATGATCATGTCGGCGCCCTCCTGGATATCGAGTGCGCACTCGTGCAGCGCCTCGTCGGAATTGGCCGGATCCATCTGGTAGCTGGCTTTGCTGCCGCCCTTCAGGTTGCCGGCCGAGCCCACCGCGTCGCGGAAGGGGCCGTAGTACGCGGACGCGTATTTGGCCGCGTAGGACATGATCAGCGTGTTGACCTGACCGTCGCGTTCCAGCGCGGTACGGATCGCGCCGATGCGCCCGTCCATCATGTCCGACGGCGCCACCACGTCGGCGCCGGCGGCGGCGTGGGACAGGGCCTGCTGCACCAGCACTTCGACGGTATCGTCGTTGACGATATAGCCACGCTCGTCCATCAGGCCGTCCTGGCCGTGGCTGGTGAAGGGGTCGAGGGCCACATCGGTGATCACGCCCAGTTCCGGTACGGAGTTCTTGAGCGCGCGCACGGCGCGCTGCGCCAAGCCGTCGGCATCGTAGGCGGCGCGGGCGTCGTCGGACTTGTGTGCCGGATCGACCACCGGGAACAGCGCCACCGCGGGAATCCCCAGCGCCACCAGGTCCCTGGCCTTCTGTGCCAGCAGATCGACACTCAGGCGCTCGACACCGGGCATGGACGCTACCTGCTGGCGCTCGCCGCGCCCCTCGATGACGAACAGCGGCAGGATCAGGTCGTCGCAGGTGAGGGTGTTCTCGCGTACCAGACGGCGGGAAAAGTCTTGTGCGCGCAGGCGACGCAGGCGGGTATTGGGGTAGCTGCCACGCTGAAGGCTGACACTCATGGGTACTCACTCCGGGTGGAAAGGTTTTGCCGCGAGCGCGATGCTGCGGCTAAGCTGGCGGCAATGATAACAAATGGAGTGAATTTGATGGCGATAGCATTCTGGTGTCTGTTGCTGGCGGTGCTGATGCCGCCGGTACTCGGGGCAATCGCGAAGGCCACGGGACAGGGGCGCTACAACAACCTGGCCCCGCGGGAATACCTGGAAAAACAGCGGGGATTGTCGCAGCGTGCCGATTGGGCCCAGCGCAACAGCTTCGAGGCCCTGCCGGCCTTCCTGGCCGGCGTCTTTGCCGCGATCGCCGCCGGGGTACCGGAGTTGTGGCTTTCCGGCCTGTCGGTGGCTTTCGTGCTGGCGCGGCTGTTCTACAGCGTCTGTTATCTGAGGGACTGGGGCAGTGCCCGCTCGCTGTTCTGGTTCGCCGGCTTTTTCAGCTGTCTGGGGCTGCTGATTATGGCGGCGCTGGCTGCAGTCTAACCGCGTAGATAGGCCACCAGAGTGCGGCCGGCCGTGGCGATATGCTGTTCCAACAGTGCCGCCGCGGCGTCGCCCTCGCCGCGCCGCAATGCTTCGAGCATTGCGTAGTGTTCGCGCTGACTGGTGTGCTGGTAGTCGAGACTGCGCGCCTGGTAGCCGATATAGCGCTGGTACTGGCGGTTCAGTTGTTCCACCGCCGCGAACAGGGTGGGGTGCTTCGCGGCTTGGTAGAGGCAGGCGTGGAACTGCCAGTTCAGTTCGCCGATCGCCTCTGCCGGCAGATCCGCCTCCCGCTCCATGCGGTCGAGAATGTCCCGCGCGCGGCCGAGTGTTTCGCCACTGAGTCTGCCCGCGGCAAACTGCAGTAGCAGCGGTTCGAGGCGTGTGCGCATCAGGTAGAGATCCTCCACTTCGAGTGCATCGAAGCGCGGCACGGCCACGCCGCGTTTGCCGTGGGGCGCGAGCCAGCCCTCACTTTTCAGCCGCTGCAGGGCATCCCGCACCGGGATGCGGCTGACGCCGTAGCGCTCCGCCAGCTCCGTTTGCGTGAGTGCACTGCCCGCGGCAAGGTGCCCCGCCACCAGGTCTGTTTTGATCCGATCGTAAACACTCACTCAGTTTCCCCGCCGAAAAATCCAGTCGCTCAGCAACCCGCCGACCAGCCCCCAGAAAGCGGCGCCGATGCCGAAGAAGGCGGCGCCGGACGCGGTAATCAGGAAGGTGATCAGCGCCGCCTCGCGGCGCTCCGGGTTGCGGGTGGCACCCTCCAGGCTGGTGCCGATGGTACCGATCAGCGCGAGTCCGGCAAGGCTGGCTACCAGCGCGCGCGGAAAGGCGCCGAACAGCGCCACCAGGCTGGCGCCGAAAAGTCCCATTAGCAGGTAGAAGACCCCGGCGGCGATACCGGCGGTATAGCGCTTGGCCGGGTCCGCGTGGGCTTCGGGGCCGGTGCAGATGGCGGCGGTGATCGCGGCCAGGTTGAACGCGTAGCCGCCGAACGGCGTCAGCAGCAGGGAGGTCAGCCCGGTGCCGCTGATCACTGGCGACACCGGCACCCGCGTGTAGCCGCTGGCGCGCAGGGTGGCGACGCCGGGAATATTCTGCGAGGTCATGGTGACGATAAACAGCGGCAGGCCGACCCCCAGCATGGTCGCGGAGTCGAATGATGGCGTCACCCACACGGGCTTGCTCAGGGCCCAGTGCACCTGCCCAAACTCCATCAGCCCCAGCAGCCAGCTGGCGCCAAAACCTACCAATAAAACAAGGATGATCGCGTAGCGCGGCAGCCAGCGCCGGCCGGCCAGGTAGGCCAGTAGCATGGCGCCGACCAGCAGTGGGCTGGTCTGCAGCGACGTGAATACCGAGAGGCCGAACTGTACGAGGATACCGGCCAGCATGGCGCTGGCGATGGGGGTGGGGATGTGTCGCATGACCTTTTCAAAGGCGCCAGACAGGCCCAGCAACAGTGTCAGCAGGCCGCTGAACAGGAAGGCCCCCAGGGCGTCGCCCATGGGCACGCCGACGAGGCTGGTGGCCAGCAGCGCGGCGCCGGGGGTGGACCAGGCGGTAATCACCGGTGCCCGGTAGTACCAGGAAAACGCGATACAGGTGAGGCCCATGCCCAGACCCAGGGCGCCGATCCAGGAGATCATCTCTGCCTCGCCGGCGCCGGTGGTGCGGGCCGCTTCGAAGACGATGGCGACGGAACTGGCGAAGCCCACCAGCACGGCGACAAAGCCGGCACTGATCGCGGACAGACTGGCATCGGACCAGAAGGAGCGTTGCACAATGTATACCTCAATAAAAAATGTATACATTTTTATAAAGGAGAATGAAAGGCGGGGCAATGGACGCGGAGGGCGATGGCGTGAAAAGTGCTGTTTCAGGCGTAGATTGGTGGAGGCAGCCACCCGCGCGGGGCGCGGGCGCTGCGAAGTGCAGAATCAGAGGCTGGCGAAGACCCGGCGCGCGGCGGCGATGGTCTCTTCGATATCCTCGTCGCTGTGGGCCGCAGACATGAAGCCGGCTTCGTAGGAGGCCGGCGCCAGGTAGACCCCCTCGTCGAGCATGCCGTGGAAGAAACGGTTGAAGCGCTCGGTGTCGCAGGCCATGACCTGCTGGTAGTTGCTCACCTGCTCGGCGTCGGTGAAGAAGAAGCCGAACATACTGCCGGCGCGGTTGGCGGTCAGGGGGATACCGGCTTCTCTGGCCGCCGCCAGCACACCTTCCACGAGGCGCTCGGTCTTGGCATTGAGTTGCTCATACAGCCCCGGTTGCTGGATCAGCTGCAGGGTCTCGAGGCCGGCGACCATGGCCACTGGGTTGCCGGACAGGGTGCCGGCCTGGTAGACCGGGCCCAGCGGGGCGATCTGCTCCATGATCTCGCGCTTGCCGCCGAAGGCGCCCACCGGCATGCCGCCGCCGATCACCTTGCCGAGGGTGGTCAGGTCCGCTTCGATCCCGTAATGGCCCTGGGCGCCGGTCAGGCTGACGCGGAAACCGGTCATCACCTCATCGAGAATCAGCACTGCACCGTGCTGGTCGCAGACTTCGCGCAATGTTTCCAGGAAGCCGGGCAGCGGCGGAATACAGTTCATATTGCCCGCCACCGGTTCGACGATGATGCAGGCGATCTGGTCGCCGATTTCGTCGAAACACTTCCGCACGCCGTCGGCATCGTTGTAGGACAGCGTGATGGTGTGGTCGGCCAGCGATGCCGGCACACCTGGCGAGGACGGCACGCCCATGGTCAGCGCCCCGGAGCCGGCCTTGACCAGCAATGAGTCGGAGTGGCCGTGGTAGCAACCCTCGAATTTCACGATCTTGTCGCGGCCGGTATAGCCGCGCGCCAGGCGGATGGCGCTCATGGTGGCTTCGGTCCCGGAGTTGACGAAGCGCACCAGGTCCATGTTCGGCCACAGGCGGCACAGCTCCTCTGCCAATTCGGTTTCCAGCTCGGTGGGAGCGCCGAAGCTGAGCCCGGACTGGGCCTGTTCGACCACAGCCTCGATGACGTCCGGATGCGCGTGGCCCAGCACCATCGGGCCCCAGGACTGCACATAGTCGATATAGCGCTTGCCGTCGGCGTCATACAGGTAGGCGCCCTCGGCGCGCTCGATAAACAGCGGCGTACCGCCGACCGCGCGGAAGGCGCGCACCGGGGAGTTGACGCCACCCGGAATAAATTGCTGCGCTTCGGCGAAGAGTTGCTCGGATTTGCTCATATCGACTCGGGAATAGTTGGGGAATTTGGCGGGCTATTATCGCGGCCTTGGGCGGTTGCTACAACGTGGCCTCGGTCGGCCTGGTGGTGCGGCATTGCGCGGCACACGCCGGAGTGGGCCGGGAAGTCAGGATTTCCGAATCAGCGCTTGGCCCAGAACAGCCGGTTCGGAACCGGCCGCCCCATCCCCAGCCGGCGGCTGTCCGCGATGGCGCTCCAGGTGAACTGCTGGCTGCGGCTGACCGCTTCGATCACGGTCAGGCCGTGGGCGATATGGCAGGCGATGGCGGTGGCCAGCGTTCCGCAGGTGCCGTAGGCGGCCGGCGGCAGGCGCTCCCAGTGGAACTGGCGGATCAGGCCGCGCTCGTCGTAAAGGCGGTTTTCCAGCTGCTGCTCGCGCGGCACACCGGTCAGCAGCAGGTAGCGGCAGCCGCTCTCCAGTAACTCCTGGGCCATGGCGTCGATAACATCCGCCTCCAGCGCCATGGCGCAGGCCTCACGGCGGTTGGGGCAGGCCATGGTGGCGTGGGGCAGCAGCAATGAGCTCATGGCCTCCCACAGCGGCGGCGCCAGCAGACTCTCCTTGTCGGCGAGCGTGGCGTCCGGATCGATGATGACCGGAATGTTCGGGTAGTCGCGCAGCACACTGTGCAGTGCGCGCACGTTTTCCACCGAGCCCAGGTAACCCACTTTGATCGCCGCCACCGGCATATCCTCGAGCACGGCGCGGGCCTGCTCCACCAGCAGGCTGTCTTCTACCGGGGCAATACCCAGCAGCTCCCCGGTATCACCGACACTGATTGCGGAGACCACCGAGGTGCAGTGGCAGCCAAGGCTGACCGCGGTTTCGGTATCGGCAGTAATGCCGGCACTGCCGCTGGGGTCGTGGTGGGTAACTGTGAGGACGACGGGCTGGCGGGTATCCATGGCTGAAGCGAGCGGGCTCCTGGCGGCGTGGACGGGGTTAAGAGTCTTTACATTCTAGACCTTTGCGCCCGCCGGGGCCGCATGATGACGCGCCGATTAGCCAAACGCCGGGCAATTATATTCAGCGGCCTGTAAGCCCGTTCACGCACGGCCGGGCGCGCAAATCGAGCACGTCAGTACCTCATTTGTGCTGGCGGGTTTGCGGACGGAGGCCGAAAACCCGGTCGGTAAGAGGCCGTGAGGGCCCTTTTACCGCCACCATTCAGCGCGCTAGAAGGGTTTGACCACGGCGAGTATGGCGATGGCGATCAACGCGAGAACCGGCAGCTCGTTGAAGATACGGAAGTAGCGGCCGCTCTTGGTGATGGTGCCGTTGGCAAATTTGCGCACGTAGGCGCCGCACATATGGTGGTAGCCGATCAGCAGGACCACCAGCAGCAGCTTGGCGTGGAACCAGCCGGCGGTCTTGTAGTAATCCCAGTTGAAGCTGGCCAGCCAGATACCCAGTGCGATGGTGGCAATCATCGATGGCATGGCGATACCGCGGTAGAGGCGGCGCTCCATGATGCAGAAGCGGTCGCGGCTGACGGCATCGGTGGCATCTACATGGTAGACGAACAGTCGCGGCAGGTAGAAGAGTGCGGCGAACCAGCACACCACGGCGACCAGGTGAAAAGCTTTGACCCACAGCATGGAATCCCCCTCGGTGGAAATGGCGCAATAAGCGTTATTTTCGGTAAAAGTTGTCGATATCCTGAGGCAGGATAATGCCGGCAGCATTGTTGTCCAGTGCGCCACCGTAGCCGCGGTTGATATAGAGGGCGTCGGCGCCGGTTTTCTCAAGCTTTTGCTGGGCTTCCAGTAGGGTTGAGCGCCAATTCAGCGGTGCCGGCTGGTGGCGCTCGCCGGGCAGCTTGAGCAGGTCGATATCCTCCGGTGGCTGCGCTTCCTGACCTTCTTCGGCCGCCTCGGAGCGCGCCTCGCGGCGGCGCTGCAGGAAACTCGCGAGGTCGGCGGCACGCAGCACTTGCGGCGCCGGTTCGTCCGGGAGGTCGATGAGTATCCATTGCGGATGCTGCTCGATCAGCCGCCCGGCCGCGGTTTCACCGACCCGCCGCGCCGAGACCACGAAGCGCCGCTCCATGACACTGGCGACGCCGATACGATTCAGCATCTGCTGGCGCCAGCTGGGGGTGCCGCTCTTGTCCAGTGCGCGCAGGGTTTCCTGGAAGACACCCTCGGTGCCGAAGAAATAGCGGCACACCAGGCAGGCGACCACGATCATCATCATGCCGGCGAACAGTACATTGGGGTTGTAGGTCAGTTCGAGAATCGCCAGCAGCGCCGCCAGCGGCGCGTTCAACAGCGCCGCCATCATCGCCGCCATGCCCACCATGGCGTAAAAGCCCGGGCTGGCGGTATTACTGCCCAGCCACAGATTGGTCAGCGCCCCGGCAATGCCTCCGAGGCAGGCGCCGAGGACCAGGCTGGGGCCGATAACGCCGCCGGGGATCCCCAGCGCGCTGCCAAAAGAAGTGGCGACCAGTTTGGCGGCGGTGATCGCCAGCAGTGACGCGAGCCCGAGTTTGCCCATCATTGCCAGGCCCAGGGTGTCGTAGCCAGCACCGAGGATTTCCGGCACCCAGATGCCGAGGGTGCCGGTCACCAGGCCGACAGCGAGGAAGCGGGCCAGCGGCGAGCGCTGCTGCAGCGGCGCAATGCGGCGCTGCACGTAGATAAACAGGGCGGCGAGCACGCCGATCACGACGGCGCACAGCAGCAGCACCGGCAGCTCTGACATCGAATTGAGGCGGATGGAAGGGACATTGAAGATCGGTTCGCTGCCGAACGCCAACTGCGTTACGGCACTGCCGGCCACTGCGGCCAGTATCACCGGCAGGAAGCCGGTGACCGAATATTCCAGCATTACCACTTCCATGGCGAAAACCACGCCCGCGAGCGGTGTGTTGAACGAGGCGGCGATGGCGGCGGCGACGCCGCACCCCAGCAGGCTGCGCGCGGAGTTGTTGGGCAGCTTCAGCTTGTGCGCCACCCAGCTGCCGCTGGCGGCGCCCAGGTGGACCGAGGGCCCCTCGCGGCCCACCGAGTGGCCGCCGAGCAGTGTGGCGGCTCCGGCAACGAACTGTACCAGCGCGTTGAGCGGCGGCATTTGTGCCTGGTGATTGTGCAGGCGGTCGAGCACGTGCACGACGCCCACTTGTCGCCGGCTGGGCTTGAGCAGTTCGAAGATGGCGCCGAGCAGCAGGGCGCTGAATACCGGCAGGGCGAAGCGCCACAGGTGCGGCAGGGATTCGAAATGGTCCGGCGCCGACAGGAATAGCCGCGCCGGCCACTCGCTGGCGAAGCGAAAGGCCACGGTGACAATGCCGGCACAGGCGCCGGTCAGCAGTGCCATCACCAGCAGCGGCGCCAGCGCATCCTGGGAGGCGAGCTGCAGGCGCAGCTTCTCCAGGCCGCGCTCGCGAATGGGCCACGGGGATTTGGGGGGCGCTTGCCGGGGGCCTTTTGACACCGCACATCCTTATCGGGCAGAAGCTTGTGTTAGAGTTGCTCGCCTGATTATACAGAGGAAGCGGCCGTAAGCGGCGGCCGTGCCGAGCAGGAGGGCAGGAGCAAAGTGATCAAGGTAGCAATCGTCGGAGGTACCGGCTACACCGGAGTGGAGTTGATGCGCCTGATCGCGGCGCACCCGCAGGCGGAGCTCACCGCGATCACGTCTCGCGCACTGGCTGGCACCCCGGTGGCGGAACTTTTCCCGAGCCTGCGAGGTCACTGCAATCTCGCCTTTTGCGAACCGGATACAGAGCTGCTGGCGGGTTGCGACCTGGTGTTTTTCGCCACACCCCATGGCGTAGCCCAGGCCCAGGTACCGGAGCTGGTGCGGCGCGGCGTGCGCGTGATCGACCTGTCGGCGGATTTCCGTCTGCAGGACATTCCCACCTGGGAGCACTGGTACGGCCAGCCCCACGTGGCGCCGGAACTGGCGGCGCAGGCGGTCTACGGACTGCCGGAGGTGAACCGCGCGGCGATCGCCGGCGCGCAGCTGGTGGCCTGCCCGGGCTGTTACCCGACCGCGATTCAGCTGGGCTGGATTCCGTTGCTGGAGCGCGGCGCGGTAGACGCGACGCAGCTGATCGCCAGTGCCGCCAGCGGTGCCAGTGGCGCCGGGCGCCAGGGCAAGACGGAACTGCTGTTCGCCGAGAACAGTGACAATTTCCGCGCCTATGCCGCCGGCGGCCACCGCCATCTGCCGGAGATTGAACAGGGGCTGCGCCGCGCCCAGCCGCAGGATGCCGCGCCGGCGCAGGTGACGTTTGTGCCGCACCTGTTGCCGATGGTGCGCGGTATCCACGCCACCCTGTTTGCGCCGCTGGCGGACGGGCAGAGTGTCGAGGCGCTGCAGCGCCTGTTCGAGGAGCGCTACGCCGACGAGGCGTTTGTCGACGTGTTGCCGGCGGGCAGTCACCCGCAGACGCGCAGTGTCCGCGGCACCAATGTGTGTCGTATCGCACTGCAGCAGCCCCAGGGGCGCGATACCCTTGTGGTCATGTCGGTGATCGACAACCTGGCCAAGGGGGCGTCGGCGCAGGCGGTGCAGAACATGAACATCATGTTTGGCCTAAATGAGACACAGGGGCTGGAGAGCCCCGCGCTGCTGCCTTAAAATCGGCGGCAAATACCACCAACTACCGACTAAACAGATAACAAAACAACGGATTCCATGGCGCGCAAAGTAAAAGGCAGCAAGCAGTACCGCATGAAAGTGGTACCCCATCGCCCGTTCTGGGGCCCCCTGTCGATCGTTGGGGTGGCGCTGCTGGTGCTGACGACCACCGCCGCGGCCTTTTACGCCGGTCAGCACCACCTGCGGCAGACACTCGACCAGAAAAGCCGGGACTTCACCTATGCGCAGAAGCAGCTCGACAAGCTGCACGCGGACAACGAGTCGCTGCGTCAGCGCGCGATTACCGCAGAGCAGTCCCTGACCATCGGGCAGAAGGCCGGTGAGAAGGTGCGCGCAGAGCTGGTGGCGAAAGATGACCGCATCGCCGAGCTCAAGCAGGAAATCTCTTTCTACCGGGGCCTGATGGCGCCCGCCGACGGCAGCGATGGCGTTTCCATCGGCCGCTTCAGTATTTCGCAGACGACCGATCCGCGGCGTTTCCAGTTCAAGCTACTGGTGCAGCAATCGGCGACGCGACACAACGTCGTGACGGGGCATGCCACCTTCACCGTTGTGGGCAGTCAGGATGGACAGCCAAAACGCTTTCCGCTCAGCGCCCTCTCGGCGCAGGTGGATAGCGAATCGATCCCCCTGCGCTTCAAATACTTCCAGAATATTGAAGGGGAGCTACAGTTGCCCCAGGGCTTTGAGCCGGAAGGCGTCGAGCTGTCCCTCAAGTCCGGTGGTCGCAAGGGTTTCAATATCGACCAGCGTTACGGCTGGCTGGTGCAGAAAAGCTAGCCGTCGCGCTGATCCACGAGGTTTGAGTGAATTATGTTAAGAAAGAAAGAAAAGGCTAAGACTATGGCGAGCTCCGGCAGCAACCACACTACTCTGATTGCGAACCAGACCGAAGTGTCCGGCGACATGCATTTCCGTGGCAATCTGGTGATCGAGGGCCGGGTGCGCGGTAACGTCAGCGCGCACAGCGACAGCGATGCCCGCCTGCAGATCGTCGAGGGCGGCATGATCGAGGGCGAGATCCGCGTACCGCACGTGGTGATCAACGGCGACGTGAAAGGCAATGTGTACGCCTCGCGCCACCTGGAGCTGAGCACCAAGGCGATGGTCGAGGGCAATGTCCACTACAAGCTGATCGAGATGGTCAAGGGTGCCCAGGTCAACGGCGCACTGGTGTCCAATGTGGACATGGAAAATACCGGCGAGCCGCGCATGATCGAGTACTCGGACGAAACCGTCATCGACGCCGAGTAATCCTCTCCGGTTCCCGCCCCGACCGGCGGGTCTGCACTACGTGCGGCCCGCCGCTTCACTATACTTGACTGATTTCCTTGGTTTTAGCAAGATGGCGGCATCTGGGCTGCGTCCTGCGTGATTTTTGTGCAGCCTGTTTCACTGAGAGAGACCTATGTCAGAAGCTGTTTCCTTTTCTCCCGAGCCGGTCGCTGTCACCGAGCGGGCCGTGGCCAAGGTCAAGAGCCTGCTGGAGGATGAGGGCAATCCGGAACTGAAGTTGCGCGTATTCGTGACCGGCGGCGGCTGCTCCGGTTTCCAGTACGGCTTTACCTTCGATGAGCTGGTGGCGGAAGACGATGCGGTGATCGATAAAGACGGCATTCAGGTGCTGGTCGATGCCATGAGCTATCCCTATCTGGTAGGCGCCAGCGTCGACTATGAGGAGGGCCTGTCCGGCTCGCGCTTCGTGGTGCAGAACCCCAACGCCTCCTCCACCTGTGGCTGCGGCTCCTCCTTCTCTATCTAGCGTCCCGTCCCGGGGTGCTGCGTCTCCCCGGTCTTGTCCGTACTCTCGAAAAGCCTGCATCCGTCGAATAAGGTGCGCCCCACGCACCTGGTGCGCGCGCCGCAGTAGGGTGACTCAGCTCCGAGGCCCCGAGCGCCGGGTCGCAAGCGTGCCATCACGCCGGATAGATCCCCCCCAGCACCGTTTCCCGTTCGGCACCGGTCACCGCCGGACAGTTACCCGGTAACCCGTGCAGGGTCTGGCGCGCCAGCCAGGCAAAACCCACCGCTTCGAGCCAGTCGGCATCGATGCCGTAGTCATCGGTGGTGGTCACGCTCCAGTTCGGCAGTCGCCGGCGCAACCGCGTGAGCAGGTCCTTGTTGCGGGCGCCGCCGCCGCAGACCAGCAGCTCGCCGCCGCCGGCAAAGCGCGTTGCCGCGTCGGCGATACTGGCCGCGGTAACCTCGGCCAGGGTGGCCTGGACATCGGCCGGTGTTGCCGCCACACCGGCGCGGGCGCGTTCCAGCCAGTCGGCATTGAACGTCTCGCGACCGGTGCTCTTGGGCGCTGCTGCGGCGAAGTAGGGGGCGGCTTGCAGGCGCTCGAACAGTTCGGGTTGCACCCGGCCACTGGCGGCCCAGGCGCCATCGCGGTCGAAGCTCATGCCCAGATTCAGTCCCACCCAGTAGTCGAGCAGCGCATTGCCGGGCCCGGTGTCGTAGCCGCGCACGCCGCCGTCTGGTGTCAGTTCGGTGATGTTGGCCATGCCGCCGATATTGACCACGGCGCGGTGGCGCTCGCTGCTGAATACGGCGCGGTGGAAGGCGGGCATCAGCGGTGCGCCCTGACCGCCCAGTGCCATATCGCGGCGGCGAAAATCCGCCACCGTGGTGATGCCGGTTAGGGCGGCGATGGTGTTGGGGTCGCCGATCTGCAGGGAGAAGGGCCAGTTGAGGCTGCCCGGCGGGCGATGCCGCACCGTCTGGCCGTGGCTGCCGATGGCGGTCACCTCCGCGGCGGCGACGCCGGCGCGCTCGAGCAGTGCCAGTGTGGCCTCGGCGAAAGCCTGGCCTATCTGGCGGTCGAGCTGGCCGGCGCGATCGAGTTCCGAGGGGCCGGGGGCACAGAGGGCGAGAATCGCCTCGCGCAGGGTGGGGTCTATGGAGTGCCCGAGGGCCGCGCGCACGCTGGGCGCGACCGGGTCCTGTTGGCCAAATTCCACCAGCACCGCGTCGATCGAGTCGACGCTGGTGCCGGACATCAGCCCGATGTAGAGCTCCGCCATGAAGTCGGATCCGCTGGTTTAATTGACGCTGCTATTGTCGCTGTCGTCGTCGCGCTGGGCCAGGGCCGGGCGCTGATAATTTTCCAGCTGGGCGAGCAGCGGCTGCGTCTGGGTGCGGAAACGGTCCATCTCCGAACTCGGAATCGACTTGGCCTTGGGCAGCTTACTGACGATGGTGGCCGGGTTGCGGTGTTGGCCGTTTACCAGGAACTCGTAGTGCAGGTGCGGGCCGGTGGCGTAGCCGGTGGAGCCCACGTTACCGATGATCTGGCGCTGCTTGACCCGATCGCCGGTCTTGACCCGGCGTTTGCTCAGGTGCAGGTAGCGGGTCATGTAGTGCTGGCCGTGTTGAATAAAGATGTAGTTGCCGTTGGGCTTGCTATAGCCGGATTTGACCACGCGGCCGTCGCCGGCGGCGTAGACCGGGGTGCCGGTGGGGGCGGCGTAATCGGTGCCATAGTGCGGGCGACGGGTCTTGAAGATCGGGTGCAGGCGACGCGGGTTGTAGCTGGAGCTGATGCGGGTGAAATCCACCGGAGTGCGGATAAACGCCTTGCGCATGCTCCGGCCGTCGGGGGTGTAGTAGTTGGCATCGCCGTGGATATCCACATAGCGCACCGCGTTGAAGGTTTTTCCGCGGTTGGTAAAGCTGACCGCCTGAATGGGGCCATTGCCGATTTTCTTGCCGTCGAGGAATTTTTCCTCGTACATCACGCCGAAGCTGTCGCCCTTGCGGATATCGAGCGCGAAATCGATATCCGAACTGAACACGTCAGCCATTTCCATGATCAGGTTGCCGCTCAGGCCGGCATCGCTACCGGCGACAAACAGCGAGCTTTTGATCTCGGCCTTGCGGTAGGCGGTGTAGTTTTCCGGCTGACGCTGGTGCAGCGCGTACTTGAAGGCGCCGCTGTCGCCGCGGCTGAATTCCTCGAGGTTGAGGGCATCGCGGTGCAGTTCCAGGTTCTGCAGCGCCCCGCTGTGGTCGGTGCGAAACGTCAGGCTTTCGCCCGGATTCAGGTCGGCCAGTTGCCGGGCCTTGCCGCCGCTGGCCAGCAGCTGGTACATCTCGGCGGTGTTGACGCCGGCGCGCTCGAACAGGTCGGACAGGGTGTCGCCCTGTTTCACTTTCAGGGTCTTTGTCTGCAGTGTCTGCTGCGGCTCTGCGGCAGCCGCGGAGGTCGCTGCCGCGGAGTGTGCCGCGGCACCGGGCACCATTGGCTCG